>JBBRUR010000004.1:0-155692 GCA_038247635.1 Chitinophagales bacterium
GTGGGGAGCATCGTGGGTGATCAACAAACGTGTATTGCTACCGCTAAAGTTTTTGGCCATATTGGCCAAGGCATACCGTGCATTTAAACCACCTGTACCTACGCCCATTACCACATTTTGCTGTATCATATTACCATTTCGATCATCAGGTTGTTTATTTGTATTTATCCGGTTGATGGCTGTTTGCACCACTGCTGCATTGGGTACAATGCCATCCATGCCATCGCTAAAATTGATGAATACCAAATCGTAGCCGGCTTCATCGTCTAATTGGGAATTGAAATCAAAACTTGCACCTGGTTCCCTAGAAATTACTCTATTAAATCTTCTACAGTATAAGGTCTACCTTGTACTTGTGGTGCCAAATTATACGCATCCATATTTTCTACCACAATCAAGAGTTTGCGTAATTTAATTGGTGTAGCCCTTTGCCTATTGCTATACATAATATGGATAGTACCGCCGCTATGCACACCCGGCACGGGATTTATAATACCCCAAACGTTGGGCGTTCCGGTACCGGCTATTTGTGGGCCGTTTACGCCGCCAGGTTCAAACCTAAAGGCAGTGATATTGCTTACAGGTGGTATATGCACCACAAAATAATCGGCATAACATTGCAATACGGTACTGTTGCTTAGGGTGGCCTTAATCTTCCATCTGTAATAGCCTGTATCGGCTTAGGCAGCACTTACGGCTATATTTAAAGGAATATTTACAAAACCCTGCCTATTGGCAAAATCTATTTGTACGCTACTAAGGCTTGCACCCGTGTTGTTGTAATTCAAGCTGCTTTTTATTATTACATTGGCTACACCTGAAATGCTAACATTCTCGATAGGGCAGGCGGCAAATAAATTTTTGATAAGGTAGGGGCTGCTTGGGCGGTTGGGTACATCGTTTAATTGCCTTGTATTGGTGTTGTAAGTTAGTAAGCCATGTTGGCAGCATTGTCGCTAATGCTATTCTATTGCCCAATTAACAACGGCACGGGTGTGGGTTGGTTGGGTAAGGTATTATTTTGCAGAGCGTTGTTTACGGTTAATATATCGGGTAATAGATTAGTACCACTGCCTACAAAGCTTTGCTGCAATTGCACATACATCATTCGCCACAAGTTTGTTACAAATACATTATCATCAGATAGGGTGCCATTAAAGGATTCATACCCAAAAAAATAGTTCCCTTTTCTGCCAAATACTGAGTAGGTATTTGGGTTTTATTTAAAGGCGCTATGATATACGTAAGCAACTTATCAATAGTGCTTGTGTCTTGGGCTTTGCTAGTATTGGGCAAAACAGTAGCTAATACTAACCATAAAAGGGTAGCTTAAAAAATACGTTTCATAATTTTTTATTTAGTTTTTTTTAAAATTTAAAATCGAACCGACCTTTAGTAATTTTTATAGTATCAACGCAGTTTTCATTAAATAAGGTACAATCAAATAAACCAGTTATTACACTATTGATTCTATCTAATTTTGTAATTGTTATGAATCCTTTAATGAAATCCAAAGAATCTGTACTCTTTCTTTGGCAATAAGTTAAGTCGCTGTAGTGCGAACCGCCTAAATTTTTAAATCCAACGTTAAAAGTGTATGGAGCTGTTATTAATCTGATACTATCGCCAATTCCTATTCCTATAAATGTGTTTTCCAATGCTGTTTTTCGATAAGTAGTAATACCAAACATTCCATTATTAAATCCAGGATCATAATCAATACTTAGATTATTAGTTGTACCACCATATCCCTGTGGCACCCATGGTACACCATTTACCAGACAGCCAAAAGTATTGGCACCTATTTGTGTGGCAGGTGGCAGACCGGGTATATCAATGCTATTGTTTGTTTTTTCTTTACTGCACCTGGTAAAAACAGCAACAATTGCCAACAGCAGTATATAAATTGTGCATTTCATAATAGTTGGTTTTAACCGTTAACGAAAGCAATCTGTGTTCTCAATTCCATACAATAAACCTATCTTAAAAATGTACAATAATGGCTTAAATAGGGGGCACGAATACAAGCCAACCTGCTACATTAAAAATAATAAATGCTTGACTTTTCATTGGCTAATCGAACAAAAAAGTATTTACCATTGCGCTCAAACTTTTATTATGTCATTGAAAGACTTCCATTATTTTTCTGTGGCTTCAGGCGCTTCATTTGCTCCTCCCCAAACTTTTCGCCGGTTTCAAACAAGGTTAAGCGAAAGCTTACAAGAGGTACGGGGTCAATAATTTCGTAGTAGCTCGTATCACCAGCCTCCATTACTACTTCTATTTTTCGGGATCTTTTCCGTTGCTTTTTTCCATCCATTTGCGGGGCAATAATTTTGTTTCCCGGGGTTGTTTTTACAACGAGGTAACGGTTTTGGCCTACCTTGCCTGCCAGGCTGTCATTAATAAAAACCCGGTGATTATTTAACCGTATACTTCGTTGCCCAGGATGAAAGCGACTAAAGAATACAACGGTACAGGTGTTTAAAGTTGTATCCTCTTCAACGGCATTCTGCGAAAAAGACAGGTAATGGGTAAGGATAAACAAAATTGTAATTATTGGCTTCATAATGCAGGTTTAAATACTTAGTAGCTTAAAAGTACAAACCCTCACTCCGATATAGTCGGAGTGAGGGTTTAGTTTGATGTGTATCAAAATTATCCTGACGCTTAATCGTAATCTCTCTCGAAGGTTATTTTAAGTAGCCCCTTTTGGTTATAAAAATAAGAACACCTGTCATGGTCATACTCAATCGGTGCCCCAGGTCTTTCAACGCCTTTAAAAACTCATACAGGGTACTTTCACTAATATCCAGCTTAAAAGCAAGTTGCGCCGGATTTCTGGTCGCTTTTAGAGCTATCAGCTCATCGATTCTTTTAAACCTTTCAAGAAATTTTTGAGGCATCACTCAATGTAAGGTATTATCATTCATCTGGCTTTTTGATTACTCAACAACAGCATGGTTAGCTGTAGCCCGGCAAAGGTTGTGTTATAAGTAAGGTGACCGAAATAATAGACCTGTAACCAGCAAAACCAATAAAAGCCTGCACCAGGTAACGCACAAAAATTTGTTACACTTTATTTGGCCATACGCACCCCACTGTAGCGAGCCGCCTAAAATAAAACGTGACAAATGTGAAAACAGGTATCCGCTAACCTTCAGGGCTTTGCGTTTGGTGGGGCATTTAATAACCTCACCCGCGATAACCGATGCCTTAGTGAATTACTGCTAATTGCAACAAGAACTAAAGGCCAATGTTGAATTTGTTGCCGGAACTATAGCTGATAAATGTAAATAGCCGATGTTTTATTCATATAGCTCCTCTGCACTCTAAACCGCTGTTAGCTGCCGATGCTGACTGAATAGTAAACTCTTTCTTTAAAACAAAAGTCAGCTTGCAAAATATTTTCTACAGCAATTTGTCCCTCAAATTCAACCGGTAAAGAATAATCGCCATCCCAACAGACCTAAATTTCAAACTTTGCCTGCTTTGAAGTCTTTAGATAGTTTACCAGAGCCTGATGGGGTACCTGCGTGGCTACAGCGTCTTCAATTGCCTTTCAATTTACGTACAACCATGCACCCTTGTCGTAAATAACATGTCTAAATGAACATTCACAGCCTTGGTTAGAACCAATGTAAAGCACATGGGGAAGTGAAAAATGTTGCAGCACTGATTTTTTTTGTTCGTCCAACTCTTTTGAGTTAAAACAGGCTTCTGCTAATTATAAGCTATCATCGGCAACCTGTCCTCAGACCCTACATATAAAACCATATACATAGGGAAGAAAATTGGCAGCTATTTCTACGTTTGGAGACAGAGTCTGTTATTTGTTTTTACATGACATATTCAGTCAGCATCAACTTATTGGGTTGCTTGCTCAATAGTATTGTTACAGTACAAGTGAGTGACACAACCGGAGTTGAAAAATGTTACAAAGCTTGTCCCAAAAAAAAAGCACCAGCAACAATATGTTTACATCATATAGGCATATACCCGGTAAACAGGCTTAGGTAAATTGCAATCCTATTGTATCTCCAGCAACTCTACATCAAATATCAACGCACTGTTTGCGCCTATTTGTGCACCAGCCGACCTGTTGCCATAGCCAAGATCGGCCGGTATAAAAAAGCGCCATTTGCTGCCCTGGGGCATTAGCTGCAGGCCTTCGGTCCAACCCTTAATAACCATATTTAACGGAAAACTGGCGGGCTGTCCACGCTGTACCGAGCTGTCGAATACAGTACCATTAATTAACGTACCATGGTAATGACATTTTACCGTGCTGGTGGCCGATGGTTTAGGGCCGGTGCCCTGGGTTAACACCATATATTGTAAACCGCTGGGTAAGGCTATTACGCCGTCTGCGGCTTTGTTGCTTTCTAAAAATTCCTGGCCGGCTTTCAGGTTTTCGGCGGCTTTATCTGCGTTCATTTTGGCTCGTTTTTCTGTAATTGATATTTTAATAAATTTCGGCGGCAAGATAGCGAAAAGTTGTATTGGTGGTATTTACCTAAAATTTACCAGGTGGTGAATGTGTAATTTTTGGTTAACAAGCCGTGGTATAATCTGATAGTTTTTTATATTTAAGGAAAAGCGTACGGTATTATGAAAAATTTATTGCAGCGATACACGGTTTTTATTGCTGTTTTTGATACCGCCGCCACGTTATGACGGGCTTTTTTACCCTTGCCGGAAAATGGCCTGTTTATGGCAGATACCGGCCTGTTGGCACAATTACCCCATTAACCTGCGACATAGAAACCAGTGTTGGCTTTTGCAAATGGCGCGGTCATTTATTGAACATAATGATTAAGTTACTATGATGACAACAGTACTGAAAAGAGTGGGATGCGGACTTTTGGCAGGTTTGTTTGCCTGTAATCAAATAAAGCCACCCGTGGGTAAAAGCAAAACGTTGGCGGCTACAACTTTAAAGCCAATTGGACGTACCGTATTGCGAAACGACAAACTGGTACTGATTAGCTCGGGAGCTCATTTTGGCGTGGGTTTTGAAGGTAAAACCTGTAAAGTGTACCTGTCGCTTCGCAAAAAAACCATCTACAATTATATTCAATACTCGCTGGATGGAGTGTATGGAGGCAAGATTAAAATTAACGGTTCGGTGCTGGAGCCACTGGTGATTACTGCTAATAGTGAGGGGTACCATCGGTTATGGTTGTATAAGGCTACCGAGCCTTATTCGGGCGAAATTATGGTAATAAAAATTGACGCCGACAATGTATCAGCATTACCGGTTACCCCAATGCCTGTTATTGAGTTTATTGGTAACAGTATTACCTGTGGCGCACAGGCCGATGCCTCAGTAATACCTTGTGACAGTGGCGCGTACCACGACCGTCACAATGCCTATTTTGCCTATGGACCTCGATTGGCACGGGCACTGAATACCAATTTTATACTAAGCAGTATAAGTGGAATTGGTATGTACCGCAACTGGAATAGCGACGGCCCTACCATGCCCGATGTGTATGATTACAGCAATTTTGAGAATGGGAAACTGGATATATTAAAGCCCGACCGTTTTTGGGATTTTAGCAAAACAACCCCTGCCATTGTTAGCATTAATTTGGGCACTAACGACCTTAGCCCTGGCGACGGAGTTGCCGCACGCCTGCCTTTTGATAGCGCACAATTTACAACAGCCTATATAACTTTTGCAAAAAAAGTTAAGTCAAAATACCCTCTTGCGCGCCTTGTTTTAATAAACAGCCCGGTGGTGGATAGTGTAAATGATTTGTTATTGACCAATTGCTTACAACAGGTAAAAATAAGGGTTGACAGTGCGTACCCTAACGATAAACCGATAGCGATGTTCCATTGTAAGCAAATGGCGGTTAATGGTTGCGCCGGCCATCCATCGGTAAGCGATCACGAAAAAATAGCTGCCGAACTAACACCATTTTTTAAATCGATATTAAATGAATAGCAGCTTTTTTATGATTGCTTATTGACATATACAAAACAATAAACCTAAGCCGACGGTTGGGTGTTGTAAGGGTAATAAAACGGGTTACACTACCTGTGTTTACCTTTGTACTACATTTTATAATTTTTTGATTTATGCACTTAAATGGCACAATTACAAACGAACAGTACGATATAGTGATTATTGGGGCCGGTCCCATTGGGCTGGCCTGTGGTTTGGCAGCCAAAAACGAGGGACTTCGGTATGTAATAATCGAAAAAGGGCCACTGGTAAATTCTATTTACAATTACCCGGTCAACATGACCTTTTTTAGTACCAGCGAACGGCTGGAGATAGGCGGGATACCTTTTGTATGCAACAACCCAAAGCCTACCCGAAGCGAGGCTATGGAATACTATCGCCGGGTAGCCATTTCGGGTAAACTTGACATTAACCTTTTTGAGGAAGTAACCAACGTAGAAAAGCAGGCCGATGAATTTTTAGTGCACACAACCAAAGGCTCTTATGCCACCGCTAACATTATTGTATGTACCGGCTTTTACGACATTCCATACCTGCTAAACGTACCCGGCGAAGATTTGCCCAAAGTGAAACACTATTATGACGATCCGCATTACTATGCATTTCAAAAAGTGGTTACCGTGGGGGCTGCCAACTCGGCCATTGATGCCGCATTGGAAACCTGGCGCAAGGGTGCCCGGGTAACTATGGTGGTAAAAAGCGAAGCCATTAGCGATAGGGTAAAATATTGGGTTAAGCCCGATATTGATAACCGGATAAAGGAGGGGTCGATTAAGGCATACTTTAACTCAACCATAGCCGCCATTAGGCAGCACGAAGTAGATATTAACACGCCCGATGGTTTGGTTACCATTGCCAACGACTGGGTTTTAGCCATGACCGGTTACCAGCCCAATCTGGCATTTTTACAAATGCTGGGCATTGAACTTAGCAACGACGAGGTACGCAAACCCACCTACAGCGAAGAAACTTTTGAAACCAATGTACCAGGTATTTACCTTGCCGGTGTTATTTGCGGCGGTATGAACACACACCGCCTTTTTATTGAAAACAGCCGCGTACATGCTGAGCAAATTGTGAAAAATATTAGGAAGAAAGAGTTAGGAGTTATGAGTTTAGAGTTATGAGTTATGAGTTAAGAATTATGAGTTAAGAATTATGAGTTAAGAATTAAGAGTTAAGAATTAAAAATTAAAAAGTAAAAAGTAAAAAACGGACGCAGTTTATATTATATTTCTGTAAGGTTAAAGGTGATTGATTTTTAAACGGAGGTACGCGTTATAAAGTGTATTTCAGCTTTGGTTTCCACTCTCTTCAATACTTAGCTTTTTAAGTTGCTGACTTAGGAAAATTTTTTGGTTACCAGCATTTGTTTTTTATGGCTTCATCCTTGTGTCACACTCTTGTACTGCAAAACAATAGCTGCCACAAAAAGCATAAAGTAAACGGCATTAACTAATTATTTGCTATTGACTTTTTACTACCACTCACTATTTATTATTGACTTTTGATTATTCAATATTGACTAATAACTATTGACCTTTCATGTTCACGTTTTACCTTTAGCTATTTAAAATTAATTATTGGCTTATCACTATTGACCTTTCACGTTTCGCATTTCACGATTGACCAACCGCTCACCGCTCACTGCTCACCGCTCACCGCTCACCTCTCACCAATCACCTCTCACCGCTCACCGCTCACCGCTCACCGCTCACCGCTCACCGCTCACCGCTCACCGCTCACCGCTCACCGCTCACCGCTCACTTCTGCCAACTTTCAATGCAACTTAATATTGCTCACTCTCGTTGGGAAAATCGCCAGATTTTACATCGGCAATATATTTTTTTACTGCAGTATTTACCTGCTCGCCCAGGTTTGCATAGGTGCGTAAAAACCGAGGTTTAAAAGTGCTGTTAATGCCCAGCATATCGTGCATTACCAACACTTGCCCGCTGCATTGGTTGCCAGCGCCAATGCCAATGGTTGGTATGTTAAGGCTTTCGGTTACCTCTTTGGCCAGTTTGGCGGGTATTTTTTCCAGCACCAGTGCAAAGCAACCTGCCTCCTGCAACGCCAGTGCATCTTGTTTTAGTTTGTTTGCTTCCACCTCATCTTTAGCCCTTACGTTATAGGTGCCAAACTTGTAAATACTTTGTGGGGTAAGGCCCAGGTGGCCCATTACGGGTATGCCTGCTTTTACTATTTTTTTTACGCTTTCAATAGCTTCTTCGCCACCTTCAAGCTTAATGGCGTGGCCGCCGGTTTCTTTCATAATACGTATGGCCGATGCCAGTGCTATTTCGCTGTTGCTTTGGTATGATCCAAAGGGAAGATCAACTACTACCAGGCAACGGTTTACCCCACGTATAACCGACGATGCATGGTAAATCATTTGTTCAAGCGTGATGGGCAATGTTGTTTCGTGGCCCGCCATTACGTTGCTGGCACTGTCGCCCACCAATATTACATCAATGCCTGCCTCGTCTATAAGCCGCGCAAACGAGTAATCGTAAGCGGTAATCATTGATATTTTTTCGCCCATCGATTTTAGCTTGTGCAGCGTATGGGTGGTTACTTTTTTTATTTCTTTGTTTACTGACACTTTGTTGGGTTTTGGCGGTTGAGCGTGCAAAATATTAAGGCACGTAAAACATCACAAAGGGTTATTTAACAAGGCCCAAAGTTGTTTTGCACGTTGTGCAAAGCTATGGAAGCCGCCAGTATGGCTACTATGTTATACTATTACTTTTTGTTCGTTTTTTATGGTGGCATACAAGTGCTGCACCAACCCATCGGCCAGGCCTATTTTGGGTACATATATTTCGATGGCGTCGGCCCACCGCATTACATTCAGGTAAATTTGAAGGGCGGGCACAATTACATCGGCCCTGTCTTCCCTTAGCTTATATAAACGTATTCTTTCTTGCAATGGTACGGCCGACAGCTCCTTATAATAATCCTTTAGCAGGTCAATGCTTAATGGTTTGCCATCTTTTTTTTTGCTAATACTAAACACCTTATTTATGTTGCCGCCCGTACCAATGGCTACCAGTTTTTTAAGGCCTTTTAGGTTGCTTTTTATGGCGTCTTTCATTTCGTTCCATGCATCGTCGTTAACCTTATTTTTTAATAGCCTGATGGTACCAATGTTAAAGGAATGCTTGTAAGCCAGCTTGCCATCGCTATATATGGTTAGCTCGGTGCTGCCACCGCCTACATCTATATACATGTAGCTATTGTCGGTATTCATGTTTTCGGCAATATGGTTTTCGTAAATGATAGATGCTTCAAGGTCGCCGGTAAGTATTTCAATCCCAATTCCTGTTTCTAATTTCACTTTGCGAATTATGTCTTCGCTATTGCTGGCATCCCGCATGGCACTTGTAGCGCAAGCCAATACACGTGTAACACCGTACACATTAATCAGGTGGTTGTAGGCCTTCATAGTTTGCATAATCATGCCTATTCTGCTTTTAGATATAAAGCCTTCTTCAAAAACATCAAAACCAAGCCTTAAAGGAACGCGTACAAGGTTAAGCTTATTAAACTCAGCCACCCCATTGTTTTCAATTACCTCCATTATTAATAGCCTTGCCGCATTACTTCCTATATCAATAGCTGCTAATGTCACTTATTTTTCAGTTTTTGGTACAGGTAATGGTATATGGCAATTTGCGAACGTATCTTTTTTTTGCCTTCAAACGCTACGTAGTTATTAGATAGATTACTATCGTGCCAGCGGGCCTTCACGTCGTCTTTAAGCTGAATATTGATAATATCTTTTAACTCGTGACTGATGTTTTTATCTAAAATAGGGATGGCCGCTTCAATCCGGTGGTCAATATTTCGGGTCATCCAATCGGCCGATGAAATAAATACCTTTTCTTTTCCGCCATTGTAAAAAATCATTAACCGGGCATGTTCAAGATATTCATCTACAATACTAATGGCGTTGATTTGTTTTTTAAGTGTTTTGCCTTCTAACAATGGGCAAAAAATGCCCCGTACTATCATATCGATATTTACACCGGCAAGGGCAGCTTCGTACAATTTATCTATTAGTTCAACATCGCTAACGGAATTGAGTTTTATAGTTATAGAGGCTGTTTTTTTTGCTTTGGCGCTTCTGATTTCTTTGTTTATCATATTAGTCAGCTCGCGGCGCATACTTACCGGGCTAATTAGCAGTGTTTTACAAAGCTTTAGCTGTTCGGCATTCAGTTTAGGATTTTCAATGTATTTAAAAATGCGGTTAATATCGGCCATTACATTGCGGTTGCTGGTTAGCAGGCAGTGGTCGCTGTAAACCTCCGCCGTTTTTTCGTGCAGGTTGCCAGTGCTTACAAAGCCGTATTGAATAAAACGCGTGCCCGATTTTTTTTTAATGATGCACAGCTTGGCATGAACCTTCATATTTGCAACGCCCAGTAATACTTTTACACCTTCAACTTCCAGTCTTTCTTTCCATTCAAGGTTGGCTTCTTCATCAAACCTGGCCCTTACCTCTAACATTACCACCACCTCTTTGCCATTACGTACGGCGTTAATAAGTGCGTTAATCACCTTTGAACTTTTGGCCAGCCGGTAGGCAGTAATTTTTATAGAAGTAACATCGGGGTCCATGGCCGCTTCGCGCAACAGGTCAATAATGCTATTAAAGCTATGGTACGGAAAGTGCAGCATCACATCTTTTTGTAACACTACATCGGTAACGCGTTTAAGGTTTTGCAGGTCGGGGTGGGTAAACGACTGGCGGCGTGGATTTTTAACGGTAAACACATCCGGAAAATCCATAAAATGCCTAAAGTTGTGTATGCGTGCCCCGGGTATGATATTGTCTTTTCGCGAAAGGTTCAGCTTACGAATGAGGTATTCCAGAAGGCCGGCATCCATGTCCTTATCGTATACAAAACGTACTGTTTTGCCTTTTCGGCGGTTTTTTAATCCCTTCTCAATTTTTTGGATCAGCGAGGTAGCAATGTCGTTGTCAATATCTATTTCCGCATCTTTAGTAACCTTACAAACGTGGCTGGTAAAATGGTCGTACCCAAAATAGGTAAATATTTGGGGCAGGTTAAATCTTATCACGTCTTCAAGTAAAATAATGGCATGTTCGCCCTTTTTGGCGGGCAGCAGTACAAAGCGTCCAACGGCGCCGGCGGGCACTTCTATCAGCGCAAACTTTTGATCGTAGGCAGTATGTTCTTTACGCATTACTACACCCAGGTAAATCGATTTTTCGCGCAGGTATGGAAACTGCGGAATGCTTTCTACCAGCAGTGGTATTACATTGCTGCGTACTTCTTCTTCAAAAAATTTTTTTACAAACCTTTGCTGTTCGGCGTTTAGTTGCTTATCGTTTAAAAAGTGGATCTTCTCTTTTTTCAACTCCAGTAAAATATCTTCCCAAATGCGGTTAAACTCGCTTTGTTGCTGTATAACCACCAGTTGTATATCGTCCAGTATTTGTTGGGGATTTTTTTCGAGATGAATATTTTTTTTGCCCATTATAAGCATTCGGTTAAGCGTAGCCACCCTAACCCTAAAAAACTCATCGAGGTTATTGGAGAATATTCCCAAAAACCTGATACGCTCTTTTAGTGGTACCGAAGGGTCGTTGGCCTCCTGTAACACCCTGGCATTAAAGCTTAGCCAGCTAATATCGCGTGGTATAATTTTATTTTTTACCATAATGTACCCTGTGCGTCAAATATAAATAACCGGCACCGTTTATATAAACTATTGCCAAAGTTCTACCAACATGTTGGGCCGCTGGCCCAAACAGTTGGAAAGCTTTCAGCTTTAAGGATGACGCTTGAAGCATACAGCCTGCAACGTGCAGCTTGCAACTTGAAACTTAACGCTTGCAGCTTGCAACTTGCAGCTTGTAGGTTAAAACTTGCAGCTTGTAGCTTAAAACTTGCAGCTTGTAGCTTAAAACTTGCAACTTGCAGCCTGCAACTTGCAGCTTGCAACTTGACGCTTGCAGCTTGCAACTTGCAGCTTGTAGGTTAAAACTTGCAGCTTGAAACTTGAAACTTGCAGCTTGAAACTTTCACTATTTTTTCGTTGCGTTTTGCATGGCATTGCCACCACTGGCTTGACCGCGGCTGGCGGCCTGGCCTTCTTTAAACAATTGAAATTTACCAGGCATTTCCTTTAACGGCCACATGCCGTTTTCAACGTTTACATCTGCTGTTTCTAAATTTGGATCTAACACTATTGAGGCAACTTCTTTATCTTTTACAAACACTTTGGTAACCTGTTTTTCGTTTAAACGCCAAACAGTAACCGGTACTTTCTCCATTTCTTTTGTGCCATCTTTGTACGTCCATTCAATAATGATTGGCATAACCATTCCGCCGTTGGTTGAAAAGGTAAGTTCATAAAAGTGCTTGCCTGCCCATGCTGTCTTATTTTCTCCATCAGTTTTTTCCTGCGCCTGCTGGTAGGCTTTTGATTGTCTCATTACAGCATCGGCCTGGCGGTTGTAATAATAAAAGTCTCTGAGGGTAGTATCTATATCCGTTGCATATTGTATAGACTGAGCCTTGTTGCTGATAGCGGCCTTTGCATCGGCGGGTTGGGCAGTCCGGGCTTCTGGTCCGCTACCATTGTCCATCCGGTAGTATTGAACATTGTCAATGGAAATATCAACCGGGTCGGTTCCAAAAAACCAGGCTCTCCAAAACCAATCAAGGTCCATACCACTGGCATCTTCCATGGTACGGAAAAGGTCGGCAGGGGTGGGGTGGTGAAACGCCCACCTGGTGGCATATTGTTTAAAAGCAAAATCAAAGGCTTCGCGACCCATAATTGTTTCACGCAAAATATTTAACCCGGTAGATGCTTTTCCGTAGGCATTGTTTCCAACGCTTTGCACATATTCGCCTTTGGTCATAATGGGTTCCAATTGGTTTTTTGGCAGCTTCATATAATCCACCATATTTTTTGCAGGCCCACGGCGCGATGGATAATAGGGATCAAATTCCTGTTCTGACAAGTATTGCATAAACGAGTTCAGGCCCTCATCCATCCACCAATATTGACGCTCATCGCTATTAACAATCATGGGAAAGTAGTTGTGTCCTACCTCGTGAATAATTACGCTGATCATGCCATACTTGGTTGCCTCGCTGTAGGATCCATCTTTTTCGGCGCGACCATAATTCATTGAAAGCATTGGGTACTCCATTCCATTGGCGGCTTCTACACTAATGGCTACGGGGTAGGGATAGGCTATGGTAAACTGTGAATACGTTTTTAATGTATGGGCAATTACCCTGGTTGAATACTTGCGATATAAAGGATAAGCTTCTTTACAGTAATAGCTCATAGCCATAACCTTATTACCCTGAACGGGTGTAGCCATTGCATCCCATACCAACCTGCGGCTGCTGTTAAAGGCAACGTCGCGTACATTTTTTGCAATGTATACCCACGTTTTTTTAGCAGTGCTTTTAGTTTTGGAGGCTTGAAGCGCTTCGTCAAGTGTTACAACTTCTATCGGCTGCCCGGCAGTTTGCGCCTGCTGCCAACGGTTGTATTGGGCTGCGGTTAAAACGCTTTTATAATTTTGACATTCGCCGGTGGAGGCTATAATATGGTCGGCAGGAACGGTGATGCTCATTTTAAAATTTCCAAAGTTTAGGGCAAACTCAGCACCACCTGTAAACGGCAGGGTTTGCCAGCCCTGAAAGTCGCTATATACTGCCATGCGCGGGTAAAACTGGGTAATAGAATACAGGTTGTTGTCATCGTCGGCAAAATACTCGTAACCACCGCGGCCGCCGCGGGTAAGCTTATCGTTAATCTTGTAATTCCAATTAATTAAAAAAATATACTTCTGACCGGGGGCAAGTACCGTTGGCAACTCCAGGCGCATCATTGTTTGGTTAATGGAATACTTGAGTGCTTTGCCATCAGCATCGGTTGCTTTGGTAATGTTTACACCATAACCCTCCAGTTTACGCCACGGCTCAAGGCCTATCAACTGTGTATTGGTCATAGTCTCCTGCATTTTGTTGGTACCGTTACGGTTGTTATCGCTATTGGGGTCGTAAATGTTACCATCTAACTGCAACCACAGGTAGCTAAGCGGATTGGGCGAATTGTTAAAGTAAGTGATCGTTTCGCTGCCCGTCAAAACGTTGTTTGCTTCATCCAAATCTATAGCCATATCATAGTCGGCACGTTGCTGCCAATAGTTAGGGCCGGGGGCACCACTGGCGGTACGATAGCTGTTGGGCGTTGGCAACAGGTAATTTAATTCTTCAAAAGCATTGCCGTGGTTGCTAGCGGGATTGCCTGGGTTTTGCGCATTTGTGAGGGCTGTAGCAAATAGCAGCACTATCAGCACGCATTTGGTAGGTGGTACTAACTTTTCTGTCATGGGGTTTAGGTAGTGTTTAGTTGTTATCAATTATACAAGATTGAATGTTAGAGGTTAAAAGGTAATCGTTCAAGGGTCATTTGCAGGGCGGCCATAATAATACCGCCACTTAAAAAAAGTACATACTCCCGCCGGTTAAATTTAAATAGCTGCAGGCAAACAACTGTAATTAATAGTAGAATGGCTACAATTAAAAGCTGGCCCGCCTCTATACCAATGTTAAACGCCAGCAGTTGAAGTATAATGCCAGAGTTGCGGCCAAGTAAACTTTGCAGGTAGTTGCTAAACCCGAGGCCATGTATTAATCCAAAAAAAAGCGCCATAAAATAAATGACCGGCAGCTTTGACTTAAAAGTGAATTTTTTAACAAACAGGTTGCTAAGGGCAGTAAGTAAAATGGTTAGTGGAATGAGAAACTCAATCCATGCAATAGAAATTGATACGATATGTAGCGAACTTATTGCCAGCGTAATGCTATGGCCAATAGTAAACGCTGTAACCATTATAAGCAGTTGTTTCCAGTCGCTAAACTGGTAGCGTATGCACAAGGCTGCTATAAAAAGTATGTGATCGAGCGCTTTAATATTGGCTATATGCTTTACGCCGATGGTGAAATAGAGATTAAAATCGCTCATTAATATCAATAAAATATGTGTACGCCTACCTATAAGGTTAGAAATGTCGAATTTAAACAAGACTTTCGTACCCGTAAAATTTAATTAAAATGATATTGGCAGGTAAAGTGTTAGTGGGGTTGTTAATGGCAGTGCATCCTTTTTTTATAAGTATGACCGATGTAAAATATAATAAGGGTACGCAAACCATTGAATTGAGTGTAAGGATATTTACCGATGACTTTGAAAAAACACTATCGAACCAATGCAGGTGTAAGGTTGATTTAAACCAGCCAGGCAGTAAAGAAACAAACGATAAGTTGATAGTAAATTATATTGCCAGCCATTTACAATTGGTTGTTGATGGAAAAAGGACTTCCCTTGAATTTGTTGGCCGCCAACCCGAAGACGGAAGCACCTGGAATTATTTTGAGATAAAAAATGTGGCGTCGTTAAATACACTGGCGGTTACTAATACTTTACTATACGACTACAAGCCCGAACAAATAAATATGGTTCACATTAAAGCCAACGGAAAGGACCGAACCGATAAGTTGGAATATCCTGCCAGGGTAATTACCTTTTAATACTTTTTAAGCTACTAAGGCGCCGTTGCATTTTAAAAAGCGAGGCGTTTTACTTTGGCTATTACGTAAATACGCAGTTAAGTCTCTGTACAATTTACTGTTGTTACCCATGGCTAATATTACCTGCCACATAGCAAATTGACAAATTTATATCGTTGTTAATAATTAGTGCGTTACTGGAAGTATCCAAAATAATAGTAAAGTTAGGGTCTTGGGTATAGGGCGCCCAAAGGTATTTGTCCAACAACTTATTTACGATGGCTGTTTTTTGGCCGTTATCAAATAAGGCTCCGCATTACAACTAAGCCCACAAAAATATATGGCTGTTGTAAAACTGCAGCTTTACCAAAAAGGTAAGCTCGGCGTAAGTGCGCTGGTAAAACAACACTTTTATATTTTAGTAATTATTGTGGTTGTAAAATGGGTATTTTTCTTAATTCAACTACTGGCTAACAGTTGCCAGTGGCAGCCCAAACGGTAACCCCAGCAGACTGATAGTAAAGGAAGTTTGAATAATGGCCTGGTCAATTTTTTTAACCTTAAGTATGTTTGGAAACTTTTCCATTCGCTTAAACTATATTTTTTCGCAGTAATAATTATTTCGCAGCACTTTTGCCGAAGTGGCAGTTTACATTTGTTGATTGGGCTTGCTCATCAATGGCATTTTCATAAAAAAAGTGTTCTTAAAAATGTGTAAGGTAATCAGGCACCTACCCGGTAATAATTATTAGGGTGGCAGGTAAGTTTCCTGCTTTTAAAAAACGATCAAAAAAAATGGTGTTATTATTATTGAAATTATATGAGATGTACATTTATTAATGACTATCCGCAACCCGGTGCTCATATTTTGGAACCGGGCTTTATAGTTTTTTTCAGCAATAGTTGCAGCCTGCCTTTATGACTATAGAGGTCGCACTTTGATACTGTTGGTAATTTTTTTCAGCCTTTTTTATCATGATTTTGTATTCAGTATTTAGTGTACCAAATAGCGTATAATCATTTATTGAACTTCCATCAACTCTTTCATTTCTTTGCTTAGGGTTATCAACACTTTATCTATCCTATGGCTGTCCATATCAATTATTTCAAATTGAAATCCTTTCCATTCAAACGTATCGCCGGTGTGGGGTATGCGTTGCAGCCGGTGTAAAATAAAGCCTGCCAGGGTATCAAATTCGTGTTCGCCCTCGTTCATCCACTCTGTTTTATTAAAGTGGCTTAAAAAGTCGTAAAAAGGTATTTGGGCATCTACCAAAAAGCTACCGTCCTGTCGTTTTAATATGGTGTAATCATCTTCATCTTCCTGGGCTATATCGCCTACAATAGCCTCTAAAATATCGTTTAGGGTTATCATGCCCTCCAGGCTGCCATATTCGTTTACAATAAAACAACTGTGTATGTGCGTTAATTTAAACCGCTCCAATACCTGGTAAGCAGTGTTATTTTCGGGTACAAACATACCGGGCTCCATCAACTCCTTTAGGGGTTTGTCGTCGTTGGCAAGTAAAATATCTTTTATACTAACAATACCTTTAATATTGTCTATCGACCCTTCGCAAAGCGGGTATGAACTATGAACCACCTCCCTCATGCGCTGTTTAATATCGGCCACTTTGGCGTTCACCTCCATCCATTCAATATCGCTGCGGTGGGTCATAAGCGAGGTAATGTTGCGGTCGCCTAAATGAAACAATCGCTCAATAATTTCCTGCTCTGCTTCTTCTATTGCGCCTTGTTCGGTTCCCTCGTTAATGATCATTTTAATTTCTTCTTCGGTTACCCCTGACTCGTTGGGCATTATTTTAAATATGCCCGAAATAAGATTGGTGCTTTTAGCCAATAGCCAAATAAAAGGATGGGTAATTAACGAAATAAACCGCATGGGGGCAGCTACAAACTTGGCTATTTTTTCGGGCTTTGATAAACCTATACGTTTGGCCACCAACTCGCCAACCAGCGATAGGTAGGTAATAAATATTACCACAATAATGGTGGCAATCGTACTGCTGTTATTACCCAAGGACGGAAAGCCGTTTAAAAATTCAATGAGCCCACCTTTCAGGTTTTCGCCCGAAAAAATACCAGTCAAAATACCCATCAGGGTAATCCCTATTTGCACGGTCGATAAAAATTTATCGGGATTGTTAGCCAAAACCAATGCTTCCTTTGCACGTAAATCGCCTTTTTGTGCCTGCACATCCAGCCTTGCCTTACGCGCAGAAAGCAACGCTATTTCAGCCATTGAAAAAAGTCCGTTCAATAATATTAAACCCAGGATTATAAAAATCTCCGTCATTTGTAGCTAATTGGCGCAAAGCTATGCATTAGCCTGTAACAAAAGTTATGTGAAACAATGACCAATTGGTAAAATTATACAACAACCATTTAGCTGCTAAGCCGTTATATTGCACTTGAATATGCAAGTAAAAAAACGAAAAGTGGCTATTATTGGTGCCGGCCCTGCAGGTTTAACAGCGGGGTATTTATTATGTAAACAAGGACACTCGGTGGTGGTGTATGAGCAGGACCCAACCTACGTAGGCGGAATTTCGCGAACCGAGACCTATAAAGGGTATCATTTTGACATTGGAGGCCATCGGTTTTTTTCAAAAAGTAAGGAAGTAGAAGATTTTTGGACCGAAATACTTGGCAATGAAATGCTTGAAAGGCCACGCAGCTCCCGCATTTATTACAATAAAAAGTTTTTTAGTTATCCACTCGCTGCAATGGAAGCCCTGACAAAACTGGGCATAATAGAATCGTTTTTATGTGTAGCCAGTTATATGCGGGCCAAACTTAGCCCCATAAAAGACCCGCAAAATTTTGAGGATTGGGTCACCAACCAGTTTGGAAAACGCCTGTTTAATATATTTTTTAAAACCTATACCGAAAAGGTATGGGGTATACCGTGCAACCAAATTTCGGCCGATTGGGCTGCGCAGCGTATTAAAGGACTGTCCCTGTCGTCGGCTATTAAAAATGCCTTGTTTAAACCTGCGGCTGGTGGTAATAAAGATAAATTGATTAAAACACTTATTGACACTTTCCGCTATCCCAAACTTGGGCCGGGAATGATGTGGGAAGCCTGTGCCAAAAAAATAGTAGCAATGGGTGGTGAAGTACGCATGGCAGCTACAGTAAAAGGAATTGAACTGGAAAATGAAAAATGGATAGTTAAAATTAATAATAATGAAATTAACGGCCCTTACGACGAGGTTATTTCGACAGCCCCTATACGGTCGTTACTGCCTTTTATTAAACCTGCTGTTAAACGTGTGGTGGCAATTGCCGCCCAAAACTTATCGTACCGCGATTTTATTACAGTTGTGTTGATTTTAAAAGACACCAATCAATTTGATGATAACTGGATTTATATTCACGACCCTTCGGTAAAAGTTGGCAGGGTGCAAAACTTTAAAAGTTGGAGCCCTTATATGGTGCCCGACCCAACTATGGCCTGCTACGGCCTTGAATATTTTTGTTTTAAGGGTGATGGCATGTGGAATATGAGCGATGCGGCACTTATTGAACTGGGAAAACAGGAACTACAACTAATAGGTTTAGGAAAAGCAACCGAAGTGACCGACGGATATGTAGTGCGCCAACCGAAAGCGTACCCGGTTTATGATAGAACTTATAAAGAAAATATTGACATAATCAGGGATGGTATGCGGCAGTACCCCGGATTTTACATGGTAGGGCGAAATGGCATGCATAAATACAACAACCAGGATCATAGCATGATGACGGCCATGCTGGCGGTTAAAAACATTGTAGCAGGTAGGGAAGTTTACGACCTTTGGAATGTAAACCAGGATGCCGAATACCACGAAAGCGGCAAAAGAGGTGAAGCAGAAACGGGTGGAAGGATGGTGCCAAAAGCCGTGGGGGTGTAATATTTTTTTTGGTTGATGGTTTTTGGGAGCGGATTATTTAAGCGGCAGGCGGCACAGTGGGCTTCGGCCACGCTCAGCCAACGGCTTACTATTAATGCTTCACTATTGAGCTTTGAAGGGTAACGTATTGGCTTCGGCCACGGTCAGCCAATGGCTTACTGTTAATGCTTCACTACTGAGCTTTCGCGGATAACGTATTGCCATTGGCCTCGGTTACGCTTAGCCAATGGCTCACAACTCACTACTCACCACTTAACTACTCACCAATCAACTACTCACTACTCACAACTCACTACTCAACTCACTACTCACAACTCACTACTCACCATTCAACCGCTTACCATTTACTCACCTCTCACCTCTAAACTCATTACTCACAACTCACTCACTCACTCACCTCTCACAACTCACCTCTCACCTCTCACCTCTCACAACTCACAACTCACCACTCACCACTCACCACTCACCACTCAACTCACAACCACTTACCATTCACCTCTCACCTCTCACAACTCAACTCACCTCTTACAACTCACCACTTAACTCACCACCCACTACAACCGCCGATTATGACAAAAACTGATTGCAGAAAAATATACCGTAATAAACGGCTGAAACTATCCCTTCAGCAACGTTACAAAATGACCGATCTTATGCTGATACAGTTTCAGAAATTGTCGTTTTCGCCCAACGTTCAGGTGCTTATGAGTTATTTTTCCATGAACCATCGCGGCGAATTAGATCCGCAATTATTTACCGATTTTATGTTGGTATCCATACCCGGCATACGTATTGCCTTGCCGGTAATGGTTGGCGGCCAGCAATCGTTGCATGCGCTGCTGGTGGGCAACAATACCCAATACCAACCAAACAGCTTTGGTATTGACGAGCCAATTAACGGTACACCCATTGACCATTACCGCATTGATGTAGTGTTTGTGCCGCTACTGGCTTTTGACAAACAGGGTTACCGTGTTGGCTATGGAAAAGGTTATTACGACCGTTTTTTGGCGTCGTGCCGCGAAGATGTAATTGCCATCGGCTTCTCTTTTTTTGAACCCATTGATAAAATAGAGGATACCGATATGTTTGATATACCTTTAAATTATTGTATTGGCCCTAATCAGTTGTATGAATTTTAATCTCTATTTTCTTAAATCTTTCAGGATATTGTTGTTGCCCTTTTCGCTGCTGTATGGCTTAATAATAATCATCCGCAATTATCTTTTCGATCAAAATTTTTTAAAAGCAGGCACTTTTAATTTACCGCTGATTTGTATAGGCAATTTATCGGTTGGCGGCACCGGTAAATCGCCCATGGTGGAATACCTGTTGCACATGTTTAGAGGTAAATACAGGGTGGCTACAATAAGCCGTGGCTATAAACGCAAAACAAAGGGTTATGCATTGGCAAACGATACAACCACTGCGTTAGAAATTGGCGATGAGCCAATGCAGTTTTATTTAAAGTTTCCCGAAGTGGCCGTGGCCGTTGGCGAAGAGCGGATGGAAGCGGTACCACAACTATTGCACGATAAACCCGGCACCGAAGTAATTATTTTGGACGACGCATTTCAGCACCGTTGGATAAAAGCGGGGCTAAATATTGTATTAACCGAGTACAGTAATCTTTTTACCCGCGACTTTTTTTTGCCTACCGGCGACCTTCGCGATCAGCGGCGGTCGTACCGGCGGGCACAGGTAATTTTTGTGACCAAGTGCCCGGCCGAGTTTACGGAAGCCGACCATGAAAAAATTGTAAAAGAAATAAACCCGGTTAAGGGACAGCATATTTTTTTTACGGCCATGGCCTATGGCATTCCCTACCATATAACCAACCATGTGCAGCGCAAAATACAAGCAACCGATGAAGTGTTGCTGGTATGCGGTATTGCCAATCCTTTACCGTTAAAAAATTATATTATGCAAAATGCAAAAACCTATTACGACCATATGTACCCGGACCACCACATTTTTACTATCGACGACCTAAACGACATAAATAGTAAGTTTATCCAAATGCAGGCCGAAGAAAAAGTGATTGTAACCACCGAAAAAGATGCGGTGCGGTTAATAAAATTCGACAAACAAATAAGCGATATGCCCCTATATGTATTACCCGTAAAGCACCATATATTATTTAACCAGGGGCAACAGTTCCAAAATGTCGTTCTATCATTCATTAATACCTTTACAGGGCGAAATTAAATACTATGTCAAAAAAAAACCATAAAGGATCGAAGAAAAAAAGCGGCGATGAAGTGCAATTGCAGGGTGCTTTAGATATTACCCGCAGTGGAATGGGCTACGTAGTAATTGCCGATGGCTCAGGCGATGTATTGGTGCGGCCCGGCGATTTTAATACTGCCCTTAACGGCGATACTGTAAAGGTATCAATAACCCGCGAAGGACTAAAAAACGGACGTAAAGAAGGTAAAATAATAGAGGTGCTCCACCGTAAACAAAACGAATTTGTTGGCCATTTACAGCTAAGTACCAACTATGCCTTTTTTGTGCCGGATACCGATAAACCGATGCCCGATATTTTTATACCGTTGGATAAGGTAAATGGCGCTAAACACCATGACAGGGTAGTAGCAAAGATTACCAAATGGGACAATGGCAATAAAAAACCAGAAGGCGAAATAGTACAGGTTATACTGGCAGAAGATGAAAGCAATATAGCCATGAAGGAAATACTGGCCGAAAACGGTTTCCCCCTCACCTTTCCCGATGAGGTAATGGAGGAAGCAGAAAGGCTGATTGATGTAATATCGCAACAGGAAATTGATAAACGCAGGGACTGCCGCGACTTGCTTACGTTTACCATTGACCCTGTAGATGCAAGGGATTTTGATGATGCATTATCTATTAAAAAAATAAAAGCCGACCTGTACGAGGTGGGCGTGCATATTGCCGATGTAAGCCATTATGTTTTGCCCGATACCGCTTTGGATGCCGACTCCTACGACAGGGCTACCTCCGTGTACCTGCCCGACCGCGTAAACCCTATGTTGCCCGAGCGTATTTCCAACGAGCTTTGCTCGCTTCGGCCTAACGAAGATAAACTTACCTTTTCGGCTATTTTTGAAATGGATGGCAAAGGCCACATTAGCCAGCAATGGATAGGGCGAACGGTAATACATAGCAACCAACGCTTTACTTACGAAGATGTGCAGGAAATTATAGAAGGCGCCGACGGCCCGCACAAGGAGGAAGTATTGCTGTTAAACAGCATAGCCAAACGTTTTAGGGAAACAAGGTTTAAAAATGGCGCTATCAACTTTAGCAGTACCGAGGTAAGGTTTAAGTTAGATGAAAACGGAAAACCCGTGGGCATTGTAGTAAAAGAAAGCAAGGAAAGCCACCAGTTGATTGAAGAATTTATGCTGCTGGCCAATAAAACCATTGGCGCCTATGTAGCCAATAAAAAAGTAAAAGACAAGGAAATACCTTTTCCCTACCGCATACACGACACGCCCGATGAGGCAAAACTTAGCCCCTTTATTGCTTTTGCAGCCAAGTATGGGCACAAGTTTAATACCAGCACGCCAGCCCAAATTTCAAGTAGTTTTAATACGATGTTAAAAGATGCTGAAGGCCAGCCCGAGCAACATGTGTTGGAGCAATTGAGTATCCGCACCATGGCCAAAGCGGTATACGCCACCGAAAACATTGGCCACTATGGCTTAGGATTTGAATTTTATTGCCACTTTACATCGCCCATACGGAGGTACCCCGATGTGTTGGTGCACCGCATTTTGCAAAGTTGTTTGGATGGCAAACCCATTATTGATAAAAAAATGAGCGAAAAATGTAAACACACCAGCGAGCAGGAGCGTAGCGCCATGGATGCCGAACGTGCTGCCAACAAATACAAACAGGTTGAATTTTTAAAGGACCATTTGGGCGAAGAATTTGAAGGAATAGTGAGCGGCGTAGCCAGCTTTGGCTTTTGGGTTGAAACCATAGACCATAAGTGCGAAGGCCTGATAACCGTAACCAGCCTGTTAGATTTTGACGATTTCAGGCATATTGAAAGTGACTATGCCTTGGCAGGCCGCCGAAGTGGCCGCAACTTTAGAATGGGCGATAGGGTATGGATAAGGGTGGTGGCTGCCAACCTTACCAAAAGGCAACTCGATTTTGAATGGGTGATGACACCCGGTAAAGCTGACGTGATTAAAGAGAAAAAAAGGCCGCCTCAAAAAAATGATACAACAGATTCTAAACGGAAGAAGTCGAAATTGGATTAGGTGGAAGGTGAAAGGGCAATGTCATTAAGGTAAGCGTATGCGCATGATTGCTGATTTATTTTGCTACAGTAAAAGTGAGTGACACAACCGGAGCCAGATAGATATCCAAAAGCCGGCTCCTAAGAAAACCTTTAATCGCCAGGGCGATATTAATTTTTTTTTGACCAGTCATTATATCTTTTTTGATATTTCAGTTGCCAGTTCGCCTTCCGTCGTCCGGGTGTCGTACCAATGCATCGGAAAGCCGAAGCGCGTTTTGAAGCTTTTTTATTCTGCGGATTAATATTTATTTCAGTTTATAAGGTAAGGAGTGCTGCCCTTAACGACATTGGGCGTTATAGGTTCCATGGTATTTGTAGTATATTATCTGATATAACCTTTTTGCCATCTAATGCACCGGCACACGTATAAGTTTGTTACAGATGTATTGGTTGGTTTGTGTCATCATCTAAATAATATTGACAGCCCGTCCGGTCCCGCGGTTCATTAATACTATGTTGAATATGAGCAGGTATGGTTTATTTTATCCCCCGTACCACTAAATGCGTTTTCCAAAGCTGATTATCAATATTTTTGTTTTAAGCAGCTAATTATTTATGCAGTCATTTAAGCAACTGGTTTCCGATTTTTCTACTTACTTTAATATTAAACATTTTCCCGTCGAGCCAGCCTCATTGTACCACCCATCGGATTATTTTTTAAATATTGGAGGCAAACGAATCAGGCCGGTAATGTGCTTAATGGGCAACGAGTTGTTCGATACCATTTCGGACGATGCATGGCATGTGGCCACGGCTATTGAACTGTTTCACAATTTTACACTTATACACGACGATATTATGGACAGGGCCCCACTACGGCGGGGTATGCAAACAGTGCACGAAAAATTTGGAGAAAATACCGCGCTGCTGGCGGGCGATGTTATGCTGATTAAAGCCTATGAACACATTAACAAGGTGGGCAAACACATCCACCGCATCATGAATTTGTTTAACAAAACAGCCAGCCAGGTATGCGAAGGGCAACAGTTGGATATGGATTTTGAAAAGATGCCGGAGGTAGCGTTGGACAATTATCTTCATATGATAGAACTGAAGACCTCGGTATTGATTGCTGCCAGTTTACAAATGGGCGCTATACTTGGCGGTGCCGGCGAAGGCAATGCAGGTCATATTTACGAGTTTGGCCGCAACCTGGGCATTGCCTTTCAGGTGCAGGACGATTATCTTGACGCCTTTGGCGACCCCGGAAAATTTGGCAAACAGGTAGGAGGTGACATTACTGCCAATAAAAAAACTTTTTTGCTGATACATGCCCTGGCAGTGGCTTCCCTTGAAGATAAGGTGAGCCTGCTACAGCAACTGGCCACCAACGAACCCGACAAAGTTGAAAAGGTATTGGCTATATTTAAAAAATGCGGGGTAGGCGAATGGGCTATGCAGTTAAAAGACAAATACCTATCCACTGCCTACCAACACCTTGACGACATAGCCGTAGTAAGTAGCCGCAAAGCATCGCTAACCGAACTTGCCAAATTTTTAGTACAAAGAGAATACTAGGGGGTAAGTTGGGAGTTGGGAGTTTTTTAGTCGGGAGAGGAGGTGAATGGTGAGTGATGAATGGTGAAAGGTCAATGGTGAAACGTGAATTGTCAACGGTTAATAGTAAAACGTGAAAGGTCAATTTTCAGAAGTGAAACGTAAAAAAATGAAAATATGATGACATTTAATTCATCAGCTCACCATTTTTTTCATTAAAAAACTTATAATTTCTTAACCAATTCAAAATTCAAAATTACCCACAACTCTTAACTCATAACTCATAACTCTTAATTCATAACTCATAACTCTTAATTCTTAACTCATAACTCTTAATTCATAACTCATAATTCTTAATTCTTAACTCTTAATTCATAACTCATAACTCTTAATTCACAACTCATAATTCATAACTCTAAATTCATAACTCATAACTCTTAATTCATAACTCATAATTCATAACTAATTCAAAATTCAAAATTTAAAATATTCTCCAACTCTTAACTAATTCAAAATTCAAAATTTAAAATAATTATCAACTAATTCAAAATTTGAAATAACCACCAACTCATAACTAACACCCCCTCTTTCCACATGTCAAACCCTTTGTTTAGAAGAAAAAGTATTCCGTTTATTTTAAAAGAAGCAGGTACTGGATTAACGGATGGTCATGGGCCTACCGGTGACATGAACCGTGTGTTGACCGTTAAGGACCTCACTTTTTTTGGTATTGCAGCCGTTATTGGTACGGGCGTTTTTACTGCCATTGGGTCTGCCAGTTTTCATGGGGGGCCGGCCGTTACCCTGTTGTTTGCTTTTACTGCGGTGGCTTGTGGTTTTGCCGCCTATTGCTACGCTGAGTTTGCCAGTACTGTTCCGGTTTCGGGCAGCGCCTATACTTATTCGTACGTAGCCTTCGGCGAAATTTTTGCGTGGATTATTGGTTGGGACCTGTTAATGGAATACGCCATAGGCAATATTGCGGTGGCTATTTCGTGGAGCCAGTATTTTGTAAGGGTGTTGGGTGGCTTTGGTATACACCTGCCCGCATGGATGACCATGGACTACTCGTCGGCACACAGCCGTTTTACCGCTATAAACGAAACAATTGCCAACGGCACAGTAGCAAGTATTGAAACGTTAAGCGAAACCAGCCGCAATGCTTACCTGGCCTGGCAAAACGCACCCATGCTGGGTAGCTTAAAAATCATCATGAACATACCTGCCTTTTGCATTGTGGCGCTAATTACCTACATAGTGTACATTGGCATAAAGGAGTCGAGGGCTACCAATAATATCATGGTAATGATAAAACTGGCAGTGATTGGTTTTGTAATTGTGGCCGGCGCGTTTTATGTTGACCCCGGCAATTGGAGCAATTTTATGCCTAATGGCTTTTCGGGTGTAATGAGTGGCGTTTCAGCAGTATTTTTTGCCTACATAGGTTTCGATGCAATTACCACCACCGCCGAGGAGTGTAAAAATCCGCAACGCGATTTGCCAAGGGCTATGTTCAACACACTTATTATATGTACCACCCTTTACATTATACTGGTGCTGGTGTTAACCGGCATGACCAATTATACCCTGCTAAATGTGGCCGACCCGCTGGCATTTGTTTTTCAGCACCAAAACTCAATACTTACCAACTGGTTTGCAGGCGTAATTTCCATTAGTGCCATTTTTGTAATCGCTTCGGTGCTATTGGTTTATCAGTTGGGTCAGCCGCGCATTTGGATGAGTATGAGCCGTGATGGGCTGTTGCCAAAAATATTCTCCCGCATTCATCCCAAGTTTAAAACGCCTTCGTTTTCAACCATACTTACGGGTGTATTGGTTGGCTTTCCTGCATTGGTATTAAACCTTGATGTGGTAATAGCCCTAACTAGTATAGGCACTTTGTTTGCGTTTGTATTGGTTTGTGGTGGTATACTGGTGCTAGGTCAACGTAAAGTAAAGCCAGAGTCGAAATTTAAAGTGCCCTACCTAAATGGAAAATACCTCATTCCTCTTTTATTTATTGGTGGCCTTACCGCTAACATTATTATATCGCCCAATCACTTTCAGGGGCTTTTGAGCCTTGAGGGGCTGCCAATGATTATATTTTGGGCTGTAGCGGCTATCATTTCGTACCTGTCGTTTACCAAAAGCTTTTCTGTTATTCCGGTGCTGGGCCTGTTAAGTTGCTTTTACCTTATGGCGCAGGAGAGTTATACCAATTGGTTACGATTTTTTATATGGTTGCTAATAGGTCTGTCCATTTACTTTATGTATGGAAGGTATAATAGCCGCATAGGTAAAAATCCTGAGCAGGCAGCTTAGTGTAGTTATGTTAAGGTTTCCCCGTGTTTTGAAGTAAGGGAACATACTAACCTGCCATGCTTATTTTGCCGCATTGGCATACCTTTTATACATGGTGTTAGGTTTAGTGTGAATACTGAAAGCTCAATTGTGAAACGTGAAAAGTGAAAAGTGAATGGTGAATGATGAATAAATGGTTGAAACCTGTAGCTTGAAACCTGTAGCTTGAAACCTGTAGCTTGAAACTTAAAACTTGTAGCTAAAAGGTGAATAGTGAATAGTGAATGTGAAACAGCAAACGTAAAATTTACTTCTTTCAATAATATTATTTTAAAGTGAAGTGATTTTTTTTACCACCATTTACACTTAATCAGTCAAAACTTATAATTCAAAACACAAATTCCATGCATTCAAAATTTAAAATTTAAAATTCAAAATAAAATTCTGTGTATTCAAAACTTATAATTCAAAACACAAATTCCATGCATTCAAAATTTAAAATTTAAAATTTAAAATAAAATTCCGTGCATTTAAAATTCAAAATAAAATTCCGTGCATTCAAAATTCAAAATTCAAAATAAAATTCCTCACAACTCACCACTCACCACTCACTATTAAATTGCGGTAATTTGTTTTATGGAAAACGTAATGGCATACATACAAGAGAAATGGAACCAGCTAACCGGTTTTTCAAAAAATGAAACCCTGAGGCAGGAGCTGTTTCAACAATTGGTAAGCCGCCATACATCGCCCAACAGGTTTTACCACACGCTACAACAGGTAGCCAACGTTTTTTTATTATGCGAGGCTAATATGGCAAAAATTGAAAACCCCATGGCAGTTGGTTTAGCCATACTGTACCATAGGGTGGTGTATGATACTTTTAAAGACGATAACGCCCAGGCAAGCGCCCAACTGGCCGAAGTACATCTGCAATTGCTAAAAATAAAAAGTACCATCACACAAAAAGTTACAGCGCTGGTTTCCACAGGTATTGACAGCAACAATGGCGGACTAACTGATTATGAAAATGATGTAAAATATTTTGTCGATTTTGACCTTGCCATATTAGGGGCGCCATGGAACGAGTACGAAAAATACAGCCTGTTAATACGAAAAGAATTCAGGCAATACCCCGACGACCTGTACAAGCCAGGTCGAAAAAATGCATTACAGAAATTACACGATAAAACCAATATTTATCTCACCAGCCATTTTCAGCAACAATATGGCGCACAGGCAAGGCAAAACATATTTAGAGAAATTCAACTGCTGTCGTAAATAAGCGGCACTTTTTGGTTTCCCCACCTTTTTTGCACCCGTCGTAACCATTGTTGTTTTACTACCTTTACCAACATTAATTTTTTTACAATGAAGTACGAGGTGGGCGACGAAATTGTGGTGTTGCACAGCAACGACGAAGGCCGTGTTATTGCAATAATGAACGATAAAATGGTGATGATTGAGGTGCGTGGGGTTAAGTTTCCGGCTTACATGGACCAGATTGACTTTCCTTATTTTCAACGGTTTACCAAACAAATATTGGTGCCAGAGCCTAAAAAAGCCAAAGTGTTTGTTGACCAGTTACAAAAAGAAAAACGCAGAGATGAGGTGAAAGTTAGCGACGGAATTTGGCTGGCACTGTTTCCAAAATTTGATACCGATGTTTTTGGCGACGAACTGGTAGATAAGTTTAAAGTATACCTGATAAACAAAACGCCGCTGGCGTACGAATTTAATTACACGTTAAAATACTTCGGTAAAACCGATTTTGAAATTACCAGCGAGCTAAATGCCCATAAAGATTTTTACCTGCACGATGTTGACTTTGAAAGTTTGAATGATAGCCCTTCGTTCGATTTTGAGTTTTCGTTACAGGTGCCCAATAAAAAGAAGGCCGACTTTTGCGAAGCTTCTTTTAAAATAAAACCTAAGCAACTATTTCAGCGTATAGAAAAGTTGAAGGAGAAAAATGAGCCATCATTAAACCATCAACTGTTAGAAAATTACCCTGACAAACTGGTAGAAGACAGCGGGTTGGATTTGCGCAAACTAGCTGGCGCAGGGTTTAAGGTATACGATGCCAAACATGTCCGCCAACACCTTGAACCTGCCCGCAGCGTGGTAGACCTGCACATTGAAAAACTAACAGATGAGTGGAAGCACCTTACCAACTTTGAAATATTAACTATTCAATTAAAGCAATTTGAGAAGTGGCTTGATCTTGCTATTGCCCACCACCAGCAAAGCTTTATTGCCATACACGGTGTAGGAAAGGGAAAATTAAAAGACGAAGTACACGATATTTTAAAAGTAAAAAAAGAAGTGAGGAGCTTTATAAACCAATACGATCCCCGGTTTGGTTATGGCGCCACCGAAATTTTTTTTGAGTATTGATGATTTTAGCATCGCTTAACACGCTAATTTTTACATGGCTGCTACAATGAAGAATGCATTGATTAAACTGCATATCGCGGTTTTTTTATGGGGGTTTACAGGCGTATTGGGCAGGCTTATTTCGTTAAACGAGGGCTTATTGGTTTGGTATAGAATGTTATTTACCGTTGTGGTACTTTTTGCCCTCATGTACAGCAAAAAACAAATTCAAAAGGTAGAAGGCAACTTTCGCTGGCAACTGGTAGGCACTGGCGGCCTGCTGGCACTGCACTGGGTATTTTTTTATGGAAGCATTAAATATTCCAATGTTTCTATTGCACTTACCTGCTATTCATCGTCGGGTTTATTTACGGCGCTGTTGGAGCCCTTAATGACGCGTAAAAAAGTGGTTCTACAGGAACTATTGCTTGGCACCCTCGCTATTGCAGGCATCTACCTCATATTTCACTTTGATCCGCAATACAAAACCGGCATTGTGCTGGGCCTTATGTGTACCCTGCTAAGTTCCATATTTTCTATCTTAAACAAAAAGCAACTGGAGGTGGTAACACCACGCACACTCATGTTGTACGAGCTGGGTGGCGGCTTTTTATTGCTTACAGCGGCAATGCCATTGTACCTACATATGTTTCCTGCGGTAAGCTTGTTGCCAACAGGCATTGACACGTTTTGGCTAATAATAATGAGTTTGTTTTGCACCATACTGGCAATGGACTTATCTCTTCAGGCACTAAAATATTTAACGGCCTTTACCCAAAACCTTACCCTCAACCTTGAGCCGGTGTACGGTATTATTTTAGCCTTTGTGGTGTACCACGAAAACAAACACCTGAGCGATGGCTTTTATCTGGGCTTTTTTTTAATACTGCTGGCGGTAGTGCTGCAAACCCTTCGCATAGTACGCCCGTCACAAAAAAAGCCACAAGTGTTTGGAGTGTAACGCTTCAATTAAAAGTAAGCGTCAGGTAACACCGTACTTAAGCAACTGGTACCCGAACATCTTTATTTTTTTTGCACCAGCCAATACAGCTTTGGTCATCATCGTTGTGTCACTCTCTTGTACAGTAATTACTTTATTCGGCCAAACTGCTCTTTATTAATTCTTTGTAAAAACCAACAAAATACCTGCTTATTATTTTAAACAACAGTTAAACAGGCACTACCGCAATTCTATTTTCGTTTTTTATAACCAGCCACATTACAGTGTTTATTGCTGCTTTTTATCACTTACTCAAATACTTAACAAAGCTTCTTTTTGCAATGGGCAACAGCGTTTCTTCAATAGGGTAGCGTAGCTCGGTTTCAATATTATACACCGCCGGGTTAGGTAGTTCTCTGCGGTTGCGTATCAATTCGCTTTTAATATTTTCGGGAGTGTTGCTTACCGTGCGTTGCCACTTTTGTACATAATTGGTACGAATGCCGCGGTATTTTTCGTTGTGTTTTTCAAAAATGGTAAGCCGGTATTGATACACCACTACCGAACCATACCTTCCGTCCCCCAATAATATATATCCTTCATTTACATCCAACGGAATAATACCTACGGGGTCTATCACCAGTGTTGCCTCTACAAATTCGTATATCTCAGCCCCTGTTTTTATAGTGCTTTTTATTTTGTCGGCCGAGTAAAGTATAATTTCTTCCAGTTCTTTCATCAGTTCATCATCTTCTATCATGCGCTGATACACCAGCTTCAACCTATGCATATTAAGCTCGGTAAGCTGCTTGGGAAAATGCTCCTGTAAATTTTTCTTATTTTCTCTAAAAGCAACAATGTTATTGTAGTGAAATATAACATCGGCTAACTGCGGGTATAATTTGTGCTCGTTAAAAAATTTACTTACTTCCTGCAGGTAAGCAAGTAGCGTGTATTTTTTAAGTTCAAAATCAATGTACCCTTCTGCAAACCAGGTTTCTGATAGTTGTTTCATGCCTTATATTTTGCGTTTATTAAAAAAAGTCATTCATACTGTTTCTATATCATAAGGCCTAAACCATAAAAATCGTTGTATTGGTAATATAACAAAAAAGAGGATGACATTTATACCAGGTCAATATTTTTTTAAAATTTTACTACCGTTATACAAGTAAGCAGTTGTTTATTTTAGTAGCTAAAAAATTACCAACGCCGGTATAACTACATTGTATTAAAAATGAGCGTGCAAAAAAGTAAACTTCTGCAACGTCCAAAATTGGTTATATTATGGTTGGGTAGCGACTGGGCCGCACAAGCAGCCTGCTGTGTATTGCTGGCAATTATGTGGATAGTTGTTTAGTGCAATTGGCGGCATTTGCCAGCGCGTATTCCCGTACATTTTAATTTTTCAGGCACGCCAGACACGTACGGAAAACCTGGGTTTATTTTTTCGGCACCACTTGTAGCATCTGCGTTGTTTATGGCAATGACCCTGCTTAACTGCTACCCACATATCTAATTACCCCGTTACCATTACGCCGGATAATTCAAAAAGCCAATACCTTTTAGTAACCCGTTTTATCAGGTTTTTAAAATTAGGAGTGAGGGGTATATTTACGGCGCTATTGGTGCATCAAATGCAAACATCGCAGCAACCTGCGGAAAGCTTAGGTAAGTGGTTTTTACCTGCCGTACTGATAGTGTTATTTGTAGCTGCTATAGTGGTTGTAGGCCATTCAATATTTTATAATAAAAAGAAGTAGCAGCCAGGTGCCGTATCAAAAACCCGGCACTAAAAAAAATATTGCTTACCAATGCCGGTCTAATTCCCAGCTTTCAAATTCTTTTGCCACGCGTGTTAAAAAGCTGGCGCCTATGCTTCCATCTACAATGCGATGGTCGTAGCTTAACGATAAATACATCATGTGGCGAATACCAATGGCATCACCCTCGGGAGTTTCTAATACTACCGGCCGTTTTTTTATTGCACCTACGGCTAAAATGGCTACCTGCGGCTGATTAATAATGGGGGTTCCCATCAGGCTGCCAAACGTGCCTACATTGGTAAATGTAAAGGTGCCACCTGCGGTGTCGTCGGGCTTTAATTTATTATTACGTGCAGCATCGGCCAGTCCGTTTATTGATTTTGATAGTCCTACAAGGTTAAGGTAATCGGCATTGCGAATTACCGGTACAATAAGGTTTCCATTGGGCAGGGCAGTAGCCATACCAATATTGATATTCTTTTTAAGCAAAATATTTTCGCCTTCAACAGAAGCATTTACATAGGGGAAAAGCTTAATGATGCGGGTAAGGCATTCAATAAACATGGGCATAAAAGTAATTCGCGTTCCCTCGGTCTTTTCAAAAGCTATTTTATTTTTTTCGCGCCACAATACCATGTTGGTCACATCGGCTTCGGCAAAACTGGTTACATGCGGGCTGGTTTGTTTGCTGTTAACCATATGCTTGGCAATCATTTTGCGCATGCGGTCCATTTCCACAATTTCTACATTTTCGCCTTCGTGGTTAGTTACTTCGCCATTGGTTTTAGGCGTGGGCGCACTGGCAGGTTGTACCTTAGCCGTAGCGGTTGGTTGTAAAACGGGTTTGGGTGTAGTGCTTACAACAGATGCCGCCTGTATAGCAACGGGCTGTGTTGCAGGTCTGGCTGCCTGCGCAGGCTTTTTGCCTGCCTTTTTATCGCTCACGTACTGCAAAATGTCTTTTTTGGTAACCCTTCCCTCATTACCGGTGCCTGCAATATGTTCAAGTTCGCTTAACGGTACGCCTTCGCCTTTGGCTATGTTTAGCACCAGCGGCGAAAAAAAGCCGTTGTTGGCCTGCTCGTTGCCTGTTGATTGTGCCGGTGCGGGCATGTACGGTATGGCGGCTTCTTCAAATGTTTCTTCTTCTTCTTCTTCAACATTACCATGCAAACTACTTATGGCTGTTTGGTTGGTTTGCCAAGTGGGCGGTTCAGTGTTGGGGGGAGCTTGCTGTGCAGGTGCGTTGGCTTCGGTTTCTATCCTGGCAATAACAGTACCAATAGGCACTACATCGTTTTCGTTAAAAAAAATTTCGGCCAGGGTTCCTTCCGCAGTCGATGGCACTTCGCTATCCACTTTGTCCGTGGCAATTTCCAACACGGTTTCATCTTGCTTTACCTGGTCGCCCGGTTTTTTGGTCCACTTTAAAATGGTGGCTTCCATAATACTTTCGCCCAGTTTAGGCATAATGAGATCAACTATTGCCATATATTTTATGTAAAATTTTAAAAAAGTATCTCAACTTTTTAATGATGTGTGGGCCATTACCGCCAGTTCCTATTTTATTTTACTGCGGTAATACAACACGATCTGCGTCTAAATTATTGCCAAATCACTCTTAAAAAATAAAGGCGAAGGCTGGCAAAAACCATTCAACTACACACAATAAACCATGATTATACAAGCAATCAAACAAAATTATTCCTTAATTATAGGGCGGGGCCAATTTGTTTTTAGTGGGCAAAAGTAAGTTTTAAGCGCTAATATCTTTTCTTTTATTGGCTACCTGCCTTTGCTTGTGTCTAAACCTTTTTGGGGTAACATCTTTAGCCAATTGGTTTTAAAATGCATTTATAGTATTCGGCTGAGAATTCGCCTGATTTTTATTCAGCCTTATTTTTTCTGACAGACCCTTGCAGGTCAATAGTCGTTTTGAAGCATCACTTCGCGCAAAAAATTAAAAGCATAGGTAGCAGTAAGTTCAATATTACGTTTACGGTCAAAGCTGAAATTAAATTTTTTTGCTGCCACCCCGCTATTGCCGGCAACCGCTATCCAAACCGTTCCAACCGGTTTGTCGTCCGTGCCGCCATCGGGTCCCATAATGCCGCTGATGGCAATTGAATAATCTGTTTTCATAGCGGCTTTTACTCCGCTTGCCATTTCAAGCACTGTAGCCTCACTAACTGCGCCAAAACGCTGCAAGGTCTCTTCTTTAACGCCCAACATCGCTGCCTTCACTTCGTTTAGATAGCTTACCACCGAGCCATTAAAATAAGCCGATGAGCCAGCTATACTGGTAATTAAATGCGCTACATAACCTCCCGTGCAGCTTTCGGCGGTCGATACCGTTTTTTGTTTTTGCAACAACATTTTGCCTATGGCTTCCTGCATGGTAACATCGTCGTTTATTACCATTACATCCTGCACCTGCACCTGTAATTCGGCAAATAATTTTTCTACCTCAGTTGTTACCTCATACAGGCTATCCCCGATGCCGGTTAGGCGTAACCTGACCATGCCATAATTGGGCAGGTAGGCCAGTTTTATATAAGTAGGAAGTGCACTTTCAAAATCCTTAATCTTTTCTGCCAAAAACGATTCGCCAATGCCTGCCGTTAAAAGGGTGCGATGTACTACTGCAGGCAGGGTAAAAAGCGTGGGTAGCTTTGGCAGCACGTAGTCAATCATCAGCCCTTTCATTTCGTTAGGTACGCCAGGCAGACTTACAAAATATTTTCCGTTGCGCTCAAACCACATACCCGGTGCGGTGCCTTGCTTGTTTAGTAATACGGTGCATACATTGGGTACCTCCGCCTGGTTTATATTTACCTGTAGCAGGGGCCGGTTTAAATATTTTGAAAAAATGAGTTTAACATTTTCCAATGCATCGGCATTGGTAACCAATTGGCCACCAAAGTATTTGCACAACAATGGTTTGGTTATATCGTCGGCAGTAGGGCCAAGGCCACCTGTAAGTAAAATAAGATCACTGTGTTGACTTTCTTCGTCAAGGGCCTTCCAAATATCGTCGTATACATCGCCAACGGCTACACGCCGTTTTACCCAAATGCCCAACTTATTTAATTGTTGCCCCATCCATGCACTGTTGGTATCAATGGTTTGCCCAATTAACAGTTCGTCGCCAATGGTAATGATCGATGCATTTACTTTGTTGTTATTCATAATGTTGGTGGGTAATAATATAACCTCATTTATACTGCAATGTAAAATAAGTATGAGAACAGTTTGTTTAGTTTTTAGTTTATTGATTACGCAGTTGGTTGGGTATGGTCAAAATATGCAGTCCACCATACAAAAGGCCATTAATAGCTTTGAGGCCGATGACAATATGCGGTACGGCATAATAGCTTTTGAGGTGGTGGACAGCCAAACGGGTAAAGTAGTTTTTAGTAACAACAGTAATGTTGGTTTGCCAGCCGCCAGTAGCCAAAAGGTGCTAACGGCCATAACTGCTTTTGATTTGCTTGGCAGCAATTATACCTATAAAACCGATATGGCCTATACCGGAACTATCGATAATGGCGTATTGACCGGCGAGGTTTATTTGACTTTTCATGGCGATCCCACCCTTGGTAGCGATCGGTTTGCAGCTACCAAAAGCAGCCTGGTAATAAAAGCTATTACAGATCAACTTTTGTTATTGGGCATAGTTGATATAAAAGGGAAGATTATTTTGGATGGCAAATCATTTCCTTATCAGCCAATGCCCGGTGGGTGGCTATGGACTGATATTGGAAACTACTATGGCGCTGGCCATTGGGGTATTAACTGGCACGAAAATCAGTACGACCTAATATTAAAACCCGGCCAAAAGGAAGGCGACCCTGTTACGATTGTTTCCACTGATCCACCGTTGCAAACTGCTCCATTCGTAAATTTTTTAACAACTGGTAAGCAGGGTAGTGGCGACAATGCCTACATCTATTTGGCACCCTACAGCAATACCCCATTTGTAACAGGTACTGTGCCGGCTGGTACTAATCGCTTTACCATTTCGGGCAGCTTTGCCAACCCCGCCAATCAATTTATGGCAGCTTTGCAAACAGGCCTTGCCTCCGCTGGCATAAAAGGCAATGTTACCAGCGAGGTATTGGATGGGTCCTCCGCCGCAGTTAAAAGGTATGTTTTACCAACCCCCATCTATACATGGCAATCGCCTGCGCTAGCCATCATTATCGGTCAGTTTTTGACAAAAAGCGTTAACCTGTATGGTGAGGCATTGGTAAAAACCATTGGTCGCGAAAACGGCGCCGACGGAAGTACCGAAAACGGTTTGAGTGTATTGTTTCAACATTTGCAAAAGGCAGGCATCGATTCCAACGCCATTCGTATGGTGGATGGAAGTGGGCTATCGCCACAAAACCGGATAACTGCTCATGCCTTTGTACAGGCAATGCAATATGCCCGAAAAAAATCGTGGTTTAACACCTTTTACAATGCCCTGCCTGTATACAATGGTATACGTATGAAAAGCGGTACTATTGGCGGGGTAAAGAGTTTTACCGGCTATGTAAAAAGTGCCGCCGGTACCAACTATACTTTTGCCTTTGTGGTAAATAATTTTACAGGCAAAAGCGGCCCGGTAGTACAGCGGATGTACCAGGTGCTTAATATGTTAAAATAGTGGTTTGGAAATAGTAGCAAGCCGTTAGTAACCACAAACGACTCTAAAATTTTAGCAATGGATATTAAAAAACTGATCGTACAAATTAAAGACTTTTTAAGCTCCACGTTTGTAAGCCTTGATTCTTGGTTTGACAAAGACATTTCGATACGGCAATATAAACTGAAAACGGTGGCTGGTCAATTGACCAAATCTTAGAGCATATCGGTTTGACAAATCACTATTTACTTATTCTCGTTAAAAAAGGGACAAACAAAGCATTAGCAAAAAGTACCGGTCTATACATTGAAAAACCGCTTAAAACGTATGTTTTTTAAAAAGACAAGCTAACAGAAGTTGGACTGCGTGAAACGTTTAATTGGATTAAACCCGAACACATGGAACCCGAATCTGAAAAGACTTTGGAAGAAGTAAGAAAACAATTGAATGAAACTACACATTTGTTTAACAAACCTTGAAAGATTGAAAAACGGAGAAGGGGTACTCTACAAAACAACAATGTCAGTAAACAACCTCGGCAAAATTAACGTGTATGAATACATTTATTTTCGTATATAACACGGACAACGACACTTAGCACAAACGCAAAAAAACGAAACTGAATGTAGGAAATTCAGCTTGTCTGCACCGTCAAATTATGATTAATTATTTATCGTCAATCTTTACCTTAACCTCAATCGTAACCTTTACCTTAACCTCAATCGTAACCTTTACCTTAACCTCAATCGTAACCTTTACCTTAACCTCAATCGTAACCTTAACCTTAACCTTAACCTCAATTTTTATCTCAACTTCAACTTCAACCTCCTCTCACAAAAAATAAGGCGTCATCTTATCTCTAAACTCGTTTGGCATATTGGTTTTGTGCATGGTTATACGGTCAACAAAATAAAGCACTGCACGGCCAGTTGTTAATAGTTTACCCTGCTCATTGTACACCTCGTGTTCAAATTCTATTCGGTGGTCGGTTGGTAAATTGCGTAAAATGGTTTTGATCGATAACAGGTCGTCGTAGTGTGCGGGCCTTATAAACTTTGCATGCCACTCCACTATCGGCATCATTACACCCATCGCTTCCATTTCTTTGTAGGTAAGGCCAAGTTGGCGAATGCTTTCGGCCCGGGCAACTTCAAAATACTGGGTATAGTTGCCATGGTATACTACATTCATCTGGTCGGTTTCGGCGTACCTGACCCTTACCTGGTGCGTGGCTTCAAACATATTGGTTGCTGTATATTTTCTTCAAAAATAACACAAAGCAAAATGGGGGCCTTGCATTACGGCAACACTTGCAAAAGTGCTTGACCGCCAACACAGCTAATTTTAACAATAATTATTATTCACACCTAATAACAAATGTCGGGCACATAACTGTTTATCCACACAAATGGAACGGTCTTTGCTTAGCTCGGGCGGAATGCTACCTTTATCCGGTTAATGTTTTACCTGCCAATTTTGAATTTAACCAAGTAATCATCAATGCTACATGATCAGCGCAATTAAAAGGCTCTCAATAGCTGCCACTCTTTTGGTGTGCATAGCCCATCACCCTTTTGCCCAGGGCACCAAAACCAACATAGACCCCGATGCTGATTTTAAACTGGCAAAAGAACTATATCAAAAATACCAGTACAGCCTGGCTTTCCCGCTGTTTAAACAAATAGCCCTTAGCGGCCCCACCGCTGCTAGTTTGCCGGTTAGCACGCAGTTAGAGGCAAGGTATTATGTGTTGGTGTGTGGGTTGCAGATAAATGAACCCGCTTACGAAACAAAGGCCATTGAATATATTGAGTTAGAAAATAATAACCCCCGCAGGCAAATGCTTAGTTATTATTTGGGAGAATATTATTTTAGGCAACAGAATTTTATAGAAGCCATGACTTACTATGACAAAGCTGGCATTGACAATTTAAGTAACCGCGAAATTGCTGATGTAAAGTTTCATAAGGCTTATGGCTATTTTACTATGCAACAGTTTGACAAGGCAAAGCCGCTGTTTAATTCTATAAGGCAAATGCCTGCCGACCCAAATTACATGGATGCTAATTATTACTACGGTTTTATAAGTTTTTACGATAAGGAATACGGTGCGGCTTTGGAAAGTTTTACTAAGGTGGAAGCCAACCCCACTTATCAAAAAATAGTTCCCTATTACATTGCTGAAATATATTATTTTAAGGGCGATAAAGAAAAGGCCATTACCTATGGCGAAGCAAAACTTAAACAGGGGGGGCAGTATTACGACCTGCAATTAAAACAATTGGTAGGCCATGCCTATTTTGAAAAAAAGGAGTATGCAAAGGCGCAGCCTTACCTGGAGGCGTATGTAAGCAACAACGATAAAGTGCGACGCGAAGATTTGTACGAACTGTCGTATACGTATTACGAAACTAACCAGCTAAACAAAGCAATGATAGGGTTTAAGGAATTGGGTGGTAAAGATGATAGCCTGGCACAAAACAGTATGTACCTGTTGGCCGACTCCTATTTAAAAACCGGCCAGAAGGTAAATGCCCGCAGCGCCTTTTTGTTTTGCGCAGGCAACAGTAGTAATCCAAAGCAAAAAGAGGTTTCGCAATTTAACTACGCCAAGTTATCGTTTGAGCAGGGGTACCCCGACATTGCACTAAACGAGTTTAAGGATTTTTTAAAAACCTATCCCAACAGTACTTATTCGGCCGAAGCAAAGGAACTACTTGTAAATGTGTTGGCCAATACCAATAATTATAAAGAAGCGCTGGCACTATACGAAAGCCTTGGTATTAAAAGCGAAACGGTAAAGCAGGTGTACCCACGTATGTTGTATGGCCGTGCAGTTGAATACATAAACGATCAGCAAATTGATGCCGCCGACCAGTTGTTAACCCTGTTATTTAACCAGCCATACAATAGCGCTTATGTACAACTGGCCAATTTTTGGAAGGGCGAAATAGCACTGCGCAAAAATGATCCGATTACTTCCGTGGCCTACTCCAATACTTACATTAAAAGCCCGGTTACCAGTGGCGAAGTAAATATTACCAACGCCCGTTATAACCTTGGTACGGCCAACTTTACCCTTGAAAATTACGTTGCTGCACTAAGCAATTTTGAACAGGTTACCCGAACAGTGTCCACAGGGTCTGGTACGGTTGAGCAGGATGCATTTGTGCGGAGTGCCGACTGCTATTTTATGGCCCGTAACTATGCCAAAGCCGCGCAAATGTACGATGCCGTTATTATTAACCGGTTTGCCTCGTCGGATTATGCCCTATATCAAAAAGCATTGATAGCAGGCGCTGCCAACCGTACCAACGAAAAAATCAGCCTGTTGCAAAGCCTTGGTCAAAAGTATCCTGCCTCGGCCCTTATGCCCGATGCCAACATGGAAATTGCGGATACCTACATTAGCGAAGAAAATTTTAGGGCTGCATTATTGCCATTAAATACCATTATAAAAGATAACAATGCCACATCGCTACAGCCGGGCGCTTATTTAAAGTTGGGCATATCGCACTTTAACCTCGAAAACAATACTGATGCCCTGGCTAACTTTAAACTACTGGTATCAAAGTTTCCAAATTCGGCCGAGAGTGATGCGGCCGTGGACTACATTCGAAACATTTTTGTAGAAAATCAGCAAACCGCACAATTTGTTGATTTTATGCGTACCAACGGTAAAACCATCAGCTACAGCGAAGAAGATTCGCTAACCTATGCATCGGCCAATAACCGCTACTACAACAACGACCTTAACAGCGCCCTTACCGGTTACCGCGATTACCTGAATAAGTTTGCCGATGGCAGGTATGCATTGGATGCAAGTTTTAACCTGGCCAATATTTACAACGGCCGTAAGGACTTTGCCAATGCAATGATTGGCTATGAGTATATAGCTGACAGGGCGCCAAATAAATACGCCGAAAAAAGTGTTTTGCAGGCAGCCCGTATTAGCTTTTTTGAAGTGCTGGACTTTGAAAAAGCCGAGCGTTATTTTATTCAGCTAAAACAACTGGCTACCGGGGCCGACCTACGGCTGGAAGGTATGCGGGGATTACTAAGGGCGCAATACCGCCTAAATAAATTTAAGGAAGCCGTAAGCAACGCAGGCGACCTGTTAAACCAAAAAGGAATTGCCACCGACGACCGTATGATGGCCAACATGGTAATTGCAAAAAATTACCAAAATACCAACCAAACAGAGTTGGCAACAGGCACCTATAAAACAGTGGTAAGTTTGGGTAAGTCAGAATTTGGTGCAGAAGCACGCTACCAGCTTGCTGCAATTCTGTTTCAACAAAACAGGTTATCAGATGCTGAAAAGGCAGCATTTGACGTGGTTAATAAAGCTGGCTCGTACCAATACTGGACCACCAGGGCCTACATTTTACTGGGCGATATTTATTGGAAACAGAAAGATTATTTTAACAGCGAGGCCACCTTTAAAAGCGTAGCTCAAAATTCCACTATTGAAGAATTAAAGGATGAAGCCCAGGTAAAACTGGAGGCGGTAGTGGACGACAAAAACAAAGAAAGTAAAGTAACCAACTAATACAAACCAATTATTACCCATGAAATTAATTTGGTTAACCTTCATTTTTATTGGTACAACAGGCAGTTTACATGCACAGCGCCGCGGCAGCGACGATAGTACGCAAAAAACAGTAGTGATTACATCGGCTTACAAACCATCGGTGCGGCCAGCAGCAAAAATAAATTTTAGTGCTGCTACGCCACCTGTGGATACTTCGCGGCCAAAGCTTCAATATTTTATACCGGGACAAAACCTGTTTTTTTCCTACCAACCTGTAAGCTTAAAGCCATTGGCGCTGTCCATAGACACTTCTATAATTTGGGATAATAGCAATTTTATAAAAGTGGGGGTCGGTAATTTTGCCACACCCTTTGTACAGGCAGGGCTGAGCTTTGGTGATGGAAAAATTTCAATGGTCAATATTCATACAAAGCATATTTCTCAAAAAGGAAAAATACCTTTTCAACAATACAGCCATAGCAATGCCGACCTGTTGGCAAGTTTTAGCGAACCAGGCAGTAATATGGAGTGGCAGGGCAAACTGGGTTTTGATAATTTTACAACTTATCAGTACGGTTTTGTACCAGATACACTATCATTTACAAAAGACCAGTTACGCAATAGCTTTACTGGTTTTAATACTACGGTAGGCTTTAAAAATAAGGTGGTAAACAGCTATGGTATCGGGTACAACCCTACAGTAAATCTTAACCTTTTTCAGGACAATAATAAAGGCACGGAAACCAGTTTAAAGATAGACGCGCCCCTTAGCAAAACTTTTGGAAAAGTGTTTGGATTTAACCTGGGCTTTACTGCCGACTTAACCACTTTTACACGGTTTGATAATTCAAAAATCAAAAACAACCTGTTTTATATAACTCCCGAGGTACAATTTAAATCGCCCGATTTTATTTTTACCGGTGGTGTAATTCCGGCATGGGATAACCAACAGTTTAACCTGTTGCCCAACCTAAACCTGTTGGTAAAACTGGCCGACGAACGGTTTGTATTGCAGGGTGGCTGGAAAGGTTATTATCAAAAAAATACTTACCAATCGCTTGCTGGTGTTAACCCATGGCTATCGCAGCCTACAGGTTTATTAAATACACGTATTAAAGAACAATATGCGGGCTTTAAAGGCTCGGCCGATAGCCACCTTACCTACGATGCCAAAGTATCGTTTCTTAGCTTTAGTAATGCAGCATTGTTGGTGAACGATACCAGTACCGGCCAAAGTTTTGCAACCGTGTACGAACCCTCAATGAAAGCAGTACGGCTACATGGCGAAGTTGGATATACCTTGCAGGAAAAGTTTTCGTTATTGGCTGGCGTTACTTTAACCAACTATAATAACCTGTCGGTTAATCAAAAAGCATGGGGCTTGCTTCCGCTGGAAATAAATGGTTCGTTGCGCTGGCAAGTGCTTAAAGACCTTCAGTTTAAAACCGATCTTTTTGCGTGGGACGGCGCTCAATACCGTAATAAGGCTGGTGGAAGCCAGAAATTGAAGGCGGCTTTTGATTTGAATGCAGGCGTTGATTTTGCGGTAATGCCACGGTTAAATGTGTGGGTGCAGTTCAATAATGTGTTAAACAATACCTACCAACGTTGGAACCAATATGAAGTGCTTGGCTTTAACGTAATGGGAGGAATTGTATATTCGTTTTCCCAAAGAGGCAAATAACATGTTTACGATACTTTTTAAATATTTACTTATTAACCGCCAGGTAAGCATACCCGGTATTGGCGATTTTAGGCTGGTACAGCAAAACGCTAAAATTGACTATGCGGCCCAGGTAGTACACGCACCTTGCACTGCTATTCAATTTGCTAACAAAAGCGCAACGGCCGATAAAAATTTCTTTCGCTTTGCCTCTGCCGAGCTTGGTGTGGAGGATTGGGATACCATTCGCAAATTCCACGATTTTTCCTTCAAATTAAAAAATAAGCTTGATACCGAAATGGAAGTTGACCTGCCCGGTATGGGAGTGCTAACCAAGGATCAAACAGGCAAAATTGCCTTTAAGGCCAAAAAATTTGCTACAGAATTTTTTCCTTCCATTTCGTTTGAAACGGAGCCTTTGATACACGAACCGAAGCCACAATCTCAATTAAAAACCGGGGACATGGATGCTTTGTATGACGGTTCATCCAAACCATCGGAACGCACTTTAATAGCTAATTATTGGTGGGTGGCGGCACTTGTGCTGGCATTGATATCTGTGGCTGCTATCGCCTATTATTATTTTATTCTGCAAAAGGGGTTTTCAGCCTAAAATGGCGCGATCAATTTTTTTGCCATTAAAAACCGGTACAAGGCATGATTATTTCAAACATCTGTTGTGCATTTGTTGTTGGTTAAATTTATGATGCGTCTCCTTTTTATATTGATAGGTTGTTTAATTATGAATATATCATCGGCACAATTTTCGCCAAACAGAAAGGTTTTGCTTTTTGGAAAAGATGCCAATCCTACACTTTTTTTACAACAAAAACACTTGTTGGATTCCGCTACAGAGGGTATAAAAGAAAGAGACATTAAGGTAGAGATAATAGAAATTACCGATGCAGCAGTTAAAAAATACCAGGTAGATGCTTCAAAATTTACATTTATACTGGTGGGTAAGGATGGCGGCGAAAAATATCGCTGCAATAAATTGTTATCAATTCAGCAATTATTTGGCCTGGTCGATGCTATGCCTATGCGTAATGCAGAAATGCGCCGCAAGTTAAAATGATCAATGGCTTCAACAAATGATTACTTCCCTTTTATTGGTTTTGAAATTATATTGCTGGCTTGGTAAACCATTTACATTACACATATGGGCTTAGGTTTTTTAAGGCGTACAGATAACCTTCCTTTTCCCTTTTAAAGAATTTTTTTTGGCTGTGGTAAGGTTTTTGTTGCATCAACGTTTAAACACTAACAATAAAAAAATCGCTTTTATATGCAACAACAACCATTGTTACAGCCAATTACAATTGGCGATCTTAGATTAAAAAACAGGGTGGTGATGTCCCCTATGACCCGCAGTCGTGCCGACAATGCTGATAATGCCCCGTTTGATATTCATGTAAAATACTACGTGCAGCGGGCTGGGGCGGGGCTGATAATTACCGAAGGCTCACAGGTAAGCAAAGCAGCAGTAGGATATATTAATACGCCGGGTATTTATAGCCAGGCCCAAATAGATGGATGGAAAAAGGTAACAGAAGCAGTACATGCCGAAGGTGGGAAAATTTTTATTCAGTTGTGGCATGTAGGACGAATTTCACACCCCGATTTTCATAATGGCCAACTACCGCTTGCACCCGATGCAATTAATCCCCATACAAAATCGTATACGCCCCAGGGATTTAAAGAAACGGTAACGCCCCAAAAAATGACCATTAAAGATATTAAGCAAACGGTGGAAGATTTTAAACATTCGGCCATCAATGCCAAACATGCCGGATTTGATGGGGTAGAGATACACGCATCTAACGGGTATTTATTTCACCAGTTTTTTAACCGCACCAGCAACCAGCGCACCGACGAGTATGGTGGTAGCATACAAAACAGGACCAGGTTTTTATTTGAAGTGTTGGATGAAATAGCAGAAGTTTGGCCACAAAACAGAATCGGTGTACGGTTAAATCCATCGCTGCATGGTCCGTTTGGTACCATTGCCGATGAAGAAACAATACCCACCTTTGACGCCATTGTTAGCCGGTTGAATGATTATGACCTGAGTTACCTGCACCTTAGCGAACCGTTTACCGATGTGTCGGAAGTTGATTTTTTAGAAATTGATATTGTAAAACGGTATCGGCCCGTGTACACAGGCACTTTAATGATCAACAATAATTTTGATCAGCAAAAAGGCAATGCAGTTATTGAAGCCGGTTCTGCAGATCTCGTTTCGTACGCAAGGTTATTTATTTCGAACCCCGATTTGCCAACACGGTTTAAAAAAAATCTTCCGCTTGCCGGGTGGGATGAAAGCACGTTTTACACCCCTGGCGAAAAAGGCTATACCGACTACCCGGCCTACGCCGAGGAAGCAGTTTTACAGGACAAATAATGACCGTTTATTTTAATAAAGTGGTTATTATATTGCTTTTAAAAAACCATCGCAAATAATATTTGCGATGGTTTTTTGTTAGGGCCAGCCTCGCCAGCCAGGCAATTTGTTTGGCTACCCATTTTTAAAACGTAGGTTTAGGTAGATGGTATACATTAAGCTACAATTAAAGCAGGGGTTATACCACAACGGGCAAACGTTGGTGAGCGATTAATTGCAAAAGTGCTTTATAGCAACTGTTTCTTCGGCTAAAAGTGGTAGTGGAGCCCTGGGCTCAATTAATTTTTAAAAGAAGGATGTATTTTCAACTGCGAAGCAACACCCTGTATAGTTAAAACCCGTAGGCTTAATATATTTTGCTTCATACGGGTTAAATAAATTTTATTGCCAAATACCCAGCTTAGTGGCAGGTACTAACAAACAACCTTTTTTAGCCCTTTAACGTTCTTTCAAAAACGAGTGCGCCGCCTTTGCCAAACAACCGTTGAGCCAGTTCCTTTCCTACACCATCGGCCGATTTAAAAATCATCTTTTCACCATCAACCACCAATAGGTTTTGCCCACTCATTACCGAAATAGAAGCCTCGTAGCTATCGCCTTTTTTTACAAATTGTATGGTGGCTTTAGGCGTGTATTCACTTGCGGTAGTAGTAAAGTGGATGTTACACTCCTTTATACCCTTTACTACTTTTTGTATAACTGCATCGTTTTGGCCTGTGGTGGTTAATATCATGCTTGCAGGCAAATTATTAAAAAGTAATATTTGCGGGTATTGTTCGTACAAGGCATTGGTGTAAAAGGCATACCCTTTCTCCTTTTTTTTGTCTTTATAGCCACGGCTAAGCCCTTCGTACAGGCGTGCTAAATACAATTTTTCGGTGGTAGTATCGGGCTGTGTTTGCTGCACCTGACCTAAATATCCCTGCATGGCACTGTCGCTATTACCGTTTATCCACTGCATTTGATGGGTAAATAAGGCAAAGTACCGGTCAATATTTTTGCGTGGATCGGTTTGTTGATATTGCGCGTACTTCTTTATAAAATAAGCAGGGCTAAAGTCTTTTATCAAATACATAGCCTCATCAAAAGTGGTAGTGCTTTCGCCGCAAAACAGGTCGTAAACAATGCGTTCGCGTTCGGGGTTTACACTCAGTTGATTTATGAGTACATATTCAAGTAATATTTTTTCAATTTTTAACCCTGCAATTGTCCAAAGGCAAGTGGGGGAGTACCACCAGCCGCGGTTGGTAAATTTAGCCAGCCCTATTTTTCGCTCGGCAAGCTGCAATTTTAAAAGGTTTACGGTAAAATCGTATTGGCTTTGGGTTAGCGTAGTACCAATATGTATTTCTTTAAAACCAGCGGCTTTGTCAAGTGCGTATTGTGCGCTGTCTAATTGGCCATCGTACAAATATGCGCGGCTAAGGGCAATGGTGTACCAACCAAAACCAGGCGAAGAACCCGAAAAATTAATGGCCTCCTGGCTGGTATTGATTGCTTGCTTTGTGCGGCCAGCATAAACATCTAATGTTGGCAGGTAGTAATAGGGTTCTTTTAGTGTTTTTTGTCCATACTTATACCGGTCGCGGTTAAAGTATTCGTTCGCCACGGCAAAGTCGCCCAGTTCGTGTTTCAGGTTGGCATAGTTGTTCCAGCTAATGGTGCCTCCCTCAATCATTTTTTGGTAATAATATTCGCTGCTGTCGTAGGTTTTATTGTAGCTATGAAGTAGCGCCAGGTAGTGGTACACGCTTTGGCGATCGTTTTCGGCCTGGCCCTGGCCAAACCACAAATTATTTCGGGCCTCGTTTCGGTTAATTTTATTAAGTGCCTGAAAGCAAAAGGCAAAGGCTTCGTGTTCGTTTTCGGCTACGGTATTAGCTAAAAAATTAAATTTAGCCGAGGTAAAAAACCGGTTCCGGTGATAGGTCCATGCCTTTAAAGTGGTTACCGGAAAATGTTCTTTAGGAAAATGATAATCGTCCACCTTATTTAAAATCCACATGGTACTATCGGCCATTTCAAGGTTGTCGTAACAGTCGCGTAGGTTGCTGGCAATTTGCAGGTAATCAATATATCGGTTAATATTTTGCAGGTAGGTTTCGGGGGCGGTATATATACTTTTAAGCGCTTTGGAATAATCTCTTTCCAGCAAAACAAAAGCGGTACGCAATGCCGGAATAGCATTGCTGAAACCAAATTTATCGCTGCTTTTATCGGCCTTGTACAAGCCTTCAAACATATAGCCAACGTAATAAGTACTATCTAACCGTATAAACTCGCGGCTGCTGGGCATCGCCTCCTTGCTTATTGGGTTTACACCGGTTCGCTTTGCATCAATTTCGTAGCGGGCCGCAGTATTACCCTGGGCAGAAACGGAGTAATTAAAAAGTAAGAAGTAAAAAGTAAAAAAAGAGATGGCAATTAACGGAAGGCTCAATTGAGTTAATAGCAGCTTCAAAACCCTGCAATATTGCTTGTGTTGTCCGCCATAATTTTCACTGCGTTTAATAAGTGCCTGTAAGTAAAAAAATGAAGAAAGCCATTGTAAACAGTTGATGCGCATACGCTAAAAAGTTATCGGTGGGCAAGTTAACTTCAAATTTGTGGAAGCTAAAAAGTTATACGTTAAATTGGGGGAATTGGAAAGTAAAAAGTAAAAAGTAAAAATTGAAAATTGAAAAGTTCCATGGTCGGGTAGGGTTGCTGGGTAAGGCGCATGTATCGTACACAGCGTTTCGACTTTACTTAAGGTTTATTTACCAGCGCTTTGTTTACGAAATTTTTGATGTTTGTGCAAATGGGGCAAATAATTGTAGCTCAATTTTGAATGGTATTTTTCCGTTCAGCACCTTTTTGTTAGTTAGCAATTTATTTAAGTTTTTACCACCAGGCATTGCGAACCTGAAATTTCTATTTCAATGATTGGCTCTGGTTTGTCTGCAAAAAATTCGTCAAATGCCTTTCGTACCCCTGGGGCAATCACATAATCGTGCGATATGAGAATGGCACCTTTATTCATTCGTGGATAAAAGAATTGTAAACAATCCAACGTTGCTTCGTACAAATCAACATCAATATGTACAAACGAAAACCGCTCATTTGCTATTGGTGCAGCAGTGGCAGGAAAAAGCCCTTTGTAGAAATATACATTGGAATAATCTTTCAAATAATTTTTTACTTCATCAAACGAAGATGAAAATTGCTTTTCGTGAAACTGGTTAATGTTGTCTGCCGCTGATAGTGGCGGCAGCCCCTCAAAAGTATCAAAAAGATGAAGCTTTTTATTTCCTTTGGCTTCGCAAATAAGTTTGGCACTTCCACCCCTAAAAACACCCACTTCGGCTATTTCTCCTTTAATTTTAGAGGTTTGTGTAACGGCCCTTGACAACTGGAATGTCTCCACGTCAAATAGAAGCATGGTTGTTTCACTTTTAATTTTTTTAACCAGATCCTTCACAACAAGTATTTCGGGGTTATAGATAGCTTTAATATCTACCATGCTATTTACAAAAATAAGCTGACCATATTTTGCATACATAACATCAAATAAAACCTTCTTAAACTTTTTCCGTGGACCTTGTAAAAGTTTGGTTGTTGCTAACCAACCTATTGTTTTTGTTGCCATTTTTTTAACCATTCAATACATTTTAAAAGGTTTAAACAACTTCGTGATTTTTTTTTGACAAAAAATCAATGAAAATTGATGCGTGCCACCACATCATATTTTTACAAAACTGCATGGCGGTAACGAAAAAGTAATATAACAAGTAACTGTTTTAACAATTAATAAACTTAAAGTTTTGGCTTAAACAAACCTGGTTAAGCGGTGTAAAAGCAAGCCACTTAAAACAGCGTTAAAATTGGCGGAAAGCAACAACTACAAAACCAGCCGTTATTTTATATTGTATGTCCGGCCCAATAAAAAATTAAAAAAGAGGGGATTTGTGGTTAAAGATGTCAATTATAGCGGCAGTGTAATTGATGGGGTGGCAGTTGTGTAGCATTGGTTTTGTTGGTATTGACATGATACTGCAAATAATTTTTTTTTTGATGATTGAGTTTATCGGCATTAACATTTCTTTATAGGTTTTTTTTATAGCCGTGATGTTTTGAGAGTTTTTTAGTTACTCTTCACGAAACGTTGAAGGGGTACATTATATTAAAACAGGCACGGGGCCTGGAAAAGGTTACCAAGGCAGGAATTATTTTTATTTTTTTACCTCAATAATATGTTCCATAAATTAAGGCCGCGCCAAACACACTTTAAATGCATCTATGCCACAGCAAAGTACAGCCTTTGTTTTATGCATCGTAAACGCTGCTAAAGGCATTTTACTATTCACCCTTCGCATTCCACTTTTGCTTACTATTGCGTTGAAAATGGGTAAATGAAGTATTTTAGGTTGTTGTATGTACAGGTATTAACAGGTATTGCTGCAGGAGTGTTGGTGGGTTGGTTATTTCCACAATTTGCTACTACAGGCAAACTTGTGGGCGAAACCTTTATTAATCTGATAAAGATGATGATAGCTCCCATCATCTTTTTAACAATTGTAGCAGGTATAGCCGGTGCAGGTAGTTTAAAAAAGGTGGGCAGGGTAGGTGGTAAAGCCCTCATTTATTTTGAAGTAGTAACTACGCTTGCACTGGTGGTTGGGCTGGTGGTAGGCAACCTGGTAAAACCTGGGGCAGGCATACAGCACAACCAGGGAACCAACGACCAGGTAAAACAACTTAGCCAGCAATCGGCCAACCTTAATTGGGCCGAATTTTTTGCCCACATTGTTCCCTCAAATGTGGTTGATGCATTTGCCAAAGGCGATATTTTACAGGTACTGTTGTTTAGCATTTTGTTTGCCATTGGTTTACAAAAAATGGGCAAAGCCGGTCAGCCGCTGCTGGTTACTTTTGAGCGTATCAACAAAGTACTTTTTAATGTATTAAATATTATAATGCGGTTAAGTCCGCTAGGCGCCTTTGGTGGTATGGCCTATACTATTGGCAAATATGGATTTGTAACTATACTGGTGTTGGGTAAGTTGTTGCTAACTTTTTATATTACCGGGCTGCTGTTTGTTTTTGTTATACTAAACCTTATTTGCCGCTATTATAAAATTAGCCTGCTAAAGCTGTTAGGCTACGTAAAAGAAGAAATACTAATAGTACTTGGTGCCAGCAGCAGCGAGGCAGTACTTCCATCGGTTATGAAAAAGCTGGAAGAGGCAGGCTGCGAAAAAGAGGTTGTTGGGCTGGTAATACCTACCGGGTATAGTTTTAACCTTGATGGTACCACCATTTACCTGAGTATGAGTGTGATTTTTCTGGCGCAGGTTTTTAACATCCATCTTTCAATTGGGCAGCAACTTACCATCATTGGCATATTATTAATTACCAGTAAGGGTGCTGCAGGTGTGTCGGGCAGTGGTTTTATTGTACTAACATCAACCCTTACAGCCTTAAAAGTTATTCCGTTGGAAGGGTTGGCATTGCTTATTGGCGTAGACAGGTTTATGAGCGAAGGCCGGGCCATTATTAATTTTATGGGCAATACTATTGCTACCGTTATAATTGCCAAAAGCGAGAGCGCTATAGATATGGATGTGTACCGCTCGGTGGTAGAAGGTAAACCCATGCCGGTAGTGTATGATGTGGATATGATTGAAAACCGCACTTAACAACTTCAATTTTAAAGTTGTTACATTTTTTTTGTTACTGCTTGTAGTACATGGCTGGCTGCAGTTAATAATTTGCCAGGCACAGGTTAAAAACAAATATTTTTTTTGACGAAATGGGTTTTGGCGATTTTTGCCTGTCAAATGTAAACGCATAGGTGGCTGTTATAAATATTGGAACGATTGTGTTTAAGGCATTAACAAAACAAATGGAAGTAGAAGTAAATTGTATAGGGTTAACAGGGTTTTAAATAAGTAAATAAAAATGGTGTTTTGGTATGATGAAATTTATAAGAGAGTTTAAAGCCTTTGCGGTAAAGGGAAACATGCTTGACATTGCTGTAGGTGTAATTATTGGTGCGGCATTCAGCAAAGTGATTGATGTTTTGGTGAAAGAAATTTTTTTGCCGCCATTATCGCTGCTTACCAATGGGCTTAATTGGGAAAGTAAAAAGATCATACTCCGCAAAGCAATATCAAACAATGGCATAATAAGTACCCAGGAGGTTTCCATTGGCTATGGAAAACTGTTGGAGGCCTCGGTTGATTTTATAATTGTAAGTGCTTCCATTTTTATAGTCATAAAATTTATGAACAGCCTGCGTAAAAAGGCCGACGATGTAAAAGACACCTCGGTACCCACACCAAAAGATATAGAACTGTTGAGCAGGGTAGCTGATCTTTTAGAAAAACAAAACGACCTATTGCGCGGCAAAACCATGAGCAACGGGCAAAACAATTAATGCTTACTTATAAGGCATAACAAAAAATAGAATGACTATCCGTAGCCTGGTTCTTACAGGTTGGAACCGGGCTTTATAGCTATCTTCATTAGTCATTGTCCGCCCGGCTAACGCCCCGCCACATTAATTTCGCCTTGCTGGCCGTCAAACGGGCTTGGCACCCAAATACCGTTGGTATTTCTATTCAGCCTTTTTTATTAAAATTTTATATTCAATATTGATTGTACCAAATAGCGGATAATCATTAAAAAAAAACAATAGGCAGCTTTATATTGTGTAATGCAGAAAGTAAGGCAATTGCCTTGCCAGGGATGCCAAATAATTTATTATATTCAGCAACCCTTAATCAAAACTAAATATGTTATACCTGTACCATACGCTCTTAGTAATACATATTGCCGGGGGCACGGTCAGTCTTATAGCAGGCACTATAGCAACTGCTGTTATCAAAGGCAAAAAGGCCCATACCATCAATGGTAAAATATTTTTCTATGGCATGCTTGCTACTTCGGTTTCTGCGCTTGTAATAAGCAATTTGCCTGGGCATAACAATGTTTTTTTGTTTACCGTAGGTGGTTTTACCCTTTATATGGTAGCCAGTGGTTACCGCATTATCTGGCTTAAACGAAATAAGTTAAAAAGCGAAAAACCTTTTTCGTCAATTGATTTTGGTATTACCGCCTTTGCTATAGGGTTTGGCACATACCTTTTATACCAGGCTGTGCGGGACTTTATTAACAGCAATGCTTTTGGAATAGTGCCATTTATATTTGGCGTAATATGTTTTATTTATGTTTGGCTCGACTACCGTTTATATTCGGGCAAAAAGCCGTTACAACAAAGCTGGATATCCAACCATCTTACCCGAATGTTGGGTGCCCTTATAGCAGCCTACACGGCTTTTTTAGTGGTAAATGTGCAAATACAAATGCAATGGATTTTATGGGTACTCCCCTCGGCAATAGGTACTATATTAATAAGCAGGTTTTTAAGGAAGTATTCCATACAAAACTCCAAAATAAAAGTAACAGAAACCCCTTTGAGTAACTTAACCTCAACCTCAGCCTCAACCTCAGCCTCAACCTAAACCTCAGCCTCAACCTAAACCTAAACCTCACCCTTAACCTCAGCCTCAACCTCAGCCACAACCTTACCCTGTTGTTACTGGTACACCCTTACATAATCAATTAAAAACGATTGAGGCAAAGTGGAAACCTCTACCCCTTTTAAGCCTCCCCAGGCGCCACCAAAAGCAACGTTTACGATCAGGTATTGAGGCTTATCAAAGGGCCAGCTGTCATTGCCGGTACCTTCATTTTTAAAAGTAAAAACTTTTTTATTGTCAAAATACCAATCAATACGATCTTTAAACCATTCAATGGCATAAACGTGATAATCTTTGAATGGCTGAGGATAATATAGTTGACTTCCTTTGCCGGTTTTTTTAATATGATTGTATTTTTTAGTATGGGCATTAAAATGCATCGTATCGGGCATATAGCCCACATGTTCTATAATGTCAATTTCGCCGCAGGCTGGCCATCCTACTTGCTTTATGTTTTGGCCCAGCATCCAAATAGCAGGCCAGGTGCCTAATGCCTGTGGTAGCTTTGCCCTTACTTCTATACGGCCAAACTGCCACGACCGCTTGCCCAATGTAACCAAACTACCCGAGGTAATGGGGTATACCTTTCCATCCTTCTGTAGCGAATCGTTTAGCGCATTTATGCTAAGTGAGCCTTTGTGAACAAAGGTGTTTTGCAGCCTTGCGGTGGTATAATATTGCAGCTCGTGGTTGCGGATGTATCCATTTTCGTATTTCCATTTACTGCTGTCGGGCAATCCGTCGTAATTAAATTCATCGTTCCAAACCAATTGCTGGTAACGCATACTTCCACCGAGGTAAGGCACCGGTTGTGCTATACTTTTTATGCCGGTAAAAATCAACATACCGGCAACACCCATTAAAAAAATAAAATATCCCTTCATACATTAATTAATTTAGGGTCATAAAAATACAGTAATCTCATTTACCGGCTGGTTTGGTATATCAACTATCGCTGGTTAACATACTATTTGTCATCTTTTTAAAAAACCAAAACGGTGGTCAAAATTTAAACAGACCGGCTATAGGCATTACCTTACGGTTTTAAATGTAAAAGCAAGGCAATGGCCGATTGGGTGAGGTTGATTTTTAGCGAGGTAAAGGCTACCGGTAGCTGGCAATGGCTTGCAGTAATTTTTGGGGTGGCCGAGGTTTTTTTAGCTAAAGCAAACAGTAAATTATTATACCCGGCAGGTATATTAGCTACCATTATTTCATTTTTTTTGTTGATAGATGTAAAGCTGTTTGCCGAGGCGTTCCTTAACCTTTATTACCTGGTTATGAGTATTTATGGCTGGGCATACTGGGCACAAAGCAAAAACCAACCTTCTGTAAACATTACCTATGCCAACCGCAGCGAGTGGTTCATCACCATCGCCATTTCACTTGGTGGCTGGCTGATGCTTTACCTAATTCTTAAAAACTTTACCACTTCCGATGTTCCGGTATTGGATGCATTTGTGTCGGCCACTGCATGGGCAGGCATGTGGTTACTGACGCGCCGAAAAATTGACAACTGGATTTTACTAAACATTAGCAACCTTGTGGCTATACCGTTGTTATTTCATAAAAAACTAGCCATGTTTTCGGTATTAACGTTGGTTATGTTTGTGGTAGCCATTTTTGGTTACTTTCAATGGCGTCGCATCTATCGCAAACGCCTGTATGTTTATCCTGTAAAAGTATAGTTATGATCCATCATCCCTGCGAATACATTAACGAATGCCACGTAAATATTATTAGGGCCGATGCCCAACAGGCCGAAAAAACAGGCCGCCTCACCAATGGTCAGTTACAGTTAGTGTACCAGCAGCAGTGGTTAAAACTGTTGGTGCCACAGGTTTACGGCGGTCAACAATTGCCCTTGCCCGACATGGTTAAATTAGAAGAGGCGCTTAGCTGGGCCGATGGCAGTGTTGGCTGGGTAGTAACCCTTTGCGCCGGAGCCGGATGGTTTGGCGGCTTTATGCAACCAGCAGTATGTACCCATGTATTTTCACCCAAAAATGCATGTATTGCCGGAAGCGGTGCAGCCACCGGAACGGCCGAAATTGTTTTTGGCGGATACGTAATCAACGGTAGCTGGCAATATGCAAGTGGTGTACACCTTGCCACGCACATTACGGTTAATTGTGTGCTGCAACACGCAGGCAAACCCTTGCACCAACCCAATGGCAAACCAACGATAAAACCCTTTATCATAGACACGCAGGAGGTTGAAATAATAAACGGCTGGAAGTATATGGGCATGATAGCTACCGGTAGCGATGGTTACGAGGTAAACAATGTATTTGTAGATGAAGTACGCTGTTTTGAAATACTACCGGGCGCAGCGGTAATACAACAGCCCCTTTATCAATATCCATTTATACAACTTGCCGAAGCCACCCTTGCGGCCAACCTTGCTGGTATGGCAATTCGTTTTGTTGATATTTGCAAAACTGTTTTTGAGCAAAAGCAGCAAGACCAGCGGCTTACCTCGTTTCAAAAAGAACTGCTCACCGATCTTTGGCAACTTCAATGGGTAACGCTAAGCAACCACCGGCTTGTATTTTACGAAGCGCTGGCGGCATCGTGGCTACAGCCTCAAAACAATAATTTATTGGATGGTGTTAGTAATACCAGCCGCCGTTTGGCAAAAGCTGCAAGAGACAGCGTCCATCAATTGTATCCCTTTTGTGGCTTAATGGCTGCTGCCCCCGATACCGAGCTCAACCGCGTTTGGCGCAACCTGCACACTGCCAGCCAGCACTCACTACTTACTTTTGAGCATTAAGTACTCGCTATTTTTCGCCGATAGTTATTAAACCCCTCTTCAGTTTCTTTCGCTACTTTCCATCTGCAAAAGTTTTGTGTTCATACTATTTAGGTATAACCCGTACAAACTGATTAAAATAATAATTGCCTGCCCCGTAGACTTACAGATAATCTGACCCTGCAAAACACAATTACTGCAAAAGCAGTAACGTTTTTAACGCATAGTTCCTTTACCTGACCTCATTTAAAAATTTAAACTACCTTATTGTTACTTTGCCCTCAAAACAGTTATTGCACTGGAAAATCAGTCGGTTTTGTGCCTGCAGAAGCGCAGGCATTCCGTAACCAGCGAAGCGGTTTGTAAAAGCAGGGGGTAAAGTCCCGGCGCAATAACCAGGCCACACGGCCTGAGGTGGAAAGTGTGGCGGAAGGAGATATGCCAGCATTGCAATTTAATAAAGGTAAAGAGCTCCTAAAATATCTATAACATTTGTTATTTTTCGTTCTGTAAAAATGAAACAGGTTTCATACATTGCTGCACATTAAGCTTATGCCGATGTTTATTTTTACTATAAATGCCGGTTATTAATAAAACCATAATTGCCACGAATGCTTTCGCCTACCACTGCCACCTTATCAGCCCAATCCCAAAAAAAATCGACTTTTTTGCTTCCCCTGATATTGGTTACTTCCCTGTTTTTTTTATGGGGACTTGCTTATGGCCTTTTAGATGTTTTGAACAAGCACTTTCAGGAAACGCTTAATATTAATAAGCAGCGGTCCACACTATTACAAGCCGCCTATTTTGGTGCCTATTTTTTAATAGCGTTACCTGCCGGTTTACTAATGAGTAAAATTGGTTATCGAAAGGGTATTATTATTGGCTTGCTTTTATATGCTGTTGGCGCCTTGTTATTTTATCCCGCCGCCAATAACGCCAGCTTTTCCTTTTTTTTACTTGCCTTGTTTGTTTTGGCCAGTGGATTAACCTTTTTAGAAACAGCGGCCAATCCGTATATAACCGTATTGGGAAATCCTGCCACATCGGAGTTTAGATTAAACCTGGCCCAAAGCTTTAACGGCGTGGGATCGTTTTTAGGCCCGGTAATAGGGGGCGCCCTGTTTTTTGGAACCCCGGTTGCCAATGCAGCCTCGCAGCTCGATTCAGTAAAAATGGTTTACATAGTTATTGCCGTGATAGTAATATTGGTAGCAGTATTGTTTATGGCCACTCAAATGCCCGAGGTAAAGGAAGAAGAGTTGGTGGTTGATGAGGGAGGTCATACCGGCAAAACACTTTTTCAGCATCGGCATTTTGTATGGTCAATTGTAGCCCAGTTTTTTTATGTAGCCGCACAGGTAGGTATTGCTGCCTTATTTATTAATTACTGCACCGAAAAAAGTGTGGGAATTAATAATGCGCAGGCGGCTTACCTGCTGTCCATCAGCCTTATTTTATTTACCATTGGCCGTTTTGCCGGTACCGCACTTTTAAAGGTAGTAGCTCCCAATAAACTGTTGGCAACGTATGCCCTGGTTAATATAGCCCTTTGCGTTTTGGTAGTAGCCATACCGGGCAAATTGGCTATCTATTCGCTGGTGGCTATGTTTTTCTTTATGTCTATTATGTTTCCTACCATTTTTGCACTGGGCGTAAAAAACCTGGGTGCTTATACCAAACGGGGTGCATCGTTCATCATTATGTCAATTGTTGGCGGGGCGCTTGTTCCCTACGTAATGGGCTCGCTGGCCGAAGTGTACAGTACGCCTACATCGTTCCTGGTACCTTTAGGTTGTTTTGCTGTTGTTTTTGTTTTTGGAATTCATGGCTATAAAACCAAAGTATAAATGAAAAAATATTGCCTTGCGTTAGACCTTGTACACGATGCTCAATTGATACAACAATACGAGCAACACCATACCGCCGTTTGGCCCGAAATATTAGAAAGTATTAAAGAGGCAGGTATTGAACAGATGGAAATTTACCGGCTGCAAAACAGGCTATTTATGATTATGCAAGTAAGCGACGATTTTACGTTTGAACGCAAGGCTGCTATGGATATTGATAACGCCAAAGTACAGCAGTGGGAGCAATTGATGTGGAAATACCAACAAGCTATCCCTGGTGGGTTGCCAACCGAAAAATGGCAACTGATGACTTCAATATTTTCAACAACCGACAATACTATTTAATGACCGACCAAAAAAAGGCTGCTGTTTTTTTAAAGATTCATAACAGCGATAACGTGTTGGTAGCATTGAAAGACATGCCAGCCGGGCACGTGCTTTACACCAATGACGGCCTTATTGAACTTGCAGAGGCCATACCGGCAAAGCACAAACTATATATCAATGATATGAAGGCGGGCGCCGGGGTGTTTATGTACGGTGTATTGGTTGGTAAGCTTCAAAACGATGTGGCTGGCGGCAGCCGAATGACTACTTCAAACCTGCAGCATGCCTCAGGCAATTTTGCCTATCGCGGGTTTATTTCGCCTTGGCAGTCACCCGATGTGTCAAAGTTTAAGGACCGCACTTTTAATGGTTATGAACGAGGCGATGGCCGCGTAGGTACCGCAAACTACTGGTTGTTTGTGCCAACAGTATTTTGCGAAAATCGCAACTTGGATGTGATAAAAGAGGCGCTGCACAATGAGCTTGGGTACAATGTTTCGCAAAAGTATCAATACTACACGCACCAATTGCTGCAGGCTTATAAAAACGGAAGCGACCTTTCAACCATCAATCTTTCGGCCCCTGCCGATGACACAAAACAAAGGGTATTTAAAAATATTGATGGTATAAAATTTCTTAATCACCAGGGCGGCTGTGGTGGAACCCGGCAAGATGCCGCCACGTTAAGTAAGCTACTGGCTGCTTATGCCGATCATGCAAATGTGGCTGGGATTACCGTATTAAGCCTTGGATGCCAAAACCTGCAGACACAGGATTTTTTATCCGATCTAAAAAAGCGAAACCCTCACTTTAATAAGCCGGTGTTGGTATTTGAACAACAGCAAAGCGATAGCGAAGAAGCATTGATAGCTGAGGCGATACGCAAAACATTTCATGGTTTGGTGGAAGCCAATAAAGCAGAGCGATCACCCGCGCCATTAAGCGCTTTAACAATCGGCGTAAAATGTGGTGGCAGCGATGGTTTTAGCGGCATTAGCGCCAACCCCGCCGTAGGCTATGCATCGGACCTTTTGGTTGCTTTGGGTGGAAAAGTTTTACTGGCCGAATTTCCTGAATTATGCGGCGCCGAACAGGGCCTGCTCGACAGATGCACCGATGCTGCAAACGCCAAAAAATTTATTCATCTTATGACAGCTTACAACAATGCAGCCATAAAGGTGGGCTCGGGTTTTCACATGAACCCATCGCCGGGAAATATAAAAGATGGCTTAATTACCGATGCAATAAAAAGTACCGGTGCAGCACGCAAAGCCGGACTTAGCCCGGTGGTGGATGTGCTGGATTATACTGAACCCGCTACCAAAACTGGCTTAAGCCTGGTATGCACCCCCGGAAACGATGTGGAAGCCACCACCGGCAAAGCAGCCAGCGGTGCCACCCTCATATTGTTTACCACTGGCCTTGGCACTCCCACTGGCAACCCGGTAGCGCCCACCATTAAAATATCAACCAATACGCCCCTGGCCAATCGCATGCCCGATATTATTGACATTGATACCGGAGCCATTGTAAGTGGCGAAAAGACCATAGAACAAATGGGCGAAGAAATTTTGGAGTATTGCATAAAAGTCGCCGGCGGCCAAATAACCCCCAAAGCAGTACTACTGGGCCAGGATGATTTTATACCATGGAAACGCGGGGTGAGCCTTTGAGGAAAATTACAAATTACAAATTCAAAAATTAAAAATTAAAAATTAAAAAGATGGTAGTGAATGGTTAATGGTGCTTGGTTGTTTAGTGAAACGTGAAACGAAAACGTGAACGGTCAATAGTAAATCGTGAATGGTAAATAGTGAATAGTGAAACGTGAAAGGTCAATAGTGAACGATGAAACGTGAAATGTAAAATGGCAAACTTGAACGGTCAATAGTAAATGGTGAATGGTAAATAGTGAATAGTGAAACGTGAAAGGTCAATAGTGAATGATGAAACGTGAAATGTAAAACGGCAAACTTGAACGGTCAATAGTAAATGGTGACTAGTAAAATGTGAAATCGCAAACGTAAGATCTACTTCTTTCAATAACATTATTTTAAAGTGAAGTGATATTTTTTTGACAACTATACGCTTTTCATTAATAAAAATATATTATTCTAAACTCATATTCCATGCATTCAAAATTCAAAATAAAATTCCTCACAACTCATAACTCTCCCCATTTAAAATTCAAAATTCAAAATTCAAAATAAAATTCCTCGTAACTCACAACTCTCCCCATTTAAAATTTAAAATCCAAAATTCAAAATAAAATTCCTCATAACTCATACCTCTCCCCATTCAAAATTTAAAATTCAAAATAAAATTCCTTACAACTCACAACTCTCCCCATTTAAAATTCAAAATTCAAAATAAAATTCCTCACAATTCATAACTCTCCCCATTTAAAATTCAAAATTCAAAATAAAATTCCTCACAATTCATAACTCTCCCCATTCAAAATTCAAAATTCAAAATAAAATTCCTCACAACTCATAACTCTCTCCATTCAAAATTTAAAATTCAAAATAAAATTTCTTATTACTCATAACTCTCCCCATTCAAAATTTAGCATTCAAAATAAAATTTCTCACAACTCATAACTCTCTCCATTCAAAATTTACAATTTAAAATTCAAAATAAAATTCTCCATGTTTACACTTAATGGAAAAATAGCGGTGGTAACAGGCGGCGGTAGCGGCATAGGGCTGGCAACCGTAAAGGTGCTGGCACAGCAAGGGGCCACGGTTCACTTACTGGATTTACAACCATCAAACCAACTTGAAGCCCTCCAAAACAATGGCCTCAGTATTACAACACACACTTGCGATGTTTCTGATCAACAACAGGTAATAGATGTTTTTTCATCCATTGGCACCATTGATGTATTAGTAAATAATGCCGGCGTGGCCCATGTAGGCAATGTTGAAAATACTACCCCGGCCGACTTTGACCGCATAGTATCGGTTAACATCAAAGGCGTATATTATTGTTTGCAGGCCGTAGTGCCCATTATGAAAAAAAATGGCGGCGGTTCCATTGTAAATGTATGTTCGGTTGCGGCGCAGGTAGGGCTTTCCGATCGGTTTGCCTATAGCATGAGCAAGGGCGCCGTTTACTCTATGACGTTATCGGTTGCCAAAGATTATTTAAGCCACCAAATCCGTTGCAACTGTATTTCGCCGGCAAGGGTACATACACCGTTTGTGGATGGGTTTCTTAGCAAAAACTATCCCGGCCACGAAGCGGAGATGTTTGAGAAATTATCTAAAACGCAGCCCATTGGCCGCATGGGCACCGTTGAAGAAGTTGCCCATCTTATTTTATATTTATCAAGCACAGAGGCAGGATTTATTACCGGTTGCGATTATCCTATTGATGGTGGCTTTATTCATTTAAATACATAATAAAAAAGAATAGATATTTATATCGTCATCAACATCCTGATTATTCAATAACAAACTATTTTAAACAGTTTTTGTATGAAATTAATAAGAGTAGGCATAGCAGGCAGCGAAATACCTGCGATACAATTTGGTGATAAAAGGTTGGATGTATCGGACTGGATACACGATTATGATGAAGCTTTTTTTGAAGCAAGAGGAATTGAACAACTGCAGGAATTGTTGTCGGAAAAAATAGATCAAATGCCGGTGCTTTCCAACAACCTGCGTTTAGGTTGTCCCGTTGCCCGGCCTTCAAAAATTATTTGCATTGGTCTCAACTACATCGATCATGCCCGCGAAACAAATGCCACACCGCCTACCGAGCCGGTCATCTTTTTAAAATCTACCACGGCCATCACAGGCCCCAACGACCATATTATGATGCCAAAGGGTTCTGAAAAAACCGATTGGGAAGTGGAATTGGCAGTGGTAATTGGCAAAAAGGCCAGCTACGTATCGCAAGCCAATGCCATGGACTATGTAGCGGGCTACTGCCTCCACAACGATGTAAGCGAACGGGCGTTTCAACTGGAGCGGCAAGGTACCTGGGACAAGGGCAAGGGCTGCAATACTTTTGCACCTCTCGGCCCATGGTTAGCTACTAAACATGACATTGCCGATGTACATAATCTTCGGCTTTGGTTATCGGTAAACGGTAACACAATGCAGGATGGTAATACCAGCAACCTCATTTTCAACATACCCACCATCGTATCGTATGTAAGTGAATTTATGACCCTTTTGCCCGGCGATATAATTTCGACCGGTACCCCGGCAGGCGTTGGCCTCGGCATGAACCCACAGGTATATTTAAAAGAAGGCGATGTGGTAGAACTGGGTATTGATGGGCTTGGATCGGCTCGCCAGTCAGTGGTGGCTTACAAACAAAGTTGACCATGACCAATCCATTAATGCCCGGCAACAACATAATTACCATAGATGCGCACCAGCATTTTTGGAAATACGATAAAGTACGCGATAGTTGGATTGACGAAAACATGAAGGTGATACAACGCGATTTTTTGCCTGCCGATTTGCAGCCTATATTAGCTCATAACCATATTGCGGGCAGTGTGGTGGTGCAATCGAGCCAATCGAACAAAGAGAATATTTTTCAATTAAATAATGCAAATAAAAACGACTTTATAAAAGGCGTGGTAGGCTGGGTACATCTTATGGCAGATGGTGTAGAGGAGCAGTTAGCAGCACTTAGCCGGCATAAAAAGCTAAAAGGGTTTAGGCACGTTTTACAGGGCGAGCCTCAACGCAATATGATGTTGTTACCCGCTTTTAAAAACGGGATCAGCCACCTTGCTAAATATGGTTTTACCTTCGATCTTTTAATCCTGCCCGATCAATTGCCCTACGCCCTTCAACTGGTGAGGGAATTTCCTTATCAACCGTTTGTAATAGATCATTTGGCTAAACCACCCATAAAAAATGGGGAGATATTCACCTGGAAAAAAGCAATGGAACCTTTTAGCAGTTGTACAAATGTGTGCTGTAAAATATCGGGCATGGTTACCGAAGCCGATTGGAACCATTGGCGGTGGGCCGACCTAAAACCATACATTGATGTAGTAGTACAAGTATTTGGAACTGACAGGATAATGTTTGGCAGCGATTGGCCGGTATGCCTGCTTGCAGCCCCATTTGATGAACTGATAGGTGGCGTAAGGCAATATTTTCAGTCGTTTTCAGCACATGAAAAAGCTGCTGTTTTTGGAATAAATGCACAACGATTTTATCGATTATAAGTGTTAAATTTTTTACCTGACCTTAACTAATAACCATGGAGCTTCAGTTAAACAACAAAGTTATTATTGTAACAGGCGGCGCCAAAGGTATTGGCGAAGGCATTTGCATGTCGCTGGCCGGCGAAGGTGCCGTACCCGTAATTGTTGGGCGTAGCGAAGCCGATAACACTAAAGTTGTGGATAATATTACTGCCGGGGGCGGAAAAGCCTGGCAGGTGGTGGCCGAACTAACACAGCCCAAAGATTGTAAAAATGCTGTAGATAAAATAGCCAACCATTTTGGCAGTATTGATGGGTTGGTAAACAATGCTGGCGTAAACGATGGGGTAGGGCTGCAAAGCGGGTCGTACGAGGCGTTTATGCAAAGCCTGCATAAAAATCTGGTCCATTATTATTTAATGGCGCACCATGCCTTGCCCTGGCTAATAGCAAGCAAAGCATCAATTGTAAACGTAAGCTCAAAAACCGCCGAAACCGGGCAGGGCAATACAAGCGCCTACGCGGCAGCCAACGGTGGCCGCAACGCACTAACCCGCGAGTGGGCAGTGGAACTGCTACCCCACGGTATAAGGGTAAACGCAGTAGTGGTTGCCGAGTGTTTTACCCCCTTGTATCAAAATTGGATTCAAACATTTGATGACCCGGCCAAAAAACTGCAGGAGATTACCGCTAAAATTCCGCTGGAAAACCGAATGACCACTGCGGAGGAGATTGCTGACATGGTGGCTTTCCTGCTATCGCCCAAAAGCAGCCATACTACCGGCCAAATAATTCATGTAGATGGCGGTTATGTGCACCTTGACAGGGCTTTAGTGAATAGCTAAAAAGCATACTGAATGAAATCGCTAATTTGCAAACAGCCCGGTTCCCTCAAATATCTTGAAACCATATTACCCGACCTGCAACCCGGTTATGCAATAATTTTGATTAAAAACGTGGGCATTTGTGGCACCGATGTACATGCCTTTGCAGGTACGCAACCCTATTTTACTTACCCACGGGTGTTTGGTCACGAAGTGTCAGGGCAACTTGTTAAAACTAACCGTCCTACAAGTAGTTAACCGGCAACGATGGTAACCTTTGTTCCTAATTTAAATTGTGGCCATTGCATCGCCTGCCGTTTACATAAGCCCAATTGTTGCGTACAACTTCAGGTTTGTGGCGTAAATATAAATGGCGCAATGACGCAGTTTTACCAGGTACCCATTAGTGCATTGGTTGTTGGTCAAGGCCTGTTGAACGAGCAACTTGCCCTTGTTGAACCGTTGGCAATTGGTGCGCATGGTATAGAAAGGGCCGAAGTGTAAGCCGGCGAGTTTGTGCTGGTTATTGGTGCAGGCCCCCTTGGTTTGGGCGCCATGGAGTTTGCCCGCATTGCCGGTGCACGGGTAATAGCCATGGATATTAATAAAAACCGCCTAAAATTTTGCACTAAAAAGCTGCAGGTATTGTACACCATAAATGCTTGCAATACTAATATTTTGCAGCATCTAAGTAATATTACTAATGGCAATATGCCTACCGTAGTTATTAATGCAACCGGCAACAACGCAGCTATCAATAAAGCATTTGCCTACATAGCCCATAGCGCCCGATACGTGTTGGTGGACCTGCAAAAAAATGAAATTTGTTTCAGCCATCCCAAGTTTCATAAAGGGACGCAACACTTATGCGCAGCCGCAATGCCACGCATAAAAATTTTGAACAGGTAATTGCAGCTTTTAAAACAGGCAAAGTAGTCCCGGCCAACTATATTACCCATACCATTAACTTTTACCACGTAGGCAGCCGGTTTGCCGGGCTGTCGTTACCCTAAAACAAGGTTATAAAAGCAATGATTGAATTTTAATAAAAATAAAAATGCGTGGCAGGTTAATGCCACGCAGTCAATTATCATGTTCATTTTTTAGGTAGATGTATACAGCAGTGCCAATTATAAAACCAACATAGCATCGCCATAGCTACTAAAGTGAAATTTATCTTTAATGGCTTTTTTGTAAGCTTCCATGGTAAGATCGTAGCCCGCAAAAGATGCGGTCATAATCAACAAACTGGTTTTTGGCAGGTGAAAATTTGTTACCATAGCATCTGCCACGTTAAATTCGTAAGGCGGGTGAATGAAGTGATTAGTCCAACCTTCGCCTGTTTTTAATAGTTTTTCGGCAGTATAGCTACTTTCCAAAGCACGCATTGTAGTAGTGCCGATGGCACAAATGCGGTGGCCGGTTTGTTTAGCCTTGTTTACAATACGTACCGCATCATCGTCAATCTTAAAATACTCAGCATCCATTTTATGTTTTTGCAAATCCTCTACATCAATAATCCTAAAGGTAGCCAGGCCCGTATGTTCGGTAATTTCGGCAAAGCGAACGCCTTTAATTTCACACTTTTTAATTAATTCTTTACTAAAATGCAGGCCTGCGGTAGGGGCAGCCACAGCACCTTCGTGTTTTGCATAAACTGTCTGGTATCGTTCCCGATCATTTTCGTCGGGTTTTCGTTTAATATATTCCGGCAATGGTGTTTCGCCAAGTGCCTCCAGTTGCTTTTTAAATTCATCTTCGGCACCTTCCCATAAAAACCGAATGGTACGGCCACGGCTGGTAGTGTTATCAATTACTTCGGCCACCAACTCATCGGCATCGCCAAAATATATTTTATTTCCTACCCTTATTTTACGGGCGGGCTCCACAATCACATCCCACAAACGGTTGGCTTTGTTTAATTCGCGCAGCAAAAAAACTTCTACCAGCGCACCCGTTTTTTCTTTCCGGCCGTACATACGGGCCGGAAAAACTTTTGTATTATTTACTACAAAAGCGTCCTTATCTTCAAAATAATCAACTATGTCCCGAAAATGCTTATTCTCAATCTGCCCCGTTTTTTTATGAACAACCATCATACGGCTGTCTTCCCTTTTTTTTGCCGGGTTTTGGGCTATAAGGTTAAGCGGAAGATCGAAAACAAACTTTGATAATTTCATACTGAGTAATAATTTTTAATAAAAAGGTAAAATAGCCTTATTGTAATGCCGGGATATTTTTTGTATTAAAATAATCATATTTACGATCATTTTTATAAAAAAAGTCGCGCAAAGGTAAGCATGATGTCACATATACTTAAACAAGCCTAAAAAGAATATTCATAAATCAATCGTAATCTTTTAAATACAAGGCCTTTATAAAAATTATCAATTTCACGCTTAATTACCTGCAACAATTGTGTGCATTGTCGTTTACTTGCCTGTAGGCGGTTAATAGTTTTTTAATATTTTTTTCAATCAGAACAAAAATAAATAATTCTTCGAACCCTTATTTTTGGATAAATGTATAGCGTAAATGCAGCAGTATCAAACAGTTTGTTATCTTATCATTAAATGTTAAGGTAGTTTATCAATTGTTTACAATAGCTGTAGCACCAGCAAAACTTACATGGCTATGTAATTTATAGCTTACCTACTATATTTTCGTTTGCTTGTTTCCAACCTGTTGCCGTTTACAACTGCTTGTAAACGAAACAAATATTATCATTTCTTTACCCAAAAAAACTATTATGAGAAAATTTGATTCACTTTTTCGGGCGGTATTAATGCTGCTGACCTTTTTTGCCTTTAGCAATACCGCTTTTGCCCAGGCTATTATAAAAGGTGTAGTTACCAACGCCAGCGGGCAGCCATTGCCGGGTACTACGGTTATTGTTGAAAAAGACAACAGGGGAACTACTACGGACAACAGTGGCGAGTACACCATTACCACTACAGCCGGAAAAAAACTGTTGATATTTAGTTATGTTGGATATAACACTTTGGAAGTTGCGGTGGTTGCCCAGGCTACCGGTACTACAACATTTAATGTAAAAATGAACGCCAATACCGAGCTGTCCGAGGTAACCGTAACCGGTTCGCGGGCCATTGGCCGTACCCGTATTGAAACGGCCGTACCCGTGGATGTAATTCCGCTGGCTAGTGTTATAAACGATTTAGGGCAGGTTGATCTTAACCAGATATTAAACTATATAGCGCCTTCATTCCAATCGAGCCGCCAAACGGTATCTGATGGAACCGACCACGTTGATCCCGCCCAGCTACGTGGCCTTGGCACCGACCAGGTGTTGGTACTAATTAACGGAAAACGCAGGCATCAATCGGCACTGGTAAACGTAAATGGTACCGTAAACCGCGGCCAGGTAGGCACCGACTTAAGCGCTATTCCGCCCACAGCTATTGAAAGAGTAGAAATTTTACGCGATGGTGCGGCCGCACAATACGGCTCCGATGCCATTGCCGGCGTTATCAACATCATATTAAAAAAGCAAACCGGCGTGTTGCAGGGCGGCGTTAGTTATGGTGGTTACGTAACCCAATACCCTAAAAATTATGCAATCAACAGGCTCAGTAATAAAAACCCCGACGATAAAACCAGCCTAACCGATGGAAACAGCTTTCAGGCCAATCTGGGCTATGGTTTCAACATTGGTAAAGGATCGCTGGTAATAACAGGCGAATATTTAAAGCGGTCGCCCACTAACCGGACAGGCACGTACACAGGAGCCATTTTTCCCAATGTAAATGGTGCAAACCGCGACGATAGCATTTTGGCAGCCAGGGGGCAAAACCGAAACAACTATGACATTCGTGCCGGTAACTCTGCCATGAAAGGTGGTACGGTGTTTTACAATTTTGATATGCCCGTTGGTAAAAACGGCAAAATTTATGCTTTTGGTGGCTATGGCAAAAAAAATGGAGAAGCAGCAGGCTTTTTCCGCTACCCCTCGGGTTTTGCAGGTAATGCACGGGTGTTTGCAAGCAACGCTACTGCCTTATATCCCAATGGCTTTTTGCCATTGATCACTTCCGATATAATAGATTTTTCAACAGCCGTTGGTTTTAAAACAAAATTTGATGGCTGGAATTTGGATGTAAGCAACACATATGGTATCAATACGTTTGATTTTGGCGTGCAAAACTCGGTAAACTACAGCCAGTTTTCCGTTGCGGGTAACAAGCAAACATCGTTTGATGCCGGTGGACTTAAAAATTGGCAAAACACGATCAATGCCGATATCACCAAAAAATTTGGTGTATTACAAGGCCTGAACCTTGCAGGTGGATTGGAATACCGCATAGATGCTTTTGGTATTAGGAGTGGGGAAGAAGCTTCCTATCTTAACTATAATGTAAGCTCTGGTGCTTCGGCAGGGTCGCAGGTGTTTCCAGGGTTTTTAAACACTATTGGAGATATCAAAACCCGTAACGCTTTTGCCGTTTATACCGATGCCGAATTGGATATATCTAAAGCATGGTTACTTACAGGTGCGCTTCGCTTCGAAAACTACAGCGACTTTGGCTCAACACTTAATTATAAAGTATCGTCAAGATACAAGGTCACCAACTTTTTAAATGTAAGGGCCTCGGTTAGCAGTGGCTTTAGGGCGCCCAGCATGCAGCAGCGCTTTTTTGCAAAAACCAATACGCTTTTTTTACCCCAGGGTGGCCAGTTAGTAGCGGTGCAGGCAGGTACCTTTACCAACGACAGCCGTCCGGCGCAAATATTGGGTATTCCTACATTGAAGCAGGAAACCAGCACCAGTGTATCAGTAGGGGTAACAGCCAAGCCCATTCCCGAACTTGAAATAACGGTGGACGCCTACCAGATTGATATTGACAACCGTATCATTCTTACCAATAATTTTACCGGTGGTAGCGACGCAAACTTAAAGGCACAATTGGATGCCGTTGGTGCCAGCACCGCCAACTTCTTTACCAATGCCATCGACACAAGGGCCAGTGGCCTTGAAGCTGTGGTTAACTACACAAAAAAGTTTAGTCGCCAACACTCGCTGCGTACTACGCTGGCAATGATTTTTATTGACAATAAAGTAAAAAATGGCGCGGATGGAAAACCGTTAATCAAAGCGTCACCTGCGTTACTAAACAGCGGGCAGTTAGGCAACTATTTTAACCGCGAAGATGAAAGCCGTGTAGAAGTAGCCAACCCCCAAAACAAAATAAGCCTCACTTTTAATTACAAATACAATAAATGGGGTGCTATGGTAAGGTTTGTAAACTTTGGAAAAGTAACCTATCTCGATCCATCTATCAACCCGGCAAACCCCGGCGCTTTCCCGATAAACACCTTTACAGGCCAGCGCGAAACGCTTGACCAGGTGTTTAGTGCCAAAACGGTGACCGATGTATCAATATCTTATGAGGTAATTCCAGCCATTACTACCACCATAGGTGCCAATAACCTGTTTGATGTGTACCAGGACATTCAAAATCATAGCAGCAATCAAAGTTTGGGCAGGTTCCTTTATAGCCGTCGGGTTCAACAAATGGGTTTCAATGGTGCCTACTTTTTTGCGCGGGTAAACTTTAATTTCAATACCAAACAAAAAAAATAGGATTTCGATAGTTGCTATAACTGCCAGCCAAAGTTGATGACATTTACCGCGGTAATAACAATAAGGCAGCAAAGATTATTTGATAAAAAGCAGTCCAGTTTTGGGCTGCTTTTTATCTTTCACTACATTCACGCCACGTAAAAATTTATATGAAAAAAATCTTTCCATTTCTCTCCTTACTATTTCTTTTTCAGTGTGTTAACGCACAAAGCGTTCAATCGCCCCAGCAATTTCTCGGCTACAAATTAGGTAGCCGATACACGCCGCACTATAAAATTGTGGCCTATTTTAAGGCAGTGGCACAGGCTGTACCTTCTATGGTTAGTATTGAAAAATACGGCGAAACCAACGAGGGCAGGGAGCTGTTGCTGGCCTACGTTTCATTGGCCGAAAACAGCAAAAAGTTGGAAACCATAAGGCAAAATAACCTGCGAATGACAGGCCTTTTAACCGATAATACGCCTGCCCTTGTGCAGGATGTGCCACCAATTGTATGGCTGGGCTACAATGTACACGGCAACGAAACATCGTCGTCGGAGGCAGCTATGCTAACCCTGTTTGCACTGGTTGACCCTACCAATACCCAAACCAAACAATGGCTTAGTAACACACTGGTTATTATGGATCCATGCCTAAACCCCGATGGTCGCGACAGGTATGTTAATTGGTTTACCTCAGTTTCAGGCGTGCAGGCCAATCCCTACCCACGGTCGCGGGAGCATTACGAACCATGGCCCGGCGGTAGAAGCAACCACTACAATTTTGATTTAAACCGCGATTGGGCATGGCAAACGCAGGTAGAAACCCAGCAACGGTTAAAAAAATACAACCAGTGGTTGCCACAAATTGTGGTCGATTTTCACGAGCAGGGCGCCAACGAACCCTATTATTTTGCCCCTGCTGCCGAACCGTTTCACGAGGTAATTACCCCATGGCAGCGCGAGTTTCAAAACATTATTGGCCGAAACCACGCTAAATACTTCGATAAAAATGGCTGGTTGTTTTTTACCAAAGAAAGGTTTGATTTGTTTTACCCTTCGTATGGCGATACTTACCCAACCTACAACGGCGCCATAGGCATGACTTTTGAGCAGGGCGGTGGCCCACGTGGCGGTTTGACTATAACTACTGCCAACCAGGACACGCTTACTTTGCTTGACAGGCTTACCCACCATTACACCACAGGATTATCTACGATAGAAATGGCTAGTGCCAATGCTGCAAGGCTTATTACGGAGTTTAAAAAGTTTTACGACGACAGTCGCCAGGCGAAAAATAATATAAATAAGGTTTATGTAATTACCACCGACAATCGTGATAAATTGAGTGGGGTAGAAGAGGTTTTAAATAAGAATGGAATACAATACGGCCTGTTATCCTCCACTACGTTTAAGGGTACCAATTACCGCACCGGCAAAGAAGAAGCTGGTAAACTAAAAAAGTTTCACCTGGCCATTGGTACCGCCCAACCTAAAGGCGTATTGGCCAAAGTGTTGTTGGAGCCAACCAGCTTGTTGGTTGACTCAAATACATACGACATAACCGCCTGGGCGTTACCCTACGCGTACGATGTGGATGCGTATGCCGTAAAAGATGCCGTAACAATTACAGCAGTGGATAGCGTAGTAGCTGCCAAAACAGTAGCGGCCACCAGTTATGGCTACCTGGTAAAATACCAATCGTTTAAAAGCGCCAAACTGCTTGCCTTCTTACTAAAAAACAATGTAAAGGTGCGGTATGCCGAAAAACCATTTACCTACAAAGGCACCATGTACGACAGGGGAACCCTGATTGTTTTAAAAACCGGGAACCCAGCCGGGCTAACCGGTATTTTGCAAACCATCGCCAACAAAACACTTGCCGAGGTAGATGCGTTTGAAACCGGTTTTATGGATAAGGGCCCCGATATTGGTTCAGGCGACATACGCTATATTAAAAAACCAACAGTGGCCATGCTTACAGGCGAGCAAACATCGTCGTTGGCAGCTGGCGAGGTTTGGCATTTATTTGAACAACAACTGGAGTATCCCATCACCCTGATTAATGCAAACGATTTGGCTGGGGTAACATTGAGCGATTTTACCGTATTGATAGTGCCCGATGGTTACTATCGCACGTTGGGCGACAAAAACACCACCGACATATTAAAGGAGTTTGTACGTGGCGGCGGTAATTTAATAGCCATGGAAAATGCCATGGAAATAATGGCTAAAGGCGATTGGGATCTAAAAATTAAAGAAGAAAAAAAGGACGAAAAAGCTGCCGATTATGCCGACCTGAAAAAATACGAAAACCGCGAAAGAGACCAGTTATCCGAAAGTCTTCCCGGCGCCATTTACAAGGCAGAGTTGGACAATACTCACCCGCTGGCGTTTGGATATTCCAATACCTACTATACACTTAAACAAAATACTACTGCCTTTGCCTTTTTAAAAAGCGGGTGGAACGTTGGTGTACTTAAAAAAGATAGTTATGTTACCGGATTTGCCGGTGTACAGGTTAAGAACAACCTAAAAGATGCATTGGTGTTGGGTGTATATAATGTGGGCAGCGGAAGTGTCATCTTTTTTGCTGACGATCCGCTTTTTCGCAGTTTCTGGGAAAATGGAAAATTGCTTTTTGCCAATGCTGTTTTTTTGGTTGGGCAATAAGTAGTTTATTAAAAGGATAAAAGCTGTGTTTTGCAAAACGTTTTTGCCAATCAATGGCATCCGTCTATCTTTGCACCTTGAAAAAAAATATGCACATACATACACAACATCATTACCTGTACAAGGTGTAAGCCGTTGTGTTTGTGCATTTGCAAATAAAACTTTAAGGGCTTACCAATAGGGTAGGCCTTTTTTATTAAACAAGCCTGTATAAACTACCATTTAATATGGACCAGATACTAAGGATCGCCATCCAAAAATCGGGGCGATTGCATGACGATAGTATGAAACTGTTAAAGGAATGCGGCATTGGCATTTCTAACGGGGTAAATAAATTAAAGGCCGAAGCAGCCAATTTTCCGCTGGAAGTATATTTTTTACGCGACGACGATATTCCACAATATGTTGAAGACGGTGTGGCTGATGTTGGGATAGTGGGCGAAAACGTGGTGTACGAAAAAAATAAAGAAGTGGATATACACGAAAAACTGGGCTTTGGTAAATGCCGCCTTAGCATAGCAGTACCCCGCAACGAAGATTACGAACATAACAGCAATTACCTGCAGGGAAAGCGTATTGCCACATCATACCCCGTATTGGTGCAAAAGTACCTTGATGAAAATAATATTGCCGCCGAAATTCATGAAATAAGCGGCAGTGTTGAAATTGCCCCAGGCATTGGCCTTTCTGAGGCTATTTGCGACCTGGTAAGTAGTGGATCTACCTTATTTATGAATGGCTTAAAAGAAGTGGAGACGATATTGCAATCGGAGGCAGTATTAATTAAAACAAAGCATTTGTCGCAGCTAAAGCAAGATATTCTTGCCAGGCTCTCGTTCCGCATACAATCAGTAAAAAAGGCAAAAAACAATAAGTACGTATTGCTTAATGCACCCAACGAGCATCTTAATGAAATCATTGCGCTTTTACCCGGCATGAAAAGCCCAACCGTGTTGCCCCTTGCCACCAGCGGCTGGAGCAGCGTTCACAGCGTTTTGGACGAAAACGATTTTTGGGATATGATTACAAAATTAAAGCAGGCAGGCGCACAAGGTATTTTAGTGGTGCCAATTGAAAAAATGATTATGTAACCATGCTATGCCATTGCAAAAACGGCGTATTACGTATATGGGCGTAAAGACCAGCAGGTCGCACGGATTTGCAATAGCGCATTGAATCGAAATGTTTTAGATAAACACAACTGCCTAAACTATACCACACTTTTTAACAAAACCGGGAGTGATACAAACAATACAAAATAATAGATGATTACAGAAGAAGAAAAGGTTAAAAAAACAGTGGTGGACAAGCCTGTGTTGCTACGTGCTTACCAGCCATGGATGCTGATGCAAATGATTCATTTGTTTTTTGAAACGGTCCATCACACCTGCATAAAACATTATAACCGCGACCAGTTATTGCGCTGGGCACCGGTACACGCCAATATAGCCGCCTGGAAACAGCGGCTGGGCAACAACCAATGCTTCGTAGCTTTTGAAGGCAATACCATTGTGGGATTTGCCGAACTGGCAGACCATTGTCATATTGATACAGTGTATGTGCACAAAAATCATCATCAACGGGGCATAGCAACCCTTTTATTAAAAAAGTTGTTAGGCATTTCAATTGCTAACGGGTACCGGTACGCAACCACCGAAGCAAGCATTACCGCAAAACCTTTCTTTTTAAAAAATGGTTTTGAAGTAACGAGGCAAAAAACCAACCTACATAATGGTAAACCGTTTATTAATTACGAAATGACTAAAGAGTTGATATGAGCATACAGGTTTATACGCATCCAGAAAAAAAGCAATGGATGGAGCTGCTAAAACGCCCAACATTCGATACATCATCGCTGGAGGCAAGTGTAGGAAATATTTTAAAAGAGGTAAAAACTTCGGGCGACGAAGCGGTTCGTCGCTTTGCCAGCATGTTCGATAAGGTTTCCATTACCAGTCTTTTGGTTACCCACGCGGAGATTGAAGAAGCCGACGCATTGGTTAGCGATGAACTAAAACATGCCATGCAACACGCTAAAAACAATATAGAAATCTTTCACCGGTCGCAGGTGGGGGAGAAACAACTGGTGGAAACACAACCTGGCATACAGTGCTGGCGGCGCAGTGTAGCCATTGAAAAAGTTGGCTTATACATTCCCGGCGGGTCGGCACCACTGTTTAGCACCTTACTAATGCTGGGTGTGCCGGCAACCCTTGCGGGCTGTCGCGAAATTGTACTTTGTTCTCCACCTAATAAACAAGGCAAAATTCACCCCGCTATTTTATATGCTGCCAAATTGGTAGGTATAACAAAAATATTTAAATCAGGTGGCGCGCAAGCCATTGCAGCAATGGCTTACGGTACTGAAAGCGTGCCCAAAGTGTATAAAATTTTTGGACCTGGTAACCAATATGTTACCTGCGCCAAACAACTGGTACAAAAAGATGGCGTAGCCATTGATATGCCTGCAGGCCCCAGCGAAGTGGCCGTACTGGCCGATGAAAGCGCTAATGCTGCTTTTGTTGCCGCCGACCTGTTATCGCAGGCCGAGCATGGTGCTGATAGCCAGTCCATACTAATAACCACATCGCAACAATTGGCGGCCGATGTACAACAACAGATTGCACTTCAGCTCAAACCATTGTCGCGTAAAAGCATCGCGGCCTCTGCGCTTCAACACAGCAAAATTATTGTGTTGGAAAATATGCATCAGGCTATTGAGGTAGTAAACGAATATGCTGCCGAGCACCTCATTATTTCGTGCAACAACGAAGACGAAATTGGTGAGCAGATAATAAATGCCGGCTCGGTTTTTTTAGGTAATTATTCGCCCGAAAGTGTGGGCGATTATGCCAGCGGCACCAACCATACATTGCCTACCAACGGCTATGCTAAGGCTTACAGCGGTGTAAGTATGGATAGTTTTGTTAAGAAGATAACCTATCAAAAACTACATAAAAATGGGTTGGCAGCAATAGCCAGTACGGTAATTGCCATGGCTAATGCCGAGGGATTAGATGCCCATGCCAATGCGGTTCAAATTCGGATTGATTAGACCGTTTTCTAAAAATGAACTCATCATTATCTTTAGCTTTTTTTAAAATATGTTCGACATACAAAAAATAACAAGGCCCAACATTAAAACCCTGAAGCCCTACAGCCCGGCCCGCGATGAGTTTAGTGGGGAGGCAAGTGCTTTTTTAGATGCCAACGAAAATTCGCTGGGCTCTCCCCTAATAAAGTGGTATAACCGGTACCCCGATCCACACCAGGTTAAAGTAAAACAAGCCTTGGGCATTATTAAAGTATTAAGCCCAAATCAGATATTTTTAGGCAACGGCAGCGATGAGTGTATCGATCTTTTGTATCGCTGCTTTTGCAACCCCGGAACCGACAACACTGTCATTTGCCCTCCCACTTACGGAATGTACGAGGTAAGCGCCAACATAAACGATGTAGAAATTCGAAAGGCCCCGTTGCTCGACGATTTTCAACTGAATTTGGCCCACATAGAAACGCTGGCAGATGAAAACACAAAAATCATCTGGATCTGCTCGCCCAACAACCCCACTGGCAATGCGTTAAACCGAAGCCATATTGAATCGGTTTTAAATAATTTTAATGGCCTTGTTGTTGTTGATGAAGCCTATATTAACTTTTCGAGGCACAAATCGTTTGTACAGGAGTTGGCCGACTATCCCAACCTGGTAATAATGCAAACCATGAGTAAGGCGTGGGGCCTTGCAGGTTTGCGGCTGGGAATGGCCTTTGCATCGGTAGAGATTATTGAAATTTTAAATCGGGTAAAACCGCCTTACAATATTAACCAGGCTACACAGGACCTGGTTTTGCAGGCCCTTGAAAATGTTGACCAGGTAAACGACATGATAAAGGAAATAGTGCAAATGAGGGTGGCCCTACAATCGCTGTTTGAAAAAGCGCCGTTTATTGAAAAAGTCTATCCGTCGGACGCAAATTTTTTACTGGTTAAAATGAAAAATGCCGCCAAGGTTTACCAATTCCTTCTCAATAAAGGCATTGTGGTCAGGGATCGTAGTAACGTTACCTTGTGTAACAACTGCCTGCGGATAACCGTTGGTACCGAGCAGGAAAATACATTGTTGATAGAGGCTTTATGCGATTGGCATGTTTTAAATAAAGAAAGGCAAAAAGTATAAATACACACATATGAAAATAAAAATGATTGCTGCACTTAAGTCTGCCACATTGCTGCTGGTGAGTTTTATGACAATAGGCACAGCCGTAATAGCCCAGTTGCCATTGGTTGATATAAAAGTGCCTGCCGGTTTTAATGCATCGTTGTATGCCGAAGGCATTGGACGTGCAAGGCATTTGGTGGTTAATAAAAACGACAAGGTTTTTGTAAAACTTGAGCGGCTTTCAAAAGGCAACGGCATTGTAGAACTAGCCGAAAGCAAAACTCCGGGCAAGGCCGAAGTAATTAATGCGTTTGCCTCGTACACGGGTACAGGAATAGCTATAAAAAACGGTTATCTATACGCCACGTCTAATACCGAAGTGTTCAGGTATAAGTTAAATAGTGATATGGAAGTGATTAGTACCGAGCCTGAATTAATTGTGACCGGTTTGATAGATCGTCGGCAGCATAATTCAAAATCAATTGCGTTGGACAATGCAGGCAATCTGTACGTAAACATTGGCGCCTTCTCCAATTCGTGCCAGGAAAAAGATCGGCAAAACGGATCGTTGGGTATGGATCCTTGCCCTGTACTGGACTCAGCAGGAGGCATATGGCAGTTTACAGCCGATAAATTAAATCAAACCTATAAAGATGGCAGCCGGTATGCTACCGGCATTCGTAACGTGGTAGGCCTTGACTGGAACGATGAAATAAACGAGTTGTTTGTAATGCAGCATGGTCGCGATCAGTTGGGCTCCATGTTTCCAAATGTATTTGATGCCCAAAAGGTTGATGAGTTACCTGCCGAAGAAATGTTTCTTGTAAAAAAGGGCATGAACTTTGGCTGGCCTTATTGCTATTACGATCCCATTCAAAACAAAAAAGTATTGTCGCCCGAGTATGGCGGCGACGGAAAAAAAATAGGTCGCTGTGCCGAAATGCAAGACCCTGTTGTAGCCTTTCCGGCACACATGGCTCCCAATGCTTTACTGTTCTATACAGGCACCATGTTTCCCGACCGCTATAAAAATGGTGCATTTATTGCCTTCCATGGCTCGTGGAACCGTTCGGTAAATGGGCAGGAAGGCTATTTTGTAGCTTTTGTACCATTTAAAGGAGGCAAGCCGTCGGGCAAATGGGAAATTTTTGCCAATGGTTTTGCAGGTATGGAGAAAGTAGTTTCTACCGGCGATGCAAAATACCGGCCATGTGGGATTGCACAAGGTCCCGATGGATCGCTGTACATATCTGACGATAACAAAGGAAACATTTGGAAGATTACTTATAACAAAAATACTGCTGCCAATATTGTTGGCAGTGCAAATAATAACTTAGCAACCGCACCTTAAACAATATGAAGAAGTTAGCAATTATAGCAACCCTTGTAGTATTGGCCGCCTCAGTAGTATTTGCACAGGCCAAACAATCGGCCGTAAGTAAAGAGGTTATGGACCGAGGCAAAACCATTTACGAAACCAATTGCCAGGCATGCCACCAGCCCAATGGTATGGGCGTACCAAGGCTAAACCCGCCGCTTGCTAAAACACAATATGTGGTAGGCGATAAAGCCAGGCTCATACAAATTGTGGCAAAAGGCCTCAACGAAACTATTATAATTGACGATGAGGAATATGCTAACCCAATGCCCGCCTTTCCACAACTAACCGACCAGCAAGTGGCCGATGTGTTAACTTATGTGCGCAATAGTTTTGGTAATAAAGCAACGCCAATTACCACCGCACAGGTAAAGGTTGAGCGGGCTAAAATAAAATGATATTTTATTGAGATCAAAAGTTCAATTTTTATTGGACATTATGTAATTACATTCTGCGGCCACAAATGGAATAGGCTTTGTTGTAATACTTTTAGTTGATAAAACTCTTAATCAGTCTTAATTCGTAGCCATGAAAACAACCATTAGAATAAATGCCGGGGAGTTATATCCGGATGTTTTTGAGGGTATAAAAAAGCTACACAAAAATAAAATGCTGACTATAACAGTAAGCGATTAAATTGATGATGAAGAAAAATATGATCTGTAGGAAATAAAAGATGCAATCACCTTTATTTTGAACCGACATACTTTTGCCGTTAAATTGCTAAACAGGATTAATTATTAACGATGAGGCAAAATTTGTTGAGATATTAATAAAAGATTTGGCTCGACAACACTTCCGCCCTCTATTCCGACTACAACCAAAATAATTTTGAAAAAAGTACTTTTTATCGACCGCGACGGCACCCTGATAAACGAGGCTCCGCCCACCTACCAAATTGATAGTTTTAGCAAGCTGTCGTTTTATCCCGCCATGTTTAAATACATGAACCTTATTGCTACTCAATTAGATTATGATTTGGTAATGGTAAGCAACCAGGATGGTTTAGGTACCGCCTCTTTTCCCGAAGAAACTTTTAAACCGGTACATGATTTGATCATGCAAAGTTTAAAAGCGGAAGGCATTTATTTTAGCAATGTTTTAATAGATAGGACTTTTGCCGCAGACAATATACCAACTCGCAAACCCGGTACGGGCATGTTTGGTAATTACCTTAATAATCCTGCCTACGACATTCCAAATTCGCTGGTAATAGGCGACCGTATTACCGATGTGCAACTGGCCAAAAACCTTGGCTGTAAAGCCATTTTTATAAATAACGATGCTACACTGGGCGCTGCTGAAATTAGCGACGATGTAAAAGCACTACAGGAAGTGATAGCACTGGAAACCACCTCATGGAAAGCCATTTACGAATTCTTAAAATTGGGTCTGCGCCAGGTACACCACGTACGCAATACCAACGAAACCAATGTTAGTATAGACGTTAACATGGACGGCACCGGTAAAGCAACCATACACACAGGGCTGGGTTTTTTTGATCACATGCTTGAGCAGATAGCCCGTCATGGCAACCTCGATTTAACCATTGAAACCAAAGGTGATTTGCACATTGATGAACACCACACCATAGAAGATACCGGCATTGCATTAGGTGAAGCGTTTGCAAAAGCGCTGGCCGACAAGCGAGGCATGGAGCGCTACGGTTTTGCACTACCCATGGACGATGCCGAAGCCAAAGTGCTAATAGATTTTGGCGGCCGCAACTGGATTGTTTGGAATGCTACATTTACAAGGGAAAAAGTAGGGGAAATGCCTACAGAAATGTTCTATCACTTTTTTAAATCGTTTAGCGATGCCGCCAAATGCAACCTTAACATTGAGTGCAAAGGCGATAATGAACATCATAAAATTGAAGCCATTTTTAAAGCCTTTGCCAAGGCAATAAAAATGGCGGTAAAACGCGATCCATTTAGCAATCACTTACCCTCTACCAAAGGTGTTTTATAAATCGTTCCGTCTTTCATTACAAATAATACTTTTCGTACCGCCGATATATTAGTGGTCGGGTCGCCTTCCACAACAACAATGTCGGCCCTTAAACCTTTTTGCAGGCGACCGGCAATAGTATTAACCTCAAAAACATCGGCATTTACCGAAGTGGCCGAACGTAGTACCTCCAAGGGTTTCATTCCGTAATCAACCATCATTTCCATTTCGCGGGCATTATCGCCATGGGTAAAAACGCCCACATCGCCACCCATACAAATTGTTACTCTGGCCTGCAGTGCCAATTGAAACGTTTTGCGTTTTACCTGTATGCGTGCCGGTTCGGGTTCCATGCCCTTTTTCCATCCGCGGTATTGGCTGGTAGCATCGCCGGCCGCCAACGTAGGGCAAAAAGCAACCATTTTTTCCTTCATCAATTCAAATACTTCTTTAGTGCCATCATCGCCATGTTCTACAGTGGCAACACCTGCCATCGCAGCCCGGCGCATACCTTCCGCGCCTGCTGCATGTGCTACTACTGTTAAACCTGCATCGTGTGCAATGGCCACCGCTGTGGCCATTTCCTGTTGGGATAAGGTGGGGCGGGTTTCGCCGTTTTTACCCCAGCTGTAATCAGCATACAATTTTATCACGTCCGCGCCTTTTGATATTTGAAGTCGAACCTCCCGCATCATATCATCTACCCCCGATACCTCGGCTGCACCTTGTGGAAACTCAACCTCGCCATTTTCGGGGTGCGGGCCATAGGCTCCTTTGGCCACAATGGCTTTGGTGGCAACCAACATGCGCGGCCCCGGTATTACCCCTTTTTGAATAGCCCGCTTTAAACCTGCATCATCGTACGCCGCACCTTCGGTACCTAAATCCCTCACCATGGTAAAGCCCGCCATCAGGGTTGCCTTTGCATGGTTTACTGCACGGGCAGTACGCTCGGCACGGCTTTCATTCAATACCTGGTCGTTCCACGTTGTTTCGTTGTAGGGGTGTAAAAACAAATGCGAATGGCCTTCTATCATACCCGGCATTATGGTGCCCTTAAAAGTCTTTATCACAGTGCCGCCAGGGTAAATATTTATTACGCCAACTTCTGCAATGGTATTTCCTTTTATCAATACCGACCAGCCGTTATGCATATCTACTCCGTCAAATAGCCGGTCGGCTTTTAACAGTATAAAATCATTGGTTTGGCTAAAAACCGACTGGCATAAAAACAACCCTGCCAGTAAAACTATTCTGTTCATATATACCTGTATTTGTAAGGGCTTAAAGTTAAGGGCTTGCAATGATTGCCTGTAAAATAGAAGTTAAAAAATACCTTTGGTGAAAGCCTCTTTGCCATTAGTAATGATAGCCACGGACGCAACAAGTCAATAGGTGTATCTTTAAGGCTCACCATAATAGTTTATAATGATATTTATCGTTTTAGGAGTAATTGTTTTTCTGGCTGCACTTTCGTTACGTAAAATGGAGCAGCCTTACCCACGGTTTGTTGGCCCGCTGCGGTTTGTTGCATTGGGTTTAATTATGTTAGGTATTTTTACCGCCTGCATAAAGCAAATTGATGCAGGACAGATAGGCGTAAAAATATTATTTGGTAAAGTGCAAAACGATGTGTTGCAGAGCGGGTTGCATTTTGTAAACCCTTTGTTGGATATTTCGCCGCTTGACATAAAAACGCAGAATTACACCATGAGCGGTGTAAACGACGAAGGCGAAAAATCGGGCGATGACGCCATCAAGGTTTTGACTGCCGACGGGTTGGAAGTGGTAATTGATCTTAGTGTATTATACCGGGTTTTAGGTTCCCAGGCGCCCAACATTGTTAGCGAAACGGGCCTTGATTACCGCGATAAAATTGTACGCCCTATAACGCGCACCCGCATTCGCGACAATGCCGTTTACTTTACGGCTATTGATTTGTACAGCACCAAACGCGACCAGTTTCAAACCCGCATTTTTACTACTATAGATGCCGATTTTAAAAAGCGTGGCCTGGTGCTTGAACAATTACTGGTGCGTAATATTACGTTGCCTGCCAATGTAAAAACTTCCATAGAAGAAAAGATAAAGGCCGAGCAGGATGCCCAAAAAATGGAATTTGTACTTCAAAAAGAAAAACAGGAAGCCGAACGTAAAAGGGTAGAAGCGCAGGGTATTGCCGATTACCAGCGCATCATCAATACCGGTTTAACAGGTAACCAATTGCAATACGAGCAAATTAAAGCGTATAAAGAAATTGCATTATCGCCCAATACCAAGGTGTTTATTATGGGCAATGGTAAAACCCCCGTTATACTGGACGGGAATATTAAATAGGTTTATCAACAGTTCATTTAAAATATTTTTTGTTTGTGACTGGATTGTACCCCATATTTGCAACTCAATGAAAAATTTAAACAATAACATTTGGTGGCACGGTATATCCTTTCCGGGGTAGCCTTGTAGCTATTGTTATCATTTTATAATGACCCCGGCACATTTTGCCGGGGTTTTTTTTGTTTAAATAGAAAGAGAACCAACTAAAGACGAAAGTATTTTACCATGTTGAAGCCTATACAATTTGAAACGGTATGCAAAAAAATGCTGGCCGATATATTTACGCCAGTGGGCATTTACCTACGCCTACGCGACCGTTTTCCGGGAAGCATTTTGCTGGAAAGCACCGATTTTCACGCTAGCGAAAACAGCTATTCGTATATATGCCTGCAACCAATTGCAGGTATAGAAGTGAGCACGGCCGAAAGTTTTGAATTTAAATATCCCAACGAAACAGTAATAAAAAAACAGCTAAAAGGAAAGGCTGCGGTAGTAAAGGAACTGGATGCTTTTTTGCAACGGTTTCAACCTACCGGTAAAAGCGACATTCCGGTAGCCCAGGGGCTTTTTGGTTATACAACCTACGATTCCATCCAGTTTTTTGACGAGGGTGTACAGTTGCCCGGCAATACTACCAGCCAGCCCAACGGCATACCGCTAATGCGCTATCGTATGTACCAATATGTTATTGCCATTAACCATTTTAAAGATGAATTGTACCTTTGCGAAAATCGGGTGAAGGATGTTGCCAGCGATATGGAGCTGATTTTATCGCTCATTCGCAGCAAAGATGTGCCAGTGTTTCCTTTTAAAACAGTAGAAGGCGAAACCAGCAATATGACCGACGAAATGTACCTGTCAATTGTAGAAAAAGGAAAGGAAAGCTGCCACCGTGGCGATGTGTTCCAGATTGTGCTTAGCCGTCGGTTTCAACAACGTTTTTTGGGCGATGAGTTTAATGTGTACCGCGCCTTACGAACAGTAAACCCCAGTCCCTATCTTTTTTATTTTGATTACAACGATTACAGGTTAATGGGTTCATCGCCCGAAAGCCAGCTCATCATCGATAAAAATAAAGCTATTGTACACCCCATTGCAGGCACCTTTAAACGTAGCGGCAACCACGAAATTGACGAGCAACTGGCTGAACAACTGTTGGCCGACCCTAAAGAAAATGCCGAGCACGTAATGCTGGTAGACCTTGCACGCAACGACCTTAGCCGTTATGCAGATAATGTGCAGGTTACCAGCTACAAAAAAATTCACTTTTACAGCCACGTTATACACATGGTAAGTGAGGTAACAGGTACGCCCAAACCAGGCACCAGCCCTTTTCAGTTATTGGCGGCTACGTTTCCGGCAGGCACACTTAGCGGCGCACCCAAGGTAAGGGCCATGCAGTTAATAAACGAGTTTGAGCCTACACAACGCAGCTACTATGGCGGTGCCATTGGTGTTATTGGTTTTGATGGCCAGTTAAACCACGCCATTATGATACGTTCGTTTTTAAGCAAAGAAAATACGCTTTACTACCAGGCCGGTGCAGGCGTGGTAAATGCATCGGTTGCCGAAAACGAATTGCAGGAGGTGAATAACAAATTAAATGCATTGAAAACCGCTATTCAGGTAGCAGAAAAAATAGATTGATTTTTTAACAGGCAGGATATTCCTGTGGTACATCGTTGTGTCACTCCCTTGTACCGCATAACATAAGGCAACCACTAAAGCATTAGGCCAACCATGAAAATATTGGTATTTGATAATTACGACAGCTTTACCTACAACCTGGTTCACCTGGTTGAAAAGCTTATAAATGTTGACGTTGCAGTGCATCGCAACAATAAAATAGCACTGGAAGACATCAGGCAATACGATAAAATTATTTTATCGCCCGGCCCGGGTATACCGTCGGAGGCAGGGCTGTTATTGGATGTTATCAAGGAATATGCAGCCACTAAATCCATATTGGGTGTTTGTTTGGGCCACCAGGCTATTGGTGAAAGCTTTGGTGGAAATCTCGCAAATCTCGATAAGGTCTTTCATGGAGTTGCAACGCCGGTTACCATCAACCAGCAAAATCATTTATTTAAAGGCCTGCCCAAAACCATAGAAGTTGGCCGCTACCACAGTTGGGTAGTAATGGATGAAGGCTTTCCGGCCGATTTGGAAATAACAGCGAGGGATGAAAACAATTACATTATGGCTTTGCAACACAAAACTTACGATGTGTGCGGCGTGCAGTTTCACCCCGAAAGTGTACTTACCCCGCAAGGCGGGCATATTATTAAAAACTGGCTGAAAGTGTAAATTTTTTATTGGTTGTAGCGGCCGACCCTAGTCTGCAAGCTCAAAACCAGTCATAATATTCACTAAAAATAAACCGCCCAAAAAGGGTACAGGGCTATGAAAAAAATATTGCAGTATTTATTTGAGCACAAAACACTCACCCGCGATGCGGCGAAAGAGGTATTGATTAACGTATCGAAGGGAATGTATAACGAGTACGAAGTAACCTCGTTTGTAACCGTTTATCTTATGCGCAGCATAACAATACACGAGCTGCAGGGGTTTAGAGATGCCCTGCTTGATTTATGTATAAAAGTGCCAATGGGCAATCATAAGCTAACCGATATTGTAGGTACCGGTGGCGATGGAAAAAATACTTTCAACATTTCTACGTTATCGTGTTTTATTGTAGCCGGTGCAGGCCAAAAAGTAGCCAAACATGGTAACTATGGCGTAACCAGTACCAGCGGCAGCAGTAATGTAATGGAACAGCTGGGCTATACTTTTAAAAACGATGTAAACGCTTTACAAAATGAAGTGGACGAAGCCGGTATTTGTTTTATGCATGCACCCATGTTTCACCCGGCGTTAAAGGTGGTTGCGGCCATTCGCAAAAACCTGGCGGTACGCACTTTTTTTAATATGTTGGGTCCCATGGTCAACCCCGCGCAACCAGAGTACCAATTGGTGGGAGTATATAATTTAGAAATGGCCCGTATTTACAATTACCTTTTGCAACAAACCGGCAAACCTTTTATTATTATACATAGTTTAGATGGCTACGACGAAATATCGTTGACGGGCGATACAAAGGTGATAACGCAAAAAGGCGAAAAAGTACTTACCCCCGAAATGGTGGGAAAACGAATGGTGCAACCGCAGGATATTTATGGCGGCAACACAGTTGAGGAAGCAGCAAAAATATTTACAACTATCATTAAAGGCAAGGGCACCTGGGCTCAAAATGCAGTGGTTTTTGCCAATGCGGCCATGGCACTCCATTGCTCGGGCAATTATGACACGTACAACCTGGCCTACGAGGCAGCGGTAGATAGTTTGGAAAGTGGAAAAGCCTACGCGTCTCTTCAAAAATTGGTGAGTTTGCAATAGGTTACTAAATTTAAATACCACAAAATACATCGCACAAATACCAAAAAACGGCACTAAAAGCAGGGTTAACAACAATTATGAATATTCTTGAAACAATAATAGCGGCCAAGGTTGAGGAAGTAAAAAAATGTAAGGAAAGAGTTAGCATTGCCCAAATACAAAAGGGACCATATTTTAACAGCCCATGCCTATCGCTGGTACAAAATTTATTAAAGGAAGATGCTACTGGTATAATAGCCGAATTTAAACGGAGGTCGCCCAGCAAAGGTGTTATAAATGGTACTGCCAGTGTTGCCGACGTGGTAAAAGCCTACAGTGCCCACGGCGCCTGCGGAATTTCGGTGTTGACCGATCAACAATTTTTTGGTGGGCACGACAATGACGTACTGGAGGCGAGGGCTATAGTTAAAGTTCCCATTTTGCGAAAGGAATTTGTAATAGATGAATATCAATTGCTTGAAGCTAAAGCTATGGGCGCATCGGTAATACTGCTGATAGCCGCATGTCTGGCCCCCAAACGTGTAATGCAACTGGCGCAATTTGCCAAAAACCTTGGCCTTGAAGTATTGTTGGAAATTCACAACAACGAAGAACTGGTGCATATTTGTGACGAAGTTGACCTGGTAGGGGTAAACAACCGAAACCTAAAAACCTTTACGGTAAATGTGCAACAGAGTATTGACCTTGCTGATAAAATCCCGGCGGGCAAAATAAAAATTTCCGAAAGTGGTATTAATGATGTCCGCACTATTAGCCGGTTACAGGCGTATGGCTACAAAGGATTTTTGATTGGCGAAAATTTTATGAAACGAACCGAACCATCGATTGCTTTTGCTGACTTTGTTCATCAACTAAAAGCAATGCATAATGCGGATTAAAGTGTGCGGAAATACCAGCCTTACCCAAATGCATCAACTCGGCGATATGGGGGTTCAGTTTGCAGGTATGATCTTTTATCACAAATCGCCACGGTTTGTAATGCGCTTTTTAAAGGGGGTAGATGTTAAAAGGGAAAAGCTAAAGGTGTTTAAAATTGGTGTGTTTGTAAATGCATCGTACAGTGAGGTAATGAACCACGTTGATAATTTTGGATTAGACATGGTGCAACTGCATGGCGATGAAACGCCTTACTATTGCGAAAAGCTATCCAATTATATATCTGTTATCAAGGCCTTCAGGGTTACCGGCAACGATAACATTGAATGGAAGATCAAAAACTTTTATAATGATTCTGATATGTTCCTGTTCGACACCGATGGAGCAGGCTACGGCGGTACCGGTCATAAATTTGATTGGAGTAAATTAAAGGGACTAAACATTAATAAGTCGTTTTTAATAGGCGGCGGCATATCGCCACACGATCCGCCATTGATAAAAGAATTTATGAATGATGCGGTAGCTAAAGATCTTTTTGCAGTAGATATCAATAGCAAATTTGAAACATCGCCGGGGGTTAAGGACATGAAACTGGTACAAGCCTTTATAAACGAACTAAATATAACCAAATAGATACGCCACATGTAATACAGGTAGCCATGGCTGCCGATAATAACAAAGCAATCAGGGCATATCATTTTACCTTTACAATTTATATAAACCTATACTAATGGAACAAGCAGTGATGAGTGCCGATGTTACCTATTTTACCCCCTCGCCGGAGGGCAGTTTTCGATCGCCAAACGAACATGGTTATTATGGCAACTTTGGCGGTGCTTACATTCCCGAAATGTTATACCCTAACGTAGAGGAGCTAAAAACCCAATACCTTAAAATAATGGCCGAGCCTTCGTTTCAGGAACAATATAAGGCTTTGTTGAAAGAGTATGTAGGCAGGCCAACACCCTTATTTTATGCCGAAAGGCTTAGCAATAAATTCAATACCAACATTTGGCTTAAACGCGAAGACCTTTGCCATACCGGCGCACATAAAATTAACAATACCGTAGGGCAAATTTTGCTTGCCCTTCGCCTTGGCAAAAAACGCATAATTGCCGAAACCGGCGCCGGGCAACATGGTGTGGCAACCGCTACCGTGTGTGCGTTAAAGGGCGTTGAATGTGTGGTATACATGGGCGAAAAAGATATTGAACGCCAGGCACCCAACGTGGCCCGCATGAAAATGTTGGGGGCTACAGTAGTGCCTGCCCTAAGCGGTAGCAAAACTCTTAAAGATGCAACCAACGAGGCCATCAGGGCATGGATCAACAACCCGGTCGATACCCATTATATTATTGGCAGCGTGGTAGGCCCACATCCTTACCCCGATATGGTTGCCCGCTTTCAAAGCATTATTAGCGAAGAAATGAGGTGGCAGTTGCTTGAAAAAACCGGTACAGAATTACCTACCCACGTTATTGCCTGTGTAGGTGGCGGCAGTAATGCAGCAGGTGCTTTTTATCATTTTATTGATGAGCCATCGGTTAAATTGGTAGCGGTTGAAGCCGCAGGCCATGGAGTAAACAGCGGCATGAGTGCAGCCACCACCCAGCTTGGACGCCCTGGTATTTTACATGGTAGTAAAAGCCTGGTAATGCAAACCGAAGATGGGCAGGTAACCGAGCCACACAGTATTTCGGCTGGGTTAGACTACCCTGGTATTGGGCCAATGCATGCCTATTTGTACAATAGCGGCCGTGCCACTTTTTTAAGCGTTACCGACGACGATGCGCTGCGTGCAGCATTTGAAATTAGTAAGCTGGAAGGCATTATTCCGGCGCTGGAAACGGCGCATGCATTTTCGGCACTTGAACAAATGACCTTACAAACAACCGACCAAATCATTATTTGCCTTAGTGGCAGGGGCGATAAAGATTTATCAACCTATATGCAATATTTATAACTACCTATATGAAAGGCATATTGTTTGTTTTATTGGTAATGTTGGCAGTAAGTTGTAAAGAGGGGCCCTACCTGAAACATACATTAGCATTTAAAAATACTGTGGAAGAATGCACCGGGGGAATGTGGAACTATAAACTTACGAGTAACACCAACGGCGAGCGCTACGAGTTTAGCCGGTGCCTGCCCAACACCTACAACGGGCAGTATACCCTGGTAAGAAATGCAGATACCATACGCGTTACTTTTCCGGTAGATACAAGCATGGTTGCCAGGCATAAATATGCAATTATATTAGATGTGGACACATGGCCTAAATACAGCCATATTTATTTGGGCAACGAGCTATTAAAGCTGGGCCAACAATAATTTTACCTTTTTTCATGACAAGAATAAAAAGCCTTTTTACCCGCAAGACCCAACGCATTTTAAACGTTTATTGTACCGCCGGTTTTCCCGAAAAAGACAGTACCCTTTCGGTAATGGAAGCGCTGCAACAAAACGGCGCCGACCTTATTGAACTTGGCATGCCCTACAGCGATCCGCTGGCCGATGGCCCCGTTATACAGGAAAGCAGTGCCCGTGCAATTAATAATGGTATGACGCTGCAGGTACTGTTTGGTCAATTGCAGCACATGCGCCAAAAAGTAAATGTGCCGGTTATTTTAATGGGGTACATGAACCCGGTACTGCAATTTGGTTTTGAGGCATTTTGCGCCAGGGCAGCCGAGGTAGGGGTTGACGGGCTGATATTGCCCGACCTACCCATGTACGAATTTGAAACAGAGTATGGCCCAATTATAAAAAAGTACGGCCTTGACATGGTGTTTTTAGTAACCCCCGAAACAAAAAACGCCCGTATAAAAAAGATAGATGAGCTAAGTAGTGGTTTTATTTATGCAGTTTCATCGTCATCAACTACTGGCAGCGATAAAAATATGGGCGATCAAAGCCATTACTTTAAGCGGTTGCAATTGCTACACTTACAAAACCCTTTACTGGTTGGTTTTGGTATAAAAGATAAAAGCACTTTCGATACCGCCTGCGAGTTTACCAATGGGGCAATTATTGGTTCGGCCTATATTAAGGCGCTGGAACACTCAACCGATGTGGCTGCCGATACCAAAGCATTTCTACAAAAAGTGTTACAATGAAATTAGTGATCATAAAATACAATGCAGGCAACATCCGCTCGGTGTTGTTTGCATTGGAGCGCATAGGCGTTGAGGCGGTGGTGACAGATAATGTGGCCGAGATACTAGCGGCGGACAAGGTAATATTTCCGGGCGTGGGTGAGGCCAGTACTGCTATGCAATACCTGCGCGAACGTGGATTGGATTCGGTAATAAAAAACCTTAAACAACCGGTGTTAGGCGTATGCCTGGGCATGCAGCTAATGTGTAAATACAGTTACGAAAACGATACAACCTGCCTCGGTATTTTTAATGAAGAAGTAAAGCAATTTACACCCGCCTCAACCAATGATGGCATTAAGGTTCCGCAAATTGGCTGGAACAGTATCTATAATTTGCAAACCGGTTTGTTTAAAGGCTTGCCACAAAATAGCTACTGTTATTTTGTACATGGCTATTATGCTGCATTGGGCCAGCATACCATTGCCACTACGCATTATGTGCAGCCGTACAGCTCGGCCCTGCACTTAAATAACTTTTATGGTGTACAGTTTCACCCCGAAAAAAGCGCAGCCACAGGCGAAACAATTCTTAAAAATTTTATACATGCCATCTAGCATTGGCAATTAGTTTATTAAAAATGATGCAAACAAATTTTAATAGTCGCTATAGCAATGCGCAACAAAAAAAAGATGCGCAAAACACCCTACAATCTTTATTAGGTTTTATTATACCTGCTATTGATATTATTGACGGAAAATGCGTTCGGCTTACCCAGGGCGACTACAGCCAAAAAACCATATATAATGAAAAGCCGTTGGAAGTAGCCAAACAGTTTGAAGATGCTGGTTTAAAAAGGCTGCACCTGGTTGACCTTGACGGGGCTAAGGCAGGTAAAGTAACCAACTGGAAAGTGTTGGAGAAGATAGCTGCTCAAACAAAAATGAGTATTGATTTTGGCGGGGGAATAAAAACTGAAAAAGATGTAAAGGTGGTATTTGAATCGGGTGCATCGTTTGCCACGGTAGGCAGTATTGCAGTAAAAAATGAAGTGTTGTTTACCGAGTGGTTACAGCAGTTTGGAGCCGATAAATTTGTATTGGGTGCCGATGTTAAAAACGAAAAAATTGCCATTCATGGCTGGTTAGAAACTACGGATATATGGGTGTACGATTTTATAAAAAAATACCTTGCTAAAGGTATTACCCAAATATTTTGTACCGATGTAAGTAAAGATGGTAAGCTGGAAGGACCAGCCACCGATTTATATAAGAACATTATAAAAGAGTGCCCCGGCATACAATTGATTGCCAGTGGTGGCGTAAGTTGTGTTGACGACCTTGTATTGTTAAAGGAAGCAGGTTGCGCCTCGGCAATTGTTGGTAAGGCTATTTATGAGGGCAGAATAAATTTTCGTCCATAGCAATTGAGTTACCTGGTATTAAAGATTGTAGCAGTCAGCGTTAAAAAAATTCCTTCATCAATAAATACTAAAGGACAAGTAAGTAATGATTATCTGCTATTTGGTACACTCAATAATGAATATAAAATCATAATAAAAAAGGCTGAATAAAATTACCAACCGTATAAGAGTGCGACCTCTATGGTTATAGAGGCAGGCTGCAACGACTGGTGAAAACTGCTATAAAGCCCGGTTAAAAAATATAAGCACCAGATTGCAGATAGTTATACAATAATTTTAAAACAAGTAGATGTGATAAATGAAAAAGATAATAATAACGAAGCATTTACTGCCGAAGTGCATGGGCTTACCCGCCGCATCATTTCTTGCCTTGATATAAAAAATGGTCGTACGGTAAAGGGGGTAAATTTTGAAAACATCCGCGATGCCGGCGACCCGGTAGAGTTGGGCGCTTTTTATGCACAGCAAGGCGCAGATGAGCTGGTGTTTTTAGACATAACCGCTACCGTTGAAAAACGAAAAACACTTAGCGAGCTGGTGTATCGCATTTCGCACAAAATAAATATTCCGTTTACGGTGGGTGGTGGTATCAGCAGTGTTGAGGATGTACAGGTACTGCTGCAAAATGGAGCCGATAAAATTTCGGTCAATACATCGGCCTTTAAAAATCCACAATTAATAAATGACCTGTCAAAAGAGTTTGGCTCGCAGTGCGTGGTGCTGGCCATTGACACAAAAAAAGAAGCGGATGGCGAGTGGTATGTTTACCTAAATGGCGGCCGTACCAAAACCAATACAAAGTGCTTTGATTGGGCTAAACAAGCGGTTGACTGTGGCGCTGGCGAAATACTACTGACATCTATGAACAACGATGGCACCAAAGCTGGTTTTGCACTGGATATTACCCGCCAGCTATCTACCCAACTGCCGGTTCCTGTAATTGCATCTGGTGGCGGCGGCACCATGGATCATTTTGTGGATGTGTTTACCAAAGGCAAAGCAGATGCCGCCCTTGCAGCCAGTATATTTCACTTTAAAGAAATCGCTATCCCCGACCTAAAAACTTACCTGCAACAAAAACACCTAAAAATGCGGTTATGAACAATGTTTGTAGAGTTGCCGTCCACAAAACCGAAGGTACCATTCACACGTAACCCATAACATATAACTTGCAGCTTAACTCAATAATTACGCTTTATTGACCTTTCATGTTTTCACCTTTCACCTTTCACTTTTCACGTTTTTCACCAATCACCATTTACCATTGACTATTCACCTTTCACCTTTCACCTTTCAACGTTTCTTCATTCACCATTGACCTTTCACCTTTCACATTTTACGTTTTTTACCAGTGACCTTTCATCATTACCCGTTCACGTTTCACGTTTTTCACCATGTACCATTGACTATTCACCTTCCAGGTTTCAAGTTTTTCACCATGCACCATTAACAATTCACCTTTCATGTTTCACGTTTTTCACCATGCACCATTAACGATTCACCTTTCATGTTTTACGTTTTCACCATTCACTATTCACTTTTTCACCTCTCGCGTTTCTTCTTTCCCCTTTTTAATTTTTACTTTTGCCTTTTTAATTTACAACATGACCATAGATTTTGCAAAATATGCCGATGGACTGGCACCCGTAATAGTACAGGACTTTCAAACCCAAAAGGTACTTATGCTGGGCTTTATGAACCACGCCGCACTAACCCGCACAAAGGAAATTGGAAAGGTTACCTTTTACAGCCGCAGCAAACAACGGTTGTGGACAAAAGGAGAGGAGAGTGGCAATTTTTTACAGTTGAAGGAAATGCTGGTAGATTGCGATAATGACACATTGCTTATAAAGGCCGACCCTGTTGGGCCGGTTTGCCATACCGGTGCCGATACCTGTTTTGCCGAAAAAAATCATCCCGATGGATTTTTGCCTTACCTGGAGCATATTATTAATCTGCGCCGCCAGGTGGATCCTTCAAAATCGTACGTGGCCAGCCTTTTTGAAAAGGGTATTAATAAAATTGCACAAAAAGTGGGCGAGGAAGCCATTGAATTGGTGATTGAGGCCAAAGACGATAACGAAGAGTTATTTTTGAACGAGGCAGCTGACTTAATGTTTCACTATTTACTTTTGCTTAACGCGAAAGGATATAAATTACACGACGTTATCAAGATTTTACAAAAGCGCCATTCCAAACAATCATGAAGCATCTTTTCATTTACCTATTTCTCCCCTTGTTTACCATAGCCCAAACTGCTACCAAACAATTGGCGGTAGATGCTAATTTTTCTATTGCGGGCACCATTACAGGTTTGCCCGATAGTACAATGGTTTTTTTAGTTCGCCCTGGCACAACCAATATGCTGGCAACTGATTACAGCAAAGGTGGAAAATTTACCTTGTTTGGAAATATTGACAATGCCGATTTATACCAGTTGTCGTTTATTGGCATAAAAGAAGCTGCCGAAGTTTTTGTAGATAAAGGCAACATGTCCATTTTGGGCGATGTAAAAAGCCTGGCCAGTTTAACCATAAAAGGATCAAAAGCAAACGACGATTTTGAAATGTACAAAGGCAGGTTTGAGCCCGTAAAAAATAAGTTGAACAGCCTGGTAGCTACCATTAATAAAACAAGCGAAGGCAAAAAACGTGACTCACTGATACAGGTTTTTGAACAAACCAAATTGAAAGTGATATCGCTTGTAGAGAATTTTGTAAAGGAAAAACCGGCCAGCCCTGTCAGCAGTTTTATTGTGTACATTACCAGCCCCGTTAGCGATGACCCCGCTGCGCTTGAAATACGTTATAACCTGTTGAGCAACGAAGCCAAACAATCTACCTACGGCCTAGAGTTGGGTAAAATGATTTCGGCTTCAAAAATCGGGTCGGTAGGTTCTATGGCTATGGATTTTACCCAAATGGATACCGCTAATGCGCCTGTAACTTTATCATCGTTTAAAGGAAAATATGTGTTGGTCGATTTTTGGGCAAGTTGGTGCGGCCCTTGCCGCATGGAAAACCCGGCAGTAGTAAACGCCTTCAATACCTTTAAAAACAAAAATTTTACTATCCTTGGTGTGTCGCTCGACCAAACCCGCGAAAAGTGGTTACAGGCCATTAAAAAAGATGACCTTCAATGGACACACGTCAGCGATCTTAAATATTGGCAAAACGAAGCTGCGCAGTTATACCGTATTTCCAGCATTCCTGCCAACATGCTAATTGATCCCACCGGAAAAATAATAGCCCGCAACCTGCGTGGCGAACAGTTGTACCAAACATTACAGCAGTTATTGAATTAGACTTTTGCATGCAGGATTGGCTCAATAAACGACACTGGCCCTTCCCTGATCAACCACCATGTAAATATGGCTGGCGGTAACATGTAATACTAACCAGGATTAAATACCTGAAACAAATACGGGTGCTAATTGCATCAAAATATTTATAGATATTATTTGCATCGGGCGATAGCTACACCTGTGGGGTCAAATAGCCTTAAAATACCGCTTACTGTAAACATGTAATCCTTTAAGGATTAATACCTGGCTTTTAGGGTATGCAAAGACAATATCAGCATTACAACTTCTTTTTGCTCACCGTTTTTATATTTTTAGTTTAATGGATGTTTTCGGGAAGAGTTGATTGTATATAGGAAGATGAGTTACTGGTTGGTAATGGCATGGAATTACTCCATAATAAACCTAAGGATTGATTGTTGTTAAATTACACTTTAAGGTCGTAGCCTCACAGATATTTCAGCTTACCTAACCCAGCCTGACAGTTATTACAGCTAGCTAATACAGTCAACCAGTTCATATTCTTACCCTACGCTGATAATTAATAGAAGTCGAAAGGCTGCGATATTATAAAAAAAGGCACAAAGAATATTAAAGTATTCTTTGTGCCTTTATATACTATTAAAAACAATTTACTAGTCCAGATAACTATTTCGGCTAATATTTATTATTAATACCCAGCAGTTTGCTGAGGCTTAATGGTTGCGTTTGCATCAATTTCTGCCTGTGGTATTGGCCAAACCCACTCGCGCCTGCTGCTAATTAATTCAAGCCTGGCGGAGGCTAATAACGCATCGTTACGCCTAATGGTACGGGTGGTACGCTTTAAATCAAACCAACGGTGACCTTCGCCAACCAATTCTTTTCTACGCTCTAATGAAAGGGCATCAATTAGTGCCGCACCAGTTAGTATTACCGGAACATACCCTGTTATACGGGCCGCTCTAAGTGCATTTAAATCGGCTAAACCCAGCGCCTCCTTAGCTCCTCCCAATAAAGCCCTCGCTTCGGCACGTATCAAATACAATTCTGCAACTCTCAATGCCTTCCAGTTAACCAGGTTATCGTTAATAGTACCGCGAGCATTAAACTTGTTTAATACTTTGCGGGCGGCGGTAGCATAAGGTACAAATTGTGCTGAGGTACCAGTGGCCCGGCTGGCAAACCACGTAGTGAAACGAATATCATTTACCTGGTCGTAGGTGGCAGCAAGCAATACTGACGGGCTATAACGGTTACGGTTATTGGCAGCCAGATGCAAACCTGAACTCGGCGATCCCTCACCTGCATTAAACGGAGCTGACCATAATACCTCAGCTACCGAAGCATCTCTCCAAATATTTGGAAATGCTGTTTGTGATGCTAATGGCACGGCACTTATTACCAAAGTAGCATAGGCTTCGGACGAAGCATACTCTTTGGCATATAAATACATACGGGCTAACAAACCACGTACTGCGTTTAAATCCAAATTTGATTTGTTTGAGTTTGTATTTACTGACTTGTCTACATTGCCAAGCAATGTTTCGGCTTCCAGCATATCTTTTAAAATATTATCCCAGGACTCTTTGACACTAAGTCTGGCGGGCTTTAATTCAACATCAACTGCCGACACATACGGAATGCCTAACGCGGTGGAATTACGTTCGAAGTTAGTGCTCCAAAACCTTAAAACATCAAAGTGAGCCATAGCCCGCATAGCCAGCGCCTGGCCTTTAATCCTGTTAACCCTTGTGGCGCCAGTGGCCGAAAACTGGTCGAGGTTGCGCAATACCAGGTTCGCCTGTGCTATTACCGAGTAGGCGGCTACCCAGGCTATTTCAACATCGCTTTCGTCAGTCGCAAACGTCCAGTTAACTTGAGTGGCCCAGTTTCCCAGGTCTTCGCTACTTTGCAACAAGTTGTCAGTCATCATATCAGGCAGGGTGCCCCAGGTGCTGGTGGTTTGCCCGCCGCTTCCAAAATATCCGGTAGCTCTAAACAATGCATATCCACCGGTTAGGGCAAATTCATATTCGTCAAGATTTTTAAAGATCTGCGAACCATCTTTTACAAACTCAGGCTCAACCTCAATAGTTTTGTTGCACGAGGTACCCGCCAACAGGGCAGTGGTAGCAACGGCTATCATTATATTTTTAAGTGTCATTTTTTTAAATTGAAGTGTAAAAAATTAAAGGCCTAAGCTTATACCAAAGGTTACCGTGCTTAAGGCAGGATACTGAGCACCCACCAATGAACCGGTATTGATTTCAGGATCGAAGCCCCTGAAATCGGTCCATGTAAACAGGTTTTGACCCTGGGCAAAAATGCGGGCACTGGTTATTTTAGCCTTCGACAACAAACTTATGGGTAGGTTGTACGACAAGCTTGCATTGCGTAATCGTAAAAAATCGCCTTTTTCTACAAAGTGTGATGTGCCCGACCTAAAAACTGCTGACGAACGTGGTATCTTGGTAATTTGGCCCGGTGTGCGCCATTCTGTCAATAAATCAGTAATCAGGTTATCTTCAAGAAATTGCGGGTTTTCTACGTTAACCCTGTCGTTATTATATATGTTGTTGCCGGTAGCAAAACTAAAAAATGCACTCAGTTCAATGCCTTTATAGTTTATACTCGACCCAAATCCGCCAAAATATGGAGTTTCAAAAGAGCCAACAATAACCCTGTTAGCAGAAGAAAAGGTTTCAGTAACTTTTCCTTCAAGATCTAAAAACTGGGGATTACCGTTTTGAGGATTAACACCAGCATAAGGAACTAAGAATATTGAGTTAATTGATTGTCCTAGTCTGTTAATAGTCAATCCACTGATGATTTCTTTTTGATCGCCTACCAGTTTCTTTACTTTGTTTTGATTATAAGTAAAGCTTACGTTTGCTTTCCAGGTAAAGTTTTTAGTGGCAATGATATCGCCATCTAACGATATTTCAATACCCCTGTTTTGTAACTCACCAATATTAGAGGTTAGCGAAGGGTAACCGGTTGTGCGGCTTAATTGCTTGTTTAAAAATAAATCAGTAGTAAGCGAGTTATACACCTCGGCAGTAAAACGTAGCCTGTTGCGCAGTGTTGTAAACTCAAGACCTGCGTTAAAGGTGGTTTTTCTTTCCCACTGCAAGTCGGGGTTAGCCAGTTGTATTTGTACCAAACCGCTTATACCGTTGTTCACGCTACGGCCATATAATTCCCTCGACTGAAAATCGCCTATACCAACCTGATTGCCCGATGAGCCATAGCTGGCCTTCAACTTAACGTCGTTTACAAAGCGGCCTTTTATATTTTTCATGAACGCTTCGTCGCTTAATATCCAGCTTGCCCCTACTGAACCAAAGTTTGCATAACGCTTGTTGGCACCAAACCTTGATGAGCCATCGCGACGGGCTGCCACGCTTAAAAAGTAACGGTTTTTAAATCCATAATGAACGTCAGTAAAGTACGATAGCAGTCCGTTTTCGCCACCATTTCCACCTACGGAAGGTATAAAGCCGTTGGTAGCGTTACCAGGCGTAATGCCCGACTCGTTTTGGAAAGCACCACCCAGGCCAAAACCGGTAAAGCCAAAATTGCGCGACCTGGTTTTTACTACCTCGTTAAATAAGGCAACACTAAGGGTATGATCGGTACCAATTTCGGTATTGTAAGTAAGCGAGCTGGTACCTGTATATCTAAATACTTTATCCTGGCCGTGGCTAAAACTTCCCCGTGTGCCAGTTTGACCGCGGCCGGTAGCGGTGGTAGGGTCAGTGTACGACGTGTTATCGTTAATCCTAAAGTCGGTACCCCAATTGGTACGGGCAGTAAGCCCTTTTAAAAAAGGAAAGTTGTACGAAATATAACCATTGGCAACCCCTTTATACTGCTGCCTTAAGTTTGTATTTACCAATAGCTCCTGCAAGGCATGTGGCTGGCCTGAACGGATGACGGTAAAATTTCCGTTTTTATCAAACACGCTTTCGTAAGGGTTTAACCAACGTAAAGCATTTAGTGGGGTGGCAATACCGGAATTGCTTTCGCTGGTATTATTAAAGTCGCTGTAACCAAAACTAATATTGGCGCCAAAAACAAAATTGCCTGCGGCTGATTCAAGATTGGCCCTGCCGGTGTATCTTTTTAAACCTGTGGCCTGTACGGTACCAGTTTGGTCAAATATTGAACCGGATAAATAATAAACGGTTTTACCGCTGCCGCCTGCTGCGGTAAGCACGTGGTTAGCTGTTTTGCCGGCTCTAAAAAAAACGTCTTCCCAGTCGGTACTATTCTTTTTTAGACTGTCTACCTCTGCAGTGGACCATCCGAAAGGATTTCCATTGGCAAGTTCGTAATCCAGTTTTTGTACGCTGTTCATTACCTCCAGTTTATTTTTTGGCTGGGTACTATAACCATACTGTACGTCGTAGGTTAATTTGGTGGCGCCTGCTTTTCCTTTTTTAGACACAATTACAATTACGCCGTTAGCACCCCTCGATCCGTAATTAGAGGTGGCCGACGCATCTTTTAAAACAGTTACGGTTTCAAAATCGGCAGGGTTTAAAGAGGCAAAATCGCTTCCGGTAATCTCAATACCGTCAATAATGTACAACGGTTGGTTGCCACCTAAAATAGATCCGCGGCCCCTGATTAACACCGAAGCGGCTGCCCCAGGCTGTCCCGAATTTGCCTGTACCAAAATACCTGGCACCTGGCCTTGCAATGCCTGGTCAAATGAGGCAATGGGCACCGATCTTATTTTATCGGATTTAATGGTAGCTGCCGAACCGGTAAAATCGCGTTTGCCGCTGGTGCGGTAGCCGGTAACAACTATTTCAGAGAGGTTGTCGTTAACAGAAATTTTAATTACGGCTGGTACAGCTGTTGTTGCATACTCAACTGTGGTAAAACCAACGAATGAAATAACGAGCACGCCTTTTTCGGGAGCGCTGATCGTAAAGGTTCCATCTGCGCCTGATACCGTTGCATTTCGGGTATTTTTTACGGTTATCGTGGCGGCGGCAATAGGAGTGCCATCTTTTTCGGCTACTATTTTTCCTGATATCTGCCGTTGGGCAAAGGTTACCAGGGTACACATTGCCATAACTAAAACCATTAACGGTTTAATTTTTCTCATTGTAGCATTTTTTTGTTAGTTAATAGGGTTTTTAATTTTCAATTAAATATGTAAAAACGAATGTTATATTGAATAAATATTCATACTTCAATACGTAAATCAATTTCTATTTGTTTAAATGGATTAAGCAATATTAGCTGAAATTATTTTTCTATTATCAAATTGGGTTTTAAAAAACATTAAATTATTGCACATTAATATTTAAGTAATATATTATAGCTTATTTTAAAATAAAAAATTTTTAATAACTATCCGCAATCTGGTGCTGATATTTTGGAACCGGGCTTTATAGCAGTTTTCATCAGCCGTTGCAACCTGCTTTTAGGACCATAGAGGTAGCCCACTTATACGGTTGGTAATTTTATTCAGCCTTTTTTACTATGCTTTTTTATTCAGCACTGAGTTTACCAAATAACGGCAATCATTAAATTTTTAATAAATGTCTGCAATCTGGGTCTAATATTTTGGAACCGGGCGTGATAGCTTTTTTCATTCGTCGTTGCCCGCCCGGCTAACGCCCCGCCACCATGATTTTGTCGGGCTTGCAGTAGAACGGGAGTATCGCCCTTACCTTTTATAATCTATTCAGCCTATTGTATCATGATTTTACATTCAACATTACATGTAGTAAACCGAGGATAAGCATTAATTTTTTTAGATTTCCGGTTACATATTTAGGCAGTTATTGACGCATTATTAAATGTTGAAAAGGCAAACGTTCATCGTTTTTGTTATAACAAATGGCAAAGCCACAAAACCCCCCGGCATAGGCGGAGGTTTTTATGGCCTTTTAAAGCGTATATTTTTCTATCTAAAATTTTTGTTCCGCACCTACAAATTTATTTCCTTTCCTTCTTTTAAAAGCCCAATGCCTTTATTGAGAGCCTCGCGGCTGGCATTATCGGGCGCCAGCGCCAGTGCTTTTTTGGCGTATTCAAGCGCCTTTTTATAGTTGCCCATAGCTGAAAACCCAGTTGCCATACCAGCGTTGGTAGTAAATGTACCAGGGGTGTTGTTATAATTTAACTGAAAAGCCTCCATGGCCTCTTTTACCTTTTTTTGAGTCAGTAATTGGCGGCCATAAGCATGCAGTTCGGCAGTGGTTGCTTTTTGAATTGCGGCCCTCATTTCAACTGCCGCAGCGTCGGCTTTGCCCATTTTTTCAAGTATGGCGGCTTTGGTAGAAAGGGTGGTAAAGTTTGCTTCGCCTATAAATGGCAAAGTAATAGACTGTTCGGCCCACATTAAGCCGGTACTTAGCTCGTAATTGTGGTTGAGCGAATACCTTGCCGCCTGGTTATAAGCTCTCCACTCAAAGCCTGGCGGTGTGCGCAATTCGCGTAAAAAGGTCTCCATCTGCGTTTTATCAAGGTCAACTTCAACCTTAAAAGGAAGCTGCCACTTTTCCCACACCAGCTGTACAACTGCGGTATTGGGGGTTTGGTTGGTAAACTCGTACGTGAGCCATTCGGTCACATCTTTTTTTTCCTTAGGGGTTACAATTACCCGCAGGGCATCGTCTTTATCGTTGTAAAAATAGCTGCCCCAACTTTGGTTGGTTTTGCTAAAAATAATAATACAATTTTCAGGATCGGGCACTACAAAAAAACCGTATTTACCGGCGGCCAGTGGCTTCCCTTCTATTTTAACATCGGTACTAAATTCAATGGTAGTGTTTTCGTTAGCCCCGGCCCTCCATGGTGCAGCTTTGCTTGTGCCAAAGCCAGGGTCGTTAAACCCGAGTGGTACCAGCTCGCCAAAAATTGCATCTTCCCGGCCTTTTACCCCGGGCCTGTGGTATTGTATGGTAACATTGGTAAGGCCAATTTGCTCGGCCACCATTGCTTTTTTATTGCCGCCATTGGGTGGTACAGTAAGTTGTGCAAAAGTTTGTAAAGACAATACAGCGCAAAATAACACGAGAATTTTTTTCATTTAGATTTTTTAAGGTGCGAGCTATTTATGAAGATGTCACTAATTAAATACGTTATAAACGTAGTGGTTTTTATGGTAAAATGCTAACCGGCTTTTTAAACAGTAGGCGGTGTGGTAAAAGCCGTTACCAACTCAATGGCGTGGCAAAATTTTATTAGTGGCACGGCACGGTAAAGCCCAAAATAAATAGTAACGCTTTCCACAAATAGTTTGCAAACATAAATGCCTGCCGCACCAACTCTTTTTTTATAAAAAAATTAAAGGAGCAATACGGGATTCGCAAAATCATATCTGTTAAATAGCGGTACCTGTTTATTTATTTATAAAAATTGCCATGTTGCTGTACATTAACCGGCAGTGCTTATTTAACCAACTGACGTTTATACAGTTGAATGGCATTTTCAAATCCAAAATAGAGGGCGTCGCACACCAGCGCATGGCCTATAGAAACCTCGTTAAGCTGCGGTATGTTATGCGAAAAGTATTGAAGGTTGCCCAGGTTAAGATCGTGACCTGCGTTTATGCCAAGGCCTAAGTCGTGTGCCCGGTTGGCTGCGGCTACAAACGGTGCAATGGCCTTTTCTTTATCATTTAAAAACCCGGTGGCATACCTTTCGGTATACAGCTCAATACGGTCGGTGCCGGTTTCCAATGCACCTTCTACCATGGCAATATCGGGATCAACAAAAATGGATGTCCTGATACCTCCTTTTTTAAAAATATCAATCATTTCTACCAGGTAGCTTTTGTTGGCGATAGTATCCCAGCCATGGTCACTGGTTAGTTGCCCTAACACATCGGGTACCAACGTTACCTGTTGTGGCTTTACTTCTAAAACAAGGTCAATAAATTTTTGCTCGCGGCAATTGCCTTCAATATTAAACTCGGTGGTTATAATGGGCATAATTTCTCTTACATCGCTGTAACGAATGTGGCGCTCATCGGGGCGGGGATGTACGGTTACCCCATCGGCGCCAAACTGCTGCGCATCTAAAGCCACCTGCCTAACATCGGGGTTATTGCCTCCCCGGCTGTTGCGTATTGTTGCAAATTTGTTTATGTTAACGCTGAGTTTTGTCATAGAGTAAAGGTAGGTTTAGAGTTATGAGTTTTATTTTAAATGTTGAATTTTAAATTTTGAATGGGGAGCGTTATGAGTCATGAATTATGAGTTATGAGTTAAGTGGTGGGGAATTTTATTTTGAATTTTAAATTTTGAATGGGGAGAGTTATGAGTTGAGTGGTGTGGAATTTTATTTTGAATTTTAAATTTTGAATGGGGAGCGTTATGAGTTATGAATTATGAGTAAAGTGGTGTGGAATTTTTTTTTGAGTTATGAATTATGAGTTATTAGTAAAGAATTTGGATTGTAATAATGGATAAAAATGGTAGACGTTTTACCTCATTTGCTATGTCAGTTTTTTGCTTTGCACGACTATACATGATTGGTTGGGGAATTCAGCCTGACAGTTAGCTTTAGGTGTTATATAACAAAGGCGCAAAACACTTTTTATTTGTTTGCGCCTTTGTTTAAAAGTCTTAAAATTGGTGCTTTTGCGAAGGCCAATGTATCGCTGGGTTTTTGGTTTATGGGCAAAAGGTTGCTAAAAATTTTTACCTAACCTGCTGAATGGTATAATCGGCCTGGCCTGTGGCACGCCTGTTTAAATAAGCATATAGCACAAAAACACTTTTTCCATCTGTAGTTGCGGTGGTGGGGAATACGCTGCCGGTTTCAAAAATATTAAAAACATTGCCGCTTTGCCATTTGTCTTTTGACGTAAAGGTGGTAACCCTGCCATTGCCGCCACCGGCGTTACTTACCACATCAAGTTCTTTTCCATTGGTGCTTAACAATAAGCCATCGGGGCCGGCAAGTGGCGCGTTTAATTGTACCACGTTGTATTGGGCAGGGTTGTTGACAGGCAGTTTTACAATTTGATTTTTTGCACTAAAAGCTACCAGTAAAAAGCCACCGTTCTGTTTACCATATTCAATACCGTTAAAGCCAAAGCCGGGGTTGGCAAAGGTTGCATCCTGGTAAAAAATGCTTGCTTTAAAGTTTTTGTCTATTGTGTACAATACCGGTGCAAAACTATTGGTAACATAAGCGTTTCCTTTGGGGTCAATCGCTATATCGTTTATAAAAACCGGCGTGCCGGGTAGCAACGTTTTTAAATCGATAAAAGCTACTTGCTTACCGTTGTTAATGTTATAAACGCCTACACTACCAGCCGATGAATTGCAGGCAAACAACAGTTTCCTGCTTTCATCAATCTCAAGCCCGGTAGTGCCTGTAAGGGCAGCATCAGTTATAAATTGGCTGTAATTGCCTTTTCCATCTACAATACCTATAGTGCCACGGGTGGTAGAACTTACATAAAATTTATTGTTGAACTTATCAAAAACCACTCCCTCGGGAAAAAGGTTCGTGTTTGTAAAAACAATGCTTTCCATGCTGATTTGATTGACATTTTTACCAGCCAAATCATTCAGGGGTTTATTGGCTTGTGGCTCTATGCTGCCAGTTTTGGTGCAGGCAGTAAAAAACATCGCAAGGGTAATTGCGAAAATAATTACACGTTTCATATATATTGGTTTTTAATGACTATTACCACCATTGCCGGCAGCCATGTTACAATAGCTTTTCGGTTGGCGTTGGTTAAAGCGGATTAAATATAACATCACTACTTAACTACTTTTCATAAAAAAAGTTGGCCGGCATTAAAAATTTAATGATAAAGTAAAGTAGTGGAAATTAATAGCCTGTAGTTAATAGCCTTAAGCTTATAGCCAATAACGAATGGTTCATTTTAAAACGTGTTGTCAGCTTTTAACAAATAGAAAAATTTTACTTGTGCCATATACAACATGTTTGGTTGTTAATAAAATTTTAGGTTCAATGGTCTTCTCCATTTGGGTTTTACCTAAGCCTGATGCTTAGACCATTTTCGAATTGTACAATATATGATTACGGTGGATATTTTGTAATAAAACTTTGTTGTTTTTAACAGGGCTGCTCAACCAATCTTCAACTTGCTTAGCCTATCCATTTCTTTGTTAAGAATAGATGCAAGTGCACTGGCTTTGGCATCGCGGTTGCGGTAAATGAGCCGGTGATCCAATACGGGGGCGGTTATTATTTGCAAATCGTTTTCGGTTACAAAAGTTCGACCGTTGACCAGCGCAAAGGCTTTAAGGCATTTTAAAAAAGTAATACCGCTTCGGGTGCTGGCCCCAAGCGTAATATCGCTATGGCGGCGGGTATCCCACACCAAATTCCTTACCGCCTTTACTAGTTCGGGGTGTATAGTCACTTTTTCGGTTTCGTTTTGCAAAAACAAAATTTCCTCCATGCTAAGTACCTGTTGTATATGGGCCAAATTATCGGCTATGCCAAGGTAATTGTTGTAAATGTCCAGCTCGGTTTCTTCATCAACATATCCAAAAATGATTTTAATAAAAAAACGATCTAGCTGGGCGGCGGGTAGGGGATAAGTACCTTCCATTTCTACCGGGTTTTGCGTTGCAATGGCAAAAAACAACTGCTCCAGCGGGTAGGTTATTTCACCCATGGTTATCTGGTTCTCTGCCATACACTCCAGCAATGCCGACTGTACTTTGGGCGATGCACGGTTTATTTCGTCGGCCAACAATACGTTGCAAAACAGCGGCCCCTTTTTAAATACAAACTCCTTTTGTACATCGTCAAAAATGTGCGAACCTATCAGGTCCATAGGTAGCAGGTCGGGCGTAAACTGGATACGTTTAAAATTTACCCCAGCGTTGTTATGGCGGCCCGAGATACTTTGCGCAAGTGTTTTGGCCATGACCGTTTTACCGGTTCCGGGGTTATCTTCCATTAAAATATGACCCTTTGCCAATAGCGCAGTAAGTATAAATTGTATCTGTGGTCTTTTACCTTTTATGACCGTTTCAATATTATCTACCAGCTTTTGAATACTGGCCAATGCCTCATCTATATGAATATCTTGCTCCATGCTCATCCCGTTTTTGGTTTGGTAAAGTAATGCAGGGTATTATAAATATTTAAAAAGCGTACAAATCTTGTTTTAAAAGAAAGGTTGCTGCGTACCTGTTGTTTAAACGGTGCAAAAAAATTGTGCACCACTTGTTGTTGCTGGTTGCTCAATGCGCGGTTGCTGTACTTTATTTGCTGATACACCGCAGTAAACCGCTCAAAGTTGCTGGTAAACCGGATATCCATTTGGTTGGCAAACTGTTCGGGGCTTTGTTGGTGCCTTTGCATGCCTAACTGGTTAAGGTAATACATGCTGGCAGTGTATACCCGGTATGCCTTCTGGTTAATATTGGCGGTGGATTTTTTAGCGCGGGTGTTGTAGTACTGCCAAACCAACCAGGGCAACCAAAACAGTAGCAGTAAAAACCCACCTATTGCGGCAAGCAACATCCATAAGGCGTTGGCCCAGTTTATTGGTTTTGCTTCGGCCTGGGTTTGTTGCTGTTTTGCTTTCTTTTCGGCTGCAGTCTCCATAATTTTTACTGCATCAATTGGTACTGGCTTTGCAAGTTTGGCAATAATGGAGCCGAGTGTATCCAACGGGGCCGGTTCTATTTCCTGTACGCTTTCGGCATACGAAACCGATACTATTGGAGTACCCGGTTTTATATCGCTCAGCCGTGCCCCACCGGTATCTTTTGTTATGGTAGCCAGCGAAACATCCATAAACATGTCCTTACTTACAATGGTTTCGAAGTCCTTATCGTGGTACAACAATTTTTTCACTTTCATGGTAACCCGCTGGGTTACCGTATCAACCGTTACCGCTTCGCCGTCGGCTACCAGCCACGGCTTTTGCGGGTTCATGGGTGGGGTGCCATCGGGCTGTGGCGACTGTTGGGTGTTTACATCGGGCACGGTGGTGTCAAAGTCTATCCATCCATATCCTTTAAAATACAACTGCACCCATGCATGTGCCTGGTCGGCGTAAAACCAATACCAACCGGGGTTTTTACTACTTCGGTCAACCGTTAAAAAACCGGCGGCTATGCGGCTGGGTATGCCCAACGACCTTAACATAAATAAGGTAGCACCGGCATAGTATGCACAATACCCCTTGCGGTTTTCGAACAAAAAATAGTTGAGCTTGCTTGCGCTGGGCAAACCCGGAATACCGGGGTTATCGCTATATTTAAATTTTGGCTGGCCAAACTCATCTTTACTTAAAAAATAATTGCGAATGGCCACCATTTTATCAACCGGCGTTTTTGCATCCTTTGTTATGTTTAGGGAAAGGTTTTTTATGCGCTGGTACTCGGGGTTGTTGGGCATAAAAGTGTAGTAATCCATAAACGGGCTGCTAATGCCCTCATAGCTGGTAGCAGTACGTAATTGCTGAAACCGCTGTTCCTGAAACTGTTCCAGCCCCTTATTGCCAGCGGGGTTGTAAATAAAATACGCGCTATTAAGATCGCTCACCCACATTTTGGTTCGATAGGCGCTTTTGAATTGCGATGCATATTCTTTTTCTACCGGTATGGGCTGTATGAAAAAAGCGGTGGAAGGCGCAATAAATTCATTGGGCGATAAGATGACCTTATAAATATCGGCCGACACCACTTTGCGGTTAAGCGTGGCGTTGGTATTGCGTATAACCGAGGTGTCGGTTTTGGTAAAATATAAGGGTATTTTAGAAGGGTCGGGCTTAAACAGGTCGTTGGCCGGCATGTTGGCGTCGGTTTCAAACGTTTGGGTAAGCGTATCGAATTTAGTATAGTACAGGCTGGTAAAATACAGTGGATTTGGGGTTGTACTATTGGGAAAGTAATTATCGAGGTTGGCAACAAATACCAGCCGTTTGTCTTTGCTAAGCGAACCTGTAACCCGCATTTGGTCTTTATTGCTTACGCTGCCATCGCGGTTTTGTTTGGTCATGCTTTCGGCACCGTCTTTTTTGTTGCTGCCCTTTCCGCCAGCCCAGTCTTTTTCAATGGTTTCAAATTGTTTTTGAAAAACCAGCAACAGGCTGGCCAGCAGCGCTACTGCCAACACTGTAAAACCTGTTATGCGCCTGCCTACAAACCAACCAAAGCCCGGCTCATCTTCGTTCATGTTGCGCAGTAGCTCGGCTGTGTAAATAATGTAAAACGAATAAAAAAGTACAGGTGCAAAAGCCAGTATAAGGCTGTTGGCTGTTACCTGGTCGGTTTTGCTGACCATTAATACCTGGAAGGCTAATAAAAATACCGACCATGCAATAGTAAAATATCGCGAGCGGGAAAAGCCATAACCGGTTATCCACCCGGCACCACTAAGAATTGAAAAAATAAGTAATTGAACCGACACAAAAAATGTGTCGAACTCGCCTACGGCTGTTTTGCCCAGTAACTTGTAAGCAACATAATACACGGCAAAAAGCAACAATGCGGTAGTAATAAACCTGAAACGGTACGCATAAAACAACATAGCCAGTACCATGCCGCCCAGGTAATACGCCCCCTGTTGCAACCACTGGTTTTGCAAAACCTGGTAATATTGGTTAATGCTAAATAATACATACCATACCAGTGCAGCCGTTGGCAAGGCCAGCAGTAGCAGTTGCGCAACTACTTTTTTTGCGCTATGTACTTTACCAATTTGCATATTGTATAATGGGCCTTGATAGCCACCGGCATATTTGCAGCAAAGTTGCCGGGTTACGATCAATAAACCTTAAGCTTAATAGTTAAATTGACCTGTTTAAAAATCAGCATACCGTACCCGTTAAAAACTTACGTGCGGTTAAATTATTTTTTTTTCACCGGTCATGATATTTTTTTTGAAACGGCCGTTGCCCGTACAACTGGCGTAGCCGGGCAAATGTCGTTCCGATGCGTCGGAATAGCGAAGCGCTTTTTGCAGCTTTTTTATTTTGCGGGTTAATATGTATTTCAGTTTATAGGGTGGAGAGTTCTGAAAACAGGTTGTTGGTATTTTGTAGAGGTTATTGAGTGTATTTATTTTGTGCTGCATAGTATTACTAAAAGTATACGCTGTGCGACGCAACAAAAGCCTGATAGCAGCACTACTGCCGGGCTCAAAAAAAAATTGCGGTAATAAGTTGGTTAGGTAATTATTAAAACTTTGCAGCATAAAGGCTTTTGGGCCATAACCAGGCTTTTGAGTTGTTATTATACAACGTTGCCGATAGGTACCGCATGTTTTAGCAGGGTACAGGCTGCTGGTATTTGGCTATTAATTGTTGTATAGTGTTTTCGTTATTTACCACTGCCAACCGCAGCGCCGGCGAGGTGGCCCAACTGGTTTTGTACCGTGCCATATCGTTTTTTTCGTTTTGAATAAACAGCCATTGAACCCAGTGCAACAGTTGCTGTTTGCGAAGACTTTTGGTTAGCGGAACGAAAATAAAGGTGATGGTGCTGCCATGCTTTTCAAGCAGTTGCTGTACCTGCTTGGCGTTGCTTAGGGACGATAGCACCACTACCGAAGCATCGCGGGTATTACAATAGGTTACAAGATCGTTATTGGTTTGCCATTGGCTGGTACTAATGGCGTATTTGGTTGCCTGCTGTTGGTTGCCCATGGCGCTGGCCGCAATGGGCTGATCGGCTATATATTTTACATTAAAACCCTGGCTGGCCAATTGCTGGTAAATACTATACACCATGGTTTTAAAGTAATTTAGAAATGGAAGCTGGGCTACCGTGCTGTTGGCTACAGCCATGCCGGTAAAAAAGCTCGCGAACATATACAAATGCGATGCATAAGGATCAATTGTTTCGGGCACCCGAACTACCAACTCCTTATTGCGGGCATAAATTTTCCATACAATGCGGCGAACATCGTCGTTATTTTCAAAATTTTTATAGTTGAGGTATTCGCCCTCTACTTTGCGTAGTTCGTTTATGCGGGTGCTGGTATCTTCGGTTTTACGGGGTGCTACAACAGGCAGGTTAGTTTGTTGGGCCAATGGCTGAATAAAAAAACGGCTGCTGGTAGAAACGTCGACGGCAAATGAAAAAAACTGGAAAAAATCTTCGAAGTAAACAATGCTTTTGTGAATGTGGTACTCCTTTATTTGCGGCAGGTTCCACTCAATTACACCTTCGACAGTATTGCCAAAAAGCTGGCCCGTTTTGTTGGCGGCGATTGAAAGTTTTTGAGACCATGCCGTAGTTTCATATTGTAAGCGAAGCCTTATAAAACCAAACAATGGTTTCCAAACGGGTTTTATCAGCACCTTTACCCGTTGCTTTTTGTACAGGTCGCCCTGCGTTTCGGCAGTTTGTAATGTGCATACAATGCTTTTTTTGCTTCGGTTGTATAAAAAGTGAAGTAGTGGTACCAATACCGACAAAAAAGCAAGGGCAATAAATGCTATAATAAAAACGGACGCTACCTGTAATAGCAGGTAAAAAATATCGGCAAATGACGAGTAAGCATCAAAGCTGCTGTTGTTTAGCATTTGCCATGCAAGGGCAACTGCTGCCACAAACAACAAAAAGTAAAAGGTGAAGGGGAAATAGAAACCGGATTTTTTAATAGTATATCGCCAGCCGCGTACTGTCATTAGGTTACTTTACAGCGGGAAAGTTAATGAAAGATATTGCCCGTTGAAAAAGTGTTATTAACGGATACTTATTTTTAACCGCCTTTTCACGTTATTTGCCACACCAAAACAATGAGCGATTATATAACATACCGGCAGTGCCCTATTTGCAAAAGTGCGGCAATAACAAAAGAATTTAGTTGTAAAGACCATATGGTAAGTAAGTATGTGTTTGAAATTTGGAAGTGCACCAGTTGTACCCTGCGTTTTACACAATCTGCACCTAAGGAAAAGCATATAACTAATTACTATCAATCGCCCGATTATGTTAGCCACACCAATACGCGGCACGGCTTTATTAATACTTGGTATCATAATGTACGGTTTGTAACACTACGTAGTAAAAAAAGACTGATAAAAAAACAAACCCGATTATTAAAGGGCACCTTGCTTGATGCAGGAGCCGGCACCGGTGCATTTGCCCATACCATGCAACAGGCCGGGTGGCAGGTAACCGCTGTTGAACCCGACGAAATAGCAAGGGGTAAAGCACTTGAAAACTACGGGCTTACCCTGGTGCCACCAATGCAGTTGGCCCAACTTGCACCGGCAAGTTTTGATGCTATTACCATGTGGCATGTGTTGGAACACGTACACGACCTGCATGGCTACATTGATACTTTTAATAAGTTGCTAACGGCAAACGGCAAAATATTTATTGCTGTGCCCAATTATACAGGCTTCGACAGTACTAAATATAAAAACGCATGGGCTGCTTACGATGTACCGAGGCATTTATACCATTTTAGCCCCAAAAGCATGGCGGCACTAATGCAATTGCACGGCTTTGAAATTCAAAAAATAAAGCCTATGTGGTTTGACAGTTTTTATGTGGCTATGCTAACAGAAAAATATTTTGGCAAACATGGCAGCATGTTTAGGGCGTTGCAAACGGGTTTAATTACTACGCTGAAGACGCTAAAAGAAGTAAAAAAGAGTAGCTCGCTTATTTATGTGATAGGTAAAAAGTAGGAGCGTTTTGTGGTAATAAGGCTGATTATAAAAAGTGGCGCCCTACAGGCCTTCCTTATATTATTTGTAAATAGAATTTGATGTTACAATATTTTACAGATTTTTGACACTGATTGTTTTTATTGAAGTTTGCTACGCTACTGCAATTTTGTTTTTAATTTAGAAGAAATAATTTGAAAGTTTTTGTAGCGGACGTTTATGGTTAAATGAAATAACGTTTTATTACCGTAAGTGTGTAACAGACTACCACCGGCGGGATTTTGCCCTTTAAGGGCTGCTTTGAGTGATGGTCGTTTTATTTTGCATGGCTTTACGCTGCGCTTCTATTTCTCTCCCTTTAAGGGCTGCTTTAAGTAAGATTTGGTTTATTTCGCAGGTCTTTACCCGGCGCTTTAATGTCTTGCCCTTTAAGCTAAAATTATTTATTCACTTTTCATTCACAGGCTTGAACCTGCGCTACGGCGTCTGGTTTTACGGGCTTGTAAAACATATTGAGATATGTTTCCAAAAGTTGCCTCCAACTTTACGATGTTTCAGCATTCCGTACCTATAACTTACCTGGAATTGTTAATGCTAAATACCTTTATTACTGGCCTTTACACCTAAATATTACAACATGGCCCAATAAAATGGAGAGCTTCATAAAGTACTTTTATTAAGTTTGGAAAACGGGAGGATGCCGGATTTGATGGAGCCAAATGCTTCAATAAACTGGCCATTTTGTAGCCGGAAATCCCGCAACGTTTTTTCCTCCTTCTAATTATCCAAAATCAAATTTTTTGTTACGTAAAAGTTCGATATCCTTGCAAGCGATATACTTAATTGCCCCAGTAAACCGAAACCATTGTTAATTTTTACCCTTAACTAACTGTATGAAATCGTTTTCATTCTGGGCGGCAATATTGTGCTGTATGGCACTTTCTGTTCCCTCGTTTGCGCAAAAAAACAAATTTAAGCTGGCCGATGTGTCAGCGGCTGATTTTGAACCCAAATTTTATTCCCTCGATAGTAGTGCACAGGGCATTGTGCTGGCCGATATTGGCTCGTCGGACTATGAGGTGGACAATACTGGTGGGTTCAACATCATTTTAAAAAAACACATACGCACAAGGCTGCTTAACCGTAATGCTTTTGACGAGGCTACCATGACCATTCCCCTGTACTCCAATAGTCAGTTTAAAGAGCGGATACTAAAAATGGAAGCCAAAACCTACCACCTGGAAGGGGGCAAGGTGGTGGAGACAAAACTGGAAAAGAGCGCCATTTTTGAGGAGAAGCTCAGCAACAGCGTGCTGCTCACCAAGTTTACCATGCCCAACCTGCAGGAGGGTTGCATCATCGATATCAGCTACGTGCTGTCGTCGCCGTTTGAGCGTAACCTGCGCGATTGGTATTTTCAAAAAAGTATACCCGTACTGCATAGTGAGTATTCTGTTTCGGTACCGGCTATTTATGACTTTGTGATAGTGCGGCAAGGCTTTAACACTGCGTTACCGGTGGATCGAAAAATCGTACCAACAAAGTATACCTTGCGTAGTAGCAACGGAGCAAGCCGTGCCGAATATTTTGATCTCAGTACCGACTTGGTTACTACAAAATGGACTATGGAAAATATTGCCAAAACATCCAGCGAGCCGTTTAATACTTCGTTAAGGAACAGGATTGACAAAGTGGAGTTTCAGCTATCGGCCATCAGGTACCCTAACCAGCCGGTAAGATTTGTAATGAATGGCTGGCAAAAGGCCTCCGAACAATTAATGGAACGCGACGATTTTGGCAAAGACCTCACTACCACACAGCCGTGGTATAAGGATGAACTGCAAAAAATCGCCGGCAGCAATGACGTATCGTTAGAAGTAGCAAAAAAGATTTTTTATGCTATACGCGACAATTTTACCTGTAAAAACCACGATGGATTGTACACCAACAACAGTCTTAAAAAGGTATACCAGGCCAAAGCCGGAAATGTGGCCGAAATAAACCTGTTGCTGGTGGCCATGCTACGCAACCAGGGCTTTTTTGCCAGCCCGGTCATCCTTAGCACCCGCGAGCATGGCAAAGCCAACGAAGTATACCCGGTAATGGAAAAATTTAATTATGTAATTGCTGGTTTAACATTAGATGGCAAACAGTATTTACTGGATGCCTCCTATAACAAAATGGCCTTTGGAAAATTGCCCAAAAACGCCTGGAACGGATTTGGCCGAATGATAGATGCAAATCCGGTTGAGGTACAAATGGCAGCCGATTCGGTTACAGAACAAAAAATAACCTCTGTATTGTTGCTCCATAACGAAAAAGATGAACTGGAGGGAGAGGTGGCGGTGTATTATGGCGACCAGGAATCGTACGACGTACGCGAAACATTGGCAAAGAAACCAATGGAAGAGTTTGTAAAAAGCACCATTGGGCGGCTACCTGCAGAATATCATGCAACAGCGGTAAAGGTCGACTCGGTGGCTTTGTACGAGGCGCCCGTAAAGCTTCGGTGCGATATTAAGCTGGATAAATCCGATGAAGACATCATCTACTTTAACCCTATATTTTACGAAGGCATGCGCGAAAATCCTTTTAAAGCAGGTGAGCGCAAGTACCCTATAGAAATGGAGTCGGCAATGAAGGAGGTGTATTCGCTGGTAATGGAAGTACCCAAAGGATATAAGGTAGATGAACTGCCTAAATCGGTACGTGTATTTTTTAACGAAAATGAAGGGATGTTTGAATATATCATCAACAACAGCAATGGTATGATACAACTGAAATGTACCCTGCAATTAAACAAAGCCAATTTTGCACCAGAAGATTACCAAAACCTGCGCGACTTTTTTGCCTTTGTGGTTAATAAAGAAAACGAACAGATCGTATTTAAAAAATTATAGCCGCTACCATGAAAACACTTTTGACCGCGCTGGGCTTGGGCTTAGGCCTTTGCGCCAACTTGTTTGCACAGAGTTATGATGTAAAACTGATACCCGATTCGTTGCTGCTAAATGCCGATGCCATTACCCGGATGGAAGAAACGAAGGTGACCGTTTATTCCACGTCCAAAGCGCGGATAAAACACAAGTGGGCAGTTACCGTGTTTAACCCCGCCGGCGATAAGTACGCCCGCTACAGTAACTCGTACGATCCCATGCACGACCTTAGCGATATATCGGGCGACCTATACGATGCCAATGGTGCCAAACTAAAAAGCGTAAAACGTAAAGATATTGGCGATGTGAGCATGGATGATGGTTTTAGCCTTATGCAGGATACCCGTATAAAGCAGCATAGCTTTTACTATACCCAATACCCATACACCGTTGAGTACGAAGATGAGGTGAGTTATAGCGGAATACTCGGTTTTCCTACCTGGTTTCCGGTAGAAAACCAGCGGTTTGGCGTACAATCCAGCACCTTTATTATAGAAGCCCCCCTGGAGTATGGGTTGCGGTACAAACAACTAAATTATGTTGGTAACCCCATTATTACTAAGGACAAACAGGCGGTGTACCAATGGACTATTCAAAACTACAAGCCTTTTGTATACGAGCCATACCAGCCAGCTTACCGCGAGGTATTGCCTATTGTATACTCAGCACCATCAAAATTTAGTTATGGCAAAATAGAAGGCGATATGAGCACCTGGCTAAGCTATGGCAAATACCAGGTAGAGCTAAACAAGGGCCGCGATGTATTGCCCGACAACATAAAACAGCAGGTACATACCATAGCCGATGCGCTACCCGGCCGTGCCGAAAAGGTAAAGGCATTGTACGAATATATGCAGGCCAATACGCGTTACATAAGCATACAGTTGGGTATAGGCGGCCTTCAACCCTTTGATGCAAAGTATGTGGCCACTAAAAAATATGGCGATTGTAAAGCTTTATCAAATTATATGACCGCGTTGTTGAAAGAAGTCGGGATAGAAAGCTACTACAGCATTATACACGCCGGCGAGGGCGAACGCTATTACCTGCCCGATTTTGTAAGCGACCAAACCAACCATATTATTGTGTCGGTACCTGTTGAAAAAGATACCATGTGGCTGGAGTGTACCAGCCAAACTATTGCCCCCGGCTACCTGGGTGGGTTTACTGACAACCGCTACGCCCTGCTGATAAAAGACGATGGTGGCTACCTGGTTAAAACTCCTGCCTATACCAAAAAGCAAAATGTTTTGCGCCGAAAGGTGACAGCTGAAATTGCAGCAGGTGGCGAATTAAAGGCAAAAGTGGTAAACACTTATAGCGGGTTGGAGCAGGACGACCTGCACGGCATACTGCATAGCTACACCCGCGATCAGCAACTAAAATACCTAAAGCGCTCCATTGAGCTGCCCACCTACGATGTGGAAAATGTAGACTACAAAGAGCAGAAGGACAGGATACCCGTTATTAGCGAGCAGTACGACCTTGTGGCCCCCAACTATGCATCGGCCACAGGTAAGCGGTTGTTTGTGCAACCCAATGTGCTGTCGAGGGAGGCTTTTAAACTACGTGAGATGGGGGAGCGGAAGTTTGACATTGTGTACGATTTTTCGTTTGCGCACCTTGACACCACCAGCATAAAAATACCCGACGGCTATACCATAGAGGCAATGCCTAAAGGTGTAAACATTAAAAATAAGTTTGGCGAATACGATATGCAGGTATCGTACATTAATGGAACTATTACCTTTTTACGCCGCTACGAACGATCGGCGGGCAGGTTTGCCCCCGGCGAATACAAAGACATGGCCGCTTTTTATTTAGCTATGGCCAAGGCCGATAATGTAAAAGTGGTGTTTGTAAAAAAGGAAGGATAACATCATATTTAGAATTAACTAAAGTCAATCATCAACCCTTATGAAACCGATTAAATGCCTAAGCCTTTTATTGCTGCTGGTTACATTATTCAGTAGTTGCTTTACCGCCAAAAACCTGGATGAATATATTACAAAGCAGTACCCTGATTTTAATCAACCCTCCAAAAAAAAGCCGGTGGAGGGTATTAGTATTGCCTCGTCAATGGCGGGTGACGACTATGCATCGCATAGCAACCAAAAATCAAAAATAATATTGCCGCTGATTGTATATTGGCAGTGGGATTATACAACTACCTGTGTGCTTAACCCTGCTATACCGCTAAAAGATTTTACCAATGCGGTAAATGCCACTGCCAATAAAGCATTAAAACAAAAACTAAACGGCCGCAAACTACAGTTGACGTTGGAGCAACTACCTACCTCGTTTTCTTTTTATGAAAAGGCGCACCTGGTGTTTGTGATTTATGCGTTTGGCTGGTCAACAGTCAGTGTTAAATCACAAGAAAAAGACATGATAGTGTCGTATAAAGTAACAGGAGAAGGCACCACAGAAAAAATCGGCAAAATCCAAATCCCCTACGCAAACGACAAGCAGTATCTTAATATGTACCAGTCGTGGAAAAAAGCTACCGATGATTATCTATTCAACTATCAAAACAACATTAACCGTATGAGTAAACTGGTGGTGGAGGAGTTGGTGAAGGAGATGTGACCTTTTGGGGTAAGTACTTATATTGATGGAGGCGATCGTTGATATGACGGCTGCTTGTCGTACGCAAAATATCTTACATTTGAAAAGTATGCAAACACAGGTAACCATAGAATTTGACCAGTTAGTGGAACTAGCTAAACAGCTTCCAACTAAACAGTGGACAAAACTGAAAAAAGAGGTTGAAAAAGGTGTATCCGCTACAGAGAAGCCTTCGGAGTTGGTTTCATTACTTTTATCGGCACCTACCTATAGCAAGAAACAATTAGACGAAAAGGCGAAAACCAGAAAAGCTATTAACCAATGGCGCACAAAGGTAGTATTGGCCGACACTTCTATTCTTATTGACCTTTTCCACGAAACAAAAAAGCTAATTCCAAATTTGTACAGCATGCATTGGAAGGCTTCAAATTTCAAATTTCTGCAACAACTAAATATGAATGTTATTTGGTACCAACAATAGCACAGCTACCATTTTTGGGATGACCTTTTGCAAAAAGTGAAGGTTTTACCTTTTGATAAAAACGTTGTGAAACACGCAGTACTCATATACAGGCAACTAAAACAAAAACGCAAACAAATTGACCTTACTGACCTATTTATTGCTGCAACGGCAGTGGTACACGACATTTTGCTAGCAACATTAAACAGAAAATATTTTGACTGCTTTGAGCCAATTAATATTATAAAATAAGGCTAATGCGCCACATTCGGTTTGCTATTTTACAAGCCAGACGTTGTAATAATTGGCTCTATTGAGCTGTCAACACTAATTTCGGCATGACCATTAAAGCCATGCAAAAGTTTTTGTTTTCAGATTTATAAACAAACCCATTTTGTAGTATCAGGCAGGACGTTAAGAAATCTCCCGTCTGTTGCAATAATCAAACGTTAACGGCCAATCAATGAAAGGCTTTATAATAACATGATAGAATTGGGTAAAACATGCGCAAAAGCTTTTTGAATACAATCTAAAAACTAATATATTTAGTATATTTAAGCTAAAGATATTAGTTTTATTCAAAGGTATAAACCAAATTGAGTTTTCAAAGCAGTTTCACTCAAACGATGCCTGTTATGAGTACTTGGTTAAACACAAATGGCGTAAAGGATTTACTTGTATAAGATGTGGCGGTACCGCCTGGTATAAAGGGAGAACTTCTTATCATAGGCGATGTAAAAAATGTATGTATGATGAAAGTGTAACGTTTAATACAGTGTTTCATGATTTAAAGATGCCCATTTTGCTAACATTTCAAATGATGTTTAGGGTGGTAAGTAAAAAGAAGGGAATATCAACAGTAGAACTGAGGACAGAAGTAGGCGTACAGCGAAAGACAGCCTGGTTTTTCAAAAGAAAATTACAAATAGCTATGCGTCCAGGAGGGTCTGAAGTTTTAAAAAATAAAGTAGAAATGGATGAAACCCTTATTGGTGGTTACTCTCAAAATGAGCCAGGCAGAAGCCTTGCAGATAAACAAGCCGTAATGATTGGAATTGAAAAGTTAGACCATGAGCGTATTGGCAATAATGGCTTAAAACATATTGAAGGATTTGAAAGCGATATATTTCAACAGGCTGTAGATGAAATGGTAGAGAAAGGAACCCAGATCACTACTGATGATTATCCTTCATGGGCGGCATTGAAAAAAGAAATGCCCAATCTTACAACGAAAAAATCTCAAAAGGGTAAAGGTTTTAAAGAGTTGCATCAGCAAATGATGTTAGTAAAAATATGGTTAAGAGGCATTCATCACAAATGCTCGCCTGCTTATTTGCAAGATTATCTATATAAATATGTCTTTAGATTTAATCATAGAAAATGCAGGAGGTGGATATTTCAACGCCTGTTATCAAATTTAATGCATCTGGAGCCGCAACCATTTGCACGAAAGAAGAAGGTTTGCGCATGTTTTACCTAATTATATAACATTATTAGTAGTTACATTATTGTCTTCTTGTAATAAGGAAAGGCTGCCACTTGGCCGTCATTTTAAAATGTATGTACGCGGTAAAAAGATACTTATTGATGCTTGTGGCTCATCGTCTTACGCTGCTTATTTTGAAAAAGATACAGCTATGTTCATAGATATAAGCTGTGGTACAGGTGCAGGTTTCTATCTTAAAGGAAAAATAATAGGTGGCACTTATGCGCTTAACGATAGGAACTTTGCATTTTATGGGCCGTTAAATGGTGCTGGATAAAAAAACTACAGTACCTCTGGTATATACAATGCAACCGTAACAATAGCTACAGTTCTATACAAAAATCAGCAAGCTCTTAAAGGTTCATTTAATTTTAAAGCCGTTGAACGAAACACAGGTGAGATAATATCTGTTACAAATGGGACGTTATTGCTTATTAAATAAAATTAAAGAGGCCTTTGCCGCTAACAGTGCATTTGTAAATTTACTGGTGCAGTATTATCTTTTGGCTAAAAACTATAATCAATTGGCGTCAGGGAAAAGAAGCAGCGGGAGCATGTATTGTAGCATTTTCATAAATACTCTCTCCGTTAACGTTCATTTTAAAAAATCTGTATTACGTTATTAAGTTCGATAACTTTTACATCCTCACTCCATTAAGTCAGCTTATGAAGGTTGAAAAATATCAGCTCAAATCGGAGAGTAATCTTACAACCTTTGAATTTATTAGTGAAGGTCCTAGAGGACTTATACGTAAGAAAATTCAATTTCAATGGACCCGTACACCTAATCTTTATAATCTTGCTGTTGGTGACACAAATCCAGAAACAGGAGAAATTGACGACATGGTTGTATCAAATAACGCTGATAGCGAAAAGGTATTGGCAACCGTTATTTCTGCTGTGTATGCATTCTTTGACAAGCGTCCCGGAGCTTATGTTTATGCCACGGGTAGTTCAGATGCTCGTACCCGACTTTATAGAATGGGGATTACTAAGTTTTATGAGCAAATAATGAATGATTTTTACCTCTATGGACAAGTCGGAGACGAATTTTATGATTTTGAAGTCGGTACGGAATACAACGGCTTTTTAGCACAACGAAAATTTAAGTAAATTGCAGGTATGAAAACTGAACTTCCAAAACTCATTCAAGATCTTAATAATAGCAAAGTGCCAATAGTAATAATTGACCCCTCGCTTGAAAAATATCGGGATCAAATATTGTTTCCTGAAAAACTTGCAAGGGCGGAAGAATTACTAAAAAATGCAAAAATTCCTGAAAACAAGCACCGCAGGTAATGTCCATGCTACCATCGACACCACGACATTCCCCCAAATCATTGGCCTGAAAGCACTTTCCCCCATTCCGCCGGAAGATAAATATGAAAAGTAGCCCCTTTGTCTGCTTCAGCGGTGGCGGTAATAAAGCCATTGTGGTTCTCTACAATTTTTTTTACAATGGCCAGCCCAATGCCGGTGCCTTCGTAAACTCTTTACGGTGCAGGGCGCTGAAATACTTCAAATCTTTTAACGCCAAACAGTGGGTTTAAGCCAATGTTAATATCGGAAATAACAATACAATAATAGTTGCGATCGGGTACAAGACCTTTGGGGGCAGCTTCCTTGTTTTGCTTCATCAATTGTAAGCTTTTGGCACTTTTGCCGATAAAGGTTATCAGGGCATAAATGGCCGGTTTTGAAAAGTTAAGGGCGTTGGCAATAGGTAGCAATATTGCAATAATCAACATCGGCGGTACTGCTTTACGTTGGTGAGGGGCAGTTGAACCAGGCTACCTAATAGTAATTGGTATATGTTCGTAATATTTGTCTTAACCACAAACACCTACAGCGTTTCTTGCTTATGGGTTTTTTATTTTAAACCATCAGCAATAACCATCTTGCTAAGGGTCGTTGGTGTGGCTATGCGCCAAATTTAAACAGATTGAGAATAGCCAGTAGTTAATGAATATTTGACATGACATAAAATAGATACAAGCAGTATACCCGCCTTAAATTGCATAACTTAACAGTAAATAGATTGGAACCAGCAAAATTGAATTCCAAAACTCAAGAAAACATGCTCTTAAAAAAAGTGCTTATTGCCGAAGATGATGAGGAAGATGTTGATATTTTTAAGGAAGTATTGATAGACCTGAATGTTGATATTAACCTGGAAGTAGTTACAAATGGCATTGAACTGATGAAGATGCTGGATAGTGCAGTGGTTTTTCCTGAACTTATTTTTTTAGATCTTAATATGCCATTAAAAAATGGAATGGTTTGCCTGCAGGAAATTAAAGCAAACCATCGCTGGAAAAATATTAAAGTGGTGATACTTTCCACCTCCTCTCACCAGGATCAGATAAAAGCGGTTTACGATAAAGGCGCCGATTTTTATATGATAAAATCAACCAACTATAACGACTTTAAAAACGACGTTGAAGCCTGCCTACAAAAAACCAGCATTCAGTTAAAAATAATTACCTGATAAATAATAAGATCAAACCCACATGTTTTTACAAAGTTTAAGAAGCCGCACAGCAAAGCAGCATAGCTTGCTTGAGCAAAACACGGCTTCAAAAAACCTGCTTGATCCGCAGGTAACGGCTGCCGATTATGCTGCATACCTTTCGTTGCTTTATGGCTTTGTAAAAGGTTTTGAAAACATTGTTTTTCCTTTGCTCCAACACAGCATTGCCAACATTGAAGAAAGACGCAAAACTCATTTACTTGTTGCTGATCTTAATATGCTTGGCATTGATGAAGCGGGCATTGATGTAATACCTGATCATTTTTTTGCAGAAGCCTATCATTCAAATGCAACAGCACTTGGCGGCATGTATGTGCTTGAAGGATCAATATTGGGCGGCGCCGTTATTTACAAACATTTAAAAACAACATGGGGCATGGAAGCCATAGCCGGCAAAGCAAAATACCTTACGGCTTACGGCCCCGAAACCGGCACCCGTTGGAAAAGTTTTTTACAGGCATTTTGCCTCGCATCATCCGGCATGGAAGAAGAGGTGATTAAAAGCGCCTCGCAAACTTTCAGCATACTGCATTATTGGTTTAACAACACTTCCATTAATCTTATACAACATGAATCTTAAAAACCTTACTAATAAAGACAACATAACCATTACCAATTGCGATGCCGAACCCATTCACATTCCGGGCAGCATACAATCATACGGTTATTTGCTGGCTTTAAATAAAACCGATAACACTATTCAGTATTGCAGCGAAAACTGCACGGCACTTTTTAGCAAACCGCTAAACCAAATTCTTAGCAGACCCTTTTCTGAATTTTTTAATAAAGAAGATGCCACCTCTTTTGCAGCCTATGCTGCAAAAACAGAAAATGCGGTGAAGCCTTTTGCTTTTAGCGTGGGCAATCAAAGCTTTCATGTTACCGCCTTTTCTACAAAAGAAAATATTGTAATGGAGTTTGAACTTTTTAGCCCGGAAGGATTTGAACTGCCCGATCTTTTTTTTCAAACAAAACGTTTTGCTTACTCTACAAAAAGAGCCGACAACCTGCAAATGCTTTGTCAGGATGTGGCAGATGAAACAAGAACGATTACCGGGTACGACAGGGTAATGATTTACCGCTTTGACAAGGATTATAACGGGCAGGTATTTGCCGAAAGCAGAATAGACAAGATTGAGCCTTTCTTAGGTTTGTATTACCCGGTCACCGATATTCCGGTGCAGACAAGAGAATTGTTTTTACTAAACAGCATACGAATGCTTGCCAATGTGCAGGCAACCAATGTGCCGCTTTATGCTTTAGATGAAAATGCAGATAATAAAAGCATAGACCTCAGTCTTTCCATATTGCGCAGCTTTTCGCCCATGCACATTCAGTATTTAAAAAACATGGGTATTGGTGCTACTTTCACTATTGCCCTCATCAATCATGGCAAGCTATGGGGCTTAATTGCCTGCCATCATTATGCACCCAAACACATTTCTTACCACGTTAGGCTGGCGGCACACCTGCAGGGTATTTTTCTTTCATCTCAAATTGATGTACGCCAGGTGGCCGATGAATTTGAGCTTGTAAAAGAAACAGATAAAAAACTAGATGCGCTACAAAAAATATTAACAGGTAGCGAACAAAGTCTTGAGCAAGAAGACACCATTGTTCAATTAAAAAATTTATTAAATGCAGATGCCGTTGTGATTGTTTTCAAAGAAACTTTTTATAAAAATGGCCTGCTGCCGCAAGATGAAAAATTAATTGACTTTATGAAATGGCTTGAAACTTCGATTGATCAAGGCATTTTTGAAACCTCAAAACTTGGCGACAGCTATCCCCAGGCCACAAGCTTGGGCAGCCAGGTTGCCGGTGTGGTTTACCTGCCAATAGGAACGCAAACTAAAAATGGCATAGCCTGGATAAGGCAGGAGGTTGAAAAAACAGTTAATTGGGGCGGCGATCCATCAAAATCAATGAAAATAAATACGGAAAACCAAAGCCTTAGCCCACGCAAATCTTTTGCTTTGTGGAAAGAGGCCGTTAAAGGCCAAAGTGCAGCATGGCAAAAGCCCGAAATCAAAGCAGCTTCAGTCATTTGCTCCTACATTCAACACCAGTTTCATTTGGCCGATATGCAGGCGGAAGAACGCCGCTACCTAAACCTGAATGAAAGGTTAAAGAAAGCCAACGGAGAACTTGAAAATATGAACTGGATCAGCACCCACGATTTAAAAGAGCCGCTTCGCAAAATTCAAATTTATGCTTCGATCTTATTACAAAAACACCAGGCCGATATTCCAGATTCGGTAAAAATAATCATCCTGCGCATGCAAGCTTCGGCAGCCCGTATGCAAACCCTGATTGATTCCCTGATCTCCTACACAAAAATTATAAATGAAGAAAAACAATTGGAGAATATTGATTTGAACGAAATACTGAACGAAATACAAGCCGACCTAAAAGAAAGTATGGAGGAGATAGGAGGACGCCTGCAATGGGATAACCTGCCCATGATACAAGGCATTACGTTTTTGATGAAGCAGTTATTTGAAAATCTTATCATTAACTCTCTAAAATTTACCAAAGAAGGCAGGCCACCGGTTGTAATTGTTAGCAGCCAGTTAATTGATGAAAAAACCATGAAGAATACCTGGCCCGAAAGTGAAAATGATTATTATAAAATTACGGTGGCCGATAATGGCGTTGGCTTTAACCCGGCTTATAAAAAAGATCTGTTCAAAATGTTTCAGCGTTTTCATGGTCAGCAATATCAAGGGTCAGGAATTGGCCTTGCCATTTGCCAAAAAATTGCAGACGCGCACGATGGATTTATAGAAGCAAAAGGGGAAGAAGATAAAGGCGCGTTCTTTAATATTTACATTCCGATAAATAAAAAAGATATGATAAACCACCTGGTAATAAATAATGAAAAAAGCGAAGTAACCTAAAACGGAAAGCCATTTTGGGTTTATCAAGCTAACAAGCACAGATTTTAAAATATTGCTGAAAATGAGGCTTTACATTAACATCTTTGGTAGTAAATTACTATCCGCAATCTGGTTCTAATATTTTGGCACCGAGCTTTATAGTTGTTTTCATCAGTCGTTGCCCGCCCGGCTAACACCCCGCCAGAATGATTTCTTCGGGCTGGCAGTCGGACGGACGCTGCACAATCTTACCGTTGGTAATTTTATGCAGCCTTTTTTATCAAGATTTTATATTCAGCATTGAGTGTACCAAATAGCGAATAATCATTTGGTAGTTATAATATTTCATTTAATACCCCGTTATAATTAACTACGATGTAGCTATTCCTGCATTTTATGCGTTTAGTGTTGCAGCTTCGGTTTAGGTCAACCGCTATCCAAACCGAAGCTGAAGCCATGCTTAATAGTATTCTCTTTTTTAAGCCCTGCTATACCGCGCCATTGTGGGGTAATATATCTGTAAATGAATGACTATCCGCAATCTGGTACTGATATTTTGGAACCGAGCTTTATAGCTGTTTTCATCAGTCGTTGCGTCGCACTCTTGTACCGTTGGTAATTTTATGCAGCCTTTTTTATCATGATTTTATATTCACCTTTGAGTGTACCAAATAGCGGATAACCATTTGTAAATGGTAGTATGAGCATTTATCAGCAACCAACCGGCGTTGAACCAACAGCAATACTTTAGCTGGGGGTAATAACAACAAGGGTTTTCGGTACCAGGGCTTTTCATTAAAAGGTCATGGGCGTTAGCCAAACATCCGCAGCAAGTAAAACAGCGTTTGCCCCGCACATTTTAAGGGTGAGGTTTCATGCCATGTCAACAAAGCTTTGGCACAACTACCCCAATGCCACAAACAGAAGTAAAACGATCATAAATGTACAAACCACACCAGCCCGGTTAGCCCTGGGTAAAGTATGGTAGCGGCTGGCATAGCTGCTTTATGGTGTGGTATGTTACCGCCACCTTATAACAAAAAACCATTTTCTACCGCATAAGGTGCTGGTATATTTTCTTCATCCAGCATTTCACGCAAATCAATTTCTATTGCGTGGGCTATGAACGAAATGGGGACGTCGTTATAACCAGCTTCAAAAGGGTTTTCGGAGTAATTGCCTATCCAATCCACTAAAAAATACATCCAAATAATTAATGCCGAAAAAGGTATGGTAAGCCAGTAATGTAATAAACTCGGTTTTTCAAAAAATATCGGGCAAACCAAAGGGGATAAGGGTGCAAAAAATATACATGATCCATAGCCCGGTAGAGGCATACTGTCGTGGAAAAGGAAAATTTTTGGTGTGCTCTGTCATACCCTGCAGGTTGTAAAGGCTGCCTATTATTTGGTGAAGCCATACCTGTTTGTAATCGGATAAGTGACCGCTGCTAAAAAGCCGCGCAATTTCCAGGCGTTGGTTTTTCAACAATTGGTCCGAAATATTATTGTATTTTTTAAATTGGGTAAATTCGTTAACCGGCAAATATGGCGCTACTTCGGGCTCCATTCCTTCCTCGCATTCCTTCCTGAATTTGGGCGTATAAACCAGTGTTTCAAGAGGAACGTTGTGCTGCCATGTTCGTTGTTTGCGCATACTATGCTTTAACGCAGGCAGCCACGCCAGTTTCCGGTGAATAACTACTTTCTTCCACTCATAATTAACCGGTTCGCCTTGCAGCGACAGTATGGATGTAGCAAAAATGCGGCTATCATTAATAATTTTACCCCATATTTTTCTCGCTTCCCACGTACGGTCGTACGAGCTGTTGTTTTAAAAACTAAAAAAAAATGCTACCGCAATATCAATAACTGGTATAGGTTGCCAGGGCAGTGCAAAGGAAATATGCGTTAGTTTATACACAACAATCACCGCTGCAAGAGTACACCGTTCCGTACAGTAGCGATTTTTTACTCCATGTAAGTCATCCAAACACTATAATAGCGTTTTATATACATGCTTTTTCAATTTAGGCAAAGCTTGCAACAGTGTACATTTTATTGATTAGTTCTTAAAGCAAAATAGCAATAAATTGAAAATAAGTAGCTTAAGCAAAAGTGCCAAACACTATTCAGTAGCAATGCTTAAGGTGTAGAAAATTTATAAACAAGATCAAAAGTTAACCTTGTCTCAGATTTGCAATAAAAACTGCAACCGTGACAAAACGATGTAGCAAAAGCGACGTCTATTTTGACTAATCTCAAAGTTGTTAACTTCAAAATTATCAAACAAATTAAACAATGAGGTACGCCGCTAGCAATATTGACCCCGAAACAAAGTGTGGCTCAGTGGTTTTACTGGAACCCAAGTGCCTAATTTTATCCTTTTTAGTGTATAAAAGGCGGCAAAGACCTCAATGAATTTTTTTATGACTAACTGGCTGTTTTAAAGGACACCGCAATTCAGGTATTGTAAACGACAAAAAAATTGTTGACTTAATATGAACATAACCCAAAATGACTATAATGAAACGAACGAATTAGCTGCCCTTATGTGCAGGATAGATAATATTGATGCCGAATTTGTGAATAAAACTTCGGACGAAATATTCAAACAACAACCATTTTTCGTCACTTTTTTGATTGGCTTTCGATTGGACACCTCACCGGAAGAACTGGAGGAGTTCATGAAAATATTCTTTCTGATTTGGGAATATTTCAGAAAAAACAAAAACATGCAAACAAAAAAGGTGACAGAAGCTTTTTTTGAGAGAATTCAAAACAGAAATATCCAGATGTTGCAATATGTTGAAGGTGAGCACGGCGAAAATGCCGGAATGAAAATTTATGGTAACGACTTACAAAATCTAAAATCAAAGGCACTATTTACAGCGGTTCTTTTTAGATACAACAACAGACCAGTGCTATTAAAAATGGATGATAATAAGAAAGGAATTATTTTGATTGGAATAAAAAGCTTTATTGAATGCTTTGAAACCATTTAGTGGGCAAAGTACGATGGCAGGTCGGTTTGGCGATGGGGTGTACTGCCATATTCTGTGTACAACCAACAACAGTTACGCATCAATTTGAGTATAATATTTACGGTATTCTTGAATGGAAACTTCCTGGCGTAGCACTTTATTCCCAACACAAAATTTTCAAAAACACTATCATTTTAAATTAGGCCAGCTGTCTAAACAGCAGTTCCCCAAAATTGATATATGACAATTAAAAACACAACAATCACCAAAGGATTTATTATTGCCGGGTTAATGAACTCGTCAGTGTTGGTTTTTTCAAGATTTTTTTAAAATCCTGTAATCGCTGAATTTGATCCAAACGTAATGTCCAATTTCGGATTGTTGATGATCTTTATCTGGGGATTGGCCTTATCGGTAGCAAAAAACTTCGATAAAGTAAAATGGCTTGTAGGAATTTTTGCTATTGAAAAATTGATTTACGGTTATGTTTGGACCAATTGGATCCTACATAATAGTATATCTGCTGTTTATGAAAAAGATATTATGGCCGGTATGTTTTATTGAGTGTATGGAATAAACGATTGGGTATTTTTTGTCTTCTTTACATTGGTATTTGTACAGCTATCCAAATTAAAAAATCAGGGTTAAACTTGCCGGGCAAAAAGGGTGTCAATTCCAGTTCTGATTATTTCACCACTCCACCTTCACCGCTCCAACACCAACGCATTTTTGCGATTATCAATTACCCACTGGCTAAATTTATTCAACAGTCCCTTACCGGCAATGATGCGCTTGCCTTTGTCGGTTACAGCCATCGTTAGGTTATCAACCACATATTTGCCTATCTGTAATTTTCCAATCGTGTAGGTGCGGCAGGTGTCTACCATTCCGTTGGCCATTTCGTATTGTTTGGTACCGGTATAGTTGCCGGTGTTCAATACGCCTTCGTTTAGCAGTGTGGCTTCCATATCGTTATTTATCAGCATGTCAGAAGCGCCGGTGTCTAATAGCCACACTTGTACAAGGCTGCCAATTTTTAGTTTTACATACGCCATGCCATTTAACGAAAGCATACTTATAGTGTCAATGGCCGGACCTGCCACATCTTTGTTTGAGGCGCTCGTCCAGTTAGAAGAAACTTCGTTTTTTGTTAGGAATGGATCGCCACAAGTGTACATCATTTGGTAATACAGCAGCGAGTTTGGGTCGTTTAGGGTGGCAATATCCGCATCACTAATTTTTTTGCTTGTTACCATATTTAGCTGGCAATTACAAAAGGCTGTAACCCGCTGTTCGTCCAATGTTTTTTCAGTACTTTTTTTTATGTTTTTAATACACGAGGCTACAAATTCATCCTTAAAACTTTCCGCACTCAACAAGGTGGCCACTCCCGAAGCAGTGTAACAATCTTCAATCGCTTTTTTAACCTCTTCATCTTGTTGCACCAGTCCATTTAAATCAATAACTCCCCGGGTGGTAAATGATGCGACCTGTTTATTGGTAAACCGGCGGTTCATTTTTTCCAGTTGACATTCGCAAATATTAACCGCATCGTAATCAGCACGTGATTTTTTCATACCCTTTAAACAACTACCAATAAAAATTTCCCGCGATATCACTTGCCTTCCTTCTTTCGAATATATCATGCCCTGGCTATAAGATGGCGGGCCGTGTAAACAAATCATCAGTGCTATGTAAAGTGCAGCTTTGCTAATGTTTGTTATTAATTTGATATCTTTTTTTCGCATATTGGTTGTTTCACCCTCGTTCCTTTCTATTGTTGTTTCAACACCAGTTTCTGCCCTTCCAGTTTATTGATTTCCGTAATAGTTGCAACCAATAGTTTATAATCGGCGGGGGCTACCACCCGTTTTTTTATTTCGAATAACGTACTTATATAAATGGAGGATGGCGCTCTATCCTTACTGATGGTTCGTTTATAATGGATGTATTTGGTATCAATCTCCATATCGGCGGGTAACTGATCGGCCACCCAGTTTACCGGTATTTTATACAAGGTGGTGTCTGCTATTATACAGGGATGATCGAATAGATAGGGCTCCGTTCTTTCTACATTAGAAGGCTTGAGATCGCAAATTTTTTGTATGGTTTGTGGAAAAAAGTATTTGTTGCCTGCCTTAAAATCGTAGCCCTGGTCGTAGCCTATCTCTAATTGAAATTTGCCTCCCCTTGCGGAGTCTGCCGATGCTGTTAGGGCAAAGGCATCGCCCTGTTTATATCCCAGCCGTTTGGTAAAAAATACTTTAATATCCGCATCGGTTTGTTGTTTCATGTAATAGAAGTAGGGCCATATATCGCCGGTGCAATACAACGTCTGCTTAACATCGGTACCGCCTTCCTCATCTACTAAAATAGTGGTGTTGGTTTGTTGCAGGTTGTCGCTGCTGCGGCTTTCGGGGGTGTTTACCAGTTTGCCACCATTTTCGGTAAGCAGCAGTGCTAACCGGTTTTCGGTAAAGCTACCAAGGTGGCCGGCTGCGTTGTAATTACTGGTACACTCAAGCCATGTGGTGTCGTTTGGCTGAGGCACGCATAATATCACATGGTCAAAATAATCAATCGGAAAGGTGCGGTCAACGGGCAATTTGTTGCTGCCCGCATTAATGAGCGCCGGGTACGATTCAATACCAACTGTTTTTAGCATGTACCGCATGTAGTTGGTAAGTGCCTTGCAATCGCCATACTTTTTTTCGTGCACATATTGTATCGGAAAAGGCCTAAAGCCACCTATGCCCAATTGTATACCTACATACCGCATATTTTGTTTTAGAAAATTATACAGCACCGATATTTTTTCGCCGTTGGTTTTGCAATCGGCAGTCATTACTAAAAACGGGGTGGCCTGGTCGCTGGTAAAAGGCTTATCGTCGTTGTACAATACATAATTCCATGCGCCAAAGCTTTTCCAGCTATCAAATTTCCCCACATATTTTTCGTATTCAAAATTGTTGGGGGCTACCAGCAGCGTTGGGTTGTTGGATAAATTTACAAATCCATTTGGTTCCCGTTTTTTAGAGGCTACAAGGTTCTTTGCTTCCCACACATATTTTTTTACATTGCCATCCAGGCTTACTTCTGGTTTAATATCAATACCATACATTTTACTGCGTATATCAAGGCTGGCAGGTACCACCACGGTAAATTTTGATTGTTCTACTGCCTCACCGGCCGAGGTAAAGGTCCAACCGGGAAGGTTGATGTAACTCTCTATCCGCTGCTGGTAGCTCACCTCTATGGTGCAGGGATAGGCTGGCGCCACGCAATCGAGTATTATTAATTTATTATCCTGCACCAGCGATACGTTGTCGTTATAGGCCTGCACCCGGGCATCGCTCTTTTTGTAGGTTTTAAACTTTTGGCCCACGCTGTTATAGGTGGTCACTGTCAATTCCTCTATTTTATCGTTTTTATCAAAACTCAATACCTGCCGTAAATGGTGCGCTGCATCTTTATTAAACAGGGTAATAATCCTATGTACTTTATAGTTGTATACCGAAGGGGATACGATCTCTACCAATGCCTCATCTAAACGGTACACTGCGTCGGCCCCGGCCTTTAATGAATCGGGAATGCTGTTGCTGGTATAATTTACAAGCAGCGACAAAGGTTGGCCGTGCACATTCAATATAGCGGTACACCACAAGGTAAAAACGAAAAGTAGCTTCATACTATTTGCTGGTTAACACAATTTGCTCGTCCAGGTAAGCGAACATTTTTTTATAGAACTCTTTTAGCACAACATATTCACTGGCTTTGTACACGGGCCTGTTTATTTTTAGCGATAGCTGCACGGTCACAATACCTTCATCCAGCGAAACGGTCCGCCCAAATACCATCGATTTTTCTGGCATGTACAGCACCACACTTTCGGGTAGTGCTTCTGGTTTCATGTTATCGGGCAACACAAACTGCTCAATTATATTCAGGTTTTGCTTATTGCCAAAGTTGATGGTAGAAAACCGGTTGTCGTTTAAAAAAGGGTTCACTTCCAAACCTGTAAACTGGTTAATGGGTAGTAGTTTATAGTCGCCATTGATTTGTAGTGGAGCGCTAAAAGAAATGTACTGTTCCAGTGGGGCCAGCTCGTCGTCTAATTGTTGTACCGCAAAACTATCTATGCTAAGCCCGGGATATTGGCTAACAAAATACCTCGAAACAAATTTGTCTTTGTTTTGCTTGTAAAAGCGGCGACGATCCAGCCTTGCATAATCGGCGCTGGTAGTAACTGCCTCGCCTTTTAACTGGTTATTACCTGTTATTTCATACACCACATTAACAAGATTATTCCGGGCATATTTTTCGTCCTGCAGGTCAATTACCCTTGCCTCTTTTACATCAACCAAAAACCCTTTGGTATTTAATACGTTTTCGGGTACCAGCTTTATGGGGGTGTATTCATCAGTGCCGTCCACCACATATTTATTGCCACCTGCTTCAATATACACCAGTGTTTTATTAAACTGGCTTAGTATAGGAAAATCGGTGCCAACCAGCCCGTTTTTTCGTTCGCTAACCAGTAGCGGGTAAGCCTTTAAATTGCTGCCTCGCATCAGGTTGGCCATTAAAAGATTTATTTCGCCACTATTGCCCTTCTTTTTTTCCCATACCTCTTTTAAACTGTTGTCAATAAATTTTAGTTTATACCCGTTCCAGCTTATGTTTTTAAATATGTATTGTTTGATTGCCTCTATCCGTTTTTCCTCTGGCTCAATGGCTTTAAAGCCTGCAATCAGTTCGTCGGTATTGCTCAGTTTTTTATTCAATTGACTGCCAAAATAATTTTGGGTCATTAATTCCCGGGCACTTTCTTTCCAGGTGCTCATGTAGTTTATTTTGCTGCCGCTCCGTGTCATATATCCCGAAAACTTGAATTCCACGTACTGCAAAAAATCTTTAGCGGCATCCATAAACGGTTCGTCGCCTAAACCCGCAATGTTGCTCATTTCAAATTTTACCGAGCCGTTTTTAGTTTGGTTATCAATTTTTATAGGCAGATCAAGGCTTTTGTGCACATTATAAGTAAACTCAAGATTGGTTGGCACCGAAAGAAAAAAACTGCTGTACATGGTGGGTATATCTCTTTGAAAAAACCAATCTTCCAATCCGCCATAATGTTGGTTATTACTTTGGTAACGGTATTCAATAATACTACCTACCTGCACATTGGGCATGGCAAAGCGAATCATGGATATGCGATCGTTTTCTTTTTGCTTATAGATGTCGGCTTTTTTTAATTCGGTTATCACCGGGCTGCCATTCTCATCAACCGAATACACTACTCCTTCAATATTTACAATGTTTTCAAAGTTGTCTTTACTAAAAAAAGGTATTTCAATGTTGCCTCTTTCCTTTCCTTTTTCTTTCAACACCTTTAGGCGTATTCGCCGTTCAACTACCAGGCTGTAGTCGTCGTTATTGCCCGCCCGCCCTATATCAAAAATTACTACCGCTTCGGCGCCTTTTTCAAAGTCTACACCGGTCATCGTTTTTTCCTGGGTAGTAAATACGCCAAATTCGGGCAGGCTGGCTTGCGCATTTGCTGACAATGCCAGTACACACGGCATAACAACACACATCAATTGTTTTATCATTGGTGATGGTTTTTTAAAAGGTTGGCCTGGGGGTACTTTTAATCAGCAATAGCAAACAGTTAAGTTGGCTGGTGGTGACAGTTAGCTTTGAACGCTTTTTTCTATCAAATATTCTACGTGGTAAATATAATGATATGGGCAAACGCAACAATAAATAAAACGGGTGCCAATATTATTTTTTGGGTTTTCAATAAGATGTTTACTGCATAACCACCGGTCGCCATTTTTATATATTTCACACTTGTGTTGTGGTAAAGGCTTCAGTGCTGATTAATGGTAGTAGGCGGTTGTAGCGCAGAAGGTTGAACCGGAAGGGTAAAGCGACATCACCCCAATATTATTACCCAACCATACACAGCAGTTGGCTGTAAAAAAGCCTGCTACTTATTTTCCCCAAACATTAGTGTTAATTATATAATTGACCAAAGCCTGCTAAAATAGCATAAGCTCCACATTATCAATGACTTTTATGCAGTTTAATTGTCCTTCAAATGACATTTTTTCCTGATTTGAACGTTGGTTGGCTTTTTGGGCAGTGATAACTGTAATTGGCAAAGGGTATAAGACAAAGAGTATTTTGAAATAGCCAATGCAGAATTATTGTACATGGAAGATAATTTATTGATAATGACTATTAAACCAATAAACTTTTAAAACTTTACTATACCATGAATTTAAACAACTATACTATCAAGTCGCAGGAACTAATTCAGCAGGTGCAGCAGCAGGCCTTCAATAACGGCAACGCCAATATTGAAACAGAACACCTGTTGAAGGCCCTACTAAAGGATGAAGACAGCCCTGTAGACTTTTTACTAAAAAAGAATGATGTAAACGTTGCCTTTGTAGAAGGCAAGGTTGACGAAGCCATTGCCAAACTGCCTAAGGCTGGTGGTGGAGAGCCGGCACAATCACTTAGCCGCGAAATGAACAATGTATTGCTAAAAGCTAATGCGCTCATCAAAGATTTTAAAGATGAGTTTGTAAGCGTAGAGCACTTGTTGTATGCATTGTTGCAGGTTAATGATAACACCGCCCGGTTGTTGAAAGATGCAGGCCTGACAGAGAAAGGATTAAAGGCTGCGATATTGGAACTGCGCAAGGGATCGACGGTCAACTTACAATCCAGCTCTCAGCAATACAATGCGTTGCAAAAGTATTCCCGCAACCTGAACGATATGGCGCGGCTTGGTAAGCTTGACCCCGTAATTGGTCGCGATGAAGAAATAAGGCGCACATTACACATACTTACCCGCCGTAGTAAAAACAACCCCATATTGGTTGGCGAACCCGGCGTAGGTAAAACCGCTATAGCCGAAGGTTTGGCGCACAGAATAGTAAATGGCGATGTACCTGAAAACCTAAAAAGTAAGATCATTTTTGCGCTGGATATGGGCCTTTTAATTGCAGGCGCTAAATACAAAGGCGAGTTTGAAGAAAGATTGAAATCGGTGATAAAAGAAGTAGGCGACAGCGATGGCGAAATCGTTTTATTTATTGATGAAATACACACGCTGGTAGGTGCCGGTGGTGGCGAAGGCGCTATGGACGCAGCCAATATTTTAAAGCCTGCACTGGCCCGTGGCGAGCTAAGAGCCATTGGTGCAACTACCCTTAGCGAATACCAAAAGTTTTTTGAAAAAGATAAAGCGCTGGAGCGCCGTTTTCAGCGGGTAATAATTAACGAGCCAGGTGTGGAAGATGCCATTTCTATTTTACGCGGGTTAAAAGATCGCTACGAAACGCACCACCATGTACGTATAAAAGATGAAGCCATTATAGCAGCGGTCGAGCTATCGAACCGTTATATGACCGACCGCTTTTTACCCGACAAGGCTATTGACCTGATTGATGAAAGTGCCGCTAAGCTTCGGTTGGAAATGAATAGTATGCCTGAAGAACTGGACGAGCTGGAGCGTAAGATTCGCCAATTGGAAATTGAGCGGGAAGCCATTAAGCGGGAGAAGGACGAAAGCAAACTGAAGCAACTGGCTATAGACATTAGTAACCTAAGTGTAGACCGCGATACTATCAAAGCCAAGTGGCAACAGGAGAAGGAGATTGTAGAAAAAATTCAGAATGCCAAAGGCGAAACCGAGGCGTTGAAGCTACAGGCCGAACAGGCAGAGCGCAATGGCGACTATGGTTTAGTTGCCGAAATAAGGTATGGCAAAGTAAAAGAGCAGGAGCAAATTATAACCGACCTTACCAGTAAGCTGAACGAAATAAGCGAAAACAAACGCCTGGTAAAGGAAGAAGTAGATGCCGACGATATTGCTGAAAATGTGGCAAAGATTACCGGTATACCCGTAAGCAAAATGATGCAAAGCGAACGGGAAAAATTATTGCACCTTGAAGATGAATTGCACGAAAGGGTAGTGGGCCAGAACGAAGCTATTGAAGCGGTTTCAGATGCCATACGCCGTAGCCGCGCCGGATTGCAGGATCCTAAAAAACCTATTGGTTCGTTTATATTTTTGGGTACCACAGGTGTAGGTAAAACTGAGCTGGCAAAAGCATTGGCCGATTACCTTTTTGACGATGAAAGTATGATGACGCGGATTGACATGAGTGAGTATCAGGAAAAACATACTGTAAGCAGGCTCATTGGTGCCCCTCCGGGATATGTGGGTTATGAGGAGGGTGGTCAGTTGACCGAAGCAGTTAGGCGTAAGCCTTACAGCGTGGTTTTGTTGGATGAAATAGAAAAGGCCCACCCCGATGTGTTTAATACCCTATTGCAAGTGTTAGACGATGGCCGCCTGACCGACAATAAAGGCCGCATGGTAAACTTTAAGAATACCATCATTATTATGACCAGCAACATAGGTAGCCACCTTATACAGGCCGCTTTTGAAAATGTAACGGAGGTTAACCTTGAAGAAGCGGAAGAAAAGGCCAACCAGGAAGTAATGACATTGTTGAGGCAAACCATCCGGCCTGAGTTTTTAAACCGGATTGATGAGGTAATAATGTTTCACCCGCTAATGAAAAAAGAGATCAAGGGTATTATTAAAATACAATTACATGGTTTAAAGAAGTTGTTGGAACAAAGTGGCATAATACTTGAGTTTAGTAACTATGTCTTGGATTACCTGGCCGAGAATGGCTACGATCCACAGTTAGGTGCAAGACCATTGAAGCGGTTAATTCAAAAACAAATTATAAACCAGTTAAGCAAACGCATACTGGCAGGCGATATTGATAAAAGCAAACCGGTATTGGTAGATGTGTTTGATGGAGTAGTGGTTTTTAGAAATGAAGCCATTGATCCGGTTGTAAAGTAAGTGGTTTTTAGGTTAAATGAGAGCGCTGTTTTCTTAGTAAGAAGCAGCGCTTTTTTTGTCGGTTATCCGTTTGGCTGGTAATAATTTGGAGGCCGCAAACCACCATTGCTCTGTAAGGGCATCCTGTTTATAGAAATCGTTTAAAAACGATTTACGAGGCTCCGTAAGTACATCCTAACTACTTAATTATGAGGGATTACTACACGGAAATTCTTAGTTACTATAAGCAGGATGCTTTTCTGGAGCAATTCGCCTTTTTTATTTATGCGCCTGTAAAGTTTTGGCCATAAAAAAACAGGCCCGAAAGCCTGTCTTCAATATTGAATGTAGCAAATAAATTATAAATGAGCCTGTATCTTTTTATCTAGCACCGACTTAGGTACAGCGCCAATTTGCTTATCCACCACCTGGCCACCTTTTATAAACAAAATTGCCGGAATTGAAGTGATACCATAGTCAACACTCAGGTTAGGGTTTTGGTCTACATTCACTTTTCCTACATTTATTTTACCATCGTATTCTTTTGCCAGCTCTTCTACCACAGGTCCTATTGCTCTACAAGGGCCACACCATTCTGCCCAAAAATCAACTAAGGTTAATTTATCGCTATCAATTACAGTCGATTGAAAGTTTGCATCGGTTAATTCTAAAGCCATAATTTTTATTTTTATTTTATGAGTGAAATTTTATTACAAGGTTAGTTAATTAAACTTGCAAATTTACTTCCAAAATGCATATACCGTTTTTTTGACCTTATTGTCGGCGCAGGATTTATAAAAAACTACCTGTTTATGACAATACGGCATTCATTCAGACGAATAATTTAAACATCCTTACAAAAATTACTTTTTGCATTTATTTGATTGCCATAACAACAGCAGGCTATTATTATTTGGCTAAAACAGGTGGTGGTAGCGTCTGTTTTCCTTTAACAACTTTGTTTACCTTTTACCCATTGAAAAAAAGCATGAAAATAAAACCACTTTTTATGCACGGTCCATTGGTATCCAACATTGTACTAGATATATGGATATGAACGATTTTTACGGGCAGCAAAACGATGAGGAGTCCCTAACAGTAATTTGCAGGGCAATTAAATAAGGCGTAATTTTTTTTAGATACTGCCGGTATGTACGGGCCTTTTACTAATCAGCAGTTAGTTGCTAAGGCCATAAGCGAAACAAGCGATAAAGTAACCCTTGCCACTAAGTTTGGTATTTTTCGCGACCCAAACGATGCGGTAAAATAGGTTTAATGGCTGGCCTCATTATGTAGGGTTGTCCATTGAGCCTTGAGCGACTGGGTGTAAACGAAATTGATTTAAACTATTTGCGCAGGCGCTACCCCGCTACGCCCATTAATGATACAATAGGGGCTATGGCCGACCTGGTAAAGGCTGGCAAAATAAAAGGTATAGTTTTAAGTAAAGAAAGTGCCAACACACTTAAAAAGGGCAAATGCGGCGCACCCCATTACCGCTTTTCAAACTAAATATTCCTCTTGAAGCCGCAAGCCTATGGAGGAACTTATACCATTTTAATGTGAACCGGAAATAACTTTTGTAGCCAACAGCCTGTGTGGCAGGGAATTTTTTACCGGCCAGATCAAAAAAATTGAAGACCTGGGTGCTGGTAATAACCTCAGACAATCGCCCCATTTCCATGGCTAAAATTTTGAAAAAATATTGAAATGGTGGGTACGGTGTCAGAAATTGCAGTAGGTAAAGGCTGCACTATTTCGCCATTAGCGCCGGCTTGGGTAATGGCACAGGGCATTCATATTTTTCCTGTTTCCGGTACTAAAAAAATGCTATACCTGCAACAAAATGCGGCAGTGGCCGGCATATACTTAACGCAACGGCAGTTAAACGATGCATAAGCAGCGGCACCCAAAAATGATGCAGCAGCACTTCGTTATCCGGCCAATATAATGGGGTCTGAACGAATAATATGGCCCTGCCAAATATTTAAAAAGTACTGGGGCTATTTAAGCTACATTATACTGTGGTTTGGAGGGTGGGGCACTGTATTACCAGTTGATTGTTGACACAGACAATGTTATTGCAAACTGCCTTTTTAAAAAATAGAGCCTGAAGCTAACTTTAAAAACTAGGCATCAGCAATTTTCGGCCGGTAACATTAATCAAATTCCAACGGTCGTTTTCCCAAATGGCTCCTTCGTATCGGTAATTGTGTTGGTCAACATCTAAACCAATCAGTTTATCGCGATAGTAGCGGGCAATATTGTTACGTGTCATAGTATGCCCCACTAAAATAGTAGTAACCCCAAATTTGGCAAGTGTTGCATCAATTTGTCGCTGTGGGGCAAGCGGTTTGGTAAAATATCCTCTATACCAAAAAGGCGATGTCTCACCCGAAAAAAACAGGTTTAGTTTCCGGTCATTCTGTACATAGGAGTCGTCGCTTTTGGAGTAATAAGGACGGCAGTTATCGTTAATTTCCTGTAACGACATACTTAATTTGTTAAGCTCGGGGGCTATGCCACCGTGAAGACAAAGAAAGTCACCAACTTTTTCAATAATATTTTTTGATCGAAGCCAACGGCCGAGCTCGGTATTTTCGCTGTATAAATCAATGTAGGCATTGCCAAGCAATGCAGCATTGGCAAAATATTTAGGTTGCACATACCGAACATCGTTGCTCATGTTCATAATGTCGTGGTTGCCCAAAATAGTGTGAACATAACCACCATTGGCAACTGCCCCCTGCTCAAGTTTATACAACAGCCACAAGGTTTCGGTTACAAAATACCCACGGTCAAACAGGTCGCCACAAATTATTAAATGGCCTTTCCCAAATGTCCATTCGTAGTTGCTGTTTATTACTTTGTTGGCTATCATCAGTTCAACAAAGCCCTCAAATTCGCCCTCCACGTCAGATAGTGCTATAATTTTATCGGGTTTGGTAAACTCGCACGGTTCGTTTACAATAGCCGGTTTAAGTTTTACTGAAAAATTATAGATTTTATTTTCTGAAAAAACAATAGGTAACGTAACGGACGCCTTTTCGCTAATATGGTACGACTTACGGTCAACAGAAACCTGCCCGTTAAGGCGGATAAGCGATTTTATAATAATGCTGTCCTTTCTGTAAAAAACATATGGCCCGTCGTTAAACGATATTTGATTTTGTGCCAACACTGGTAAGTTATTGAGTGACTGAAAAAAAATAAAGAGTAGTGCGCATGACCTCATTAACTTAAAGGGGGTTTATGGTAATTGTAAATGTAAGAAGTTATGTCACTATTTAATTAATTTTTAATACGTGACCAATTATTTTGAATAGCTTGCTAATTGAATGCAGAAAGTAAAAATGTGATAAACGGCTGTAAAACCGGGTAAGTTTTAAAGCCATGTATTAGTAAACATGGTTGAACTAATTTGGTAAGCATAAACCAACATTTTTGCGTAAAACCGGATGATTTTTTTTAACGTCGAAAATATGTCTTATTATTTAAGTAAAAGTTTGGCTTTATATACATCTTTTTGTGGTTTTTTCATTTGCCATGTAACTGCACCTTGTTTTTTTAAAAAATTATCATGACTATCACCAATCTGGTGCTGATATTTTGGAATCGGGCTTTATAGCTGATTTCAATAGTCGTTGCCCGCCCGGCTAACGAACCGCCAAATTGATTTTGTCGGGCTGGCAGTCAAACGGGAGTCGCACTCTTACTGTTGGTAATTTTATTAAGCTTTATTATCAAGATTTTATTTTTAGCATTGAGGGTACCAAATAGCGAAAAATCAGTAGAAAATTATTTATAAACGACTATCAAAGGTTCATACGTGGTTCCTCATAACTCAATTACAGATGGCATGTAAGGACAAATTCTGATCTACGCTAAACAATGGCCTGCCCTTTAGCAATTAGTCGTAGGCTAAGTATTAATTTAAAAATCTGCACCTCTCACAATTGTGTACACACGGTAAGGTAAAGCCAGTAGCCGCTATGGTTTTAGTGAAAAAATGAAACGGAAATAAAATTGAATTATTAATGCCCTTGTTCGTCAAAAATGAACATTTCAATATATTGAAGTAAAACCAACCATGTAAAGGATATTGTTGCTAAGCCTGTTTGGTCATCTTGCACATGTTAATATTGCGTTGCTGTTTTAAACAATCAATTCAATTATCTTTCGGCCTTCGATAATAAATAATACGGGTTAACACATTTTATAATTAGCAAATACCGTGTTTATGATTAAAAAGCAGCTACGCACTGTGCAGGTAACGCGGTATGTGACCCCTTTACGCGAGGGTGGATCGCTGCCGGCAATAGCCGAGGCCGATGACGGGTTTTTGTATGTCTTAAAATTTAAGGGGGCAGGGCAGGGGCCAAAATTGTTGGTGGCCGAGTTAATTGGCGGCGAGGTAGCGCGTGCCTTAGGGTGTAAGGTGCCCGAGCTGGTGTTTGCCGAACTGGACGAAGCATTTGGCCGTACCGAACCCGACGAAGAAATACAAGACCTGCTAAAGGCCAGTGTGGGGTTAAACCTTGCACTGTATTACCTGTCGGGCTCTATTACTTTTGATGCTGCCCTAAGCACGCCCGATCCGTTGTTGGCATCAACCATTGTATGGCTCGACTGCCTGCTGCTAAACGTAGACCGCACGGCACGCAACACCAACATGCTTATGTGGCATAAGGAGTTATGGCTTATAGACCATGGCGCCTCGCTTTATTTTCATCATGCATGGCAAAATGTGAGCAATCAGTTTAAAAAGCCTTTTCCACAGGTAAAGGACCATGTGATGTTGCCTTTTGCCAGCCAGTTGCAACAAGCCAATGACAACTGCAGGCAGTTATTAAACCCAACCGTAATTGACCAGATCGTGGACATGGTACCCGACAGTTGGTTAGCTACCGATCCCTACGAGGTTGCCTCTTTGGATAAAAGGAAGGTATATAGCAAGTTTTTAACGGAACGGGTATCACAATCGCATTTATTTATAAACGAAGCAAACCATGCAAGGCAAAATATTATTTGAGTATGCGGTAATACGGTTGGTGCCACGTGTGGAGCGGGAGGAGTTTATAAACGTGGGCGTGGTATTGTATTGCAGCAAAAAGCAATTTTTACAAGTAAAGTTTACGCTGTTGCCTCACAGGGTAAAAGCGCTTGATGCAATTATTGATGTGGATGAAATTGAGGCCCGGCTGCAATCATTACAAAATATTTGTATGGCAAACAAAAATGCGGGCCCTATTGCTCAATTGCCCATAGCCTCGCGGTTTAGGTGGTTAACAGCTAATAAAAGTACGGTATTGCAAACCTCGGCAGTTCACCCCGGTTTTTGTGGCGACCCTGGCCATGAACTTGATAAATTATTTACCAAACTTGTAGAAGTTAACAGGGGGCAAATAACGCAATAAACGCTACTGCTTAACATGCTCCATCAGGCCTTTACACGCCGGGTTCCAAAAAGCACTCCCACCAGCAATAACAAAATAATTACCGCAATAATTATTGACAAAAGGTTTTGAAATTTTTTATTTCGTTGGCTGTCAGCGTTGCGAGACACTTCTATTTGTCGATACTCAAAATAAAAAAAGTTAAGAGGTTTCCAGCTACTGGTGCGGTTGGTTATAAAAAGAAAAAGCTTAAAACCAAATAATAATATAATGCAAATGCCAAATAAGGGTACCATTGCCACAAAGGCGTACAAAATAGTATCTGTCATTTTTCAGGGTAAATTTTATTGAATACTCAATAAAGCCATTTAAAGCTTTAATCAAAAATTTTTTCAGAATAAGGGATAGTGGTTTTGCGTACAAATAAATTAAGAAACGATTGCCTGCAATTTTAAAAAAAATATTGGAAGATGGGTAGCGGGGCGTAGCCTTTAAAAATTAATATGCACCAGGCATACCTACATGTAACAGTCAAATAAAACGAAACTAGAATAAAAAAAGAAAAATGTGAAATATTACTATCCAAACGTAGTAGGCTCAAAAGTTGCTTAATTGCAAAAGCTACCGTAAAATTACCGGTTTGGTATCGTTTCCCTCAAACGCCTTGTGTGGGTCGTTTTTACCAGTGGTATTTTTAAGTTTCTTTTTATTAATGCGGTATTTGACCAGGTTAATTAAAAAAACACTAACTAATATAACCGCCAAACCACTTAATTGAACCAGGCTAATTTTTTCGGAAGCAAATAACACGCCCAGTAAAACAGCAACAATAGGGTTAACATATGCGTAGGTGCTAACCTGCGTGGCAGGCTTCACTTTTAGTAACCATACATAGGCACTAAAGCCCGTTATGGAACCTGCAAATACCAGGTAAACAAGCGATAACCATGCGCCTACAGATACCTGCGATAGCCTAAAGTTGTTTAATTCCCCACTAAATATTGCAAGCGGCAAAAACATTAACCCTGCAGCAAGCATTTGAAAGGTAGTGTTTATAGAGGCCGGTACATTATTGGCATTATACTTTGAATATAACGAGCCGGCTGCCCAGCTCATTGCGCCACCCACCACCATCATCATACCGATAATTTCGCGCAAATGGCCCACAGTTTCGGCCAGGTCAAATATTTTTTCGCTAAACAGTAACAATACACCCACAAAGCCAATAATTAAACCAGCAATGGTGGAGCCGCTTGTAAAATTTTCGCGCCATTTAGGTTTGTCAAACAGCACAAACCATATAGGAGTAGAGGAAATAATGATGGCTACCATGGCGCTGGGCAAAAACTGCTCTACCCAAATTACCACCCCATTACCTACAAAAAGTAACATGATACCGCTTACGGCTGCAACCTTAGCTGCCTGCTTATTAAAAACAAATTCGCCCCTGGCAATGCTCCAGGCCATCATAATTAATGCAGCTAAAATAAACCTGGTAGCACCTAATAACATGGGCGGAAAGCCCTTTAATGCACTTTGAATAAAAAAGTAAGTTGAGCCCCAAACCACGTACACAATAGCAAAGGCTATGACCACATTAAGGGTAGTAGGTTCAATGTTAGTGTTGCCTTTATTGGCCATTAAATGTAATATATTTTTTAGAGAAGTCTGTTGCAGTTATGTTGCCACCCTTACGATGCGCCCGCAAAGTTATGGGGTGGGCAATATTATTATTAATATAATCAGGTACGCGTTTAATTGTTGGGTTGCTTGTATGTTACAATAGCCTGGTGGGCAAATAAGTACGCCCTAAACCGTAAAATGAAAATACCCGCGCAATGCTTTACCGAAAAAAGAACCGTGTTTGCCGCCCTTTGTTACCGCCTTTGCCGTTAAGCCATTGTGCAGGCAGTTTGTTCAACCTTATTTTGTTTAAAATAATACCAAATGAAAAATAGCAATTACAACCAACGGGGTACTAATAAAAATTTAGCCAGAAGCAGGAACAATTTGATGACCGGCATATTTTTTTTAATAGCAGGTATTTTATTACTGGCCCGTGCCACCGGTATTATTTTTCCGGGGTGGTTTTTTACGTGGCCGGTATTTTTAATAGGGCTGGGCATTTTTTCGGGTGTACGTCAAAATTTTAGGGGTGGTAGCTGGTTAATTTTAATACTGATAGGAGGTGTTTTTTTAGCCGATAAAATAAGCGACCAGTTTTACCTTCGGCCGTACTTTTGGCCAATCCTATTTCTTACAATAGGGGCGTACATTATACTAGGGGGCCGGGGGAGGCGTTTTATGGCTGACAGGACCGAAGGTCTATTGTCACCTTCAGAAACTTCAGAACCAAATGGTACTGACCAAATACCGGATTATGACAATACCACCTATACATCCCAGGCGGAAAAGGGCGATGTGCTGGATATTACCTCCATTTTTTCGGGTATAAATAAAAATGTCATCAGCAAAAATTTTAAAGGGGGAGAAGTAGTAGCCATTATGGGTGGCGCGGAAGTGAACCTGACCAAGGCCGATATTCAAAAGCCCGTTACTATTGACATGACTGCCATGTTTGGTGGTATTAAATTATTTGTACCGGCCAACTGGAATGTACAAAGTAATATGATAGCCATTTTTGGAGGAGTTGACGACAAGCGGCCTCCCGCAGCTGCCAACGATCCTGAAAAGGTAATTTTTTTAGAAGGCAACTGCATTTTTGGAGGCATTGAAATCAGGAGCTACTAATTGCCTTCCACTTTTTATTGAAATTATTTGTTCTAAAATCTTTTAAATGGATATTATATGAATTGGTACCTCGCAAAAATTGTATTCCAGATTGTAATTAAAGGTGGCCTTGCACCCCAACAGTTTGATGAGCAAATAAGGTTAATAAGCGCTGCCACCGAAACCGAAGCCATAGAAAAGGCAAGTATTATTTGTAAAAAAGAAGAAACCTGTTTTGCCAGCCAAGAGCAGCAATTAATAAAGTGGCAATTTGTAAATGTATGCGAGGTGTACTGTATTAACGAAGCACTTGATGGCGGCGAAATAGTATCTACTTTACGCGAAGTTAGTAGCCCCGACCATTACAGGCAACTAATAAACGACAAGGCTGCGCAATTACGGAAAACCGCTTTTTGCCGCCAATTCAACTTAAATTAACCGCATGCACCCCGGCCTTTTACAAACAGTAAAGTTTAAAATTATTTTTGCTATCTGTTGGTTTAGTATAACCGAAGTACAGGCAATTGTATTAACCAGGTTTGGTTTTAGCTGGCGCATTGCTTTGTTAGATAGTGGCATTAGTAACCTGTTGTTGGCAGGGGCATGCCTTGTAATTGCAAAAACATTTCAATATTATAATCCTCAAAAAAATAAATACCTGTTTATTATTGGGTTGATTGTTACGCTGTCGGTAGGTTGGCTTTTTTTGAGCAGAGGCATTATTATGCCTTTGGCGGGTAACGAAGCCGATTATGTCCGCTATTTTTCCATATCGTTTGTGCTACGGCTTTGTTTTGGATTGTTAATTACAGGCTGTATGGCTTTAATAAGTGTATTGTGGTACACCATTAAAGATCAGCAGGAAACAGACCGTAGAAAACAGGAAGCTGAAACCCTTGCACGCGATGCAGAACTGTATAGGCTGAGGCAACAGCTACAACCTCATTTTTTGTTCAATAGTCTTAATTCAATAAATGCTTTAATTGTTAGCAAACCTACAGAGGCCCGTACCATGGTGTTGCAGTTGTCGGATTTTTTAAGAGGCACCCTTAAAAAAGATGATGATCAATGGGTAAGTCTGGCTAGTGAGTTGCAGCACCTTCAGCTATATCTTGATATTGAAAAGGTGCGTTTTGGACACCGCTTACTAACAATAGTTGAAAATAATACAGCTACTGACATGACCATGTTGCCTGCTATGCTGTTACAACCTATTGTTGAAAACGCCATTAAGTTTGGCCTATACGACACGCTGGAAAGTGTAACCATTACCATAACCGCCAGCAGTAACAAAGCTGAACTTACTATTACCGTAACCAACCCCTACGATGCTGAAACAAGCCAACCGTTGGCAGGTACAGGCTTTGGCCTTTCGTCGGTTAAAAGGCGGTTGTTTTTGTTGTTTGCCCGGCACCACCTGTTGCAGACCAGCTTTAACAACAATATTTTTACCACTACTATTAGCATACCACAACTACCATGATAAAAGCAGTAATTATAGACGATGAACCATTGGCCCGGAGTATAGTGTTGGAGTTTGTTGCCAATTATCCGCAAATAACGGTGGTGCAGGAGTGTAATGATGGTTTTGAAGGCGTGAAGGCCATTTATAACCATAGGCCCGACCTGTTATTTTTAGACATTCAGATGCCTAAGATCAATGGCTTTGAAATGCTTGAGCTATTGGAAAAAATGCCGGCAGTAATATTTACTACCGCCTTTGACGAATATGCATTGAAAGCCTTTGACACGCATGCAGTAGATTACCTGCTAAAGCCTTTTAGTAAGGAGCGTTTTGACAAAGCCATGCAAAAATACCTGTTGCGCGAAAACAAAAAAACCGCCCAAACCAACGTGCACCAACTACTGGAAGCAAGCGCCGAAATACCCGGACAATCCGACCGCATTGTAGTAAAAACGGCAGGTAAAATTAGAATTATACCTACCACCACCGTACACTACCTGGAAGCTGCCGACGATTATGTAAAAGTGGTAAACCCTGATGGCGGGTTTTTAAAGAAAAAGACCATGGCTTTTTATGAGAACAACTTGCCTGCAAAACAATTTGTGAGGGTACACCGGTCGTACATTGTTAACGTACACGAAATAACGCGGTTGGAACCTTACGAAAAAGATAGCCATTTGGCAATACTAAAATCGGGCGCCAAAATACCGGTTAGCCAGGCTGGATATATTAAATTAAAGCAGGTGCTGGGAATTTAAATTAGCGTTTAATTACTTACTTCACGTTGGTTATCGCATCAATTGTTTGTCGTAACCAAGGGTTACTAATTGCTCATAAGCCTTCCATACGTGTTCAGGAACTTCCTGTGATATTTGAAAGCCCTTTTCTGCATACAGTTTAATGCGCTGCAGGTCGCCTACCATTATTTCAATTAAAAAGTCGATAGGTATATCGGGCGTAGTGTATTCTTCAAAAGGTATTTGGGGCGAAGTAACCATCAATTCTTTTTCGGGCCAGTGTTTTTTAAACGTGGCCATGCTGCGGCGCTCCATATATGGTTTTTGCACTACAATAAAGCTGTTGGCGTCAATACCCTTTTGCAGAAACAGGGCTTTGGTAAAAACAATATTTTCGCCCGTATTAGTCGATTTGTTTTCTAACAAAATTGCAGAAGCCGGCACACCCAACTGCAAAGCGATACCGGCAAATAGTTCGGCCTCGCTTTTGGTCCACATGGTGTCGGTATGCCTACCCAAACCACCCGAAAAAACCAACAGCGGTGCATAGCCCTGCAACCAAAGTTGGGCTGCACGTTCGGCCACCCGTGTATCGTGGCTACCTAATGCCAGTAAGCAATCGGCTTTGGCAAGCGTGTGGTTTACATGGTGATAGTCCCAAATGGTTTTTGCAAGGGCAAGTATTTCATTCGTCATGCTGGTGTACAATTGAAGGTTTTGTGACAAAACTAATTTTACAATAACTATCCGCAATCGGGTGTTGATATTTTGGAACCGGGCTTTATAGCAGTTTTTATTAGTAGTTGCAGCCTGCCTCTACAACCGTAGAGGTCGCCCGCTTATACTGTTGGCTATTTTATTCAGCCTATTTTATCATCATTTTATATTCAGCATCGAGTGTACAAAATAGCGGATAATCCTTTATTTCACATAATATTTACTTCCCGCTCAAGGGCTATACCAAAAGTGTTTTGTACGCTTTGTAATATTTGGGTAGATAGGTCATATACTTCGCTGCCCTTTGCGTTGGCATAATTTACCAGCACCAATGCCTGGGTTTTGTTGCAGCCGGCATCGCCCTGGCGGTAGCCTTTCCAACTGGTGCCGGGGGTAGGGCCACAGTGTTCTATCAACCATCCGGCGGCAACTTTAACCATATCATTTCCGGTAGCATAGCCCACAATATTTTCAAATTGTTTTTTTAGTTGGTTAAACCGGCTGGCTGGTATGGTAGGGTTTTTAAAAAAGCTGCCGGCATTACCAATTACTGCCGGGTCAGGTAGTTTGCTTTGCCTTATATTGATAACCGCCTGGCTAATGTTTTGTATGCTAATTTCAGTTACGCCCATTTTATTTAGCTCCTGTTGTATTGCCCCATAGCTGGTATTGAAAACGGGCTTTTTTAGCAGTTTAAACGTTACGCTGGTTATTACAAACTGCCCCTTGTATTGATGTTTAAAAACACTTTCGCGATAGCCAAACCGGCAGTCGGCCTGGTTAAAGGTTACCATTGCCTGGTCGTTAATATGCCAGGCCTCCAGTTGGTGAAAAACATTTTTTATTTCTACACCATAAGCGCCAATATTTTGCATGGGGCTGGCCCCAATATTACCAGGTATCAGGCTTAGGTTTTCAACGCCGGCATAGTTGTGTTGCAGACAGTATAAAACAAACTGGTGCCAGTTTTCGCCTGCGGCGGATTTTACATAATAATAATCATCATCTTCAGCCATCAACGTATTGCCTTGCAGGTTGTTTTTAAAAATGACCCCAGCATAATTTTTAGTAAATAAAATATTACTTCCGCCACCCAATATGGTTAGGGGCAGGTTGTTGTGGGCGTTAGCAAAGGCGGCAAGTTGTGGTAAATCGTTAATATGGTTAATAGTGGCAAAGTATTGTGCCTGCACATTAATGCCAAAGGTGTTGTAAGGTTTTAATGAAATATTTTGCCGAATTTGCATGGGCGCAAAATAACAAATTATGAAGGCACAAACAGCAGTAGTATTAGGCGCCACCGGTTTTATTGGTGGTTATTTGGTAAGTGAGTTAATTAATGATGCTGCCATTAGTACTATTAGGGTTTTGGTACGCCGCAAGGTTACGTTTACCAATGCAAAAGTACAAGTGGTGGTGGTTGATTTTGAAAATGCAGATCAATTTAAATCGGCCATTGGTAGTGGTGAGGTTATTTTTTGTTGCATAGGCACTACTATGAAGGCCGTAAAAGGCGATAAGGCCAAATACCGGAAAATTGATTTTGATATTGCGGTTGATGCTGCACGTTATGGTAAGGCGGCCGGGTTTACCCAGTACCTGCTGGTATCGTCGGCGGGTGCGGATGCACAGTCGGGTAATTTTTATACACGGTTAAAGGGCGAGGTGGAGGAAGCTATAAAGTCGGTAGCATATCCATCATTGCAAATTTTCAGGCCGTCCTTTTTATTGGGCCAGCGGCAGGAGTTTAGGTTGGGCGAGTGGCTGACCAAAGCTTTTATGAAGTTAGCAGCACCCTTGTTTGTAGGCGGCCTTCAGCCATACCGGGCCATACAAGGGCAGGTTGTAGCAAAGGCCATGGCCAATGCCGCAAAACAACAACACCAGGGAACCAGTATTTTGATTTACCCGGCGATAACTGCTTTGGCCAGTGAGGGGTAGGGTAGTAATTGCTTGTTATTATTTTTTGTAAGGCAAAACAGGCAACTACCCGATTGCTGCTTTTGACCACCGCACCTTTTTTAATGTTAAACGATCTTTTATTTAAGAGCCATAAATGGATGACCGCCAATTTAGAAAGCTGAATATTGACTTGCCAAAGGAACCGCTAAGCAACCAGCGACCATGGATGATAGCTGGGGTAATGATTGTGTTGCTGTTTGTTTGGTTTGTGCTACATAGTTACCTGAAACAGGAAGAAATGCCACGGGGGTGTGCCCCGGCAAAAAACGCCGTCGGTTAAGTAAATGCAGATGGTGTATATAAAATTGGGGATTGTTACGCGAAAGATAAACGCACCGTATGGTATTAGTTAAATAAAAATTACGAGGCCTGAAAACCATAAATACCGCAGCGCTGGGTGCAGCCCGGGGAATGTGAGCGGAAACGATTTGTAAGCCCTGCAAGGGCGGGATACCTTCATTTGCAATCTGTTATTTATAACTGGAACCCTCAATAATAATACCGCTATATTCCCGGTTTGTTTTTTTTGATGCCATATATTAAATTGATGAACGGATTGCGACGCAACAGGCGATGCTATAAAAAACTGAAGCTGGTATCTAAATTGTTTATCTAGCGGGCACCTCGTTTAAATCCATTTATATTCGCGCCTGTCAGAACATAAGTTTTACAAAAACGCCCTGCGGGAAAATTAATGGGTGTTACAGTTAGGGAATTATGAGTAATGGCAATTAAAAAGAATTACACGTTGTCAACATTGGGAATAATTTGTACGCCGCGGTACAACTTATTGCTTTGTATAATGGCTGTATAGTGCAGTATGTCTTTTTTGCATTGCGCTATCAACGGTCCATTTTTAGGAAGTTTAAATAGCAGTTCCATCAGGTATTGGTTGCGTACCCTGTTTACTACGGGTTCGGCAGGGCCCGCCATAAATTGGTTGTATTTGATGTGTAGTGAACGCTCCATGAGGTAGGCGGCCTCTTCGGCTTTAAATTTTTCCTTGTGCTTAAAGGTTAGCAATATGGTACGCGAAAACGGTGGGTAGAAGAAGGTTTTTCGGTTACCAATTTCAAAGTCGTACATTAACTGGTAATTGTGCTGCTGCACAAATTGCAGCACAGGGTGTTGCATGTTGCTTACCTGTATTAACACTTTGCCCTGCACATTGCGGCGGCCGGCGCGGCCACTTACCTGCTCCATTAATTGAAAAGCACGCTCGTTAACCCTAAAATCGGTAAAGTTTAAAATACCGTCAGCATCAACAATCCCTACCAGGTCAACATGTTCAAAATCCAGCCCCTTTACTACCATTTGGGTACCGGCCAAAATATCAAGGCGTTGTTGCTCAAATAATTTTATCAAAGCATCATGGTCGTTTTTGCCCTTTACACTATCGTAGTCCATACGGGCAACCCTTGCTTCGGGAAAGGCTTCTATCAATACCTCTTCAATTTTTTCGGTACCAAAGTTTTTTTGGGCAAAATTGTGGCTGCCGCAGGCGGCGCAGGTAAGCACTACCGGGTACGATGTACCGCAGTAATGACACTGTAACTTGTTTTTTGCTTTATGATAGGTGAGGGTTACATCGCATTGGGTGCAGTGTGGTATCCAACCACAGGTAGCGCATATTTGGTAAGGCGAATAACCACGGCGGTTTTGAAAAAGTATGACTTGTTTTTTATTGGTTAGCGATGTAGTGATGGCTTCCTTTAACTGTGGTGTAAGTATTACCTTTTCCTTAGTTTGGCTGCCAATGTTTTTCATGTCTACCAGTTGTATTAAAGGCATTTGCACATTACCAAATCGCTCGGTTAATTTTACCAGTCCATATTTACCCGCCACGGCATTGTGATAACTTTCAAGCGATGGGGTTGCGCTGCCCAATAATACGTTGGCTTTAAAAATACCTGCATAGTAAATAGCCGCATCACGGGCGTGGTAGCGGGGGGCAGGTTCGTGCTGTTTGTAACTTTGATCGTGCTCCTCGTCAATTATTATTAGCCCGAGGTCTTTAAATGGTAAAAACATGCTGGACCTTGCGCCAAGCACCACCTTGGTTTCGGCCGACTTTATTTTGTTCCAAATCTCTACCCGCTCATTGGGGTTAAATTTTGAGTGGTAAATGGCTATGTAACCACCAAAATGTTTTTGCAGCCTGCGAATAATTTGTGCTGTAAGCGCAATTTCGGGCAGCATATACAACACCTGTTTACCAAGCTTTATATACTGCTCAATAAGGGTAATGTAAATTTGGGTTTTACCGCTGCTGGTTACGCCCTGTAAAAGGCAAACCGGTTTTTCGTTAAATATTTGCAGTACATCATTGGTAGCCAATTGTTGTGCATCCGATAGCTGAAAATCGATAATAACATCGCGGGGTAGGGTAGGTATGCGGTCAATAGAACGCTTTTCAAGCTTTACTATGTTTTTATCGGCCAGCCCTTTTAGTTGTGCTGTGCTTGCCCCCGACTTTTTAAGCAGTGCAGTTTGGGTTACAATACCTTCGGTTTTTATAAGGTGCAGGTACGATAGCAGCAATTCCAATTGTTTGGGGGCTGCCTTTTTTTGGCTCCATTCGTTTAGTAGTTGCGCAAGGTTTTCTTGGTTATGGTAAGTGGCTGTGAGGGTAACATAGGTTTCCATTTTAGGCTTATACTTATCGTTCAGCGCCTCCCATACCATGCATACCTTTTTATCGATCAGTTTTTTTATAACAGGGTATATATGCGTGGCATCCAGCACCTGCTGAACCTCGCTCAGCTTAAGTTCTTTTTTTATCAGTAAAGCTTCCGCTACAAGGTACTCTTCATCGCCCAGGTCGGTAAAGTCTTCGCCATATTCCTCGTTAAAAGTTAGTATGCTTTCGCTGCTTAGTTTAAGGTGCGATGGCAGAGCCGCCTGCAAAACCTCGCCTTCGCAACACATATAATAGGTGGCCATCCAGTTCCACAGGGCAAGTTGTTGAGGGTATACCAGCGGCACTTCATCCAATACATTTATAATATCCTTAGGGTTAAAGGCAGCAGGTTTTTCGGTAAAAATGGATTTAATAATTCCGGAATATCTCTTCTTTTTTAGGTCTACCTCAACGCGGCAGCCCGGTTGCAACCCTTGCCGGTGTTCTATTGGTATGGCCCATGTAAAATTCATGGGTAGGTTAAGGGGAATGATTACTTCGGCAAACATTGGAGGTACACCGGGGGTAAACTCCAGTATGCCTTTTGTTACAATGTTCGGTATGTGGGTAGTTTCATCCATTATTTGTGACCATTACTTAAAATTGATTATTAAAGGCAATTTACCTTTTAGTGCGCACAGGTTCTATCAATAATAAAGTATTGCTGTCGTCTCCATCTTTGATTAAATTGGTTGCACTCTTCAAAATTTACATTGCTTTGCGCCATTTAGCTTTCAAAGTTTAGCAAGCGTATTTTTTCAGTAAAAACTGGCTATGCCACCCCAGCAGCCGTAGTGGCAGCCACAGAAGGGCCATAAGTGCGGTACCTTCTTAAACCAGCCTCCATAATAGCCTTTACTTTTTCTCTTAGTTGGGTAACATCGCCCATGGTAAGCCCGGCTACTTCAACTTCTTTTAAATATACCACCCGGTTTGGCCCCGGTGTAAGTTGTACTACCGAGCCATAATGCAACCGGTCGTGGCTATCAATAAATAGTATAGGTTTTATAGGCGTTTGGGTTTCTATGGCTATTCTAAAAGCCCCGTCGTAAAATGACTTCAGTGGTTCACCGGTTTCGTTAAAGGTTCCTTCAGGAAAAATTAGAATAGATATATGTTTCTTCAATGCATCTTTAAGGTGTTTGATGCTTTCGGAGCGGCGGCGTGCATCCCGTCGGTCAACCAATATTACGGCACATTTATAAATGTAGCCAAACAAGGGGGTGTTTACCATTTCGTATTTACCCAAAACCCTCACCGGTTGTTTTATGCCTACCACCACCGGCGGAATATCCAGGTACGAAATGTGATTGGCTACAAATATGAATTTATCGTTGGTATTGTGGGGGCTTTCGTAAATGGTTTTATGCCACATGCCTATGAGGGTGTACCACACGTATCCCCAAACCATGCACACCTTGTAAATAAAGTTGCCGCCTTTTTCTTGGCCCAGTAATGAGGCTATTAATACAAAAGGAAGTACCAGTATCATTAACAGTACAAACATTAGCAAGGCATACACACTGTAAACAAACTGCAAGAGTTTAAGCACAAATTTCATTCATCAAATTTTTATGGCAGCAAATATACCTGGTTAAATGGTAGTTGACACCTTGCTAACCGACCATGCCTCGGCGCTAACTGCAAAAAAATATTTTGTAAGTTGCCAGGTTTCGGCAAAAAAAGCTGAGTTGCGGTAGTTTTCCAGCGCTTCGGCATTGGCCCAATGACTCCATGTAAAAAATATATTTTGGTGCAGTTGGTCCTGCAATAACTCCACATGAAGGCATCCCGCAGTAGCCCTAATTTGGTGCTTACGTGCTTTAAACAATTCAATAAAGTTGGCTATCTCCTCATGCCTAAAGGTCATTTTTACAATTCGAAGCAGCATTATTCAAAAAATATTTTAATGGTTTGGTAAAACCATTTGTTTTGAAGACCTACATTTTGTTTTTCCATAGTGCTGCTATATCCCTGTAGACCAAAAAGTCCGGCTGCATTGCCTTTGTTAATAGCAATTTCAAGGTAACCGGCAGAGTTAAAAAAGGCCACTTTTTCGCCTTGAGGTACGTTGGCATAAGTATCGCTTATGGTATCGATCACCTCGTCGCGTTTAAATACTATTTTAAAGTTTCTCCCTTTGCATTCGCGGTCAAAATCGTCCCTGGTAATGTTTACAATAACGTTTTCAAAATTATCAATGTACAATATTTGGCCCTCCATAGTGGTAGGGCTGTTTACATATTTAAGCCTTAGTTTTTCAATAAGCGTTATGCCTACGTTGCCAACCTTTTGCATTGGTATATTATCAGAAATTTTTTTAATGCCATCAATAATTACCGAAGTACATGCAAGCGTGGTGGGTTGTATGCTTGCAGGCATAGGCAGGCCAACTACCTGTTGGGGCATGCCATCCAAAATCATAGTAAGCAGCCCATTATCGGCGCAGGCTATATATTGATTGTTATGATAAGCCAGCAGCATTTGCGTTGGTGTATCCTCAAACATATTTACCAGCACAATGTGAAAGGTATTTGGCGGGTAATACCTAAATGTGCTATTGCAAAAATAGGCCGCCTGCGGATAGTTAAAACTCGACAATTGGTGCGATACATCAACTATTACAGGTTGTTGTAAAGTAGATAAAATTTGCCCTTTAACGGCTGCAACCAGATAGTCCTGCAAGCCAAAATCCGATGTAAGGGTAATAATAGCCATAATAAAAAATGCACCGGCTGCTATTTAAATGCCGGATTACTTGCAGTAAAAAGTTAAAGGTTGTAATAGTTGAAGTAAGGTGTACCCTTTGTTTATAAGTTTTGATAAATCAAAAGTTGTTAACAGGGCAATGGCTATGATAATAATGGTAATATTATTTTACAAGTTTACCTTCTTTAAAATAAAAGCGGCGGATCATTTTATCGGCTATGGCCGGAAAAAACCTGCTCATAAACAAGGTACGTTTGGCAATAGAAGTTAGCACCAATGTGCGCTCCCTGTTTTCTATAGCTTTTATAATATGCACGGCGCACTGATCGGGGGTCATCATTTTACTTTCGTCCATAGGGCTTTCGCCCTGTGGCATAGCTTCCTTGTTAAGTGCTACATTACGAATATTGGAACTGGTAAAGCCGGGGTGCACCCACATTACATTTACGCCGGCTTCCATTACTTCGGTGCGCAACGCTTCTAAAAAACCAGTAAGGGCAAATTTGCTGGCGCTGTAGCCCGATCGGCCAGGCAAGCCACGAAAGCCGGCAACCGAGGATATGCCTACAATAGAGCCTTTGTTTTTCATTATTTCTGACAAAGCAAATTTTGTGCAGTATACCGAACCCCAAAAGTTAACGTCCATTAATTGCTTTAAAGTATCTAACTCTAATTCGCTAAACAGGGCTCTCATTGAAATGCCGGCATTGTTAACAAGGATATCAATAGTGCCAAAAGTTTGTACCACTGATTCGATAAAACTTTTGCATTCAGTTTCCTTACCTACATCGCACCAAACAGCCAATAACTCGCTGTTAGGATGTACTTTTTGAAGTTGATACAGTTTATCATGACTGCGTCCGCAGGTAGCTACCTTTGACCCTTGTTGCAAAAAAAGCTCCACCAACGCTCTTCCGATGCCGTCAGTACCTCCTGTAATAACTACTACCTTATTGGTAAAATTGGACATACAAATTATTTCAGGAGCAAAAGTAAAAGAGTTGTAGGAGAGTTACTGTGAATTATAAACCTGAAAAAAAATCGAATTAATCTTTTAAAAATTTGGCTGCAATATGCTCAGCCTGTATTTTTGCACTCCCAAATCAAAAAGGGGTAGTTCTTATAGCAAATTTTTAAATTTTTTTTGTGTTTTTAATTCCGTAGCTCAGTTGGTAGCGCATCCCGATTTTATCGGGAGGGTGCTGGGTTCTGAGATTGTTCTTTTATATTTTTTTCGATTCTGTAGCTCAGTTGGTAAGTTCTGAGTTTGTTTTTGAAATTTTGATTCTGTAGCTCAGTTGGTAGAGCAATACACTTTTAATGTATGGGTCCTGGGTTCGAGTCCCAGCGGGATCACTTATAAGAGGCTTCGGCCTCTTTTTTTATGCCCTTTACTTACATCATATATTCTGCAAGGCTTAACAAGCATTATGTTGGTGCCTGCACCAATATGGAGCGGCGTTTTTACGAGCATACTATTGGGCATAGTAAGTTTACCAGCA
>JBBRUR010000005.1:0-127478 GCA_038247635.1 Chitinophagales bacterium
AATGACGTGGATTTGTTTGCTTTTTTACTCGCAATGACGTGGATGGGTGTGATTCGTTCCTCGCAATGTGGAGGAAGGGATTGCTTCGTACCTCGCAATGACGAGGAAGGGATTGCTTCGTACCTCGCAATGACGGGGAAGGGAGTGCTTCGTACCTCGCAATGACGGGGAAGGGATTGCTTCGTACCTCGCAATGACGAGGAAGGGATTGCTTCGTACCTCGCAATGACGAGGAAGGGATTGCTTCGTACCTCGCAATGACGGCTGGGATTGCTTCGTACCTCGCAATGACGAGGAAGGGATTGCTTCGTACCCTGCAATAACGAGGCCTGTTCCACATCTACTTTCATTGCCTCCCACCTTTCAGCCTAATTTAACCGCGATGGTTTTGCCACTCGGTTTATATTTGATGTTTAGTTTTAACTGCCCCTATACTTATGTTTAAAAATAGCTTGGTTGTTTTATTGCTGGTAACGGCAGTTGCCTGCGTTAAAAGCCGTACTGACGAATGCAAAAATGTACCGCAATACCAGGTGCTAACCACATCGGCCAAGTTGTGGTTGCCTTATAGCAATAACAAAAGCCTTTCGTTTGAAAATATAGCTCAGCAACGCGATACGCTGGATGTGCTGAAGCTGTTTATTGGCGACGATAGCGTTTTTGTGGGCGATAAATGCCCCATTACCCGCGGGCAGTTTGTGCGTGCCGATTTTTTTGATAAGAAGTCGAAAGATACCGTACGTACGCAACTGGGTTTTCAGGACGAGCTGAGGATTTTTACCAAATCGACCAACCTGTTGTATTACGATACCCGGACCGTACTAATTGACCCGACACCTTTCCGCAAGTTTGATTTCAGCGTAACCCTATAATCGCAAAACATTTAAATACGTATTGACCCTTGATTGCACCCCGGCCAACAATTGCGCGGTGGTGGGTATCACCAAATTGTATTTAAGTAAATACAAGGGGTTATTGCGTTTGTACGCAATAAGGTACTTTAACCCATTACATAAGGCCACTTTGTAATTATAACGGCAGTTTATGCAGGCCTCCTTGCTATAATATAGCACTTATAATTTTTGTGTTATTTAAAAGCGTTTGTGTATAAAAGCATCATTAAAAAACCATAGCTAAAAATATACACCCGATTGAAGCGGACTTGAGCACAGCAGATGCACGAGTACCAAAAATCGTTATATTGTTTATAAAGCCCACAGCCCGCCAGGGCCAAGACTTGCAGCGCAAAGCGGGGCCACTGCCACATAGCCTTGCAAGGCTGGCGTACTAACTATAACAAATGATGCAGCGGGAAGCGTTATTCAGTACATTCGCCGCAGGCACAAACGCCTGTAGCAATGTTATATGGCCGATAGATTAATTACCCAAATATGTATTGTTGGCGCCGGCCCGGCTGGGGCAACGGCCAGTATTTTTTTGTGCAAGGCTGGTATTAAACATGTAATTGTTGATGCATCGGCTTTTCCACGCGATAAGATTTGTGGCGACGGACTTGACCTGAACGTGGTGCGGGTATTAAACCATATTGACCCCGCTATTGTAACCAACGAGTTGAGCAATGGCAATGGGTTTACTGCATCGGCCGGTATGCGGTTTATACTACCCGGCGGCCGTAATGTTGACCTTGCCCGCCGCCCCAACGGCAACCCCGGCGAACTTGAAAAAAAGCCCATATTTTTTGTTAGTAAACGAAGCCATTTTGATAACCTGCTGGTGACTAAAATTGATAACCAAGTTGCTACGCTAAGGCTGAGTACCCGCATTGAAAAAATAGAGCGCCACGGCAAAAAATGGTTGCTTACCGGTAAAGGCCCCAACGGCCCGGTGCAGATTGAAACCGACTTTTTGGTGGGGGCCGACGGCGACCACTCGGTGGTGCTTCGCCACCTGGGCGAACGCAAAATTGACCGTAATAATTATGCCGGTGCTGTGCGCCAATACTGGAAGGGCATTGGCGGCCTGCACAACGATAACCTGATTGAAGTGTACTTTCCCAAAAGTTTGCCGTTGTCGTATTTCTGGATATTTCCGCTACCCAATGGCGAGGCAAATGTAGGGTATGGTATGGCCAGTAACTATATTGCCAAAAAAAATATTAATGTGCGCAAGGCCTTTGAAGAGCTGATAAAAACTGATCCACTGTTGAAGGAGCGTTTTAAAAACGCACAGCCCCTTGAAACGGTTAAGGGTTGGGGCATACCTATGAGCGGCCTTAAACGAAAGGCCCATGGCGATGGTTGGTTGCTGCTGGGCGATGCAGCATCCATAGTGTGCCCTACCAGCGGCGAGGGCATAGGAAGCGGTATGCTTAGCGGCTTTACCGCGGCAAAATTTTTAGAGAGGGCGGTACAACAAAACAACTTTGACGACAGCATGTTTGCCAGCTACGACCGCGAAATTCATAAGCGCCTTAACCGCGAAGCCAAACTGTATCGTTTTGTAAATAACATACCCGGATGGATGTTTTCGCTGGGCATAAATACAGTATTAAGTAACGGCCTGTTTCAACGCTGGATGGCCAAAACCGAAATGAAAAAATGGGTGGAAACGGCATATACCAAACCCATTGAGGTTAATATGCAGTAGTTACCTATAGTGGCCTTTACACACAATGTATTACAAACCTTCATAAGCTGTAAGAAGGCATAGTCCACCTGCATAATTTTTTTTGGGTCCGGGCCACCTTTTTTATAGCAACATTGTTGCGTCGCACTCTTGTACTTTTTTTATTTTATTGAGCAAAATAACAAAGCTCCTTGCCTATCGCAAATTGTCGTGTATGCATAACGCGTTATGCAGGGGTTTTAAACTCAGGCCGTGTGGTACTTATGGCTATAGGCATTATTGCTCCCTGTCGCAATTGGTTACTTTTTTTAGAAACCGTTTCGCGGGTTTCTGTTCCAACTTTTGCAACTTTTGCAACGCTTTGCCAGGCACCAAACAGGCTGGTATGCTGCTGTAATAATTGTTATCATGTGCACGTAACAATAAAGAAGTTGGAGTACATCACAACATGTGTAGCTGTACGCAAAAGCTTTTCGCAGCTATTTCATTTTGCTACTTCTGCATTACTACATTATACAAATAACATAAAAATAGCAGGCTTATGCGCTACCTGTTTAAGTGTGCACCCAGCCCGCCGTACCTATACGTTGGTTTGTAGCAGCCCCTGTTGCAGGGCCGCATAATCGGCCTGTGTATCAATATCAAATTTTCCGGCTTCAAAGGGCAGCGTGGCTACATCGTGCAAGTGCTGTACTATTATTTTTTTGGCACCTTCTTCGCCCTTTAATGCCAGTAGTTCGGTAAAGTAATAATTGGTAAAAATTACGGGCGGCCCCACGGTATTGTTGTAGCCGCTGGCAACAATTGGTTTACCCGATGTGTGTTGAAGCTGCACCAGTTGCATAAGCAGTTGGGAGGTTACAAATGGCTGATCGCAAAGCGTGATAACAATATTTTTGAGGGTGGGTTGTTGCAACAAAGCTTCTCTTAAACCGGCCTGCATGCTACCGGCCATGCCCTGTTGCCAGCCATTGTGCTGTACTACGGTAATACCTGCTTTTTGCAGGCTATTGTTTATATTATTGTAGCCTGAACCTAACACTACAATAACGGGTTGCGCAGCGGTTGCTACGGCCACCTCTATTGCATGCTGCAACAGGCTTTTGCCGTTGTACTGCAGTTGTTGCTTTGGCTGCCCCAGCCTTGTAGATGCGCCTGCCGCCAAAATAATTATACCGGTCATAAAAGTGGGTTACTAAAAAATGCTTGCATACAATTTGCGACTAAAGCGCCTCCATATCGTCTTTAAAAAAGTAGTGGATAACCCATTTGCTATTTAATGGGCAAAGGTGCTTCCCGTAATTGTTCTTCGTGGTGAATGGCCGCTTGTTTATCGCGAAGAAAGGTACCGTTGCGTTTACTTGTAACGGCTTTTATTTCGGCAATAATAGCCAATGCAATTTCCTCGGGTGTTTCGCTGCCTATATCAATACCAGCCGGGCCATAAATTAATTGCTGCTGTTGTGGCAACAGTATCACGCCTTCCCGGGCCAACTGGTCTGCCATCATTTGTTGTTTCTTTTTTGGTCCCAACAGCCCAATATAACTTACCGGCGTACAAACTATTTTACGCAGTACCTCAAAGTCGTAATGGTAATTGTGTGTCATAAGCAAAGCCACCGTGCGGTTGTCAATTGTAAGCTGGTTAAATGCATCGCCGGGTTTTGCCAACACAATATTGGTGGCCGCAGCAAAACGTTGGCGGTTGGCATAATTAGGTCGCCCGTCAACAACAGTGGTTTCCCAGCCAAGCAGGTTGGCCATTTTTACCAATGGTATACAATCGTTGCCTGCACCAAATACCAGTACCGAAAGCGGCGGTGCCAGCCATTCTGCAAAAACCATCAGGCCACCCGTGCCTTCCACGGGTTCGATAGTTGATTGTTGCTGAGTTAATACCTGCCCGGCAATGTTTCGTAAGCTGTGCAACAGGTAGGGCGGTACTGCATTGGTGGCCATTACAAGGCCATGCTGTACCAGCAGGCAACTACCGGGTTGTGTAGCCCGTTTATTTAGCGAAAACAGGGTGACCATACAACTTGGTTGCCTTTCATTTTGCGACCGCTGCAATAACTGTATGGCGTTGTTATTTGTTAGTGCATCAATAGGTTCAATTAAAATAGAAATGATACCGTTGCAACCCAGCCCAACACCCAACACATTGTCGTCGTCGTCGGTAGTATCGTAGGTTACCAGCATAGGTTGTTGTTGCGCCATAGCCAGTTGGGCTTTACGTAGTGCATCGCCTTCAAGGCAGCCACCACTTATGGCGCCGGTAAGTTGGCCACTGTCGGTAACCAGCATACGGCCACCAGGCCTTCGGTAGGCGGAGCCTTGCAGGTGCACTATTGTGGCCAGCGCGGTTTGTTTGCCCTGGCTTAAAGCGGCATGGTAGGCCTCAATAATATCTTTAATTTCCTTCACATGGTAAATGTAAGTTGCTACGCACACAACGCAAACAATTGTAGTGTGGTATTAACCTACGATTTAACTACGGAGTTTACTGGCTTACTATTTAGAAGGTTATCTAAAATAAGCATCAACAAATATTTTTGTGTTATAGCGTTTCAACCCATTAAAGGTTTTTCTGATAACTTTCGTTTATCATGTGCGCTTTTGTTTTTTTGTTTGAACCTGAAGGCATTGACTGCTGTTCAAATTTGCAACAACCAATATTTAATACTGAGAAGAAAAGGCTTTCAAATTGATTTAAAAAAGGCAAGATAGTAAGATCGAATTTTTCCCATCACAGCGGCAGATTGGAAAACAACTATTGACCTACCTTGATTAACCATATCATAGGTTGCTCCCGTTTTAAACGTTAAAACAGGGTGGAAGTTTTAGCATCAAACTAAGATTGTTGAGGTTTAGGACCATCCCGGGGTAGCCGGTAATCGTTTTGCCTGACGAAATAAATTGTCCGCTGGCATAATATATAATTGCATGTACGTTTTCCGGGTTTTCGGGCCCTTAGGGCTGCAATACCATAGCCGCGGGTGCAGCCTGCGGAGCCAGTGAACGTTTTGCCTGAAAAAATAAATGGTCGTCTACAACGGCAAATGATTATTAATACCTCCCCGGGTTTTAGGCCTTCAGGGCCGCAATACCAAATTCGTGGGTGCAGCCCGCGGAGCCAGTGATCGTTTTGCCTGAAAAAATAAATGGTCGTCTACAATAGCAAATGATTATTAATACCTCCCGGGGTTTTAGGGCCTTCAGGGCCGCAATACCAAATTCGTGGGTGCAGCCCGCGGAGCCAGTGATCGTTTTGCTTACAAAAATAAATAGTCGTCTACAATGGCAAATGATTATTAATACCTCACCGGTTCCGTTGGTGCCACCTGTAATTGAGTATTTAGGAAGCACCTGCATAGCCTGGATAATAGATCGTACATAATTGCTATAAACAGGGTAGCCTTACAAAGGAAAATAAAAGATGAAGAAAGCACTAAAAGTAAAAGTGTGCGATCTCTACGGGCGTAGAGACAAGCTGCAAGGATGACGCTCAAAGCTCAACTGCCCGGCCCATAAAAAACTAACCCTGCAACAACTCCCTAATAATTTCGGCGTGCCGGGGTTGCAAAAGATAGTGGGATTCGTTTACTACTCTTACGGAGGCGAAGTCTTCTATGCCGCTGCGGAATCTGCGGCCGGATGATGATAAAATAATTTTATCCTGCAGGCCAAACAACATGCGTATGGGTAGCCGCTCTTTTACAATCATTCGTTTCAACTTGTGTTTGTGCAGCCTAAACTTGCGCAGGGTGGTCCAGCGGTTGTATAGTACCTGCCGTTGCGCTTCATCCTGCACATAATAAAATACAAAATCGGCCACGGTTGGGTTTACCACCCTTGTGCGCTCGGCCAGTTTTAGCATGCGCAATACCAATCCGCCGTTGTTTACAATGTATCCCAAAAATTTATTACCCAGCCAGGTGTGGGTGCAGAACCAATGCCAGAAGTTAATTTTTAACCCGTCGGGCGCCACCAGTACCACGCGGTCAATATGCTTATGCAAAATTTCGGTCAGGTGCAGGGTTATTCGTCCACCCATACTAAAGCCTAGTATGCTAAATTTTTGCTGCTCCTTTTTAAGGCGCTTTCTAATAGTTTGTATTATTTGTATTAGGTATTGCGGGTGAAAGGTCAGTTTTGAAGTCCATTTGGTTAGTCCGTGAAAAGGCATATCGATGGCCACAATGGTGTACAGGTGCCCCAGCGATGATTGTAAAAAGCTAAACGAACTACCCTCGCGGCCATACCCGTGAAAACAGAAAAGCACCTTCTCGCCCGATCCATAGGTGTAGTAATGAAAGGTGGCATTTCCAAGAGTGATATAATTACTTTCTGATGTATCCATATTTGGTAAGGACGGGCTGCGCTTTTTACTTGTTGAATTGTATAACGCGCTGCAAAGCTAATTGTAATGCCAATAGGCCCGAATGAGAAAAATTGATTTCACAAATGGTTGAAACACCTGCTCAAAAAAATTTAACCCTGCGGAGGTTGACATTTATAAAAATCTCCCTATCTTTAATTAGTTGCTTAACTAACTATATGTCAAACAACCAATTTAAGAGGGGAGAATTATACAGCTTTATAACGGGGATGGCAAGTACAGCATTAGCACGGAGATTACAGAAGAACTTTAAACAGGCAGGCATAGATGTAACCATAGAACAATGGAGTGTTATGTACCACTTATGGAAAGAAGACGGGTTGAGCCAGCAGGAGCTCTGCAACCGAAGTTTTAGAGACAAACCCAGTATAACACGGCTGGTAGATAACCTTGAAAAACAACAAATGGTAAAGCGGGTGCCCAGTAAAAACGACCGGCGCATTAATCTTATTTATCTTACCGATACTGCCCGGCAACTACAGGATACTACCATGGACATGGCCAACCAAACGCTAAACGAAGCCCTGGCCGGTGTTAGTACCGACGACGTGGAAATGTGTAAGCAGGTGCTGGCTAAAGTGTATGAAAACCTTAAATAAACTATTAATCAAACATAATTTTTTACAACTAAAACGCAATCATATGAACCCAACCACACAAACAACCACTACCCACAAAGGCGGAGAGTGGCTTATTAAAGAAAGCTCGCCTTTTGAAACGTTTATACCCGAAGACTATAACGAAGAACAGCAGATGGTGAAGGACATGTGCGCTTCGTTTTTAGACACCGAGGTAATGCCAGTGATAGACCGTGTAGATAAACTGGAGCCGGGCCTTATGCCGCTGCTAATGACAAAAGCAGGCGAGCAGGGTTTGCTGGGCGTAAGCATGCCCGAAGACCTTGGTGGACTGGGTAAAGACTTTATAACTTCTACCCTGGTGAACGAGGGGCTGGGTGGCGGATTTTCGTTTTCGGTGGCTGTGTCGGCACATACCGGTATTGGCACGTTGCCCATTTTATACTTCGGAACCGAAGAACAAAAAACAAAGTACGTACCTAAACTGGCCAGCGGCGAGTGGAAGGGCGCCTACGGCCTTACCGAACCTAACAGCGGCAGCGACGCGTTGGGCGCAAAAACAAGCGCTACACTTAGCGACGATGGCAAACACTACCTGCTAAACGGCCAAAAGTGCTGGATAACCAACGGTGGTTTTGCTGATGTGTTTACCGTATTTGCCAAAATTGATGGCGATAAGTTTACCGGCTTTATAATTGAAAGGGGATTTGAAGGTTTTACACAAGGGCCCGAAGAACATAAGATGGGCATTAAAGGGTCGTCTACCGTGCAGTTATACTTTCAGGATTGTAAGGTACCGGTGGAGAACCTGTTAGGCGATATTGGCAAGGGCCACATTATTGCCTTCAACATTTTAAATATTGGCCGCCTAAAGTTATGCGCTGCTGCCCTCGGTGGTTCAAAAAGGGCGCTCAATACATCCATTGAATATGCCATTAACCGCGAACAGTTTAAGCGGTCCATAAGCACGTTTGGCGCCATACAATACAAGCTGGCCGAAATGGCCATTAGGGTGTGGGTGTGCGAAAGCGCTACCTACCGCGCCGCCAAATGGATTGACCAAATGGAGGAAGAACTGCAAGCCAGCGGCAAACCTTTTAACGAAGCCCTGCTGGGTGCCGCCGAGGAGTTTGCCATTGAGTGTGCCATGCTAAAAGTATATGGCAGCGAGGTGTTGGATTACGTTGTAGACGAAGGCGTGCAGATACATGGTGGCAATGGGTATAGCGATGAGTATGTGATATCCAAAGCATACCGCGACAGCCGTATTAACCGCATATACGAGGGCACTAACGAAATTAATCGTTTGCTGACGGTAGACATGGTGTTAAAACGGGCCATGAAAGGCCGCCTGAACATTATGGGTGCTGCCATGAGCGTACAAAAAGAGCTAATGAGCATTCCTGATTTTGGTGCCAGCGATGATGGTGCTTTTGCCAGGGAACTGAAACTGATTGCCAACTTTAAAAAGTCGATTTTAATGGTAGCCGGTGCCGCTGTACAAAAGCTGATGACCAAACTGGAAAGCGAGCAGGAAATTATTATGAACATAGCCGATATGGCCATTGATACTTATAATGCCGAAAGTGCCCTGCTGCGGGTTATGAAACTAACCGAAAGAAAGGGAAAGGATGCCGTACAGTTTGAAACAGACGTTATGAGTACCTTTATGACCGATGCCGCCGACCGCATAAACAAGGCTGGTAAAGATGCCATTAACAGCTTTGCCGAAGGCGATGAGCAGCGCATGATGCTACTGGGCCTAAAGCGCTTTACCAAAGCCGAACCATTTAATGTAAAAGATGCCCGCCGCCGCATAGCCGCCAAATTATTGGCCGATGGTAAATATGCGTTGTAGAAGAATACGTTTTTAAAAATTGAAAGAGGCTGCCCGGTTGGGTGGCCTTTTTTTATTGGGTTTTTTTGGGGGGCGAGCTTTTGTGGTGCTATTAAACTTTTGTTGCAGCTTGTCTCTACGACCGTAGAGATTGCACAATTGTACAGAAGTGTGTTTTGGCGATTTTTTAATTTTAAATTTTGAATGCTAAATTTTGAATATTGAGAACCGAAAAGGAAAAACCGTTATTACTTCATTACTTTCCCTAACAAAAAGTTATCACAAACAATTAAGAACTGATCGAACATCTACCGAACACAGTTGTGAGTTTTATATACATTTAAATGTGCTTAGTTTCAAACAAGCGACGATTTCGGAAATATCGAAATAATAAAAAAAATATTAAAAGTCAATTAATTTCCTGCCGGGTTCGCCTTCAAAACCTTCAAGCGCCAGCCAAGGGAACCCGGCATGAGCCACGCAATCACCAACCCTAAAACGAAATTTCAGAATGATTGTGCGCTTCAATCAATTTTCAATACCCAATTTTAAAACCTACCATTAACCGTTAATGAACGTACACTTAAAAGCTGGCCAGGTTTAATAAAGTATATTTAAAGCATGAAACTGAGCCGAATTTTCCACTTTATTATATTGGTTGTTCTTGTAGCAGGATGCAAAAAACCAAAACCGGTAACTTTTTCCGGCCAGTTATTGTTAACCAAAAAACACCCAATAGCATTATCTAATACTTCTATAGAAATTTATCAGGCGGGCTCACCCTCAGCTATAGGTATCGCTTCGGGTTCTTCCTCATCAAAGGCTACCACTTCAACCGATGCCAACGGATTTTTTAGAGTCAATTTTACGCCCGGCACCTCTACCTTTATTCTTTTTTCAGGGGCAAGTACAAAACCGTTAACGCTTAGCAGCGCATTAGGCGACACTTCCCGTTACCGGTTTGCCCGGCGCAACTTTCCCGATAGTTTGTACGATAATACAAAACCAATATTTGTAGCCAAAAACATTGAAACAGCCATTATAAAAGCTTACCTGCTATCTGACCTAACGACTGCCGACACTATTGGTTTGCGGGCAAGTACGCTTAATGGAAATATAGACAAACAATACACAGGGCTTACCGGGGCAGCGGGTTCAATTATTGTATTAGACACCATAACCAATTTACTGTTTACCGAGTACGATTGCATACAAAAAATATTTGCCAATAATTTATATGTCGGCCGAAAATTTGCCACCGTTCAGGGGTATACTACTATCTCAAGCTATGGAGTAGTTTTGCCTACTCAACTTTCGGCAGAAGATGAGGTAAGCCGGGAATTGTTATTTTATTTTAAGAAATAGTGATAAGGTTAAATGTTTAAAATAATTCAAAAACTTGTAAGCAAGCATCCAAACTCAAATTTAAAAATGGCCACGAAAAGTAGGAAGTAAGTTTGCCTAAACTTCAATAGCAAAAAGCACCAACGGCTCCTTCAAACCCATTATTTGAAGGAGCCGTTAATACCAGTTTTCTATCTATTCAACCACTTAGGGTTACTATAAACCCAACTTCCTATTTATCAAAATTATAAGCCACCAGTTTTCTATTTCCGTTTTTATAAAAAATTATATTATCAATTTCATCAAAAAGATAATCGGGTTTTTTATCGTCTAGTACTACTTTACCATCTACTTTGCCCGTTTGCTTATTTACCCGTACCAACCCCACCCCGCTATCGTCGGTAGTTTTAACCTTGGTAAGTATCAACTTATAATTTTTTGCATTGGCGCTTGCACTAAAGCGCTTCTTCATATCGCTCATGGCTGCACTGGCCACGTTGCCCCATCTGTCGCTCCGCTCCATACCACTTTTATAACTGCTGGTTCCGTACCCTGACGCACCAGCCTGGTACCCCTCGGATGCACTTGCGGCCATACTTACACCTATTGCGGCAATGTTCATTATTTTACCAAAGGTGCTTATACCTGGTGCCGGGTGGTAGCTGTGATATTTTAATTTACCGGCATAATCAAACATAGCTGTATTTTGATCGGAGGTAACCACAATACCTTCGGGCATCAATTCAAGGGTTTTAAAATCTTCATCTTTACCAAACTTTTTACTGGCAAACTCTCTATGGTTTCCGTTGGTAATATTTACCTCGTACACCTTATTATCTGCAATAAAATAGGTGAAATTATCCTTATCCAAACCCAAACCACCCGTTGAATATTTTATTGATTTTGGCCATTGTTCTTTACCGGTGTTAAGGTCTAGAATATTACACTCCCCGGTGGTTCGATATAGCAAACCAAGGTTGTCTATTATTCTCAAGTCCATTATAAAACCATCTACTTTTAAGGCCGATTGTGTTAACGATTTGCCAGAAAGTATATCCACCACACTCACCATATTTCTGCCGTTTTGTTTGGCCGAACCAACGGCCAGTTTGGTACCGGTAAGTTTTATGCTGCTAATGCGGCCCGACAATTTTAAAGGATCAGCCCATTTCATTTTTCCGGTAGCATAGTCAAACAAACTCAATTCCGACTTTTTATCGTCGGTGGCTACGAGTATACCATTTTCATCGAACAAAACATTTGATATGGGGTCGGCTAACTTTGTTTTTGGCCAGGTAACACTGCCCGAGGCAATATCAATGGCCGTAATGGATTGCGTATTGTAGTAGTAAACAACTTTATCGTTTAGGGTTACAAACTTTCCAAAAACGGTTGATGTTGCTGCAGCCACGCTTTCCTTCATTGATAATTTTTTCTTGTCATCATTTGCCTGTGTACTTTCCTTATCGTCGCTGGCAATGCTTTGACCAGCCAGCGGTACTTCAACTTTTGTATCAAAATCAATTTTCCATTGCAATGCACCTGTGGCAGCATCTAACTTATACAACCTTCTGTTGGTGGCAATAATAATTGAATTGTTAGTGTATAAAGGATCGGCCACCATTTGCTCGGTAATTTTTTCAAATATGCTACTTATTGTCCAGGTGGCTTTACCGTCCATTAAATTTACCAGCATTAATGCCGTGCCTTTGTTATTCTGCCCACTAAACAACAACGCTCCCAAATTTGGTATGGGCAATCTTTTAGTAACATAATTAAGCCCTAACTCTTTGGTATTACAAATTACTTTTCCCTGGCTAACATCCACAATATTTTGCTTCATATTAAAAGCACTACCTTCTAAAATAGCTATGTATGGCGAGCCTTTAATACCGGTATAATTGGCTTTACTAACTTTTGCAAATTGATCCAGTTTCCAGTTTTCTTTGCCGGTAACCGGGTTTAAGCTGTGCAGCCCATCATCGGTAGATATAATAACGGTTCCCAAATTGGTAAGGTTAAACCAATTGATTTCCCTGTCAAAAGCAATATTCCACGATTCCTTTTTTGCCGGCGAATTATCAACAACCTCATCACTAACTACATCTTCTTTGGCTTTGTCATCACCTTTATCAGTAGTTTTTGAAGTATTTTCAACGCGCTCGTTAGTTGTCTTTTTCTTTTTTAAAAGATTACTTAATTGGGCATGGCTTGTACAGATTGTACCAAGCATAAGTGTTAAAGCAAATAGTTTATGTATCATTTGTATGTTATTTAGTATTGTAAATGTGGAGTTTGTAAAACCTTACACAATACCCTCCATACGGTATATTTTATGGTTTTAAATGTTTGTTTTGATGAGCCAATTTTATTAGCAACATGGCAGCAGAAGTATTTAACATTGCGCCAGCCGGTACAAAAAATGATTGGGTAATTTATATCGATGTTATTTGAAGGATGGTCGTATGTTATAGTATTAATTCTTGTTACAATATATAAAGAATGTCAACTTTTTAAAGGAGCCGCCCCAACAATTGGTCACGGACGTTAACACACTAACAAAATTGCAAAGCATCGTGGATTAACAATTCCACACGCTTTTTTAATTACCTGTATTGCACACCATTTTTAATTTTAAATAACAATGACTGCCAGTTATTTAAAAGTAATAATGTTTGTGATGTTTAAGGCCAACTGTAATTTAAAGAATAGTGGAAAAAGGGTACACCAGTGCGCAACGGCAGCTTCATTAAACCACCATTGTTTGGCCTATAAATATTGTTTAAATAGCCGATAGCCATTAAATAAAAAATAATATGCAGGTATGGTTTTTTAGATGGTGTCAAAATGATAAAGAATCTTAAACATTCATTTTCACTTTAAAAAACCATCTATGGCAAAAAAGAAAAGCAGTTTAGCAATTGCAAGGGACGTAGCAACCGTTAGTGATAAAATAAAAGACCTGGCGATTAATTTAGAAAGTGCCGGGGGTCAATTTATGACTACTAACCAGGGCGTACGTATAAACGACGATCAAAATAGTTTAAAGGCGGGGGAACGTGGACCGTCGCTGCTGGAAGATTTTATTTTTAGGGAGAAAATGACACACTTTGATCATGAGCGCATTCCTGAAAGAATAGTACATGCAAGGGGTGTGGCGGCTCACGGTATTTTTAAGGTGTACGAAGAAATGAGCAAGTACACAACCGCCGGCTTTTTAAACGATCCCTCTATAGAAACGCCTGTGTTTGCGCGGTTTTCAACCGTGGCAGGGTCGCGGGGTTCAAGCGACCTTGCAAGAGACGTTAGGGGCTTTGCAGTAAAATTTTATACTAAGCAAGGGATTTTTGACCTGGTGGGAAATAATATTCCCGTATTTTTTATCCAGGATGCTATCAAGTTTCCCGATCTGGTTCATGCGGTAAAACCAGAACCAAATAACGAAATACCACAGGCTGCATCGGCCCACGATACCTTTTGGGATTTTGTATCGTTGAATACCGAAGCCACGCACATGATTATGTGGACAATGAGCGATCGCGCAATACCCCGCAGTTTAAGAATGATGGAGGGATTTGGCGTTCATACCTTCAGATTTATTAATGCGAAAGGTGAAGCCAATTTTGTTAAGTTTCACTGGAAGCCGTTGATGGGTATACACGCTGTAACGTGGGATGAGGCGCAAATTATTTCGGGCAAAGACGCCGACTTTCATAGACGGGACCTGTTTGATGCAATAGAAAACGGCGATTTTCCGGAGTGGGAATTTGGTGTGCAAATAATACCCGAAGCCGATGAGCATAAGTTTGATTTTGATCTGCTTGACTCTACCAAACTGATACCCGAAGAACTGGTGCCGGTAATACGTATTGGTAAAATGACCCTAAACCGCAACACCGATAATTATTTTGCAGAAACGGAGCAGGTAGCCTTTCACTTAGGCCACCTGGTGCCTGGTATAGATTTTACCAACGATCCGCTATTGCAGGGCAGGCTATTTTCGTACACTGATACACAACTGTCGCGATTGGGTGGTCCTAACTTTCACGAAATACCCATTAATCGTTCAATAGCGCCGGTGCATAATAATCAGCGGGATGGCATCCATCGCACCACAATCAATAAAGGCAATACCAGCTACAATCCAAATAGTACCGGCGGCGGATGTCCGTTTCAGGCAGGCAAAATGGATGGTGGCTTTGTAAGCTATACTGAACGTATTGACGCAAATAAAATAAGACAGCGCAGCCCCAGCTTTATGGACCATTTTAGCCAGGCCACCCTGTTTTATAACAGCCAAAGCGAGCCCGAAAAAATGCACATGGTTAATGCCTTGCGTTTTGAACTGGGTAAGGTTAATACAATAGCAATTAAGGAAAGAATGCTAATGGTACTTAACCACGTTGACCAAAATTTAGCCGCGCAGGTAGCATATGGGCTTGGGCTGGAAATTCCATCAACACCCCCGATTATCAACCATGGATTTCCTGCTGATGCTGACCCGGCTTCCTATCAACCGGTAAAGAAAAAGCAGTCGATTAAAAAGTCAAAAGCACTGAGCATGGCTAACCCTATAACAGATTCCATTCGCACCCGAAAAATTGCAATACTAGTTGCTGACGGCGCAAACGAAAACGATATTACCACCATAAAGGAAGCGTTGACGCGTAAAGGTGCAATGGCAGAAGTTATAGCTCCACGCGGGGTTTTTATTACTGCTGGCAACGGTACCATCAAGGCCGATAAAACGCTTATTACCGTGTCTTCAGTTTTATATGATGCTGTATTTGTGCCCGGCGGAACCGATAGTGCGGCTACACTGCAAGCCGAGGCCGATGCTATTTATTTTTTAAACCAGGCATATAAACATTGTAAAGCTATCGCTGCTTCGGCAGAGGGTTTACAGGTATTACAAGCTACTGACTTCTCAAAAAAACTGCCTGAAAACACGGGTAAGACATCTGTAAATGAAGGTGTGGTGATTGGAAACAACGCGGCTTCCATTTCCGAACAATTTATTGCTTCAATAGCACAGCACCGTTTTTGGGCTAGAGAAAAGCCTGCAAAAATACCCGCTTAATATTATTACAATAAATAAAGTAGCCATGGTAAAACAGGGCTATTTTTTTGTGCTGGATTGGCTTTGACAGCTTTTAATTGTTGAACGAACAAACCCTGTGTGGAATATACAATCACCAAATAATAGCGAAATTTACAATAGGGGCACAGGTTAACCGGCACAACTCCCTGTACAGCTAATGGTAAGGATAGGGAGGCTGGCTATGCATTTTAAAAATTATATAAATTGCGGGGCCAAAGGTAACGTAGTGAGCGGGATGGACGGTTTTACACCAATGCCTTATAAGTAAACGAACTGAAAATTGCCGGGAAATAAAACGGTGTTTGTGATTACAACGGTAATGACTTTCCGCAATCTGATGCTGATATTTTGGAACCGTAGTTTATAGCAGTTTTCATCAGTCGTTGCAGCCTGCCTCTATGACCATAGAGGTCGCACTCTTTGTATTGTTGGTAATTTTATTCAGCGTTTTTTATCATGATTTTATATTCAGCATTTAGTATATTAAATAGCGGATAAGCATTAAAAAATATATATGGCAAACCACAAATGGACGAAACACCATACAACCCTTGAGCACGTTATAGTCTATCGTTTATTTCCAGACTACCAAATTTGGGCAACTATACCTCACATTTAATTTATGGGAAGAAATACATCAGTATCCTTAGGGCGGTATTTTGAAAACTTTGTTGACAAGGTGGTGTACATGGGCAGATTTAAAAATGCAAGTGAAGTTATCAGGGCAGGGCTGCGTTTATTGCACGATAAAGAAAGTAAAATTATTGCCTTGAAAGCGGCAATTACGACTGGGATTGAAAGCGGAATGGCTATCGATTTTAATGCCACCACTCATTTGGAAAAACTACAATCTGCCAAAAGTAAAAATGGCCACCTATATTCTAGCCAATAAAGCAATTGTTGAAGTATCCACCATTTGGGAATAGACAAATGACGTTTGGTGAGAGAAACAAGCCGATAAATATTATTGGTTGCTGCTTTACTTTTGCCGGAATCTAGTCAACAATCAGCTTTAAGGAAACGGTATCCTTAAATGGACCCCAAAATTTTAGGCATTAACGGATGAAAACATATCATTTTTTGCAGAAGAATAAAAAATGAACACATGGAAGTTGTAAGAACATAACATAGCAGAATGGACTTAAAAAATCGCCTGACCGAATAAAGCGCTTACTTGCTAACCCAGCCGGGTTTCCCCACGTATATGTCGTGTACCAGCCACAATGCACCACTGACTATTGATTATTAACTACCCAACATTGACTATTCACGATACTCACCAGTCACTCTTAACTATTCACTCACTATTTACTCCTCACCATGCACCAGTAACCTTTTCACCCACTCACCACTCGCTACCCTACTCACTCACCACTCACAACTCACAACCCACTACTCACAATGCACTACACACTATTCACAACTTACTACTGACGCTAAAATGCCCTAAAGAAACTAAAATCATCATCCTCCTCAATTTCTTGTAGGAATTTATAGTCTTTAATCATTTTTTTTACATGAGCAAGACCCTTTTCCCTCGCCTGCTTTATACCATTAAAATTAAAAAGAGCGAAGTTCAACTTATCCGAAATTTCTGACTGAACGTTTTTAATAGAAAGGCTCCTAACGTAAAAAGGTTCTTCTACCAGTTTATGCAACGCATAATATTTTGGATGCTCATAAACAGCTTCTATTTCATGCGTTAGCTTATAAACCTGCTCCCGCAAAACCTCGTTATAGATTTTCAATTTTTCGTCGGTCAAAGAATCGCGGTTTTTTTCTTCTTTATGAATAAAAGCCAGTTCAAGGCTTAGCAAAGTATGCAGGTCATTTTTATTATAAGCCGATGTTAACTGTTTCATCAATTCCTCCTTTTCCTGTTTTAAATCGGGGTTTTGCTCCAAATCGGGATGAAAAATTTTAGCCAGTTGTTTATAAATACTGCTGATATTTTTAGTGCGCGCCTCCTTAAGTTGCTTCTCTTTCGCTTCCTGTGCCAGTTCCTTTTTACTCTTTTTTCTATGCTTATCCTTATGCGCTCTTTCCTCTTCTTCCCTATTAAACTTCTCCCTCATTTCAGCTGTCTTTTTTATCACCTCTTCTTCTGTCATATCAACCTTTAAATCATCAAGGTCAATATCAAAGCCACTCATTTTAAAAAGATCGCTAAAGTTCTCCTTCATTTCATCAAACGAATCCCGTTTAAATTCATCGTACGACTGACCTTCTACCGCTTCAAATATTTCCTTCAGTTCTGCAGTTGGCTCTGCGCTGTTTAAATCAAAAATATCATCCAACAACTTGGAAATCAAGCCTTCTAATAAACTGCGTTGGTTTTTGGTTAAGGTTTTTTGATTGTTATAATGCCAATAAAGCACTCGAACCGTTTCTGTAGTACACTGTAAAAAACTGGCTTCCAACGGAATAATATCCCTTACATAACCAGCCAATTTCCGATCCATTTTTACATTCGTCTGCAATAGCTTAGCCTGTAATTTGCCAATGGTTGTAACCAGTGTATTAAAAGCCTGTTGCTGTTTTCCAATTATTGCATGCTCCCCAGCCTGTATAATCAGCGCCGAACCGTTTAATGGATTGCTGTTTTTATTATTTTTCGTATTAGCCATAAATTAAATTTGAACGGGTACAGGTGTTTAGGTTGCAGGATTGCTTTTGGTAACACAAAATTAAAAAGCCCACTATTATCATTACGCAAAGCATTTACTATAAATTTTGTAAAATATTGTAATGCTCCACCTTCCTTAAACGACCTGCGAGCCCATACTTAGTGTTAAAAATTTCATGCAAGTATATAGTAACCTCACGATATTTTTTAATGAAAAGCCAGGAATTTATTAACCAATAATTCAGACCTGCTTTTTCATACAACAGATCCTTTTCTATAGCAACAAAAAACATTTGTTTAAAATTTGTTTTGTAAACCTACCATTCCGGCATATTGATATACTGGTGGCAGGCAATAAATCGGGAACTTTTTCCGCAATACCGCAAACCATTCGTAGCGGATGCAAAACCGAAGTCGACACATGTGGTATTATTCCAACACGGATTAGTCGGTCAAAAATTAACCTTCAAAACGCCGGCTATATTAATTAAGTTTCAAATTGTTGTCCCCTTCACCTTGCACGTTTCACACTTTTCATCATTCATCATTAACCTTTTACGTTATTTCACAAAATTCACAATCTACCTTTCACGTTTATTACCGTTTACCATTGGCTTTGGCTTCGCTAAGCCTCCAATGCGTCTCTCCGCCTACTACAAATACCTCACAGCTCACCATTAACCTTTTACGTTTCACGCATTTACTTCTAACCATTCACCTTTCACGTTTCACGTCTGTCAATTAATCTTTCCCCACTCACTACCAACAACTCACTGCTCACCATTAACCTTTCACGTTTCACGCATTTACTTTTGGCCATTCACCTTTCACGTTTCACGTCCATCAATTGATCGTTCCCCACTCACTACCAACAACTCACTTCTCACCATTGACATTTCACGTTTTACGCATTCACTATTGACCAATAACCTTTCACGTTTCACGTGTATCAATTGGGCTACCCCCACTCATTACCAACAACTCATTACTCACCATTCACCTTTCACGTTTCACGCATCTACTATTGACAATTCACCTTTCACGTTTCCACGCTTTTTTAATTTTTACTTTTTAATTTTTACTTTTTACTTAACTACTATGATCCACCACTACCACCCATATGCCATTTATCTTTTTAAATAGCAGCGTAAAATATCCCTCGGCATTGCCAATCGTACGCTCCAGGTAAAACTTGCCTATCACAAAATAATACTGGTTTGATAGTCGGTTTAGTTTTAATTCGCTAAAACTTAATATGCCCATGGCCGCATTGGTAGGGTAGTTTTTCTTATAATTGTTTAGCGTTGTTTGGTAGCCATATTTGGGACCCGATGAGCCAATAAACAACAGGCTGTCGTTGTTCCAGTAACCCACCATAAAATTGTCTATATCGCCTTTGTTCCAAAAAGTTACCTGCTTAGCAAGTACATTGCGTATGCTATCCTGATCGGTATTTTGTGCTTTAACAATGCCACTTAAACAAATTATTATTAAGAGCGGAAGAATAATTTTTATTGTCATAAATAGTATTTTTTGTACAATGTACGGTTAGCAACACTTGCGTCAAACTTTTATCTTAGTGTTATGGAATACATGGCCCACCTCACAAAAGATAAAAAGCTGGCTACCATCATTACCCAACCTGTGGACCCGGTAAAGCTGCAAAAAAACATAGCCCTGCGCCTGATGGCGGCCATTATGAGCCAGCAGTTAAACACTAAGGTGGCACTGGTCATTTACAAACGATTTTTACTGGTGTATAATGGCAACAATCCAACACCGGCGCAGGTATTGGCTACACCGCCGCATGTGTTGCGGGCCGTCGGCCTGTCAAACGCCAAAGTAGGCTATGTGCAAAATGTTGCCCGCTTTTGTATCAAACAAAAAATTACCAACAAAAATCTGCTGAAAATGTCTAATTCCGAAATCATTGAACAGCTCACTGCCATAAAGGGCGTTGGCCGGTGGACGGTGGAAATGCTGCTGATGTTTAGCCTTGGCAGGGAAGATGTTTTTGCGGTAGATGACCTTAGTATTCAACAGGCAATAATTAAGTTGTATAACCTCCAAACCCTGTCCAGGAAACAATTACAGGCAAAAATACTTACCGTTTCGCAAAAATGGAGCCCTTACCGTACCTACGCCTGTATACACCTTTGGCGGTGGAAGGATTTGAAATAGTAGCTCGTTAATTAAACTGGTCATACCTTATTTTATTGGCAGCCCCAGCCTACTTATTGCCATCATTATTACTTAATGTATAAAATTATCATTTTCAACATTGAGGCAATATTTTTGTTTCTTTATGTAAAACATATTTATTCAAACACTAAAAAAATTCATACTATGGCATTTACACTTCCCGCATTACCTTATGCACACGAGGCACTGGAACCGTATATCGATACTCAAACCATGCAAATACACCATGGCAAACATCACCAGGCTTATGTTGATAATTTAAACAAAGCCGTGGCTGGTACCGATAACGAAAATAAAAGTATTGAAGAGCTGGTAGCCGCAGCAGGCAGCATTAGCCCCGCAGTGCGCAATAACGGTGGTGGCCATTGGAACCACACTTTCTTTTTTGAAAGCCTTACGCCCGATGCTGGTAGTGAACCAATTGACGACCTTGCCAAAGCCATTGACGATACTTTTGGTTCATTAAATGAGTTGAAAGAAAAAATGAACGCTGCTGGCGCAGGTCGCTTTGGCAGTGGATGGGCCTGGCTGATAATAAATGACGGTAAACTGGAAGTTACCAGCACGCCCAACCAGGACAATCCTTTAATGGATGTGGCCGATGTAAAGGGCACCCCTTTGTTTGGTATTGATGTTTGGGAGCACGCCTATTATCTTAAATATCAAAACAAACGCCCCGATTACCTAAAAGCTATTTGGAGCGTAGTAAACTGGAGTAAGGTTGGTGAGCGTTTTGCTGCCGCCAAATAATTTGTTGTTACAACATAACTTTATAAATTACAACCCTGGTAATAATGCCAGGGTTTTTTTAATTTTAATATATGAAGCATTTAACTATTGTAATTGCCGCTTTAATACTGTTGGCATCGTGTACCAGCGAAGTACAAAAAAAAGTACTAATAATGGGTAAAGGCGATATAGTGGTAGCAGAAAAAAATGTAACCATGGTTAAGGGTTCGGGTTATGCCGAAAAAGAGTTGATTTTTACCGATAAGGAAGCTATAGTACTAAATGTGGAGACCGAAGATGGCAAAAAGGAATTTACCATACCGGCCGAAATAGGCTATTATATTTTAAACTTAAAGAAAGATACGGTAGCAGGCAGTATACAAATATTTGGAAAAGACGTGTCCAATAACGCCGTTATAACCCAGGAAGACCTGAAGTTGAAAATTGATAGTCTGGTTCAGATGGTGGCTGGAAAAAATATAAATAGTAAAACCAATTTTATGGTACTGCCCGGCCAACCCGGTAAAATAAGCAACAATATAAACGCTAAAGTTTTTGGTCCTTTTAGAAAAATACCTGCTACGCTTGAGGTAGCCGAAGACAGTAAGGAACCCGAAATTTATAAGTTTTATACTAATGCTGAACTGGTGGATTTAATAGCCAAATTAAAGAAGCTGACTATATAAACGTTGCAATTTTAATCTATATAAAAAAACGTAGGAAGTCTGCTTGTTGCAGGCTTCTTTTTGTTTGTGACTGCTGGCAAATAATTGCTCATGGTACCGGATCGTGTCCATGACCACCCCATGGATTGCAACGTGCTATACGTTTGGCGGCCAGCCAAAAGCCTTTAAATACCCCGTACTTTCTAAAGGCCTCTGCAGCGTAGGCGGAGCAGGTTGGGGTGTACCTGCACTGGGGTCCCAATATTGGCGATATAAAATGCTGATACAACTTTATCAACAATAAAAATGGGTAGCTTAATATTTTTGCAATTGTTTTCAATAGTTATTTATTGGGGCTGCCAAACCTGTTTAACTAATTTATTAAGCACGGCCGCCATAGCATTTTTTACAAGTTCGTAATTTGGTAACTCTTTTCCGGTATAAATAAAAAACAACACCATTTGGCGGTTGCCCATTAAAAGTTTATCAAGCAACGGTTGTTTTTGTAAACGGTACGCTTCCCTCAGTAATCGTTTTACCCTGTTACGATCTACCGCCTTTTTAAAACTGCGTTTACTAACCGACACAGTAGCCTGCAATGGCACCACAGGGGAACCCGATAATCTGTACAACACTTTAACGGGAAACACATGCAACGCCTTTCCATCAACAAAAAGCTGGTCTATCAACTTTGTGCTTTTAAGCTTTTGTGGCTTATTAAAGGTGTTGGGCGAAGAAGTACTCAACTCATAATTTTAAAATGCGTTCAATGAACTAAAATTATGCCTTTACCAGCTTCCAGGTTTTGATAGCCAATAATGCAACAGGTAAAATGCTTGCAACCTCTGCCCGGCTGGCCTTAAAAAACCATTTCGTTTGCCAGGCCCGCCATAATGAGGTTGGGGAACTGACATTTAAACCGGTAAGGATGTTTAATAATGTTACCTGCCTGCTGTCACAATAATATATACTTTCCATAAAAAAGCCCCGCCTATTAATGACGGGGCTAAATATGATAATCGAGATAAGTGCGGTAAGATTACTTTAGTCTTTTTTCGTCTGAAACAGTCAGTTTCACACGACCTTTCTTACGACGACTTGCCAATACCTTGCGGCCATTTGCGCTTTCCATACGTTTACGAAATCCGTGAACGGTTTTGCGGCGCTTGGTGTGTGGTTGGAATGTACGTTTCATTGTGATGTTTTTTTACTAGCCCAAAAATATTGTTTCAGTCTTCGGCCGTATGTACCATTCATACTGCCTTGGTGAAAGGACGGCAAAATTAAGAGAAACCAACCAAACAGGCAGTATTTTTTTTGATTTTTTAAACAATATTAATAAGATAGATCAGTGTGCTGCGATTTAATAGGTTGACCATAAAAAACACTGGCATGATTATCAAAATCGACCGGTTGATCGGTTGTGTAAAACGAAACATTTGCACCCCGGCTACAGTTATTGTCAATATCTACGTGGCGAAGCAGGTAGTCCTGCAACCGTTCTGCCACAATATTACCCTGCGATACTATGGTGATATCTTTTTTTGCAAAGGCTCTGATTTTTTTTTCCAATAATGGATAGTGGGTGCATGCAAGCATTAGCGTATCAATTTCGCCGCTTTGATTATGAAGCTCCGCAAGATATTTTTTTACAAAAAAATCGGCACCGTCGGTTTCATATTCGTTATTTTCTACCAGGGGTACCCACATAGGGCAAGCCTGCTGGTATACCTGCACTTCGGGAAAAAATTTACCAATTTCTATGGGGTAGGAATTGGAAGCTACTGTACCCTGTGTTCCTAAAATTCCTATTTTTTTTGATTGAGAAAAGTTGCCAATTGCCTCCGTAGTGGGGCGTATTACACCAAGTACTCTCTTATTGGCAAACCCGTTGGGTAGGTTTTGTTGCTGTATCGATTGCAGTGCTTTGGCAGAAGCAGTATTGCAGGCAAGTATTACCATGGGGCATCCTTTACTAAAAAACCATTGTACGCATTGCCAGGTGTACTGGTAAACAGTCTCAAACGACCGCGGCCCGTAGGGTGCCCGTGCATTATCGCCCAGGTACAAGTAATCGTATTGCGGGCTCAACTTCACAATTTCTTTTAAAACCGTAAGCCCACCATACCCACTGTCAAACACGCCAATGGGCGAATAGCTGTTGCTCATATTGTAAAAATAAAAAAACCATACGTAGTGCATGGTTCTTTTATAAATAAATAATATATGGTAAAATTAAGGCTTCTTAGGGGCGGGTTTTGCAGGAGCCGAAGTGGTTTTTTTAGGTTCTGGCTCTGCCATAGCCTCTTCCTGGCCCTGGCTTCTTAACTGCTCAGGCAGTGGTATTTTTAGTTCCCTGGCCACCTTTTCAAAAACATTCTCCACTTTACTACCCATTTCGTAAGCGCCGGGCTTTAATACCACCAGGTAATTATTTGTTTGTAATACTTTACTATAGGCACCTAATACTTTTTCAAATAATGGACCGGCTAGTTCCTGGCGTTTTCTGTCGGTTTTTTGTTGCGAAATTTGCTGCCAATAAACCAAAGTGGTTGCAACTTCATTACGCTGTTTGGTTATATAACCTAATACACTGGCCGACACTTTATCAGCCGAATCCTTTTTAAAAGTACTGTCCAGCCTGCTATATTCACGCATCGAAAAATCATATTCGCCTTTTAGGGAGTCCTGCTCATAAATTTGCAACATGCTATCTACCACCCGGTAACCGGGCATGGCCTGCACCATAATGTCAACGTCAAATACGCCAATTTTTGCGGCCTGGGCGTGGGCACTTGTTCCCGCAAATACCAATCCGGCTACTGCCAATACCACAAATAAAACTTTTTTCATTGCTTGCTTTTTGTAATTTTTCTTTTTGCTCGAAACTGTCGTTAAATTTTTAATTTGCAAATAAACTAACAGGTTTCGGGTGGTTGTTATTGTTTGTTGATAAAAAATTTGATTGCGTTTAATTGATACCTAATTCTTTTAATACTTCGCCGCTCTTATCTAATTTAGGGTCGGCAAATATAACAGTAATTCCTTCACTTTTATCCAGCACAAAATCGTATCCCCGGTTAACTGCCATTTTTTGAATTGCGTTGTAAACCTTGTCCTGTATGGGTTTTACCAATTTCTGCCGCTCTTTAAACAAATCACCTTCAAAACCAAAACGCTGTTTTTGTAAGTCGCGAACATCCTTTTCTAAATTAAACAACTGGTCTTCCCTTTTCTTTTTCAAATCATCGCTTAACATAAACTGCTCGGCATCGTAGTTTCTGTACATAATAGACAACTGAGCTTGCTTGTCGTCAATTTCCTTTTGCCAGGCAGTACCAATTTGGGTAAGTTGAGCATCCGCATTTTTATACTCGGGCAGTTTGTCTAAAATGTACCTGGTATCAATTACCGCATAGCGCTGTGCACCAACAGCAATAGCCATGAAACTAAAAACTACAAATAGAAATTTTTTCATATTGTTTAATTGGGAATTTTGCTGTTATTCAGGCTCAAAACCTAGCATAAAGGTAAATTTGGCAGCATCCTTCATTTTTGAATTTGGCGAGAACCTATCCAATCCTATGCCATAATCGAAACCTAATAAGCCAAACATTGGTAAATAGAACCTCATACCAATACCAACCGACCGCCTTAGTTGAAACGGATTATATTCCTTAGTTGAATACCAACCATTTGCAGCTTCAAAAAATCCTAAAGCAAAAATTGTACTGCTTGGATTTAAGCTAAGCGGGTACCGCATTTCCACTGTGTACTTATTAAATATGGTAAAAAAGCGTTGCGTTCCCTGCTGATCGGGATTTATGCGCGGGTTGCTGTTATTGTAAACGGGGTAACCCCTATGTGCAATAATATCGTATCCTAGTAAGGCAAAGTTGTTACTTAAACCAGCATCGCCCACCTGAAAACGTTCAAAAGGCGATACTTGCAATTCTTTATTATACCTCCCTATGTACCCGTACTTCACTGCTGCTTTTAATACAAATTGCTTATTACGCTCGGCACCATGGGGTTTACCTAATGGTACATACCACTCCCCATTGAAACGCCATTTGTGGTATTCAACAAGTTCGTATGGGTTGAGCGATTTAACCCTTCCCGGATCCAGTTTTGACCATGGAGGTGTTATTTGAGTACTTAATAAAAACGACGACCCACTGCTTGGAAAAATTGGTTGGTTAACCGATGAGCGCTGTAACGCAAACTTTAAGTTAAAGTTGTTGGAGAATCCATTACTAAAACCTTCAAAAATGGCATAATCCTTAATTTGGTAACGCGTGTAGTTTACAGACGTAATAAGGTTAAAAAAGTCGTCGGGCCATTTTAATTGTTTACCAAGGCTAACACTTACACCGCTCGTTTGTATAAAAGCATCGTTGTTCGTAAACGTTTGTCTACCAGTTCTAAAATCAAAACCGCCGGTACGATACTTTGTATCGTACACACTAACGGTAAAGGAGTTGCGTTTTTTGCCTCCTAACCAGGGTTCAGTAAACGAAAAGTTGTACGACCTGAAGGCCTTGCCATTACTCTGCAACCTTAGGCTTAGCTTTTGGCCATCGCCGGTTGGCAACGGATCCCATGCCTGCTTTTTCCAAATATTTTTAATTGAAAAATTGTTGAAGGTAACCCCTACAGTACCAGTTAAACCAATACCACCACCCCAGCCAGCACTTAACTCCAACTGGTCGCTCGACTTTTCTTCTACCGTGTAGTTAATATCCACTGTGCCATCGTCAGGGTTCGGTACGGGGTTAATTCCAATTTTTTCCTGGTTAAAGTAGTTAAGACTGGATATTTCTCTTTGCGAACGAATAAGGTCTGTCCGGCTAAATTTTTCGCCTGGTATAGTCCTAAGTTCCCGCCTTATAACGTGTTCCTTAGTTTTGTCGTTACCTGCTATTCTTACGTTTTTAATGGTAGCCTGCGGCCCTTCTATCACCCTTATTTCGTAATCGATTGTATCGTTATAAACCGCAGTTTCAACTGCTTCAGTCCTAAAAAACAAATATCCATCGTCCATGTACAGCCCGCTTATATCGCCACCTTCAGGACTTAATTCTTTACCCAGGCGCTTATTCAATGTTTCAAGGTTGTAAATGTCGCCCTTCTTAATACCCAACAACATAGCAAGTGTACTATCGGTATACTTTGTGTTTCCACGCCAGGCTATATCGCCAAAATAATATTGACGGCCTTCATTTACTTTAATATCAATATTTAAATTTCCTTGTTTATTGTAGTACAACGTATCGTCTTCAATTATAGCATCGCGGTGGCCTAGGCTGTTGTAGTAGGCCAATATCTTTTCTTTGTCTTCGGCAAACTTTTTTTCGCTGAATTTGGCCGACGATAATTTTATCCTCACAAAAGGATCAAGCAATTCTTTAGTTTTTGAAAAGGATAAAAATCCGTTATGAGCGAGATAATCGTTAAATGTTAGGCGACGTGGTACATCAAAACCCCCTACAACGGCAGGAGGGTACAGGGTTAAACGCGACATTTCCTTTGTACCTTTCAGCTGCTTTTTTAGCTTGGCGTCGCTGATTTCGTTGCTTACAAAATTAATTTCGTTTATTTTAACTTTATTGCCTTTGTCAATCAAAAAGGTAAGGTCCAGCGAGTTTTCTATCTTAGTATCCTTTTCTTCTTCAACCTTAATCTTTACACCTCTATACCCTTTTTCGCTAAAATATTTGTCAATTGCTTCAATTGCCGACCTACGGTTGTTTTCAGTTACAATACGGCCCTTTACCAGACCCACCTTAGCCTTTAAGTCATCGGCCTGGGATTTTGTGATACCCTTAAAAACAAAATTGGCTAGCCTTGGCCGTTCAACCACTGAAATTTCAAGGTAAATAGTTAGCTCCTCCAGCCGGGTTACGTATACTTCTACATCGCTAAAATAGTTTTGTTTCCAAAGGTTGGTAATGGCTCTTGCAAACTGGTCGCCTCCGGGAATTACAATTTCATCGCCCACATTTATGCCGGCTACCGACGCCAGCAATGCTGTGTCAAAGTACTTATTACCAGAAATTTGGATTGCGGCAACTTTGTATTTTTTGGGAATTTTTTGCGTAAAAAGATTTTCCAGGGTTACGTCAATAGAAGTAGCTGGCTCTTCAGGGGTTTCCTGTGAAAACGCCTTTGGGATCAGGATCCAGCAAGCAGCCAACAGCAATAAGGTTGTTTTGTATATGTTCCGCATTAATAGCCAGTTATATTTTTTTTTTGCACAAAAGGGCCATCATCCCCAGCCTTTACACACGTTATCGGGGCAATTTAACAGGATTAATTGAAAGTGTTTGTTAAATAGCTATTAGTAATGCATAAAATATATGCGGCCGTAAAACATTGTGTTAGCCTGCGTTTACCTGTTCGCTTATCTTACCAAACCGCCTTTCGCGTCCCTGGAAGTCAAGGATAGCTTCATAAAGATTATTTTTTCTAAAGTCGGGCCAGCGGGTATGGGTAAAGTACAATTCGGTATAGGCAGATTGATACAGTAAGAAATTACTTATCCTAAAATCTCCACTTGTCCTTATCATTAATTCGGGGTCGGGAATATTTTTGGTACACAGGTATTGCTCAAAAGTATCGCTGTTTACACCGGCTGATGTTAATTTACCTGTCTCCACATCGGCCGCTATGTTTTTTACCGCGTTTATCAGCTCCCACCTGCTGCTATAACTTAGGGCCATTACCAGGTTTAGCCCGGTATTTTGGCTGGTCATTTCCAGCGCTTCCATCATTTCGGTATAAGCAAATTTTGGTAACATTTGCATATTACCTATTACGTGTAGCCTGATATTGTTTTTATTAAGTGTTTCTACTTCTTTTCTTATGGTGTCAACCAGTAAGTCCATAAGGCCCATTACTTCATTTTGTGGCCGCTCCCAGTTTTCGGTACTAAAAGCATACAAGGTTAAATAATTTACTCCAAGCTCAGCGCAGCCTTCAACAATATTGCGTACACTTTCCACTCCATGGTAATGACCATATAGTCTATCCTGCCCCTGCTCCTTTGCCCAGCGGCCGTTACCATCCATAATAATGGCTATGTGTTTAGGCAATCGGTTTAGGTCTATTTTATGTTTCAGATCCAGCATGTTTTCAAACCGTTTAACGGTTGCCAAAGGTAGTAATTTAAGGTAGCTCCCTTATAAATGTTTTAGTTCAATTTTTGACTATCGTATGGGTTAAAGTTATTTTAATTTAAATAAGCCGATGCTTCAAATTTGGGCTAATTGAGTGGTCCTTTACTGGTTTGGTTACCGGTTGTTTACTTATTTGCCGTAAAAAGTTTTATAAATAAAAAATACCCGACAACCACTTCGCCAACCCATGGTAGGCAAAAGCATGGTTTCAGCGAGTTTTATGGGTTGGCACAGAAAAATAAATTAAAAGAAATAAACCATTAACCCATTACAGGCTAATTAATATGTCTACGGCTGGCATAAATAGTAAATTTTTAACTTTACTATGCCTATAAAACGCCTTACCTGTCATTTATTATTTTCTGAGAATAACCACCTGTAAATTAGTTAAGGTGCAGGGCATTTGTACGACGACAAATTGAACGAAATTCCTACCAGTGCTATGGCGTATCCATCTTTTTGGCTACTATTGCCACGCTGGCGGCCCTTAATGCCTATAGGCAACCCTGTTTCGTAGCTTCTGTCGGCCAATAACTGGGCTACTGATGGCTGGCCGTTTGGTAAAGCTGTAAATGCATCGGGGGTGTAGGTTAAACTTACGTCGTCTAAATAATCGGTATTAGTGAACCTGTAACCAGCCTCTATAAAAATATTGGTTGAAGGGTTTATGTTATATTTAAAGCCAAAAGATATGGGGAAGCTAATGGCCATTGAGCCATAAGGTTTGCGGTCAGGATAAAATGAACTTCCCTGGCCTTCGGTGCCAAGTGGCCGTAAAAAATATTTTTGTTTGGCCAAATATGCATACGGATCGTATGAAAAAACACCAACACCTAATGATACATATGGAGTGTATGTATACCCTTCAATACCTGGGTAAAATTTAAAGAAATTAAAATCGCCGCTCAGCGAGAGTTCCCAAATATTTGAATTAAAGCTAAGGTTTCGGCGTTTTTGGGTTTCGTTAGTACTGTAAGTATCGGAATAACCCAATTGCGCGTAATTAGCTGCTACTTTAATACCTATATAATTGCCAAACTGCTTACGAAAAAATGCACCAGCACTAATTTTTGGCCTGTTAAGCGCAGCCCGCGTATTAAGGTCGCCAAAATAGTGGGCGGCGCCAATGCCAATTCCAAACTCGCCTTCCTGCACGTAACTATCCATTATTTGCGCATTGGCTACTATTGTAGCAGCCACTAAGGTAATTACGGCCAAAAATTTTTTTACTATCATGATTGCAAAATAACGAATGATACTATAACGCATTACTGGCAAAAATCTTTTAACAAGCAGTTAATTTCTTTTATCTACTCCCCAGGTAAGTTTTTCGCGCAGGGTGTTTAAAAAGCTGTTTTCGTTTAACCTAAGGAGGTTAATGGTAAACTTTTCTTTTTTAACCGCCAGTTGAATATCCATATCAACAATTTCGCGCCGGGCATCCATAGCGCAAATAAACTGGCTGGCCCGTCCTTCTACTTCAAAGCTTATTATATTATCGTCGGGTATAATAATTGACCGGGTGGTGAGGCTATGGGGCGCTATGGGGGTAATAACAAAACTGCCACTTTCGGGAAAAACAATGGGTCCATTGCAACTCATATTATACCCGGTTGAGCCGGTTGGTGTGCTTACCAGCAAACCATCGGCCCAATAACTGTTTAAAAACTCGCCGTTTAGGTAGGTATGAATGCGTATCATGGGCGATGTATCCCGTTTATGAATGGCAAATTCATTTAGCGCAAACGGACTGTCGCCAAACAGGGGTATACTTGCATTTAGGTGCATAAGGGTACGGTGGTCTACCACAAACGACTGATTTACCAAAGCTTCTACCGCGCTTGCAATATTTTCCTTACCAAGGCTGGCTAAAAAGCCCAGCCGCCCAAAGTTTATTCCTAGTATGGGTATGCCCTTATCGCGTACAAGTACAGCCGTATCAAGCATGGTTCCATCGCCACCAAGGCTAATAATGCAGTCAATGTTTTCATCAAGCTCCTTATACGACGAAAATAAGGTAAACTCAATAGGAAGCATTTTTAACACCGAGTGTGGTGATACAAGGCTTTTATAGAGGCAAATTTTTACTTTATACCTCGTTAATTCTTCTAACAACGACAACAGGTGTCCCTCCTGCTCCACTTCAATTCCGCGGGAATAAATTGCAACTTTCATTAATTACATTTTGCTATTAAAGCCTGAAAGAATAAAAATTGATAAAATATAATGGAATGTATTTATGTGGTATCAACCGTATAACGTATTTCAAAAGTATTAAAATTTAATTACCAGCACCGAAAGGTAATGGTTTAATTATTGGTGTTTTAAGTGGTGGCTGAAAAAGAAAGTAAGTTTAAGACTGGCTATGCGGCGTCAGGAGGTTAAAAATCACTCTTGCTATGAATATAAAGATCGCGCTGGCCAATTTGGTTGTAACTATATTCAAGCTTTAAAACAATATCGTAAATAGTGATGATATCAATACCCACACCCCAGGTACGTAACAGTTTGTTGTTAAAGGTATTATTACCCGGGCTGGGGTTGTACGAATACCCTGCATCTCCATAGGCTTTTAAATAAAGCTTGATGGGTATACGTTCAACATTTTTTACGGGTAGGGGGTTTTTAAAATTAAGATTAAGCACCTGTTTTATAAAGGTGGCCCTTGCAACACCGCCCGCTACACCATCTACTACAAAGTACTCCATTCCTCTCATGTACAGGTCGCTGCCACCCATTACCCGCTTATTGTAATAGGGTTGTTTAAATGGCACCTTTAAAATGCCGCTTGCCTGAAACTGCATATAAGTACCAGGTAATATCTTTTTAGTATAAGTACCCCTTGCTGCCAACTCAGTAAGGTTGTTTTTTGTACCAAAACGTTGGTATAACCTTGCTGTACCTGAAAAGCCTTTTAACGGGTAGGGTATATAGTCAACATCATAGTATTCAATATTATAGCTAATGTCAGGAAACCTTACACGGCTTGTTGCACAGTCAAAAAATTGTGGATTTATTTTTAAAACGGTGTCGCCCAGTTGAATATCGGTATAGGCTAACCTAAAGGTGTGCCGTGTTTTTATGGCAGGCCTGTAAGTGTAGGCGAGGTCAACGTGAAATTGGCGTATAGAAAATGTTTCCTCGTTTTTAAAAAAGAACTGTTTATCGTTTACCGTAGCCAAATTTAATTCACGGTTTCGGCTGTACGATACACCCACATTAATTCCATGAACAAGTTTTTTATCTAAAAAAGGATTTTCGTACCGTAAGGTAGCCTGCTGAGTATACCCGTTAATAAGCCAAAAATTCAGTTTATCGTTTCTGCCACTAAAGTTATTATGAAAAAATTTTAACCCGTAGTTAATCCTTTCCAGGCTCTTATTATGCTCAACCCACCAGCTGTTAAAGTTGCGGTCAATCATTTTAAAATAAGGAACGGGAAAAACGTACCAACGCTCTTTCACGTTTACATGAATGGTTGCCACATTGTCCGAAAAATATACCGGATTAACTTCAACATCAACAAATAAACTGGTGTTCATTAGTTGTTGGCGGGTAAGCGTAACTAATTTTGCCAATTGTTCGCGGCTAACCAAATCGCCTTTTTTCAAGGCAATTTCCCGCTGTATGATGTACGATTTTGTTTGCTTAAATCCGGTAATTAGTATGTTATTTATCTCAACTTTTGCCTTTTCCAGCGAGTCCACAGTAATATTACCCAACATTCCGCCAGAGGCAACATTTGCCGGCAGCCGTACTTCAGAAAATAAACTGAACAAGGTGGCAGGCAATCCAAAAAATAAAATAAGCCTCAGCTTAGCCAAATTTAACATTACTATGCATAACGGTTAAAACACGGAAATAAATATATTTCCTAAAAAAGTACTAAAAAATTGGAATGGAGATCGTTTAGTTGGGCTAATAAGTAGTTTAAAAAACCAATACTACTTGTAAAATTACATTTTAAGGTACGACATTAAATGGTTGAAATTATGTTTAAGTTCATTCTCGTACTCTTCCTCTCCAATAAAAGATTTCACTACATATTCATAACGTTGAAAAGTGGCTATTATATCAGAAACCTCAAGTTTATTTATTTTGATAGTTACCTCAATCAGGCCGGTATCGTTGTCAAAACTGGTATTTAGCTGTGTAATATAAGCGTCGTTTGTTTCCACCAACCTGCTCAACTCGCCAAACGAGTAATTTTTTCTTTCCATCTCCAGTACTATTACCGCACCGGGCTCATCTACTCCAATAAACCGGGCAGCGTACTCAACCAAACCGGCTTCCGAAATTGAGCCTATTAGTTCGCCTACCTCATCAACCACCGCCACTATTGACAAATTAGATGCTACCGATAATTTTAGAACTGAAAAAAAATAATCGTCAGCCCTAACCGACTTTTTAATAAGGATGTCTATTAATTCGCCCAGCGTAGCTTCTTCATCGCTATCCTGCAAATCTTCCTTGCTTACCAGTCCCAAAAATTTTGCATCAGCCAACACAGGCAAATGCCGCACATCAAACTCATCCATATATTGCAGTGCCAGCGAAGCTTTGTCGGTAAGGCCAAGTGTTGGATAACTGTTGTTTAATAATTGGCTTGCTAGCATTAAAAAATATTGTAAAAATTAGGGGGTACTGCTCTAAAAAATGGACAATAATGACTATACTAATGTTGCAGCAGGCTGTTTATGCTTTGCAAGAAAGTTTTCCAATATCGAGTTAAATTCAAAGGGTACTTCCATCATTGGCGCATGCCCACATTTATCAATAAAATGTAATTCGCTATTGGGCAATAAGGTATTAAACTCCCTGGCAACAAACGGTGGAGTAATTGTGTCGTTATTTCCCCAAATCAGGCAGGTAGGCTGCTTTATCTGGATCAGCTCTTCGTTAAGATTATTTCGAATAGCGCTTTTAGCAAGGGCTATGATTTTAATAACTTTTATACGGTTGTTAGTAATTTCAAATACCTCATTTACCAATGCCTCGGTAGCCATAGTGGGATTGTAAAATGTTAATTCGGTTTTTTTGCGGATATAATCACGGTCGCCACGCTTTGGATAGCTGTCGCCCATTCCGTTTTCAAACAACCCCGAGCTACCTGTAAGCGTTAATGTTTTTATACGTTCAGGGTGCTTTAGCATGTGTACCAGGGCCACATGGCCACCCAGCGAATTACCCAGTAAATGAATATCATGATAGTCTCCGTACTCAATAAACTTTTGAACATGCTTTGCAAGGCCGCCAACGGTCGTATGAAAAATATCAAGCTCAAACAGTGGCAAAATAGGAACTACCACTTTATAATGTTGACTAAAATGGTCAATCAGGTCTTTAAAATTGCTAAGGGCACCAAATAATCCGTGCAACAATATCAAAGGTTCGCCGTGGCCAACCTCAATAAATTTAAACTTATCCTTATTTTCTATCTCGTAATTCATGCAAAGTGGTTCAAATACAATACAATTGATTTATACAAATAAACAGCTAGAACAGTAACTTGATTAAAATAACTATGTATTAGTCGCTTTTTGTAAAGGGCGGTTTGGCAAAATGCAGGTTTACCTTTTAAAGGTAACTACTTAACTGCTCTATTTGGCTTTATTGGCCATTGTGTCAAAAAAACCGGTCAGGTCGCTAAACAAATTGCTAAATACAGGTAGCAGTTTCCCCATACCATTTAATACCGTTGGCCCCCACGGTACCACAAAGCCATAGGCCTTTGACTCCCCGGCAAGCACAGGCGTAATTACTTGAAGCTTTGTGGCATAATACAATACTACACTATAAACTATGGTATATATTATTGCATAAAGCAAAATGCCACCAACCGCATCGACCCAACCAAGCATTGCTATTTTGGCCGTTTGTTTTAGTAAACCGGCCAACCATTTAATTAATAACGCTACCCCTACAAAAACAATTAAGAACGATACAAATGGCAACCATTTGCCTGCCATATGCAACGAATTTTGATAATAATCACTTACCCACCACGATAACTTTAGTGCCGCCGCTAAACCAACAACAAATGCGGCAAGCGAAAAAACAGCTACAATCAGCCCCTTATTGTAGCCTTTAAAAAGCGCCATTGCCAACAACACCAAATAAATAACATCAATAATCATACAAGGCAGCGACATTAGCTATCGGGCTAATAAATCTTTTACAGTTGCCGAAATTGTTTTTCCATCTGCCTTGCCGGCCAGTTCCTTTGTTGCGGCTCCCATTACTTTTCCCATATCGGCAGCAGTGGTTGCGCCCACATTAGCAATAATAGTTTGCAACACAGCTTTTAATTCACTGGCTGTCATTTGAGCGGGCAAAAACTTTTCAATTACTGTTATCTCTTCCTCTTCTTTTACGGCAAGGTCGGCGCGGCTTTGCTTATTAAAAATTTCAAGGCTATCCTTCCGCTGTTTCACCAGCTTTTGAAGCATTTTCACTTCTTCATCTTCGGTAATTGCCCCATTGGCTCCTTCGGCTGTTTTAGCAATAATAATAGCGGCTTTAATGGCCCTTAACCCGCGAAGTGCAGCCTCGTTCCTCGCTTTCATGGCATCTTTCAAGTCTGCCATTACACGTTGTTCCAAACTCATATATGTGTTTCAATTGTTAACTGATTATTCTTTATCACTATTTATTGCTTAATCATAATACGGCAAAAAACCCGCAGCATTACAATACATTACTTTAACTTATTCGTTTTCATTTGCGATTCTCTAAATTTTGCATAAAACGTTTTGGCAAAACTTTTTAAATCATCCACCAGTTCCGTTTGCCGGGTTGCACGGTTAAACGTATCAGCCATGGTCATCATTGTCTGATAGTAAAAATCAGCCATCTCATCAACCATCATTTCTTTTGTCCACAAGTCAATACGCAGGGCCGATTTGTCAGCACCATCCCAAAACGATACCATCATAGCTTTTGCCTTTTGTGCCTGGTCATCTGCCTTATCACTGGCCTTCCATGAAATTTGCTGTGGTACCTTATCCGGATCCAAAAGCACATCAATTGTAATGGTGGATGTTTGCATCGTTGAGTATTTTTTTTGTTAATAATATTCAAATAAAAAGATAGTAAAAATACGCCACTTATTTGTAAACAGCTTGTTGTATAGCCTCCCACAACAATTCGCTGGTTTTTTGCCAACTGTAAATCGCTGCGTTTTGCAGCCCCTGTGCCACCAGTTTTTGCCTCAGTCCTTCATCTTTATAAATGGTTTTCATCTTATCGGCTATATCTACAGGGTCATCCGCATTTACCAATAAAGCTGCCCCACCAGCTACCTCCGGCATACTGCTGGCGTTACCTGTTATTACCGGAACCCCGCATTGCATTGCCTCTATTATCGGCACTCCAAACCCCTCAAAGTAACTTGGGTATACCAGCGCATATGCAGCGCCTATCAATTCCGGCAATGTATTGGCTGGTATGTAGCCCATCAGCAAAACATCGGCCTTAAACTTATAGGTTTTTAGTTTTTCAATTACCATATCAGGGTCGGGCTGTAGCCTGCCTGCCACTAATAATTTCATGTTGGATTGCTGGCGCTTTTTAAACTGGCTAAAGGCTTTTAAAACATTCATAAAATTTTTTCGCAGTTGTAATCCACCAACAAAAACAAAATATTCGCAACCGTCAGCATATTTTTCCTTTGCTTCCTCCCTTTGTTGCCAATCAAGCGGCTTAAACGCCTGTTTGGCAGCGCTGTGCACAACCAACACCTTTTTTTCATTCACCCCGTATTTTTCAATAATGTTTTGTTTTGAAAAAAAAGAAACCGTTGCCACCACTTTTGCCTTTTTCAAAAACATAGGGGTATAGCGCCGGTAAAAAAGCAGGTGCAGCTTATGTATAAAGCGGGGAAAGTATAAAAAAGCAAGGTCATGCACCACCACCACCTGTGGCACGCTGGTTGTAAGGCTGCAAAATCCATCGGAACTTATAAATACATCAATTTTAAGTCTTCGCAGGGCAAGTGGCAATTTTACATCGAACCACCATTTAAACAACACATAATGCCTTGCACGGGGGCCAATTACTACCGGTTTTACATTACTAAAAACCGGAAGGCCGGGGTCGTAAGGCCGGTCAAATAAAAAGAAAAACGTGTGCTCAGGATGATCGGTGGCAAGCCTTGTAAATATTTCGTACACAAAATTGCCATAGCCTTCCATTTGGCCCGGAAGCAAAAACCTTGTATTTACACCTATGCGCATATTACCCGCAAATGTAATTACAGAACCCGCTACGCCAACCCAAGGCCACTGTTGTGTAAAGTTTATATCCTTATAATGGGAAAAATCGCCAACTGGGTCCATTTTCACTTTTACCAACCAAACGAAAATAACTACCTTCCAAAAAATGTACCAGTCACTAATAACGAAATATTGCTGACTGCGTTTTACGTTACCAGTAATTATAGCTGCGAACGCAAATCCACTTTTTTACAAAAAAACACGGCCTGTACAAAAAATGCAAATTAAATAACACGCAGGTATAATATTAGCCCTTAAAGCAAAAGCTTTACTACATTTGCCACTTACATAATTTAATACATGGAATACAACACAGACCGCAACCATTTAACTATGAAGGAATATGGAAGGCATATTCAACGAATGGTAGAACATGTGCTTACTATAGAAGAGAGGGACAGGCGCCAGCAACAGGCACAGGTGGTGATAGAATTAATGGGCTTTTTAAACCCTCACCTTAAAAACGTAGAAGACTTTAAACACCTTTTATGGGATCATTTATTTTTTGTGAGCGATTTTAAGCTTGATGTTGATTGCCCCTACCCCATCCCCACCCGCGAAACTTATAAGGTTAGACCCGACCCGTTACCTTACCCCAAGCGTAAACCAAAATATAGCCACCTGGGCAAAAACCTTGAGCTTGTTATAGATAAAGCATTAAAAGAAGAAAACCCTGAGAAAAAAGTAGGTTTTGCAAATGCCATAGCCTATTACATGAAGCTATCGTATAGCAACTGGCATAAGGAGTTGGTACATGACGACGGCATAAGGCAGGAATTAAATATTATTACCGATGGCCAGTTGGAATTTGATAGTACTCCATTTGTAAAACACTATCGCAGCGCCGAAGGCCGCGAAACCCGCGGTGGAAACTTTAGCGAAAACCGGTTTAAACGCAATGGTAATGTGGGTGGTGCAGGTTCATTTCAGCGCAACAACCGCGATGGTGGTGGCGGTAGTGGTGGCCTTGGCCGTAATGCAAGCCCGGGAGGCCTGGGTGGCCGAAACGAACCAAGAGACAACCGCAATAATGGAAACAACAGCAGCGGCGGTAATCGTAACAATAAATTTGGTGGTAAGAAAAACAGATTTTTGTGAGCAGTTTTGAAGTAACCGGTGGAAATAGGTTACATGGAGAAATAACACCTCAGGGGGCGAAAAATGAAGCGCTGCAAATTATTTCGGCCGTACTGCTAACATCCAAAAAAGTTACTATTACCAACATCCCCGATATTATAGATGTTAACCTTCAAATAGAATTATTGGCCGAATTGGGTGTTAAAGTTGATCGCGTTGACCGACACACCTGCATTTTTCAGGCCGACGATGTAAACGTTGACCATTTAAGCTCCGACGAATTCAGGCTTAAAAGTGGCCGGTTGCGCGGCTCGGTTATGCTGGCCGGCCCTATGCTGGCCAGGTTTAAAAAAGCCTACATTCCCAAACCTGGTGGCGATAAAATTGGCCGCCGTAAGTTGGATACCCACATTATCGGTTTTCAAAAACTGGGTGGCACCTTTCAGTTTAACGACGAAAAGCACTATTATGAGTTAATTGGCAATGAACTAACCGGCACTTACCTGCTGTTAGATGAGCCCTCAGTTACCGGAACAGCCAACATAGTATTGGCCGCAGTAATGGCCAACGGTAACACCACCATTTACAATGCAGCCTGCGAGCCTTATATACAACAGCTATGTGGCATGCTAAACCGCATGGGGGCAAAAATTAGCGGCATTGCCAGTAATTTATTAACCATTGAAGGCGTAACCGAACTAAACGGTACCGAACACCGCATGCTGCCCGACATGATTGAAGTAGGCAGTTTTATTGGATTGGCAGCCATGACCCAAAGCGAGCTGACCATTAAAAATGTAGGATTGGTACACCTGGGTATTATACCCGAAAAGTTTGCGCAACTGGGCATTAAAATAGAATTTAGAGGCGATGATATTTACATTCCCCAACAAGACAAATACGAGATACAAACCTTTATGGACGGCTCGGTACTTACTATACAGGACCACCCCTGGCCGGGCTTTACCCCCGACCTGCTGAGTATTGTTTTAGTGGTAGCCACGCAAGCCGTTGGCAGTGTACTTATACACCAAAAAATGTTTGAAAGCCGCTTGTTTTTTGTAGATAAAATTATGGAAATGGGAGCTCAGATTATTTTATGCGATCCCCACCGGGCCACCGTAATTGGGCTTGGCCGCAAACAAATGTTACGTGGCATAAACATGAGCAGCCCCGACATTAGGGCCGGCGTTGCGCTGCTAATAGCGGCCCTTAGTGCCAAGGGCAAAAGCACCATCCAAAACATTGAGCAAATTGACCGCGGCTATCAATACATTGATACAAGGTTAAACGCACTTGGCGCTTCTATTATAAGAAAGGCCTGAGTAATATTTTTTTTGTGGAACCAGCTTTGGTACTACTATGTTGCCCCGGTTGTGTCACTCACTTTTACGGCAACAATTCTATTCAACAAACAAAAAAAAGCCAAAAATTTTTTCGCCTGGTGTACCTGCATCAGGCGTTTCTTTTTTCTACCAACTCATAATGCACCGCGTGGTCGGCAGGCTCAATAGGCATGTTAACCAGTATGCCATAAACCTTGGTAAAACAAGCCCCATAGTATAAAATAAACGACGAGTAAAATACAAACAACAACTGTATAACTATAGAGGCAGACGGGCCAAATACAGATTGTATATCACCCAGCGTAAGCAACTTTTTAATAATTACTTTACCAATGCTAAACAAAATACCGGTAAAAAACCCACCGGCAATAACCACCTTCCATTGCGGCCTTGCATCGGGCAACACCTTAAATAAAATACTAAACCACGTAGTTACCACCGCGGTTGATATTAACAGGCTTATAATTGCATATAAACTATTACCTGCCCATGGTAATAAATCGGTAAGGTAACGGCCCAGCAACGCCTGCATGCCCTCGCTTACCATGCCCGCCACAAATAATAAACCAGCCAATACAATTACCACCATCGATACAAGCCTTTTTTCCATACTTACCCGCAATTTTTTACGGGTATCCAGCTTAATGTTCCATAACTGGTTAAGCGAGTCCTTAATAATTTTAAATAAAGTGGTAGCCACAAACATTAAAAAAATAACGCCGCTAACGGTAATAAACCGGTTGCGGGCCTGTGCCTTAAACCCCTTATAAGTTTGCCGCACCTGCTCCGTACTTTCCTGCCCAAGCGAGTTGCCCAGTTGCAAAAAAAACCGGTCGTTAAAGTTGTCAATCGAAAATACCGACCCAAAAAGCTGAATAAGTATTATTAAAATAGGGGGAAGTGCAAACGCGGTAAAAAACGCAGTAGCAGCAGCCAACCTAAGTGGATCGTTCCTTTTAAGTTCTTTATAGGCATCAACCAAAAGCCTTAAAAAAGTGCGTACCTGTTTAATCATTTTATTGAAATAATTATGTTATTGGTTTTGGCCAAAAATACAACGGTCAAAATAACCTCGGCTTAAATTAGGTGGAAACGGCCCACCGGCGGTTTATAAAGACAAACAGATCTTTCAAAAAAAATAAATTAAAAATTACATGTACCTACATACATTTGTATGGTGAAGTTAGAAGAAGCTATAAAAAGTGAAAAATTTGAGTCACCCACCCATAAGGCAATGCTAAATGTATTGTATTGCGCATGGTGGCTTAAAACCATCATAAGCAGTCAGTTAAAACCCTTTGGTATAACTCACGAGCAGTACAATGTGCTTCGCATTTTAAAAGGAAAACACCCCCTGCAGATGTGCGTACGCGATATTGGCTGCCGAATGATAGAAAAAAGCTCGAATGTGCCACGCATAATAGACAGGTTAGAGGCAAAAAAATTGGCTGCAAGGTCGGTATCGTTGGTAGATAAAAGGGAAACCAATATTACCATTACCAACGCCGGGCTGGGTCTTTTGCTGGAAGTAGCTGGCAAAATAAATGTTTTAGAAGGTGATGCACCATTTAGTAACGACGATGCATTGGCCCTAAATCATCTTTTAGAAAAAATGAGGCGTTGACTTTTTTTACGCTAATACAATTAAATACAGATATTAAACTCACTACTTATTCTATACTTTAATCAATAATTTATTTTAAAACTACCACAATGGCAAATTACAAAATCGATTTATCGCATTCTGACATCAACTTCAAGGTAAAACACCTGATGATTTCTACCGTAACCGGCAAATTTAGAAAATTTGATGCATCGATGGAAGCAACGGCTGACGACCTAAGCGATGCAACCATTTCCTTTGAAGCAGAAACCGCAACTGTAAACACCGGCAGTGAGCAAAGAGATAACCACTTAAAATCGGAGGAGTTTTTTGCTTCAGAAAAATATCCGAAAATGAGCTTTGTATCGTTGTCGTTTATTAAAGTAAGCACCGATGAGTATGTAATTGCAGGCAACCTTACCATTAAAGACGTAACTAAACCAATTAAACTAAAGGTTGACTTTAATGGCGAAATAATTGACTTTTACGGACAGCACAAACTGGGTTTTGAACTAAACGGAAAAATAAACCGGAAAGATTTTGGACTAACCTGGAGTGCTGTTACCGAAGCCGGTGGAATTGTTTTAGGCGACGATGTAAAACTGAACCTTAATATTCAAATGATAAAACAGGGGTAGCAGGGCCTTGTAATTTATAACTTTTGTGCAATGACTATCAATTAATTAAAAGTAATATTTTTTGTAACCGTTAATGCCACCTGCACTTTGCTCAATAGTAAACAAAACGTATGGGAGTGCAACCTCCGGGGTCATAATGGCAAGTTGCCACTAAAGGTTCATTTAAGCAACCCTGGTAGGCCATTAAAAAATTTTTTAAATAACGGATAGTTACTTTTTTTATTTTGTACAAGGCGGCAGGTAATACCTGCCGTTTTTTATGTCGTTAATATACCTGGCTTATAAATTTGTTGTTGCTTAAACAATAGTTACCAGTTGCTGTTTAACAAGGGTCGCCAACAGCAATTTGCAAAAGGCCACGCAAAAATTAATTTATTACTCAATAACAAACCTTAGCACCAAAATCATTAATTCCAAATGAATATAGAAATTGTAGCCAGCAGCCCACGAAAGGAAAGCGTAACGTTTAGAGAAGCGTTGTTTTTAAAAAATTACCTGGCTACCAAAAGCACCCACAAAACGGATATTATTGATGTAAGGGACTGGAATTTTCCTGCCTTGCAGCAGTCAGTATTTTCAAGTGTAGAAAAAACGCCTGACGATCTAAAACCATTGACCGAACGAATTTTTTCGGCCGATGCTTTTATTATTGTAACCCCCGAATATAATGGCAGTTACACACCGGCCATGAAAAATATGTTTGACCATTACCCAAAACAAATGCACAAGGCGTTTGGTATAGTAACTGCATCGCCAGGGGCATTGGGCGGTATCAGGGCAAGTCAGCAGTTACAATTAATGATCAACGCTTTGTTTGGTATTGCATCGCCGGTAATGCTGGTAACGCCCCATATCGAAAAAAAATTTACTGCCGGAGGTGAGTTACTGGATGGTGCTTTTGAAAACCAGGTACACAATTTTGTTACCGAATTTTTATGGCTGGCCGAGCGGCTAAAGCACAATTAACCAGGTATTAAATGGCGGAGGTTGTACCTTCGTCATTCTTTTTTACCACTATGAGCGACGATATAAAGCATGAATGCGGCCTGGCATTTGTTAGGCTAAGAAAGCCTTTTTCGTACTACCTGCAACAACATACAACTGTTATGTATGGCCTTAACAAGCTATACCTGCTAATGGAAAAACAGCACAACCGCGGCCAGGATGGCGCCGGTATTGCGGCTGTAAAGCTGGATGTTGCCCCCGGAAACCCGTTTTTACACCGCGTACGCAGCAATGCCCCCCAGCCAATTGCCAATTTGTTTTTAAATATTGGGGAGGCAGTAAACGAACTGGTAAAGTTTCAGCCCGAAATTATGCAGCACCCTGGCCTTATGAAAGGGCATTTGCCCTTTTTGGGCGAGTTATTGCTTGGCCACCTCCGCTACGGAACGCAAGGTAAAAACAAGGTAGAATTTTGCCATCCGTTTGTAAAACGCGACAATGCCCCTGCCCGCAACATAGCCCTTGCAGGCAATTTTAACCTCGTAAATACCGATGAGCTTTTTGACCTGATACAGTTTAACAAAGGCGAATTTTCGAAGCAAAGCGACCTGGCAGCTATGTTAGAAGTGGTGCATCACTTTTTGGCCCGGGAAGATGAAAAAAACCCGGTTGAGCTGGATTTGGTAAGCGTTTTAAAAAAATCGACTGTTTTGTTTGATGGCGGTTTTACCATTGGAGGTTTAATAGGCAATGGCGATAGCTTTGTAATGCGGGACAAGCATGGCATACGGCCAGCCTACTATTTTATTGATGACGAGGTAGTAGTAGCAGCCAGCGAAAGAGCAGCCATTCGTACCGCTTTTAACGTAGGCGAAAACGAAGTACACGAGCTAATGCCCGGTTGCGCACTAATAGTTAAAAGTGATGGCACCTACAGTATAGAGCAAATTTTAGAGCCTGCCGAAAGAAGGGCCTGCAGTTTTGAACGTATTTATTTTAGCCGCGGAAGCGACGAAAAAATTTACCGCGAACGCATTGCCCTTGGCCACCACCTAAGCGAACCCGTACTAAACGCTATTGAGTACGACCTTAAGAATACTATTTTTAGTTACATACCCAACACTGCCGAGGTTGCCTATATTGGCCTTTGTAAGGGCATGGAAGATTATTTGAACAAGACCAAAGTTCAGCGCATATTGAGTTGGGGTGGCGATATGGACCAGGAAAAGCTTTCGGCCGTTATAAATCGCAAAATCAGGCAGGAAAAAATAGCCATAAAGGATGTGAAACTTCGCACTTTTATTACCGAAGACAGCAACCGAAACGAAATGGTGCAGCACGTATACGACATTACCTACGGCACCGTACGCAATGGCAAGGATACACTGGTGGTAATTGATGATAGCATAGTAAGGGGTACCACATTAAAGGAAAGTATTGTTAGAATGTTGGCCCGGCTATCGCCTAAAAAAATACTTGTAATATCGTCGGCACCGCAAATACGCTACCCCGACTGTTATGGTATTGATATGAGTAAGATGGGCGATTTTATTGCGTTTAAGGCCGCCATTGAACTGCTAAAAGAAAGAAATATGCTTTGTACACTTGATGAGGTGTACGAAAAATGCAAGGAAATGCAGCGCATCAACCAATTGCATTGCGAAAATGCAGTAAGGCTGATATACAAACCATTTAGCCCGCAGCAAATTTCGGACAAAATAGCGCAGTTAATAACACCGGCTGATGTTGACATACCGGTACAGGTAATTTATCAAACCATAGAAGACCTGCATGAAAGTTGCCCAACCAATACCGGCGACTGGTATTTTACCGGCAACTATCCCACCCCTGGTGGTAACCGCGTAGTAAACAAGGCTTTTATGAACTATATGGAAGGAAAAGACGTGAGGGGCTACTAAGCGCAGGTATTTTATGTAGTTTTCATTTTAAACTTACCATCTTTTAAACTTCTGCTTATGAAACAGCTACTATTGATAAGGCATGCAAAAAGCAGTTGGAATTTTATAGATACGAACGATTTTGACCGGCCATTAAATAACCGGGGGCTGAGAGATGCCCCCATGATGGCCAAACGGCTGGTTGAAAAAAAGATTGCGCCCGACGCTTTAATAAGTAGCCCGGCCAAAAGGGCCATTTCTACTGCGCGGATATTTGCCGATATATTGAACATAAAAAATAGTCGGCTTATAGAAATCCCCACGCTGTACGAAGCCACGGTGGAAATTTTTTACCAGCAAATAAACCAGTTAAGCGATGATCATAATACGATATTGGTGTTTTCGCATAATACTGGTATCACCGATTTCTGTAATTCGCTTACTGCGGCCAGGGTTGACAATGTACCTACCTGCGGCATTTTTGCAGTAAAAATAGCCATTCAACATTGGGCTGATTTTGAAAATACCAGGAAAGATTTTTGGTTTTTTGATTATCCTAAAATCGTTTAACCGGGAGGTTTACTTCGTTTTTCGTTTTTGGGCAAACATCCAGCTAAACAAATCAGGCTCGGCAAATGCGGGGTCCCAACTGTTATGATTGGCATTGGGGTATAGGGTTAGTTGCACTTTTGCGCCCGCCTGCTTTAATGCCAAAGCTATGGTTTGGCTAAAGGCGGGAGGTACTACATCGTCTTTCAAGCCATGAAATAGCCACCATGCGGTGTTTTTAATAACAGCTGCTGACGCAGGGTTAGCACCGCCACAAATAGCTACAGCCGCCGCAAATGTATTGGGCTTTCGGTACACCAACTCAAAAGTGCCCATGCCACCCATTGAAAGGCCGGCCACATATACCTGTTGGCGGTTTACTGGCAGGCGTTGCAAAATATTATCTACCAAAAAAGTAAGTAACTGCATGGGTTGCGACGGAGGGCCGCCTTTTATAAAATAAAAAGTTCGCTGTAGCGTTGGTTCATTTTGCAGTATGGTAGGTACATTGCTCCAGTAATTGTTGGCCGGGCATTGCGGAAAAACCACAAAGGCAGGGTAGTTATCGCGAATACTATCCAGCAAAAACATTTTACTGCCGTGCGTTAATTGCCTTTGGTTGTCAGTGCCACTTTCGCCCCGGCCATGCAAAAAGAACACTATCGGGTAGGTCTTTTTTTCCTCGTAATTTTTAGGAAACAATAACCTGTAGGGCAGCGTATCGCCGCCCATAATGAAAATCTCTTTTTGATACAGTGACAGGTCTTGCGCAACAGTGGATGCTACACCACCAAAGCATACCATCACCCAAAAAATACCAACCGTTATTTTACCCATGTCTACTTTTTAATCTTTTCCTAAAGGCATTTGCATCGGGCTTTATTTCTGTAGTTCAAGGGTAACCTCCTTTACATCCTGCGAGTTTCCGCCAATCATAATTTTAAACTCGCCTGGCTCGTATATTGGTTTTAGATTGCCACCAATAAAGGTTAGGTCATTTACAGTAATCGGGAACTTTACGGTTTTGGTTTCGCCCGCCTTTAGCATTATTTTTTGAAAGCCTTTTAATTTTTTAACAGCTGGAGTAATGGAGGCATACACATCTCTTATGTAAAGCTGCACAGTTTCCTCGCCATTGTATTTACCGGTGTTGGTAATATTTACCGATGCGGTAATTTCGTCGGCAGGCTTCATTAGGTTACTGCTTAGGGTAACATTGCCGTAAGCAAAGCTGGTATAGCTTAGCCCATAACCAAAAGGAAACAAAGGCTCGTTAGAAACATCGAGGTAATTTGATTTAAACTTTTGGGTGGGACTACCCTGGGTTTGCGGCCTGCCGGTGTTTTTATGATTGTAATAGATAGGTATTTGCCCCACATTTTGCGGAAAGGTCATGGTTAGTTTACCCGACGGGTTATAATTACCAAACAATACATCGGCAATAGCATTACCCGCCTCGTGGCCCTGGAACCAGGCAAATAAGATGGCGGAGGCTACGTCATTTTCCATGTTTAATACTAAAGGCCTGCCACTCATTATTACCAATACCAATGGTTTACCGGTGTTGGCCAGTGCCTTTATTAATTTTTGCTGGCTTTCGGGTATAGTAATATCCGACCGGCTTGCAGCTTCACCAGTCATTTCGCTGGCCTCGCCTACTACTGCCACAATTACATTGGCGCGACTGGCTACCGCCACAGCTTCGCTTATTAACTGGTTGGCATTGCGGTTACTGTCTATGCTTGCGCGGGTGCCAAAAACGTTTACGTGTTTTGCCAACAAAGTATCGTCGGTAATATTGGCGCCTTTTGCGTACACTATGTTTACACCTGCGCCTGCCACATTTTTTAAACCTTCCAATACGGTTACCGAAGTACTTGCATCGCCACTAACGGCCCAGGTACCCAGCATATTACTTTTGTCGTTGGCCAGTGGGCCTATCAATGCAATAGTTCCCGATTTTTGTAGTGGCAACAAATTATTATTGTTTTTTAGCAGCACCGATGCATGGGTGCCAAATTCGCGGGCAGCCTGGCGGTTGGCAGGGCTTAACACTTCGGCTTTGGTCCTTTCGCTATTGGTAAACCTGTAGGGATTTTTAAAAAGACCGAGCTTATATTTTGCTTCCAACACTCTTCTGCAGGCTGCGTCAAGCTGGCTTTTTTTAACTTTCCCCTCATCAAGTGATTTTTTCAGAGTCTTTAAAAACCCCTCGCCTACCATATCCATATCGGTGCCTGAGGTTAAAGCCATGGCTGAAACTGCCTGCAGGTCACCCATACCATGGTCAATCATTTCGTTAATGGAAGTATAGTCGGTAACTACAAAGCCGTTAAAGCCCCACTGTTTGCGTAACAGGTCGGTTAGTAGCCACTCATTACCGGTAGCAGGAATTCCATCTACATCGTTAAAGGAGGTCATAATGCTTCCAACGCCAGCATCCACCGCTGCTTTGTACGGCGGCAGATAATATTCATACATTTTAGTACGGCTCATGTCAACAGAATTGTAATCGCGGCCGCCCTCTACGGCTCCATACAGTGCAAAGTGCTTTACGCAGGCCATTACCGAAGTACTATCGGTATTTATGTTGTTGCCCTGGTAGCCCTGCACCATAGCCTTTGCTATTTGCGATCCCAAAAAAGGATCTTCGCCACTGCCCTCGGCTACACGGCCCCAGCGGGGGTCACGTGCAATATCTACCATTGGCGAAAAAACCCAGTTAAGCCCATCAGCAGAGGCTTCCCTGCCAGCCAACACGGCGCTTTGCTTTATAAGTGCTGTATCCCAACTACAAGCCAGGCCCAAGGGTATGGGAAAGCTTGTTTTATACCCATGTATAACATCGGAACCAAATATTAAAGGAATTTTTAGCCTGCTGTTGTTAACGGCCAACTCCTGCGCCAGCCTAATTTTATCTACCCCAATAACACCAAACAAACCTCCTACTTCGCCAGCTTTAATTTTTGCTTCCACATCGCTGCTTACCACCGAACCTGTAAGCACTCCACCGCCGGGCGTTACCAAATTTAATTGCCCTATTTTTTCTTCAAGGGTCATTTTTGCCATCAGGTTACCTACAAAGGAATCCATATTGTTATCGGCAATCATGGCCGTTTTGCAGGCGTTGAAAACAAAACTTCCTACTAATAAAACTATAAGGGTGATACTTCTTTTCATTTTAGCGGGATTTATGATTTTAACAAATAGGGCTTGATCGCATTTTGCCAAATGGCATATCCTTTTTGGTTCATATGCAGGTTATCGCTTAAAAAAATGGAAGGGTCGGCCTTGCAATTTGGCAGCAGCATTTTATTAAACACATCTACATACCCCGCTTTTACCTGCTTTTTTATAAAGTTTTTGATTAAGGCATTAGCGGCCATCATTTTTGGCATCAGCATTTCGCGTCTGGGGCTTGGTTTTATGGAAACAAATAAAATATGGGTTTGCGGCAGGTTTTTACGAATAATGTTGAAAAGTTGCACAAAGCGGTTTCTTACCTCAACCGCCGATACGGTATCGGACGAGGCAAGGTCGTTATCGCCACAGTAAATCACAATTTGTTTTGGTTTGTAAGGAAGTATAACCTCGTTAGCAAAATAAATAAGGTCGGTAATACAAGATCCGCCAAAGGCTCTGTTAAGGATGGTGTGTTCGGGAAAATCGTTTTGAACATTATTCCATTTTGTAAAAGATGAACTGCCGGTAAACAGGATACTGCCTGTAGGTGGCTGCTCCTTTTTATCCAACTCTTTAAATACGAATACCTCCCGGTCAAAAGCATGTTGCGCCCACAAACAATTTACCATAGAAACCAGGCAAATGATTGCCAAAAACTTTTTTATATAGGCAGGCATAGTCGTTATTTAAAATGGTAAATATAATTGCTAAGCTACTACGTGCAGGCCTTAGCGGGAATCAAATAAATTACCATAAAACCATAATAGCCGCAATAGCTGCGTTTACTGTATGCAATTTACCGGCCGTAAAACGTTGGCGGCGGTTATAAGGCCGGGCTGGTAAAGCCAAGTTTTGTTAACCCCTGTTTTACTTCGGGGCAGCTCATAAAAAGTTTCCACAACAGGCCGGAGCGATAGTTTTCCATCATTACCACAATGGGGCCCTGATCAATAGCCAGGTACCTTTGCGGGTACCAGCTATCGGTTTCGCTAAAGGCATCGTAAAAACCATAGGCTCCAAACAGGCCGCTCATGGTGCTGTACCAATAGTTCATGGCTTGTAAACTGAATTGTGGAGTATACGGCATTGATGACAAAGCAGCAGTGGGCGAAATTACGCCAAGGTCGGTGGTGGGTCCGGGCATGTGAGCGTTGTAACCTTTTACCGAATAGCTGGCGGTAAGGCCCCAGCTATTGTTACTATACCCTTTAAAATTATTAGGATTATCTACACACCAGTCGTGGTTAATAAGGGTTTGATTGATGTTGTTTTGACCATAATCGGCATACTTGTCTTTTAACCCCCGGGGATCGAGGCCGAGGTAGGAATAATGCGCCCAGAACAAAGGCCCGCCATATTTTTGTGCGCCATTGTGCGACAACGTTAAGGTATGACCGTATTGTGTGGAGGTATCCCTTATTTTTCCGTTTTGTGCCCAGCCTTGATTGTATACCTCAACAGGTATACTGTGCGTGGGCGATGATGCTGCCAGCACATACATAATTAAACACTCATTATACCCTGTAACCGGAAAGTTCATTTCCCATGCATATTGCGGCGACCAATGCCAGTACAGTACATTTTTACCATTTCTGTACCATGTAAAATCCACCTCTTTCCAAAGTTTATCTATTTTACCCGCAAGCGCTTTTTCGCTGTTGTTTCCGTTTGCAAAATATTGGCGTACAGTTAAAAGCCCCTGTAGCAAAAACGACGACTCAACCAGGTCGCCCCCATTGTCTTTTTGGCCAAATGGTTTTACCCCGCCCGTTTCGCCATTTATCCAATGTGGCCATGCGCCATGAAAACGGTCGGCCTTTTCTAAAAAGTTTATTATTCGTTCAAATCGCTCAAGGCCTTGTTGGCGGGTTATAAACCCTCGCTCTATGCCTACCAAAATGGCCATAACCCCAAAGCCACTACCACCGGTGGTGACTATATTTTTATCGTTTTGCGGGTAAACATCATCCATATGTATACGTTCGCGGGCAAGGCCGCTGTTGGGTTCGGCGCCCTGCCAAAAATATTGAAACGTATTGTACTGTACCCGGTAAAAAACACTGTCGGTACTTTGCACAGCGGCTGAGACTGTAACACTTTTGGCCTTACGGCCGGTACTACAGCAAACCACAGTGGCCAGGGTTACGATACTTAGCAAAAGCTGGTGTAATTTTTTCATAACAGCAGTTATTATAATTTACAAACAAGCCAGCGTTGTAAACGGGCGCACGGTTTTCACTTTTGTAGGCGGCCCCCAAACACATACTGGTCGGCGCTTGCCGCGCCAGGGCCACAAAATATAAAAACCAGGGCAAGCAACACAAATAAAAAAGGATGCTGATCGCCATACCAAATTTGGCCCTTGCCAATAAAAAATATGATGAATAACATGGTACCCGCCAGCAACACCGCAGCTAAACGGGTAAACAAGCCAAGGGTAAGTAAAATACCTATAAGCAGTTCGGTGGCCTTACCAAGGTATGTTATGGTTAGTGGCGACGAATATTGTTTGAAACTATCCCAGGCGGCGTAGCTTTTAATTAGCGCACTATCAAAAACCTCCCAACCATGGTACACCATTAACAAACCCACTATTACTCTAACAAAAGCCATTCCCCTGTTTTGCCACAGGGGCAATGGCGACAAAAATGTATGCATACTTAGGTATTATTTTTATGTTGTGTCGTCACTACTTCATCCTTTTTGTTCAATAAAAAATCAGCGGTTTATTTTAAGTTGTGATTTGCAGGTAAGCAATGGCTGGTTGTGTTACCAAAATTAGTGGTAACCTGCATGTTTTGTTGGGTGGCTGATCCTGTTTTTTGGCGGCCCCGTTAAAACAAAATAATATACCATTGCCCGGATAGCGAAAAGGTTTACGGCCAGTGGTGGCCTTTATTTTCAACAGTAATATCAGCGTTTGATTTCGTTACCGTTTAATTGCAGCATTCATTACGGCTAACCTTGTTTATTATGACCTTATTTGTTACGCACATCGCTAAAGGTAGGGAGCAGTAAAACCAAGCTTTTTTAATCCATCTTTTACTTCGGGGCAACTCGTAAACAGGTTCCATAATAAATTACTTCGATGGTTTTCGATCATAATGATAATGGGGCCCTGGTCTATAGCAAGAAACGAGTTTGCAAACCAGGGATCGCTTAATTTAAATGCATCCACAAAACCATACTCTTTAAAAATTTTATCGCCCAACTTGTAATAAAAAAACCTGAGTGCATCCATGGACTCTTTGGGCGTGTAAGGCATAGAGGATAATGCAGCCGTGGGCGCAATCACGCCCACATCGTTTGTGGGCGAGCTGGCAGTGTAGCCGTTAGGAATATCGCTTGCGGTAAGCCCCCACACCTGGCTGCTGTAACCAAAATGCTGTAAGGGATTGACCACTACATAGGCGTAATTTATTTTGGTATGATTTACTGCCTGTGTTTTGTAATTGGCATATTGGTCGGTTAAACCGGTGGGGTTAATGCCCAAAAACGAGTAATGCTCAAAAAATAACGGCCCACCCAGCACTGGCCCCATGGGTAAAGAAATACCATAATAAATATTGTTGTTTTTTAAAGTGCCATTGCTGGCCCACCCGGCATCGTACACCGTTTTGGGTATGGTATGGGTGGTAGATGCGGCGGCCAACACATAGGTTATGAGCGCTTCATTCCAGCCCTGTACTTTTAAATTTATTTCCCAGCTAAAAGTTGGGCTCCAGTGCCAGTACAATACCTGTTGGTTGCCCTGTCTAAACCAGTCCCACTCCACACCTTTCCAAAGTTGGTTAATATCATTTCTTAAAGTTGTTTCGGCGGCATCTGCACTATTAAAGTATTGCCTGGCCGTTAGCAACCCCTGCATTAAAAACGACGTTTCAACCAGGTCGGCACCATTGTCCTTTGCGCTAAATGGTACCACCACGCCAGTAGTACCATTAAGCCAATGAGGAAAAGCACCATGAAATTTTTGTACATTGTTTATTAGGAAGCCGGTTATTTTTTGCATGCGGGCAAGGCCCTCGGCACGGGTAATAAAATTGCGGTTTATGGCAGTTACAATAGCCATTATACCAAAGCCCGAACCGCCCGATGTTACTATATCGCCCGATGAGTTTCGCTCGCGGGCAAGGCCTGACACGGGGTGGCCAAAATCCCAAAAATATTTAAAGGTTTGTTGCTGCACTTTATCCATCAATGCATCATCGCTGATGCGTGGAAATTTATCGGTTGAGTCAATACCTGTATTGAAAGATACTGTGAGCGGGTTTTGTAAATTTTTATTATTAACAGATTGAAGTGAAGTGGATACTATAAGGTTATAAGCAGTAAGCCCTTTTAGTAACGATGCAGGCCGCAGTACAATGCTGCTATCGCGGTTTTCATATGTTACATTAAACGGAACAGCAGTGCCATTTGCTTCGTTATACAAAACACCTGCACTAAGTGTAGATTGCTTTAATGCATTATTGAACGATACTTTTATAACCGGGTTTATAGTATTTGTATTTAATACAGTGCCGTTGTAGCTACTACCATTAACCTGCACCAAACTATTAATAAAATTGGGTTCAATTTGGGGAGTGGTTGTATCGCCTGTTTTTTTTGAACACGACAATAGTAAAAACGTTGAAAGAAGTATAACAAAATGTAGTGCTTTCATATGTATATGGTTATTGCCAACTATAGTTTAAATAGGACAGCGAAATAATTATTAATTAACCATTGTACTTAACTATTTAAATAAAAATTAAGCTAAAAAAAGGCTGCCTGTTTAGGCAACCTTTTTTTAGTTTGCTGCCTGGTTTTACCTGGCTTGTCTTTCCAATACAGAAATTGCATTTATCTCCTGTGCATTTAATGCCTTATTGTAAAAGCGCAATTCATCCAGTTTGCCTGTATAGGGCAACATCCACGGCTCGGGACTATTAAAAGGAGTACCTAATTGATTTTGAAAAGCGCCGATAACAAATTTGGACGCATTTTTAAAGTTTAAAGCTCCCAATAATGTACCGGTACCATCGGCTTTGCGGTCTTCGGCACCCGGAGGTAAATTTAATTTTTGACCGCTTACATAAAAGCTGGCTTTAGAGGTTGCAGCATCGTATGTCCATGCTACATGTCTCCAGGCATTATACATATCGTTAGGTCTGAAATCGCCAAATGGCTCAAGCCAATGCTCAACAAAAGGTGCTGTGTTTTTTTGAAAATGAAGCTTCATAAACATTTTGTTTTCCGGACCATTGTTTCCTTCAATCATCATAAAAAAATTGCCCCAAAACGATCCGTCTTGTTTGGCAAGGCCAAAAACCCCCTGCGCACCACCATCGTGCTTGCCAGTATTAATCCACATACTAACGGTAAAACTTGTTAAGGTTGCCAACGGACCAGGTGTTGAGTATCCAATAAATCCGGTGGTAGAGCCCTGGTAGGCTTGTCCTTTTCTACCAGTAACAAAACTGGTATTGCCAGTCGCTACCCCACCAGTTACAGCACCTTTTGCATCGGCAATGCTACCGTCAAAAGGAAAGTGGGCTACAAGGTTGGCAGCAGCAATTTCGTTGGTATTAACAAACCCGCCCGCAACAGGTGGCGGATCGCCTGCCGGAAATTGGTCATCAAGTTCGGCTTTTGTACAGCCTGTTAAAACAGCACCAATGGCCAGCGCCATGCACCATACAGAAATCCTTTTTTTATCGTTATACATCTTATTATTTTTTAAGAATTTAAATTTAATACCCGTTGTTTTGCGTTAATCTGCCAGCACTTAAATCAATCTGCGCCTGTGGTATGGGAAAAACCTCATGCTTTCCATCAACAAAAGCTTTGCCATGTGCCCTTAATACCTGCCCGGCCCGGCCCTGCCTAACCAGGTCAAAAAACCTGTCCTGCTCCATAGCCAGTTCTACCCTTCTTTCAAACCAAATATTAGCAATAGTGCCTGTACTACCTGCAAGGTTGGCCCTGCCACGAACCAAATTTAATTTGGCGGTTGCTTCGCCTGCATTGCCCAGCATTGCGGCTGCCTCAGCATAAATTAACAGCACTTCTGCATACCGCATTAACCTGATATTTTTTGGCTTGGTGTCTTTATTATTACTCACCTGTGGAGACTCTGTTAAGGCACTGTGATATGGCTTGTAACTGTATCGTTCGTTTTCCACACTATCCTTACTGGGTATACGAAAGCCGTCGAACAATACCGTACCGGCACTATTACCGGCAGCGGTAGGATTAATAAAAATAATCGTAGCATCTCTGCGGGTATCGCCAGCCTGGTAAGCATTTGCCAGGTCAGCGGTGGGCGTATTAAATCCAAATCCAATATCGTTCCATCCACCCCTGCCGCGGGGGCCCTGCCCATTGCTAAATAAGGGGCTAACCGCATTCTCGCCCAGGTTAATACCTGTTTGTACTTCAAAAATAGATTCGCTGTTGTTAATGCCACCCTGCCCATTTACCGGTCTTTCGCGAAATACTGTAGCATAATTTTGAACCAACGAGTACTTGTTGGAACTAATAGCTGCTAACGAATTATCAAACGCTTTTTGCCAGTTTTTCTGGTACATATACAATTTGGCCAGGTAAGCTTGTGCAGCTCCTTTTGTAGCACGGCCAACCTGTGCATTTGCCTCACCTTTAATGGGAAGATTAGCAGCAGCATATTCAAGATCGGCTACAATGATACCATATATCTGGTCTTTAGTAGCCCTTGTTTGTGCTTCAACACTATTGCCTTCGCTGGGTAGCAACACGCGGGTAATATTGGGCACTCCGCCAAAAAAACGAACAAGGTTAAAATAATACAGTCCTCTTAAAAATCTTGCTTCGCCCACCAACCTGTTTTTGGTGCTCGCTTCAAGGGTGCTTTTATCTAAAACATCTATGGCTTTGTTAGCACTTACAATAGCATTGTAGTGTCCGCTCCAAATATTATTAAAAATAAAGTTGTTGGATGTAGCTGTAAAATTGTCAATCTGCCCTGCATCACCAAAATCGCCCGGTGTACTGCCCTTATCGGCATCATCGCTGGCAATATCGTTTGCAAGTACCCATAAAAAACCAATGGTAGTATTGCCAAAACCGCCAAAGTATAGTGTATTGTATACCCCACCAACTAATTTAGTGGCAGCTTCGGGGTCGGTTAATGCCAGTACCTCGGTGGTTTCACCCTGCGGGTTAACCTCCAGAAAACTTTTTTTGCAACCTATCATTAATAGTGAAGGCAGTAATGCCAATGCCCCTAATTTTATTATTATATTTTTCATATTAAATAGTAATTTCTTTTATTAAAAACCAACGTTAATACCAAAAGCAAATGTTCGGGTGGTTGGATAAATAGATGATTCAATACCCCCATTAAGGGTTCCGCCGTTGCTAATTTCAGGGGTAAAGCCGCTGTAATTAGTAAAGGTTGCCAGGTTTTGAGCAGTGGCAAATACTCTCAGGCTTTGCATTTTTAAACCCGCTAATTTGTTAGCCGAAATGGTATAACCGAGGGCTAAATTATTAATTCTAAAAAAATCGCCTTTCTCCAAAAAGTAAGTGGAAGCCGGCAATTCATTTACGTTTGCCCTTGGTACGCTGGTATTGGTGTTGTTAGGCGTCCATCGGTTAATGGCCACCGACGTTTCTATATTGTCTCTAAAATCGCCACGGGCTGCTTTTTTACCGTTGTAAATTTTACCTCCGCCGGTGCCATAGCCCCCAACTGATAAATCAAAATTTTTGATGCTTATACCGCCATTTATTCCATAGGTAAATTTGGGTTGATAGGAGCCCTGAAAAACCCTGTCGGCTGCGTTAATTAATTTATCGCCATTAACGTCCCGGTATCTTAAATCGCCTGGTTTTGAATTGGGTTGCGCAGAACCTGCTATCTCAGCTGCGTTTTGAAAAATGCCGGCTACTTCCCACAAAAAAAAGCTTCCTATTGGTTGCCCGTTGTCTGACAGCGTTGTGGTGCCCTGCCCGCCAACACCACCATCGGGTATTGCCTGACCACCATTTAATTTTTCAATCCGGTTTTTGTTAAAGGCAATGTTTGCACCTATATTAAATTTAACATCGCGGCTAATATCATCAGCATAATTCAACGCCATTTCTATGCCCTTGTTGGTAAAGGTGGCGGCATTGGTAATGTATTCATTATTAGGATCGCCTAATATGCCCGGTACCCTAATCCGCACCAAAGCATCTACGGTTCTTCTGTTGTAAACATCTACTGTACCCGATAATTTATTTTTCATCAGGCTAAAATCAATACCGAAATTACTTTCGGTGGTTACTTCCCATCGTAACGCGGGATCGGCTAAATCAGCTATCCGGATATTTAAAATTTCTGCTCCATTAAAAAAGTAAGGCAAATTTTGCGTAGCCAGTGGCACAAACAAACTGCTGGGTATACCATCATTACCCACTTTACCATAGCTGGCCCTCAACTTTAGGTTATTAAACAACTTTTGATCGCTCATAAAGCCTTCGTTGCTAATAACCCAACCGGCACCTACTGATGGAAAAAAGCCCCATCGGTTGCCACTTGGAAGCCTTGAAGTAGCGTCATATCTACCTGTAGCCGTTAAAAAATATTTGTCGTTCAAATTGTAGTTTAACCTGCCCAGGTACGAATTCCTGGTTGATTTATCGCCTGAACTAAAATTTGTAGCCCCAATAGATGAACCTGCGTTCAAATACCATTGATCTTTAGATTCGGGCACATTAATACGACGACCGCCTAAACTATTCGATTTAATTTCTTCGGCAGTGGTACCTACCAATAAGGTAAAGTTGTGTACGCCAAACGATTTAGCAATGGTTGCAGTATTATCCCATACCCAACGGTTGCCCTGGCTTTCTTCTAAAGTTAGCTGGCTGTTATTTCTTAATTGGTTGCTACCTGCAGTAAGAAAAACATTGTCTGGACCAACATTTTCATATTTGTAACCATAATTTAAACTTCTAAAATTGTTTTTATCCACCCCAAAACTGGTACGTAATGTTAACCACCGTATTGGTTTGTATTCGCCAATTATGCTTCCCTGAAAACGATCTCCCTTACCGGAATTATCATTTTTATCCTGGTCGAGCAAGGGATTACCAACGTTGTTAGAAAGAGAGGTATTGCCATATTTTCCGTTTTGCATCCCTATAACATAAGGCGCTGCACGGTAGGCAACATTAAATGCACCAAGGTCAACATTTCTAATATCGCTGCGGCTATAAGATAGTATTGTTGAAATTTTAAAATTATTGGTAATCTTATAGTCGTTATTGTTTCTTAGTGTAAAACGTTTAAAATCGTTTGTTCTAATAATACCTTCATCGGCTAAATAACCAGCGCTTAAAAAGTAATTAATCTTTTCACTTCCACCAGCTAATGATATGTTGTGGTTTTGAAAAAAACCTTTTTTTAAAACTTCATCGTACCAATCGGTATTTCCACCGTTTTGCAACTGCGATTGGGTTACAATACTATCGCCGCTACCATAATAAACGCTTGCTTCATTTATATAACCGGCATATTGGTTGGCACCTGCCATGTTTACCAAATTGGAAGCTTCTTTTATACCTACTGTTCCATCATAACTTACCACCATTTTGCCTGGTTTGCCTCTTTTGGTAGTAATAATAATTACTCCATTTGCGGCACGCATACCATAAATAGCTGTAGCCGAAGCATCTTTTAAAATTTCAAGGCTTACAATATCCGCACTATTAATATTTCTGATGTCATCGTTAATAACACCATCTACCACATATAAGGGATTGGCCCCGGCAAGCATAGTACCAGTGCCTCTAATACGAATAACCGGTAATGCATTAGGGTCGCCGCTTGCAATAACCTGCACGCCGGCAACTTTGCCTTGCACTGCCTGTGTTGCCGTAAGAACAGGTTGTTTGGCCAGTTCTGCGCCTGAAACGGAAGCTACCGAACCTGTTACGTCCCGTTTACGACTGGTTCCGTAACCAACTACTACCACCTGGTCTAACTCCTTGTTAGCAGATGCCAACGATATAGCAATCGTTGTTCTACCATCCACACTTACTCGCTGTTGGGTATAGCCTATTGATGTTAATACCAGTGTATCGCTGGCACTTGCTACAATTGAAAAACTACCGGTATTGTTGGTAAATGTTCCCCTTGAAGTACCCTTTACTGAAATAGACACACCCGATAACGCGTTACCATTTGACCCCGTAACCGTACCGGTAACAGTATCACTTTGCGCATAAAGAACAGCACTAAACAGCAGTACTAGCACAGAAGCAAATAGTGGCTTAAACAGGACAGTACAATTTCTGCAAAAACGCTTTTGTTTTGTTTTTCTACATTTCATACATATTGGTTTTAAATAAACATTGATAGGGATAAAAAAACGCCGTTTGGCTATACAGGAGTGGAAGGTTGGCAAGTAGTAATTTAAAAAATGCAATAATCGTTAGGCCTTTTTAGACAATCTATGTAGATTTTAAGCTGCATAAATTAAAATTTATTTTAATATTTCTGGGTGAAAGAATGATTGTGGGCAGATCAAAGTGTACAAGAACACTTTCCTATTTTTTTTTACCACTGATTTCAATTGCGGCAAATCTAACAGAATAAATAAAACTAACTAACGTTAGTTTAAAATCTAAATTATTATCTTTGCCTCTCAAACCGGATGATATGGTCAACAAATCACCAGCAGAAATTTTTCAGGATAAAATAAATAACGAAATAAAAATTGAGCCAAGAGATTGGATGCCCGATCAATACAGGCAAAATCTTATCAGGCAAATAAGCCAGCATGCACACAGCGAAATTGTAGGTATGCTACCCGAAGCAAACTGGATTACCCGTGCCCCATCGTTACGGCGCAAAGCTACCTTACTGGCCAAAGTGCAGGACGAAGCCGGACATGGCCTTTATTTATACAGTGCAGCCGAAACCTTAGGCATTGCCCGCATAGAAATGATTGACCAGTTATTGAACGGTAAGGCAAAATACTCTTCAATTTTTAATTACCCCACCCTATCGTGGGCCGATATTGGTGCCATAGGCTGGTTGGTTGACGGTGCTGCTATAATGAACCAAATACCGCTTTGCCGCAGTAGTTACGGACCCTATGCAAGGGCAATGGTGCGTATATGTAAAGAAGAAAGTTTTCACCAGCGCCAGGGTTTCGAAATTTTATTAACCCTTAGTAAAGGCACTGAGGCTCAACAAAAAATGGCTCAGGACGCCCTAAACCGTTGGTGGTGGCCAGGTATTATGATGTTTGGGCCAACTGACGACGAAAGCCCTAACACCATTCAAAGCATGCAGTGGAAAATAAAACGTTTTACTAACGACGAATTACGTCAAAAATTTGTTGATGTGTGTGCTGAGCAGATAAAGTTTTTAGGCCTTACCATACCTGATAAAGACCTTAAGTGGAATGAGGAAAGAGGCCATTATGATTTTGGGCCAATTGATTGGAAAGAATTTTGGCAGGTAGTAAAAGGAAACGGCCCCTGCAATAAACAACGGCTTAACGACCGCAACAAGGCACACGACGATGGTGCATGGGTTAGGGAAGCCGCCTATGCATACGCACAAAAGAAAAAACATTCAAAGGCTGCGGCCTGATAACATAATAACAGGGTGGAAGGAAGCCAAAAACGGACCTTTAACGATTGCTTGTATTATTTTTTACCGGCTTTTCTTCCACCCGTTTTTTTACCTTATTTATGGATTGGCCACTATGGGAAGTTTTTATTAGAAGCAAACAGGGGCTTGACCACAAACATGTGGGAAGCCTGCATGCAAGCGATGCACAAATGGCAATTGAAAATGCCCGCGATGTGTACACAAGGCGGATGGAAGGGGTAAGCATTTGGGTGGTTGAAAGCATATATGTACACGCCAGCAACCCCGACGAAGCCAATAGCTTATATGACCCCGCCAGCGATAAGCCCTATCGACATCCCACCTTTTACAACCTGCCCGACGAATTAAAACATATGTAGGGCTGCATGAAAATGTATTGTGGAAATAATGACACATTTTTTAATTCGTTGTAATTGATAAACGCTTATTACATTTTATTTATCGCTTCGTAACTTCTTATTTACAAATTGTAAAGTAGTTGTATAATTTTTATGTGTAGTGGAAACGGGAGGGGCCAGTCGTTCTTTAAAACATAGGGAGGAATGGAGCACCTTGTAAGCATCTAAAAGTAATAAGAATTTGTCCTAACCTGGTAGGTAGTTGAACCTAGATTAAACATGACCAATACCCAGGTTCCATATTATCAAAACGATTTATTTGCATCTATGGCCCATATTGAACAGTTAATAGATTATATACTTCACCTGGCTGATACAACCTTGGTTTTGGGACACCGTAACAGTGAATGGACAGGCCACGGACCCGCATTGGAACAGGACATTGCCATTAGCAACATTGCACTTGACCTTTTAGGGCAAGCCCGCAATTTTTACCAGTTGGCCGCCGAACTTATAAACGAACCACCCAAGGCACACCCATTTACTATGCCCTACAAAAGGCTGGTAACTGAAGATGATTTAGCCTACCTGCGCGATGCATTTGATTTTAAAAACTACCTGATAACAGAGCTACCAAAGGGCGATTGGGCATTTACTATACTTCGCCAATTTTACTTTAGTAACTGGCAATATTATTTTTACCTGGCACTTAAAAACAGCAGCAATACCTTACTGGCAGCTATTGCCGAAAAAAGCCTGAAAGAAACTACCTATCATCTTAAATGGAGCAGCGAATGGGTAATACGGCTTGGCGATGGAACCCATGAAAGCCAGCAAAGAATGTTAAATGCCGTAAACGACCTGCAATACTTTTTTGGTGAGCTATTTGAACCGGCAGTGTACGAAATAACTTTAATTGCCGACCATATTTGTGTTGACCTTACTGCCTTAAAACCGTTGTGGTTAGAAAAAACTGCCACTATATTAGATGAAGCAACCTTACCTTTTGTTGAACCGACGTGGTGGCAAAGTGGCGGTAAAAAAGGGTTACACACGGAGCACCTTGGCTTTCTTTTGGCCGAGATGCAATTTCTGCAACGAGCCTACCCAAACAGTATCTGGTAACTTACTATTTGCCCCATATGACCGATAATAATTACGATACTTTACAAGATAAACACCCTTTGAGGACCATTAACGAGCAAAAAGTGTGGGACTTGATAGCCGGGGTTAATGACCCGGAAGTACCGGTACTGTCGGTTGTTGACCTTGGTATTGTGCGAAAAGTGGAATGCAGCAATGCTACCGGCAACAGCCTTGGCCAACAACTGGTAACCATTACCATTACACCTACTTACAGCGGCTGCCCTGCAATGGACGTTATAGCCATGACCATTAGGTTTACACTGCTACAGGCAGGTTATAAAAATATTGAAATTAAAACGGTTTTATCGCCAGCATGGACCACCGACTGGATGAGTTACGCTGGTAAACAAAAGTTGAAGGCCTATGGTATTGCGCCACCTAACAGCGCCGCTTCTATAAACGATCCATCACCTTTTTCACAACAACAACCGGTGCAGTGCCCAAGGTGTAATTCGCTCAATACGCAACAGGTAAGCCAATTTGGTAGCACCGCATGTAAAGCATTATACCAATGCCAGGATTGCCAAGAACCCTTTGATTATTTTAAGTGCCATTGATAGATTACTAACACCTGAAACAGGAAACTTTTTGCTACTGCAATTGTCATAATAATAAATCAGCCAAAACTGTAAATCTGTTATTATGAAACTATTTTACCTTTTAATTATTGGAATATTCATATACCTACCGGGTTTTGCCCAAACCACGATAACCATTACTGCCGACCGCGATAACACTTTGTACCAGGAAAACGGAAGCAACAGTAACGGCCTGGGCGATCACTTTTTTGCAGGGTCTACTAACAGGGGTGACCGACGCAGGGCGCTTTTACATTTTGACCTTGCCCAGGTGCCGGCCGGCGTTACCATTACGGCTGTTACACTTACTTTAACCTGTAACAGAAAAGCCTCAGGCAGTACTGGTATAAACATTTATAAACTAACGTCCAATTGGGGCGAAGGCACCTCAAATTCAACAGGGCAGGAAGGTGGCGGAGCGCCGGCGACAGTTAACGACGCTACCTGGACTAACCGCTTTGCACCCTCTACCCTATGGACTACCGCAGGCGGAGATTTCGTAAATACCTTGTCTTTTACCTCGCCTGGCAATATTGAATTAGGCACGGTAACAATACCCGGCGGTCCATTAAATAACCTGGTTCAGGATGTGCAAAGCTTTGTAACTAATGGCGCTACCAATTTTGGCTGGATTTTAACCGGAAGTAATGAAACTATGTCGGGCAGTGCTATTCGGTTTGCATCAACCAATAGCACAACACCAGCCAACAGGCCCACTTTAAGCGTAACATATACCAGTAGCTTACCAGTGACCTTGTCAAAGTTTACCGCCAGCGTAAACAGGGGTAAAGCGCTGTTGCAATGGCAAACCCAAACAGAAGTAAATAACCAATACTTTGAGGTGGAGCACAGCCGCAACGGGGTAACCTTTAGCCCCTTGGGAAGGGTTGCAGGAAGGGGGAATACTACCACCCTGGAACGCTACGAATATATCCATCAAAATATAGCACCTGGCAAAAACTACTACCGGTTGGCGCAGTACGATATTAACGGAACCAAAAAATATTCGCAGGTAATATTACTTGCGGCTTCCGGAAAACCGGCGTTTAGTTTATATCCTAACCCTGCCAATAATTTTTTATATATTGATGCTGCGTTTTTAACTTCCAATACAAGCTATCGTATCATAAACATGATGGGGCAGGTTGCGCAGACGGGTGTACTTTTCAGCCAACAAATAAACATCAGTAAGCTTTCACCAGGTCAATATTCAATTGTTCTTCAACCCGTTGATGGCCAGCGTTTACAAAGCACATTTGTAAAAACTCCATAGTAAAGCAGTCGAACGTACTACTAGGCGGTTATTAGTTCAGAAGCCCATGGAAGCAACATCACTTGCTGGCATCCATGGGCTTTTGCTATGGTGCCATAATTGTCTTTATCTTGTTAAAAAAAATATGGCCGACAGCATTTTATTCAATATTGAAAACGGGCTTGCCATCATTACCCTTAACCGGCCTGCAAAACTAAACTCGTTTAACCGCGAGATGGCGTTATTGCTTCAAAAAAAACTGGCATTGTGCAACGGCGATAATGTACGGGCCGTGTATTTAACCGGTAACGGAAATGCGTTTTGTGCAGGACAGGACCTTGAAGAAGTGCTTGATAAAGAAGGCCCGGGAATGCAGCGCATTTTGAAAGAACATTTTAACCCGGTTGTAGAACTAATGCGCAACCTGCCCAAGCCTGTTGTTGCGGCAGTAAATGGTGTGGCCGCAGGTGCAGGCGCCAATCTTGCCCTGTGTGCCGATATTGTAGTGGCATCTGACAAAGCAAGTTTTATACAGGCTTTTAGTAAAATTGGGCTTATACCCGACAGCGGTGGCACCTTTATGCTGCCCCGCTTAATTGGCTGGCAAAAAGCTTCGGCTTTAATGTTGTTGGGCGATAAAGTTTCTGCAGCCGAAGCTGTTCAAATGGGCATGATTTATAAAATGTTTGCACACGACGACTTTGCCAACCAGGCCATGCAGTTAACCAAAAAGCTGGTAGCAATGCCAACTACCGGCCTTGCCCTTACTAAAAAAGCGTTGAATATCTCTTTTCAAAATAACCTTACCGGCCAACTACAACTGGAAGACCATTTGCAGCAACTGGCCGCAGCCACCAGCGATTTTACTGAGGGTGTAAATGCCTTTGTTGAAAAAAGAGTGCCCATTTTTACAGGAAAATAACCCCTATCTAATAATGACTATTGATGCACCAGCCATTGTAAACAGGCTACTTAAGTGCGATAGATTTAGCCAGTGGCTTACTATTAAAATTATAAACATACAACCCGGTAGCTGCACCATTGCCACGACGGTACAACCCGAAATTTTCAATAGTTTTGGTATTGCTAATGGTGGCATTAGTTTTTTGTATGCCCACAATGCTTTGGCCTTTGCCTTTTACAGCCGCAACAAAAAGGTAGAATCAATTGAAACCAGTACATCGCACACTCAGCAATTGCAAACGAGTACTGTCCGTTTGCTGAGTATCACTTGAAACCAGTATGTCGCACACCCATACAATTGCCATTGGCGACAGGCCTACTGGCGTAATCACCAAAAAAAACCTTACCAATGCAACAGGTTTATACCAGGTGAAAGTAACCAACCAGCATAACCAACTGGTGGCCTCATTTAAAGGAACCGTTTACCGCAAAGTCAACTGAACAGAGAGCGACTTTGCTTAGACCATTTTTAAATTGATCATTTAGCTACACTATATGTTCTATTCATTCAATCAATTTATTCCGGTAGTTCACCCGTCGTCGTTTGTACACCCGCAGGCTACCGTTACGGGCAATGTTATTATTGGTAAAGATGTGTACATAGGGCCCGGTGCCGCATTGCGGGGCGACTGGGGCGGCATTACCATTGGGGATGGCTGCAATGTGCAGGAAAACTGCACCATACATATGTTTCCGGGCATAATGGAAGTGTTGAATGAAAGTGCGCACATTGGTCATGGGGCCATTATACACGGTGCCACCATTGGGCGCAATTGCCTGGTAGGTATGAATGCCGTTATTATGGACAACGTGGTTTTGGGCGACGAATGTATTGTTGGTGCGCTAAGTTTTATAAAGGCTGGCGAAAACATACCGACACGCAGCCTTGTGGGCGGCAATCCGGCCCGTATTATAAAACAGGTAAGTGACGAAATGCTTTTATGGAAAACCAGGGGCACTGGTTTGTACCAGCAACTGCCCTTACAAATGCAAAAGGAGTGGGGGCCCTGCAAACCCCTTACCGAGGTAGAAACGAACCGCCCAATGCAGGATAAAATTTACCAAAACTGGCAACAACAAAACAATGGCTTGTAAGCGGGTGGCTACAGGTTAAAGTCCGACCGAAGGTTTTTAAAATGGCCATTTAACTTTATCCGGTCTTTCAATAACTCCATTTCGGTTACCACGGGCAACACCTTTTGCAAATGCCTTTTTAAGTACTCCAGTCGCTGGGCTTCACTAAACAATGCCAGCACTTCGTATTCTTCCTCCACCGACAAGGCTGCGTGGTGCGCCACATCGTACGAAAGCAATTCGCCATCGGGCTTTACAAAATCTTTGGTAAGTTTTAGCAAGTTATGTAAGGTCCTGATATTTTTTACAACCCATGTAAGCAACACCCCTTTTTGGTCGTACACATTTTCGGGGTAGTTTACAATGGCTCCACTATACAATCTATCAGGCACTTCTTTCATTAACTCCAAAATCCTGAACACCTCAAGGCCTTTTGTTTTTACATCAAGCTTCCCATCCCCGTACACATTTACAATATCAATCACCTCCACCAATGTGCCAACTTCGCCAATGCCGTTTTTCAACACCGGTGTAATTCCAAACGGTTTTCCTTCGCTGTAACACTCGGTAATCAGTTGTTTGTATCGGGGTTCAAAAATGTGCAGGTTAACATTTTCGCCTGGGTAAACCACAATTGCCAAGGGAAAAATCGGAATAAAATTGGTCATGGATGAAACTCTTTTTTAAAATGCGATAAAGGTAAAATGGAAAAAGCCAAAAAAGTGATACCACACAGCTAACCTGTGCTGTTATGGTGCAACTCGTACAACCGCTGATACTTTAAAAAAGTGTAAAATGCTGTCATTTTTGCAATAAGGTATCCTTCCTTACCATCTAAAAACCCCCGTTTTAAAATATAGTTTGAAAAAAAAGCAAATCCCGGCGATATTCTTCTTTTTATAAATCCTGCTTTTTTACCGCGGTGGTAATAAAGGCTTGCGCCAAGCATTGCATACCGGGTAGTTTTTTGGGCATAGTCGGCAAGGTCTTTTATTGTATAATGTAAAAGGCTGCCGCCTATTTTTTCAACCTTTGAACCGGGCGGCAGTTTAAGTTGCTCATGTACAGCATCGTGGTTCCATTGCACCGTTTTTTTATTAAAAAGCCTTATTGGTGCATCGCTGGCCCACTCGCCATAGCGTATTTGCTTATTGCCCAAAAAATTTTTACGGGCAATGCGGTACACGGTGTATTCGTTAGGCGGCACCAGCCTGCTTATTGCTTTTACCATTTCAGCATCGGCATGTTCGTCGGCATCTATGCTTAAAATCCATGGGTGCTTTGCCAGGGCTATCCCTTTGTTTTTATTTTGGCCGTAACCGTCCCAGCTGGTTTGTAGCAAAGTAGCTTTTAAGTCGATAATTATTTGTGGGCTGTCATCGGTACTACCACTATCCACCACAATAACATCGTTGGTAATGGTTTGGGCACGCCGTATGGTTTCGCCAATAATATGGGCTTCGTTTTTACCAATAATTACCACCGAAATATCCAACATATCATTAGTCAGGCTGTGGTTTTTGATGCTGCAACCACAACATACAAACGAAGATAAAGATTAGCACTCCAAACTGTCGCTCAAGGGTGTCGTCGGTTAACAAAGGCACTAACAATACCATGCCGGATATGCGGCTGAGTATATTGCCGCGAAGGGTAGTTTTTAGCAACAACCATATACCTGCGGTAAACAACAATATTCCGGGCCAACCGCTGGCGGCCCCGTACAATATCCATTGGTTAAGAGGCAAAAAACGCTCGTATGCCGGTGTTGATGGTTGAAAGGTTTGGTGCCACGCATCTAAAGAGGCCTGTAAATCGCCAAAGCCAACCCCGCTTATTAAATTTTTTTGTAGCAGGTACCAGCCAGCTTTTAACGACAGCACGCGGGCACCATCGCTTGAGCCGGGTTCAAAATTGCCTCTGCTGTAATTGCCAAAATCATACATTACATATTGCACCCTGTTTTGCAGGCTTGGCATGGTTACGTAGCATAAAAAAGGCACCACTGTAACTGCCAACAACAGCAGTAGCCCAATGCTCGTTTTCTTCTTTTTAAAAATAAGATACGTAATACCATACCCCGCCGCCAGGTATAAACAAAGGAGACCAGTTTTGGCCGCCAGTAAATGCAGATACACTACCAACCACACCAATGCAACTATTATAATGCTTTTACGAAACCGCCCGGTTACCTGGGTAAGCCATTGGCAACACAACAAAATTACCAGCACCACCAGCCAGCTAAAACGTATATGGTCATCCTCTAACGGTGTTGGCATTACCCTGGCCTGCAGGTAACCGTTTAATATTTGTTGTTGATTGCCCACAAACTTGAGTATCGTATACAGGCTGCCTGCAAGGGTAGCAGCCAACAGTATAGCCACCAACAATACCCATGTTTTTTTGCTAATAGTAATGCCACCCAAACCCAGCCCAATGGTTAGTAGCGGCACCCTAACTTCAAGGGCCCTAAACCAAAGGCCTGTTTGCTGGCTCCATAAACCACTTATTAATACCGGTACAATTACCAGTGCAGCTCCGGCAATGGTGCTAACAGGCCATTGCCGGTTTTTATTTTGTAACAAAAACAAGCCAACCGCCGCCACCGAAGCAATTGAAGCCATAGCCCTGCTAACAAACATGCCTGTAATTATTAGCGTACAAACTAATACAACCGACACATTTTTTTTAGGTATAGATAGTAATAAGGGCATTGGGTAGGCAGCGGTAATTTTTAATGGTTTACAGCAAACTTAGCGTTCAACTGCCGATATTCGTTGGGCAATGTGGCAGCAACTACTAAACAACTTTAAGCAGGGCGATATAAAGGCGCTGGCACGTACTATATCGCTGGTAGAAAATGAACACGAGGGCTATTTTGAATTTTTGCAACAATTGCCCGCCAGCCCAACGCCTTTAATTGGTATTACCGGGCCGCCTGGTGCTGGCAAAAGCACCCTGGTGGATGCTTTGGTGGGCCAAATGGTAGCACAACAAAAAAAAGTAGCCGTCGTTTGCGTGGATCCATCGTCGCCATTTAACCTTGGGGCCCTGTTGGGCGACCGTATACGTATGAGCCAGTGGTACAACAACCCAAATGTGTACATTCGTTCGCTTGCTACACGGGGAAGCCTTGGTGGCCTGCATCCAAAAATTATTGAGATATGTGACGTAGTAAGGACGGCACTGTTTGATTATGTAATTGTGGAAACCGTAGGGGTTGGCCAAAGCGAAGTTGAAATTGCAGGGCTGGCCGATTGCACTATGGTAGTAGTAGTGCCCGAGGCTGGCGACGAGGTACAAACCATGAAGGCAGGGCTTATGGAGATTGCCGATGTTTTTGTGGTAAACAAGGCCGACCGACCGGGTGCAGACAAATTTGTGCATAATCTAAGGCAAATAGCCACAACCACCGGTGCCCATAATACTACCCCTGTTTTAAAAACCATTGCCACCACCAACACAGGCATAGCACAATTATTTAATAGTATTGTTGAGCAACTTGCGGTAACAAACCGCCAAAACCGGCGCACCTTGTTGCTGGTACAACGTGCCTATTTTTTAATAGCACAATACCGTATGCACAATGTAAAAAAAGAAGATTTAAAACAAGCAATTAACAAACAGGTAAACAATGGTATGCCTTTTAACCTGTATCAATTTGTAAAGCAATACCTGGGTGGGTAGTAAATTATTGCTGCGGTGTAGCGGGCAAATCGCCCTGGGCTTCGTACTCTTTTTCGCTTTTGTACCAGCGGTAACTAATGTAACCCACCACTGCAAACGGTGCAATCATTAAATAAACAATGCCCGAGTTAAGACCCGTAGCTGCCTTATCGCCCAATTGCATGGCCGTTTTTGTACAAATGGAACATTGCGCCAAAGCGGACTGAGCAGATAAAAAAACCATCCCTAATGCTAAAACCAATAATAAGCTCCCCTTTGTCATAACTGTAAAATTATTAGGCAAAGGTAACCTGTAAAAAGTAATAACTTTCTTTACCTAATCATAAAAAAATGAGCAATACACGACGAATTTTTTTTAAAAATGCCGGCTTGTTGGCGGGTGCGTTTTCAACCAATAGTTTGTTTAATCAATTGTATGCGAAAGACTTTTTACAAGCATCAAAAAACATTGCGCACCAAACACCGCAGCAGGCCTCCGGTAACGAAGATTACTGGAGTTTTATACAACAGGCCTACACGGTAAACCCCAGCATCATAAACCTAAATAACGGCGGGGTAAGCCCCGCACCAAAGGTGGTACAGGATGCCCTTGACCGCTACAACAAACTGGCCAACGAAGCCCCATCGTACTACATGTGGCGCATTATTGACATGGGCCGCGAACCACTTCGAGAAAAATTGGCTGAACTGGCAGGTTGTCTTGCGCAGGAGATTGCCATAAACCGCAATGCCACCGAGGCCTTAAATACCATTATTTACGGATTGGATTTTAAACGGGGCGACGAAGTAATTGGCACCAAACAAGATTACCCCAATATGATACAGGCCTGGCGGCAGCGGGCCTTACGCGAAGGCATTATTTACAAACAACTAAGTTTCGATTTTCCCGTAGAGGATGATGAGGCGATAGTAAAAGCATTTGAACGGGCTATTACCCCGGCCACCAAATTGCTGCATATAACCCACATTATAAATTGGGTAGGGCAAATAATGCCGGTAAAAAAAATTGCCCAAATGGCTCATAAAAAAGGCATTGAAGTATTGGTTGATGGCGCACACTCATTTGGGTTACTCAACTTTACAATACCGGAGCTGGAGTGCGATTATTTTGGCACCAGCCTGCACAAATTTTTAAGCGCCCCAATTGGCAGCGGCATGCTTTGGATTAAACAGGTGCATATTGAAAAAATATGGCCTCTGTTGTGTAACGATAAGCCACACAGCAACGACATTACCAAGTTTGAAACACTGGGCACCCGAAGCTTTTGTATTGAACAAGCCATAGGCGAAGCCATCAATTTTCACAATGGTATTGGCAGCCAGCGAAAGCAGGAGCGCATACACTATTTAAAAAATTACTGGGCCGAACAGGTAAAAGCCATAAAGGGTGTTACGCTTTATACATCGTTATTACCTGCTTATGGGTGTGGCATTTGCGGCATATCCGTTAAGGGCATTACCCCAGCCGATTTTGGCAACCAGCTTTTTAATAAATATAAAATACACACCACCAGTATTGTGTGGGAAAACATTAGTTGCGTGCGCATTACGCCACATGTATACACCACGCTTAAAGACCTTGACCGGTTGGTGATTGCCATTACCGCCATTGCCAAAACCGTTAGTGCGTAACAGTTACACATGGTAAAAATAAAAGGCCGCCTTTTTATGAGCGGCCTTTTTATTATTTTATTTCGTGGTAAATAATTGTTTAAATGAGGCTTTTTTTTGTAACCAGCTGTTGGAATACTATTTAGCCCCGGTTGTGTCACTCACTTGTACTATAACAATACTATTGAGCAACCAACTGTAGCACAACTGTATTGTGCTATGTCATATTACTTAACAAAGGTTTCGTTTAGCACAGTATTATTAACACGTACCAAAAGTTTATAAGTTCCCCTGCTAAAACTGCTAACATCAATACTATTGTTAGCCATTGCCGAAATTGTATTACCGTACATTAAGCGACCAGTAATATCAATAATGCTTACATCGGCCTTTGCTGCATTAGCTAACCCTGTAATAGTAAACCTGACTGAACCATTGGTAACCGGGTTAGATAGCAGGTTTAGTACTGCGCCACCCCTGGCAAAGTTTAGCCTAATGGTATTGGAGTAGCTAACGCTTCCGTTTTTGTCAACCATTTTTAAACGGTAAATAACGTAGTTGGCTTTGCCGCTAAGTGGCTGGTCGTTTATACGGTACGAGGTTGCATTGGCCAAATTTTTAGCTGGCACAGTAGCTTTTTTGGTCCACACCCTTGTTGCAATATCCTGTTGTTCAACTTCGTATTGTTTAAGTTCAAGCTCCTGCGCAGTTTCCCAAACCAATACTACTGCATTTCTGTCCTTGTACCCGTTAAAAGAGGTAAGCCGCACCGGCAGTACTACGTTGCCCAGTTGTGCCCTTAACTCGCCGCCCGGAAAAGCTGTGCTATGTAAGTTAACATAGGTAAACCCTTGTATCATTGAGTCGGCAAATGATTGAGATACAATGGCATTACCTGTCATGGTACCACCGATGGCTTGTGTTGCTGTAAGTCCAACCACTACAGGGCCGTTAACACCGGTAGGGCCTCGGTGTATATGGTTTACTGTTGCGTTGCCCTGCAACCCCTGAAAACCACCGGTCACAAATACCTCGCGGGTAACCTTATCCAATAATACGTTTACTAAACCAACGCCAGCCGAACCCGAAGGGATAGGCTCCTGGGCGCCTTGCATTAACCCGGTAAAAAATTGTGTTTCGCCCGGCGTTTGCATTTTAAGTTGACCGCGAATTTCGCCTCCACCATATACTGTACTATGTATATTAACATAAAATAATCCGGCAAATAAATTGGCCTCCTGTTGGGCTGTTAAGGTAACATCGGCGCTAATTATACTGTTAGTTAGCGGCGAAAAAGTAATATCAAAAACGGGCGGGGCGTTAACGCCAATTGCTGCCGGCCCATGTACATGCGCCAAAGTAGCGATACCTGATAAATTTTGAAAATCGCCAAACAGTTGTAACCGTTTTGTTTGCATATTGTAATTTACAATTACGGTACCCCTGGCGGTTGATGGGTTGGTTGGAACCTCCTGGGCAGCATTTAATACTGCCGAAAATAAATTACCCTGGTACAGGTTGTTGATTTGGCCGCGAAGTTCACCGCCACCAAATACAGCGCTATGAAGGTTAACATATAGTCCAAAATCTTCCAACAAAATAACATCTGCCGGATTAATAGCACTGATACCATGGATGGTACCACTGGTTTCGAGGGTAGGCGATAAAGTGATGATTACCGGACCATTAGTATTTACGATGGCCCTGTGAATATGGCTAACAGTAGCGTTACCAGACAAACCCATAAAGCTGCCCGTTACATACACCATGTTACTGGTTTTATCTAACAACAAATTAAAACTTCCACTACCGGCGCTTCCGTTAGGAGGCACCTGGCTGGCACCCTGCAACCTGCCATTGTATAATACAGCATTTGTTGTACTGGCTGCCAACACCTGGCCCCTGATTTCGCCACCAGCAAAAGTTTTGCTATGTACGTTTACATACATAGTACCTGCATACAAATAGCCTTCAAGGGTAGCAGTTAATGTAGCAGTGGCCGAAAGTGTACCCGATTTACCTTTTGTGTTAATTAAATTAATTAATACGCCGGCATTTATACCCACAGCAGCAGGGCCATGTATATGCGAAACAGTAACAGTATCGGTTAAATTTTGATAATCGCCTGTTACCTGTAAAACTTTGTTTACGGTGTTGTAAGTTAGTATTACTACGCCGGTGGCAGTTGAGGAGTTGGTAGGCACTTCCTGAACGCTATTTACATCGGCATAAAAATAACGTAGCTGCGCATGGGTTATTCCAGTTAATAAAAGCAATAAAAAAGAGAGAATAAATGTAAATTTCATGGCAAAATTTTGAGTTAATTAATAATGTGTAAAATGAATGTTATGATAGTACGCATTTATGTATAAAATGGTTGTCGCATAACAACTTTATTTATTAAAGAAAGATAAAAATGATACGCCTTTGGCCATTTTTTTCTTGCATTTGTTGCCTTTGGCTGTAGAAATTTTTCTGCGTGTAGTGGTAGTAAACCACCTGCTGCCAATTAAAAACACACATTAAACTGCTGCCCGCATTTTTTTTCCAGGTTTTAAAGCTTTACTTCCATACAAAATGCCGGAAACATAAAAACGCCTAAACTACCTTTACTTATGAGCCAACAAACAGGAAAGTATTTAATTGCAGGCGGCCTGGTGCTGGTAGCAATTGGGATGGTAATATATTTTTTTGGCAACAAGCTGCATTGGTTTGGCCGCTTGCCAGGCGATATAAAAATTGAAAACACAACTACAAAGTTTTATTTTCCGCTGGTGAGTATGCTATTGGTAAGCCTGTTGCTAACATTGGTTATTAATATTTTTAAACGTTGGTAGTAGTTGCCGCACAATACTTAGCCATAATTAAAAAACCCGGACAACTTACATTAACCGGGCTTTTAACAAATAAGTCTATAACACCTTATTGCCCTAAAATGTAGGCAAATATTAAGGGAGCCACAATGGTAGCATCGCTTTCCACTATAAACTTAGGCGTTTTAATATCTAATTTACCCCAGGTAATTTTTTCGTTTGGTACTGCCCCGCTATAGCTACCGTAACTGGTGGTACTATCGCTAATCTGGCAAAAGTAACTCCAAAACGGTATATCGTGCATTTCCATATCCTGGTATAACATAGGTACCACGCAAATAGGAAAATCGCCTGCAATACCGCCGCCTATCTGAAAAAAGCCAATGCCCTTGCCTGCGCTATTGTTTTTGTACCACTCGCTCAACCATGCCATATAATCGATACCATTTTTCATGGTAGTACTTTTTAATTCACCCTTAATGCAATAGCTGGCAAAAATGTTACCCATGGTACTATCTTCCCAACCTGGTACTATAATCGGCAGGTTTTTTTCTGCTGCAGCAATCATCCAGCTATTTTCTACAGGTATTTCGTAATGCTCTCTCATTACATCGCTTAGCAGCAGTTTGTACATAAACTCGTGGGGAAAATACCGTTCGCCGCCAGCCTCAGCATCTTTCCAAATTTTTACAATATGCTTTTGAATGCGCCTAAAAGCTTCCTCTTCGGGTATGCAGGTATCGGTAACACGGTTAAACCCCTTTTCCAGTAAATCCCACTCATCTTGCGGGCTCAGATCGCGGTAGTTGGGTACGCGTTTGTAATGGGTATGCGCTACCAGGTTCATCACATCTTCTTCCAGGTTGGCACCAGTACAGCTAATAATCTGCACTTTATCCTGCCTTATCATTTCGGCCAGCGAAATACCAAGCTCGGCCGTACTCATGGCACCTGCCAGCGTTATCATCATTTTGCCACCCTCCAACAGGTGCGTTTCGTAACCTTTGGCTGCATCTACCAACGCTGCCGCGTTAAAGTGTCGGTAGTGGTGCTGAATAAACTGAGAGATAGGTCCTTTAGTCATGCGATTTTAATTTTTGATGGCGCAAAATTACCGCTTAAATTTTTTAATCGTTTTTTAAATGGGCAGAGCCTTCATTTAAGGTAAACTGACCTTTTTTGTCAATAATTTGCAAACTATTATTACCGATTAATTTTTCAATTTCACCGATTGAACGTTCAGCAAATCAGGGCCGAAAAAACGGCCGGCTATAAGCCAAAACCAATTGCGCCGCCTCAAAAATTATTAGTACTCTTGGCCGGCATTTTGCTGGCAGCACTGGTTGCCTATCAGCAATATTACCTTGGCAAATACAATAATTTCTCCATTTTTTCTACTTCGTTCGGGCATTTATTAAACAACAAAAATTTATACCTGGAGTATCCGCAACAGTATTACGACCTGTTTTTGTATAACCCTACTTTTTCGGTATTATTTGCGCCATTTACCTTATTACCTACCTGGCCGGGCATGGCCTGCTGGCTGGTATTAAGTATGTTGTTGTACATGGTGGCCGTAAATGCAATGCCCATAACCCGCCATGCCAAATACTTTTTACTGGCCCTTTGCCTTGCCGACTGCATTAATGCCTTGCAGCACATGCAGGTAAACCACCTTAACCTTGCCCTGGTGCTATTCGCTTTTATTAACATGCAAAACAACCGGCAGGTGATGGCAGCATTTTTAACTGTGTTGTTGCTGTTTATAAAAGTGTACCCGGCTGCGGTGGGGCTTTGCTTTGTCTTCTTTCCCAACAAAATAAAATTTTTACTTGCTTGTGCAGTATGGGCAGTGGTGTTTTTTTCGGTACCCCTTTTGTTTGTTTCGCTGCCGCAACTATTGCAACAATATCAACACTGGTTTACCTCGCTAAGTGGCGACAAAAGTATGGAGGAGTGCAAAACAGCATTATCGCTCATAAGCTTTGAATACCAGGTACTAAAAACACCTATTGACGCCGCTTACCTGCAATTTGGTGGGCTAATTGTTATGCTTGTTCCTTTGGTTTTAAAGCAAACATCGTTTAGCAGCAAAAGCTGGCAACTTACTTACCTGGCTGGGCTGTTACTTTTTATTATTGTTTTTAACCATGCCGCAGAGTCGGCCACTTACCTGCTGGCGGTAGCAGGGGTAGCCCTTTGGTACACGCAAACGCCCACCTCGCTTATCAATAAAATTTTATTGGCGCTTGTGCTGGTGTTTACCGTGCTAAGTATTACCGATATTTTTCCGCGTCAGCTAAAAAATTCTTTTATACAACCCTACAGTATACGAGCCTTGCCATGCCTGTTAGTGTGGATAAAGCTTATGTACGATTTGCTTACTAAACCCAAACCTAATGCATCTTCAACCCCCTTATCAACTGGCCATAGTGCTGCCTATGTGCAAACCCCGGCGTAACTGGCAGGCCACCCTTATAAACAATATTATAGAAGTTGAAAAAGCACTGCCGGATGTTTCCATTCAATTTATTGTGGTGAACGACGGTTTTGAAAACCCCGAATTGCTTATACGGTTTGCGTTGCTAAATGAGGCATACGCAAACCTGCAATGCACATCGTACGGGCAAAACAAAGGCAAGGGCTTTGCGCTTAGAACAGGTGTTTTGGCAGCATTAGCCCCTTACGTTATTACTACCGATATTGATTTTCCTTACCTGACAAAAAACCTGGTAAATATGTACCAACAACTGCAGCAGGGGTACAACATTGTAGCCGGAAAACGCACCACACACTATTACCAAAAGGTTCCCTTAAAGCGAAAAGTAATTTCAATGGCCTGTGTTTTTGGAAACAGGGTGCTACTTAATCTTCCCGATTGTGATGCGCAATCGGGCTTAAAAGGATTTAATGAAGCTGGCAGAAAAGTGTTTTTATCAACTACCATTAACCGCTTTATGGTAGATACAGAATTTTTGACAAGGTGTTACAGGCAACAAATGATTATTAAGATTATTTCGCTTGAACTGAAGCCTTTTATAGAATTTAGCGGAATGGGCGTTAAAGTGCTGCTGACCGAAGTAATAAATTTATTACTGATTGTAAAACGCCTGAAAATGAACCGTGAAAAAATTGCGCCGTATACACATGAAGAAACCGCCCATTTACCTGACCTTCGACTTAGAAGAGTTTGATATTGCCCTTGAATATGGCCAGCACGTATTGCCAAACGAACAAATAAAAGTGTCGGTAGAAGGTTTACAAAATTTATTGCCTGTACTTGAAAAGTACCATGTAACGGCTACCTTTTTTACAACCGCCGCCTTTGCTGTTAAGCAACCCGATATTGTAAAAAAACTGGCAAGTCAATATGAAATAGCCAGTCATAGTTATTATCATTCGTCGTTTAAAGAAGAAGACCTGTTGCTTTCCCGGCAAACATTACAACAAATATCGGGCATGGTGGTAACCGGGCTGCGAATGCCCCGCATGCGGCAGGTACCTATTTACCTTATAAAACAGGCGGGCTATCATTACGACTCCTCCATTAACCCAATAAGGCTACCCGGTCGTTATAACTTTAGCCATTTGCCCGTAAACGCTTTTATAGATCAAGGACTTTTGCGTATACCTACCTCTGTTGCCACCCGGTTTAGACTTCCTTTGTTCTGGCTTGGCTTTAAAAATATACCCCTTGCGCTTTACCTCGTTTTATGCAAACAGGCCTTGGCACAAAACGGCTATTTAAATTTGTATTTTCACCCATGGGAGTTTGCTGAAATAAGCGCATACCAACTTCCTTTTTATGTAAAAAACCCTTGCGGGCAGCCATTATTGCAAAAGTTTGACAGGTTACTTTCACACTTAACTAACCTTGGTACATTTGACAGGCTAGGCAACCACGAAATAAAAAAAGCCTTTGATAACCTTACCAGTTACTAAAGGCTTTACCCCGCTAAAACAGCAGCTACGTTAGTTGCCGCGTTTCCTGATTTTTTTAAATACCGATACAGTACTGCGATCAAGCACTTTGAGCACAATGGTTTTATCGCCGTCCTGTACACTAACATAATAAGCATTTTCCTCTCCGTTGTCAAACTTAATCGTTTCGGTAATTTGTCCATCGGGGTAATCTTTAAAAATAGATTCTACTGCGCTGCCTGGCAACTCGGCAACCGACACGCTGTAGCTTAAGGCAAAACGTTTGCCCGTTAGGTCGTAGTATGCATCGGTCAATACCCCATCGCGGTTAAACGACGCTTTTACATAATCGTCTTTTGCATTCCATATTACATTTTGTACCCCCCGAAACTCGTTTTGAAAGTTGTTTCGAATGGTTAGGCTTATTTTACTTTCGTCGGTAGCAAAAGCAGTAGCGGCAAGGCCAATAGCCAATAAGGTGGTGAATAATAACTTTTTCATAATAACTGATTTTTAATGATGATTTGTTTGTTTGCATAGTAAAAATACCGTCCTTAAAAAAGCATCAAAGGCAATTGTGATGAGCATATTGCACTAACAATAATCAATGTACGACCGGTACTGTATAACAACATAAATGCTTTGGCAAAACAGCTACAACTTAATACTGGCAAGCATTGGAGGCCATTTCTTAAAAAAAGTATAAATAAGGTTTTATTAATATTAAATAGTAGTAACGGCGGGCGAACGGTAACCCAAGGCACAAAACACAATGTAGCGGCGGGCATTTATATGACTATTATTGTTTAGGTTGTTGTACTAAATAGCCCAATAATAATATGAACTACCTGGCCCATGCATACCTGTCGTTTAACCTGCCACAAATATTAGTGGGTAACATGATAAGTGATTATGTAAAGGGCAGGCAAAAATTTGCTTACCCGGCTGCAGTGCAACTGGGTATTCAACTGCACCGCGATATAGATTTGTTTACCGATTTGCACCAGGCAACAAAGGAGGCAAGTGTGTTTTTTAAACCCGCAGTAGGCCGCTATGCCGGCGCCTTTGTTGATGTGGTGTACGACCATTTTTTAGCCCTGGAACTTGAGCAAATGCAAGGCCAGGTATTAAAGCAACTGGCCAGCCAAACCTATAATACCCTACAAAATTTTGAGGGCGATTTACCTGTTGTTTTTAAACAAATGTTACCCTACATGGTTTCTCAAAACTGGTTGGGTAACTATGGCTCTTTATGGGGCATTCAACAAAGTTTTATTGGTGTAGCAAGGCGTGCCAGGTACCTTACCGCCAGCAATGCTGTATTTGAGTTATTCCAAACCCACTACCAGTCGCTACATAAATGTTATAAACAGTTTTTTCCGGCTGTTAAAACATTTACTTTACAACAGCTACAAAACCCATTGTTTAAACTGTGATTTATATTTACCAAAAAAAATACGAATGCAGACCCGATTAATACTACTGGCTACTATAATGTTTACCGTTCAATTTGTTGTGGCACAACAAAAACCTACCGAGTTGGATAAAAGCCCTATGGACGTTGTGTATTACCCACCCAACTACCCTGTTGCCAAAATGAGTGGAAAAATAAACGGTACACCAGTAGCCCGCATACTATACAGCAGGCCTCAAAAAAAAGACCGGAATATTTTTGGAGGCGAAGTAAAATTTAATGAAGTTTGGCGCATTGGGGCTAATGAAACTACCGAGATAGAGTTTTTTAAACCCGTAATAATGGGTGGCAAAAAAGTGGCCAAAGGCCGCTACTCCATGTTTTGTATACCTACACAAAATAAGTGGACATTTATACTAAATAAAGACAACTTCACCTGGGGCAGCTATACCTACAAAGAAGCCAATGATATAGTGCGATTTGACGTGCCGGTACAAAAATCAAACGAAACAACAGAAGCCCTAACCATGTATTTTGATAGCAGCGGTACACCCAAACTGGTGGTAATGTGGGATGATATAATGGTGAGCGTACCCATATCGATGTAATTAATTGAACATAAAATACTTTACCCGGGAACGATTTTCCGGGTATTTTTTTTGACAAAAATTTTGTAGAGCAAAAATATACGCGCTAGCTATTGGCGGCTATTTGCTTCCCTTTATCTTTAAACAATTATGTGTGGCATAGCCGGTATTATTTCGCCCGATACAAATAACGTAAACCTAAACCGGCTACAACAAATGAGCGATGCCATAAAACACAGGGGCCCCGATGGCGAGGGCCACTGGATAAATGATGATGGCAATGTTGGCCTTGGCCACCGGCGGTTGTCCATCATCGATCTATCGGCAGCTGGCTACCAACCCATGCATTATGCCAACCGATACACCATTACCTACAATGGCGAATTGTACAACTACATTGAACTTAAGAAGCAACTGCAGTTAAAAGGGTTTTTATTTAGCAGCCAAACAGATACCGAGGTTATATTAGCTGCGTATGCGCATTATGGTAAAGAGTGCCTTACGCATTTTGATGGCATGTTTGCTTTTGCCCTTTGGGACAGCCATACCAATACTTTGTTTTGCGCAAGAGACCGTTTTGGCGAAAAGCCCTTCTTTTATGCGCTACCCCAACAACAGTTTATTTTTGCCAGCGAAATGAAGGCGCTTTGGGCCATTGGTTACCCCAGGCAAACCAACAACGGCATGCTGCTAAACTACCTGGTGCTTGGCCTTACCAACGACCCGCTAGACCAGGCTGACACGTTTTTCAAAAATATTTTTAGTTTGCCCGCAGGCCATTACCTGCAACTAACAATGGATAGCGCGGCAGCCCATATTTTTACCATTAATATACAATCGTACTGGGACCTTGATAGCGAAAAGATCATTTCCATGCCAACCGCCGATGCGTGTGCCGCCTATTACCAACTGCTGCAAACATCGGTAAAACGAAGGCTGCGAAGTGATGTACCCGTAGGCACCAGTTTAAGCGGCGGGCTGGATAGTTCATGCATTGTAGCGTTAATTAACAGCCAGGCAAACGCTACACCCAATTACGGGCAGGCAACTTTTTCGGCCACCTTTCCCGGGTTTAAAAACAACGAAAGCAATTTTATTGACCAGGTAAATAGTGCATTTGCCTTAAAAGGCCACCACGTTACGCCCACGGCTGCCAACATGGCCAACAATTTTGAAAAGGTGGTTTGGCACCAGGAGGAACCCTTTCAATCGGCCAGTGTATTTGCCCAATACAAAGTATATGAATTAGCCAAACAGCACGGGGTAACCGTATTGCTTGATGGGCAGGGTGCAGACGAAACTATGGGCGGCTATCATCAATACTACCATTGGTATTGGCAGGAACTGCTGGCAGCTTTTGAGTGGAAGCAACTAAAGCACGAAATAAGCGAGGCACGCAAAAACGGGGTTACGGATGGATGGAACATCATTAATTTTTTGGCAGCCTTTGCCCCGCACCAGGCAGCTTTGCAATTACAAAAAAGAGCAGAACGGAAGGTACAACAGTCACTAAACATACACCCCAACCTGCTAAGCGAGGGTAAAAAGCCCCAAATTTATAAACCCACTGTATCCCATCTAAATAAAATACTTTACTATAACACAATGCAGTTGGGCCTTGGCGCTTTGTTACGGTATGCCGATAGAAACGCGATGGCGCACAGTACCGAGGTAAGGTTGCCATTTTTGCAGCACAACCTGGTATCGTTTGTTTTTTCGTTGCCCTCTAATTACAAAATACGGCATGGTTTTACTAAATGGATATTGAGAGATGTAATGAAGGACCACCTGCCAGCCTCCATTGTTTGGCGAAAAGATAAAATAGGCTTTGAACCACCCCAGCACCAATGGCTGCAACACCCCGATATGGTAGACAGGATACACGAAAGCCGGAAACAACTGGTTGGCATAGGCGTATTAACCAAAAAGGTGTTGAACATACCATTACAAACTGCAGATGCACACCATGCAAATAACAACGACTGGCGGTACCTTTGCGCCGCACAATGTTTAAAGTAGATGTTGGCCGTTTGCTACCGCGGGTGTTCAGCAGTACTACCCAATTAAAAAAACAGGTACTGTTAAAACAAAAAAAACAACACACAATACAATGAAATTAGATACCAGAATAATCCACGCAGGCGCCGAGCCCGACCCAGGTACGGGGGCCATTATGACCCCGATTTACCAAACCAGCACTTATGTGCAGGAAGCACCCGGTAAAAACAAGGGCTACGAATATGCACGTAGCCAAAACCCTACCCGAACTGCCCTGGAAACAGCGATGGCTGTAATAGAAAATGGTCAGTACGGCCTGTGTTTTAGCAGTGGCGTAGCAGCTACCGATGCGGTTATAAAACTATTAGCCCCGGGCCACGAAGTAATTGCCAGCAACGATATGTATGGCGGAACCTACCGGCTTTTTTCGAAAGTGTTTGAAAAGTTTGGCATAAAGTTTCACTATATAAACACTCAAGACCCGGCCAACATTACCTCGTTTATAAACGACAACACCAAACTGCTGTGGATTGAAACGCCCACTAACCCACTCATGAACATTACCGATATTGAAGCGGTAGCAGCCATTAGCAAACAGCATAAACTGATTTTGTGTGTCGACAATACGTTTGCATCGCCCTACCTGCAAAACCCGTTGAACCTGGGTGCTGATATTGTAATGCACTCAGCCACCAAATACCTGGGCGGCCATAGCGATGTGATACACGGCGCTTTAATGATGAACGATAAGGACCTGCGCGACCAACTATATTTTATACAAAAAAGTTGTGGCGCGGTACCCGGCCCGCAGGATTGTTTTTTGGTGCACCGTGGCATAAAAACCCTTCATGTACGCATGCAGCGCCACTGCGAGAATGGTGCAAAAGTAGCTCACTTTTTACGCAACCACCCCAGGGTAGAAAAAGTGTACTGGTGCGGTTTTGAAGACCATCCAAATTATGACATCGCCAAAAAGCAAATGCGTGATTTTGGAGGCATGATGAGTTTTACATTGAAAGATGAAAGCACCGAAAATGTAATGCGGGTGTTATCATCCACCAAAGTATTTGCACTGGCCGAAAGCCTTGGCGGTATTGAGTCGCTCATTAACCACCCCGCCACCATGACCCACGCCAGCATACCCCGCGAAGAGCGCATAAAAAATGGATTAAGCGACGGATTAATCCGCCTGAGTGTGGGTATAGAAGATGCAGAGGATTTGATGGAGGATTTGGATGGGGCGATTGGGTAGTTTCCTTACATGACTGATTTGTAAAACCTCCGCAGCCCGGAGGTTTTTTTCTTTTTTTTGGTCACCAGCATTGGTAACTATAATGAAGCATTTGAGGCGACGCTCCATTCAGGGGTAAGTTCAATGGGGGGCATCAAACTACAGTATAACTTTTATTGCTCACCCTATCTTTACCCCCGTGAACAGAAAACAACGCAACGACCTAAAAGATTTTTTTGACAAAAAGGTAGAACAATACAACCAGCCTGCGTTTATACACGACGATCCTATATGTATTCCTCACCACTTTAGCCAACAAAACGATATTGAGATAGCCGCTTTTTTTGCCGCCGTTTTTGCCTGGGGTAACCGCACCACCATCATAAATAAAAGCCGTGAATTATTTAAGCGGATGGACGATGCCCCGTACGATTTTATAAGGAACCATCAGCCACACGACCTGGTAAAGTTGCTGGGTTTTAAACACCGCACGTTTAACGATACCGATCTGCTTTATTTTGTACTGCTGCTTCAACATCATTACAGCCATCACCCCAGCCTTGAAGCTGCATTTACAAGGGGTATGTCGCCAAACGACAAGGACACCGAACAAGCATTAAATGGTTTTTTCAAATACTTTTTTTCGCTCCAGGATTTTCCGCTGCGCACCCATAAACACATTGCGTCGCCTGCCAAAAACAGCACCTGCAAACGGTTAAACATGTTTTTGCGATGGATGGTGCGGACCGATAACAAAGGCGTTGATTTTGGCCTTTGGAAAAACATCCGTCCATCGCAACTTATTTGCCCCATTGATGTGCACGTAGCACGGGTAGCTTACCGCTTTAACCTGCTGCAACGTACCGTTATCGATTGGCAGGCCGCCCTTGAACTGACCGATTACTTACGTACATTAGACCCCACCGACCCGGTTAAATACGACTACGCTTTGTTTGCTTTGGGCGTTGTTGAAAAATATTAAGTATGTGGATTAGGATACAAAAATGGTACTTTGGTTTACAGCCCATCATTAAATTGCTGGTGTTGATATTAATAAATGCGGTTTTTTTGTTTGCAGCATGGGCGTTCTATAGCTGGTACTTTAACGAGCCGCGGGCAAGCATTGGCAAACAACTTTTCAGGGCTGTACTCATGTCGCTACTGCTTACCTTACCTTTTAACCAACAAAAGGTAAAAGCCCTGTTTAAAAAACCTGACAACAATGGATAACAATGCCAATATACAGCAGGTTGCCGACGACCTTTGCAACTTGTGGTTGCTACCACAGGTAAGGCACATTACCTACCAACAGTTGGTCCAATACCTGGCCGACCATATAGATCAATTATTAAAGAACGATTTTTCGGCGCTGGTGCAATTACTTTACCGGATGGATATTTTGGAAGAAAAACTACGGTACTTCCTTGCCAATAATAAGGATCAAATGGCTTCCCATACCATTGCCGGGTTAATGATTGAGCGCCAGCTTCAAAAAATTGAAACGCGAAAAAAGTTTCCACCCAACAACAATATACCCGACAAAGAAAAGTGGTGAACTCCTCAATCAACTATTTCATCCAGCCCAACAAAAGCGTATCCTTTGGCTTGCAGTTTATTGAGCAGGTCACCAATTCGGTCATGCATTTTATCGGTTCGTTGTTTATCTACGCCAATGTGCATCAATAATATAAAACCATTTAGCCCGGCAGGGTCGCTGGCCACTTTGTTTAAAATAGAAGTATAAATTTCCTCCGAACTTCTATAATTGGGTAGTTCCGGGTAAGTGTAATCAGCATTGCTTAAAGTTCCCGGCGAGAAGTTAACCAATTGCATTCCTAATTCGGCAGTCCATTGCGCAATACTATCGTTGTACCACTCGTAGGGAGCAATAAAAAACCGGGTAGTGTTGGTGGCAATACCATGTTTTCGCATTTCAGCAAGATTGGCTTTCAGGTCGTTGATAAATTGCTCTTTTGTTACCAGCAGGCTATCACAATTATTCCAGTCGTTATACAATAAATGCTTATTGCTATGAGGCCCCAGGTAGTATCCCTGCTGTTGCAGTTGCTTAATTATAAGCGCAAAAGCCTTGTTGCGGTAAAAATTTCCCGTAAAAAAAAAGGAGGCGTTTGCCTGGTGGCGCTTCAATGCTTTTAGTATGGCCGGGTTGCCTTCGGCAAAGGTGTCGCCGGTAAATACCAGTGCTATTTTTTTAGCAGCATTTCCCCTTATCAATGCCCCATGGTTATAAAAAGTTTGTTGCCTGCCCGCATCAGCTTCTTTGGCGGCCAGCATGTAAATGAGCGATGCCGTGCCATCCATGGTAGGTTCGTTGGTACTATAATCGCCATAATCATCGTGGTACACGGCCAGGTCGCTTTGAAAAGGCGCATACTCATCGGGCTCCATTAATTGTATGCCTATTAGGTTGCTATAGATACTGGTGAATACAGGCCCATCAACCAGTCCACCGTTAATGGGGTAGTTTTTTAGGTGCGTAAAAGCTGAGTGCGGATCAACAGGCGTATCGCCCCATGCAGGCAAGCCATACACCATGCTGGTGCCCCAGGGGTTACAGCCAAACAGCCAGTCCATGTTGGCCTGCGCCAGCTGTTCATACGCACCATCGTTGGTTAGCTGTTGGTACCAGTAACATTGTATGGCAAACGATGTGGTAAGGTTATTACTACACCAAATAAAGGGAATGCCGCGATAAAAAGCATTCTGTTTTGCCAGTTGCCATACCCTGTCTATGCCGGTTTTGTAATAACCAATAATAGTGTCCCTCCGTTTACCAGTCAGCAATTTTGCAAGTTCGTAACGGCCCAGGTTTATAAAGGGATACCACTGGTAATGTTTAGCTGTATCTGCACACAACCATGGTGTAACAGGCTCCACTGCAGCATACCGGTAAGCCGGGTCAATCAAACTTCTGTTGGGCTTGCGAGGCGGACCTATCTGTATGCCGTTTTCCGGTATCTGGCTTTCTTCGTCAAAAGTTTGTTGTATGGCAGCATAGGCAAGTTCCATGTCATCCACCCAGTTGTCCTCTGCATATATATAGGGCGATCGTACAGATACTGTTTGGGTTACACCTGGTTTTTTTAAAGCATAGCCCAGCGATGTAACCGTTTTAAATTGTAAATTTTCAGCATAGGCCCTATCGTTTTTAAAAATAGTGCTCCCCAATGCAAACGAACTGGCAAACTTTGCAGCCGTACTGCTGGTGCCGGTAGTGTTGTTCATAAACTTTCCGCGCTGCTGCGGCTTACCATCAATAAAATAAACCGGTCGTTCAAAACCCTTTCCGTACTGGCTATCCTGTGTGGGTATGCGCATATTTATGTGGTCGCGGTCGTCGCCCAACTGATTAAAAAGCTGGTCTACGTTGGGATGCATTTTCAGCAGCCAATTAAGGCCCCATCGGGCCTCGTCCAATACATCGGGTACCCTATTACCTCCCTGCAATCCATTGGCCTTTTTTGTATCGGCAAATACACCGGGAAAGTCGCGGTAAGCAGCCAGTAAATGATAGGTAGCATTGGCTGTAGTGGTACTGTATTGCAGGTAATCACTGGCATCGTGCCAGCCGCCGGCAGCATCTATATGGGTACTATCGGGCATGGGGCCATAAAGAGTATAACCATCGTGGGTATGGCAACTATCTTTTAAAAAAGGATTGTACCCGCTACGCTGTTGCCGCATATACTGCAGGCAAAAATCGGCAGCCCCTTTGTACACCGTATTATTTATATTGAAAACGGGCGACACCGCATTGCCCGCCTTTAGGTAATAAACACCTGGCTTTTTGTAGTTGGAAAAATTAAGCCGACAGGAACTTTAGAACGGACCATAAGCACCAAAATTTTTACCGGCAGGTGCCATAAATACTGGTTGGGCAGTTGCAGAGTTAACCAGCCAGAAGGTATCAATGGTAGTAGTTTCGGCACTTGCCCACACGGCCACCTTGCCACTGGCAGGCACATAGCCTAGCTGGTTAATACGTATCCAATGTGGCGTAGTTATGCTGTTTTGCCCAAATGTTGCCAGGGCAATGTGAAAGGGCACTATCGACATCAGGTACTTTACCATTATTCAGTAGGCTTTATTAAGATTTGCCGTCTCACTTGTTTTTACAAACCTAAAAAGGATTTATGCAAAATACACCACGGTTTAAATAAGAGGTGTAGGCAGCCGCTTGCCAACGACAGCATTAAAAACGCTTTTAAAAAAACCCCTTATTTTTACCCACCTCAATAAAATTACACCATGAAACTGGTTACTTATTTAAACGAAGGCAACGAACAATTGGCTTGCTATGTAAACGGTTATATTTACGACCTGGAAGTGCTGCACCCCGACCTGCCCAATAGTATGAGCATGATGCTTAATTATTGGGATGATTTATTGCCTATTGCCCAACAGGCCGAAAAAGCTATATATGAAGGCCGGATAACTAAAGCACGGGGTTTACCGGTAGAAGCCGTGCAATTGATAGCACCCGTTCCTTTTCCGCCCAGCGTACGCGACGCTTATGCATTTAGCCAGCATGTAGAAACCGCCCGCCGTAACCGTGGCGCTGCTATGGTGCCTGAGTTTGAGCAGTTTCCCGTTTTTTATTTTACCAACCACCACAGCATAAAAGGCCCCGGCGAGGTAAGCTGTATGCCCGACCATTTTGACAAGCTGGATTTTGAGCTGGAATGTGCCATTGTTATTGGCCGTGGTGGCCGCAACATTACCGCTGCCGAAGCGGACGAACATATTGCAGGGCTAATGATTTTAAACGACCTGAGTGCCCGCACCCTGCAAATGGATGAAATGAAACTGAACCTTGGCCCCGCAAAGGGTAAAGATTTTGCCACCATAACCGGCCCGTGGCTGGTAACATTAGATGAGTTGGAGCAATTTGAAATACCTGCCAGGGAAGGGCATACAGGCAAAAGCTGGAACCTGCCAATGACCTGCCAGGTAAACGGTGTAAAAGTTAGCACCGGTAACCTTGGCGACATGAACTGGACCTTTGCCGAAATTATAGAACGTTGCGCTTACGGTGCCAACTTGTTTGCTGGCGATATTATTGGTAGCGGTACGGTTGGCACTGGTTGCTTTTTAGAGTTGAACGGCACAGCCAAACTTATTAATCCCGAAGCTGAAGAGCAATGGCTGCAATTAGGCGATGTAGTTGAATTGGAAGTGGAGGGGCTTGGTGTACTAACCAGCATCATGATTGCCGAAGAGTCTGATTTTTCTCTTTTAAAAATTAAGAGGGGAAAACTAAATGTATAGCGCACCGTAGGTCAATAATAAATCAGGCAGGTCCCACAACACTTTTAAATACAATTTAAAATTATTTTAATAGTTAGTTTTTAACTAAATAATATGCGACAATCGCGTAGTTAATACTTTTTAGATAGTATCAACATTGTCACTATCTTTTTCGTCGTAATAAAAAATATTAATATTAGCTATTTTGGAATAAGGAATTACAAAGGTGTTGCCAGGCATGTAATAATACCTTTCATCCTCGTAATCATCCAAATCAGGCTCTTCCGTTGCAGATATTTGTTGAACGTTTGGTGGCTTATTAATAGTTAAATCTTTTTGTTCTATTGCTGCAAAATCATTTGCAACCTTATCCGCTTCAAATTTTCGGCGTCGTACCCCCGACAAATACAGCCGGTCTAACCCTTCTTCTTTCGACAAAATAAATTCAAACAAAAAACCAGAGTAGATGAATGAATGCTCACTGTTTTCAACTAAAATATCTACCCAAACATTCTTAACTTCTTTAAAGTATTTTTTTCCGTTTTCGCTTTCTTCAATAATGCCTCTAAGTATGTAATACCAGTCGTTGTGCAACCGAAAAATAGGATAATTTACGTCCCAAAATTTTTTCATAGCCAACTTTCTTATCCATGCACCTAAAAACCAGCTAACCAGGTAAGCAAATGTGCTGTAAGTAAAAAAAAGTAAAATGCTGCGTGGGTTTAGTTCATGTAACAGCGTTTTATCACTATTGATTAATAATAAAAAAAGAGTGGGTTCGTGTACGGGTATAAATAATAGTCGTACCAGCGCGTAACCGGCAAACTGAATAAAAAAGGTTAGAATAATAGAAATAAAAAGTTCTTCGGCAAAAGTGGTTTTAAAGGTGCGTTTTCCATGAGCAATATTTAAATAAGAAAGCCGGAGAATAACACCCGGCAATAATAATAATGAGACCAACACCGCATTAAAAACAATATTCATTTGATGCGATGATTACTTTGCTTTTTTGATTGACCTGACGGAGAAAGGTGACACACGAACCAATGTTATTTTTTTTCCGTCTTCATTTATTATTACAGGATCAATACCAAGCCTGTTAGCCCTTAAAACAATACCAGAAAGTTTTTTTGAGTTCTGTGTATTTGACAGTAATTCTTTTACATCTTTACTCATTGGCGCTTTCATAACTTATTATTTTTTTAAAGTAAAAGTAAGGCTAAATAATTAAAAAACTAAGCGTCATAGTTAGCTTTACAGGCCTCACAAAAAACAACCATACTAACACAATCAACTAAAAAAAGTAGTGCTGGTAAAATTTTATGATAGCTATAAAACTTCTCTCATCACCTACAAAAAAGGCCACCAACTGTTGTATGTTGGTGACCCTTTTATTATTAAAAAGTACAAGTATAACAATTGTTGCAAAACGCCTATTTCGAAGCTTCCTTTTTTGCCTGTTCAACCAAGGCTTCAGTAGCATAAATTGCAAATTCTACCCTGCGGTTTAGCGACCGGTCAGTCTCGCTATCGTTGGCAACCTTAGGTTGGGTTTCGCCATACCACGCAGTTTTTAGCCTTGACGAATTGATGTTTTGATTACCTAAATATGAGGTTACCGATTTAGCCCTTTTTTCTGACAAATCATAGTTATAGGTTTTTGCACCAGAATTATCGGTATGGCCTTCTACCAAAATATAGGTATCGGGATATTTTTTTAAAATAGTAGCCAACTCCCCAATTTTAGATTGTGCATCGCTGGTAAGCGCCGACTGATCAATGCCAAATAACACCCCCGATTCAAAGGTTACATTTATACCCTCGCCTACCCTTTCTACCTTAGCACCAGGTATATCTTTAATTTCTTTAGCCTGTTTATCCATTTGGCGGCCAATAATACCGCCCGTAGTACCACCTACGGCAGCCCCTATAATAGCGCCAACTACAGTATTGCCCGCAGCCTTGCCTACCCCTGCACCCACTGCACCACCGGCACCGGCACCAATTAATACACCTTTTTGCGCCTTATTTAACTTGCTGCAACCACTGGCAAAAAGCCCCGTAGCTATCATTAACAGTAAGGCCGGTTTAAAAATGCGTTGTTTTGTTTTCATAATAAAAATTTTATTGGTTATCAAAAAATAAGATCGGTTTACTTGTTTTAACAATTATTTGGTAGCTGTACCAATGCCAAAGGTTACGCCTATGTTTATACCCAGGTTACGGTTTTTAAAATTGGTATTAGTTGCTTCGCTAAGGTTGGTAAAACCATTGTAGTAATTTACTTCGCCGGTAAACCAGGTGTTTTTTACCAACCGGTAATTTAAGCCGGCCAATACACCCAATCCTGCATCAAACCCCTTGTATAAATCGGTCGATTTTGCAATGCTTACCTGTCCATTGCCCTGGGTTATTTCACGTTCGCCACCTACTAAAAACCCAAACGACGGGCCAGCGGCTATTTTAGGTCGTAACCTATCGCCATATTCACCAAAAAAGTATATCACTTTTAATGGAACGCGAATATAATTTAGTGTGATTTCGTTTTCAACGGTGCCTACTTCTGATTTGGCACCCTCAATTGAAAATTTAAGATCGGCGCCAAAGCCTATATGCGGTGCCGAACTGTACACCAATGCAACCCCTGCGTTTCCGGCAGGTTTATATTTTGACGACGAGTTGTTTGACAACCATGCATGCCCAAATCCAGCAGTTGGGCCAAACGATATATTTTGTCTTTGAGCCTGTAATGCTATTGACGAAATAGAACTAATAAATACAACCAGAATCATTCGCTTCATTTTCATGTTTATGTTTTTGACACGTAGGCAATATTGGTGCCAGCTAACACCTGCGCCTGCAAAAAGGGGTAGGTTATAAATAAGGATAAGGCATGCGTTCTTTATTGTAGTCAAATTATTTATAATGCTGAAAAATGCACCGGGATTATTTTCCCCAGTTTATTACCCACATAAAATGTTGAAAGGGGCTGGACCGGGTGGGTAGTTGTTTTGATATACAAAACGGTGTCATAAACGCTTTAAGACCGCCGAATTAGCCAAGGTAAGGGAAACCAAAGTTGGTACCGACCGCCCCTGTTACAGTAAAAAGGGCCCTGCAGGCGCTAAACGAGCATCTCTTACCCCAACTTCAGCAAGTATTGGCATAGTCCGGCACTAATAATCAAATACGGCAATATTGACCATATTTTACACGCTAACGGATTTACCGTTGTTGAAAAAGTGAACATCTTGGTCTAAACCGTGGGCATATGTGTACGGTAAAGGTGAGGCCGGCAAAAGAATGGCAGAAGTGCCTGCCGAAATCCTAAAAAAGCCGGCCCTCAACTTTAACCCTTATACCAAATACGGTCAAACAGAAGTATCCAATAATAATCGTTTTGCCCTTTCTTAACTTAGATTGCATCAAAAGTCAGTAAACGGCTGGCCTTTTTGGTTTTTTACCACCTACCCTAAAACCAAAAAACTACCAACTTAATTGAAGTAACACTATGCTAAAAAGCCGGGTACTTTTATAGTTGGTTTAAACACTACCTTAGCCCAAACCTGCTTAACCCTTACCATGAAATACTTACTGCCTGTGTTATTTGCCCTGCTATTGGGCTGCGAGGCCCCGGCATTTAAAAGCGATACCCGCCAAATAATTGCCCTTCAAAAAATAGAAAGTATGCTGCCGCACAAAAGCACAGGCTTTGCCATAGAAAGTTTTAAAGAAGATATGGTAACCGCCCACGACACTACACTGGCAAAATCACTTACCCGTTACAACTTTCAAATGATTTACTACGACTCTTCAGGCGCGTTAATACGCACACAGGCAATTGCCCTTTTTGCACCTAACGGAACTTCCCTTTTGCAGGCGCAAATTATTCCACTCCCATAGCCCTTATACCCACATTCATGAAAGTTGATATTCAGCGCTTTCTTTCTCTTGATGTTTTTAGGGGAATGACCATTTGCTTTATGATTATTGTAAATACCCCCGGCAGCGGTGCAAATGCCTTTGGCATACTGCAGCATGCGGGGTGGCATGGCTTTACCCCAACTGACCTTGTATTTCCATCGTTTTTATTTGCGGTGGGCAATGCCATGAGTTTTTCGTTAAATAAATACCGCCTCACCAGCAATGCATCTTTTATAACCAAAGTACTCAGGCGTACCCTGCTCATTTTTATATTGGGGTTCTTAATGTACTGGTTTCCGTTTTTTAAAATTGATGGTGAGGGCCACCTTAGTACCTTTCCCATTAGCGAAACCAGGATAATGGGCGTGCTGCAACGCATTGCTCTTTGCTACTTTTTCGGTTCAATATTAATACACTACCTAAAAACCAATACAGTAATCATAGTAAGCGCAATATTGTTGATTGGCTACTGGTTGCTGCTGCTATTGTTTGGCAACAACGCCCAACCATTTAGTATGCTGGGCAACGCAGGCATGTACCTCGATGAGTTTTTGCTTGGCAACAACCATCTTTACCATGGCGAGGGCGTAGCTTTTGACCCCGAAGGAGTGCTGAGTACGCTACCGGCCATAGTAAATGTAATTATCGGCTACTATGCAGGTAAATTGATACAAACCAACGGCAAAAATTACGAAACCACTGCCAAACTACTGCTGGCTGGTGCCGCACTTATTACCATTGCTCTATGGTGGAATTTATTGTTCCCAATCAACAAAAAATTATGGAGCAGTACGTTTGTGTTGCTCACTACAGGTATTGATTTTATACTGCTTGCCACCCTGGTGTATGTGCTTGAAATTAAAGAGGGCAACGCAGGCCGTTGGACCAGCTTTTTTGTAGTTTTTGGCAAAAACCCGCTATTTATTTACCTATTGTCCGAGGTGTTGGCCATAATACTGTACACCATTCCCATAAGGTCTGGTACAAGCCTGTTCAGTTACCTCAACAACATTATTTTTCAGCCATTGGCGCCCGGCCCAATTGGCAGCCTGCTGTTTGCACTATCGTTTATGATGGTTTGCTGGCTGGCCGGCTGGTGGCTTAACAAACTAAAAATTTATATAAGGGTATAAAGGGTAGGCCAGGCCAGGTGCAGGTGGGGTTTTGACGCCTTACCCGTGCCATGTTAAAAGTCGCTGAACTTTTTTTTTGGAGCCAGGCAGCAATGCATATATTAGGCATTGTTGCGTCGCACAGCGTGTACATTGGGTAATGCTATGCAGCAAAAAATAGTATCAATCATTTAACCGCAACGCGGTTTGCCAACAAAAAAGCTACAGGCGCAACCGGTGGAAAGCAAACAATCATCGTTCCCTAACCCCGGAGCGGTTCACTAAAAGTAGCTACAGGCGCAACCGGTGGAAAGTAAACAATCATAATTCCGTAACCCCGGAGCGGTTCACTAAAAGTAGCTACAGGCGCAACCGGTTAAAAGTAATCAATCATAATTCCCTAACCCCGGAGGGGTTCATTAATGGTATCAACCGGTGTACCGGTGTACAATAAACCATAATCATTCACTAACCCCTGGGGTTTTGCTAAAATTACCTGCATGGCTAATATTTGGAAAGCAAATCATAATGCCTTTATGTTTAAGAGGGGTTGCCCTTTGGTAACTGCGAATGCAGGCCACCTTCTCCAATAATAAACTTTTCTTTATCAATACCAATTCCACAATCCAATAAATGTTATTTTAGTGCACCAGGTATTTAGGAGTAAAATCAACACCAGCAATTCCTTTTTAACCAAAACATATTTTCACTAAACATCAACGCTTGCATAATGAACCACAACGAAAACTCCAGGCGGTCTTTTTTAACTAAAATGGGTAAGGGGTTGGTAGGTGCCACCCTTTTGCCTGGCATTGTAACCGCCAAAGACCGCGAACGCCACCTGCGCGAATTTTTAAAGGCTAAACAACACTTTGGCGCTAACGATCAATTACAAATTGCTGTAATTGGGGCTGGCGGTATGGGCACGGCCGATACTATTACTGCACTAACAGTACCCGGCATAAAACTGGTAGCCGCCTGCGACCTGTACGATGGCCGCCTGGCCGATGCCAAAAAACGTTGGGGCAACGATATTTACACCACCCGCGATTATAAAGAGATATTAGAACGTAAAGATATAGATGCCGTAATTATAGGTGTACCCGACCATTGGCACAAGGATATTTCGGTGGCCGCCATGGACAAAGGCAAAGCAGTGTATTGCGAAAAACCAATGGTACACGACGTAACCGAAGGGCCGGCCGTGATTGCCGCACAAAACAAAAACAACGTAGTTTTCCAGGTGGGCAGCCAGGGGTTAAGTTCGCTGGGCAACGAAAAGGCCCGCCAGCTATTAAAAGATGGCGCCATTGGTAAACTAAACTATGCCGAGGGTTTTTGGGCCCGTATGTCGCCCACCGGCGCGTGGCAATACCCCATCCCTGCTGATGCTTCACCAGCCACGGTAGGTTGGGACCGCTACCTTGCCAATACCACCAAACGGCCTTTTGATGCTACCCGCTTTTTTCGCTGGCGCAACTACCGCGATTATGGCACAGGCGTAAGTGGCGACCTGTTTGTACACCTTTTTAGCAGCCTTCATTTGGTAACAGGCAGCATGGGACCCAATAAAATTATGGCTACCGGTGGGCTTCGCTTTTGGAAAGACGGACGCGAAGTTCCCGATGTAATGATAGGCATGTTTGACTATCCTGAAACCAGCATACACCCTGCATTTAACTTATCGCTACGGGTAAATTTTGTTGATGGAACCGGCGGCACCAACTACCTGCGCATGGTAGGTAGCGAAGGCTCTATGACCGTGGAATGGGACAAGGTTACCTTGCTTAGAAACGGCAATAATGTTGATGAAAACGATCCGCTTACTATGACCAAAAATGTAGCCAACGGGGCAAAGCAATATGTGTACGATCGTAAACAAATGATGACACCCGAAAAACTTGAGTACACTGCCGAACCGGGATACAAAGGCGCTCATTTTGATCACTTTTACAATTGGGCTAACGCCATACGCAATAAAGGCAAAGTGGTTGAAGATGCGCTGTTTGGCTATCGCGCCGCGGCACCGGCATTACTTTGCAACGATAGTTACTTTAATAACAAAATCATGCAGTGGGATCCCGAAAACCTGAAAGTAATTACCACTTAAAAATTAAGCGTATGAAAATCATAACCAATAAAAAAACAGGGTTGGCAACAATTATGGCAATAGGTTTAATGGCCTGCGCCAATGGCGAACAAAAAGGAGCCACTTCCGATACCGTTACCGCTGTTCTCAAAAATTCAATTAAGGCAAGCAACATTGACAATACCCTTACGGACGACGAAAAAGGGGATGGGCTGGTTTTATTGTTTGATGGAAAGAGTACCGATGGCTGGCGCGCCTATCAAAATAAGCCGTCCGAAGCGTGGCTGGTGGCAGATGGCATGTTGCATTGCCTTGGCGATTCCACTAACAAAACCGACAGGAGGGCCGACCTGGTTACTACCGCCCAATTTGAAAACTTTGACTTTTCCATTGACTGGAAAATAGCACCGCAGGGCAACAGCGGCATCCTGTACCTGGTAACCGAGGATTACCCGGCTGCTTATGAAAGTGGACCGGAGTATCAACTAATAGACGATGTAGGCTTTCCCCAACCATTGGAAGACTGGCAAAAGACCGCCGCTAATTACGCAATGAACCCTGCACCAACCGCAAGGCCCAACCCGGCAGGCACCTGGAATACCACGCGTATTGTAAAAATGAACAATAACATTGAGCATTGGCTGAATGGAGAAAAAGTGGTTGAATACGAGTTGGGAAACAATGAATGGAAAACCAAAAAAGGACAAGGAAAATGGAAAGATACGCCCGGCTATGGGTTGGCCAAAAAAGGCCACATTGCTTTACAGGATCATGGCAGCGGGGCATGGTTTAAAAACATTAAACTAAGTGAGTTATAATCGAAACAGTTTTTTAATAATATAAATGCGCCCGAACCTTAAACAAACAAGGACAAAACAATTGCTAAAACCGTTCAGGCTAAAATTCCACCGGCTATTTGCACGGTATTATCAGTATTCAAGGTCGGTCACATCTTCTAAAAATATAGCATCCTGCGATGCAACAAGGTACAAGGCAATAGCAGAGGCAATACCTGCCACTGCGGCAAAAATTAATATGTTCTTCATAATCAGTATTTTTTATTACCCGAAAGCAGGCATATACAGGTTTGGAAACAATAAAGCCAATGGTACAGATAATTTATAAAAAAATTGTACCCGCCAGGGTGTTAATGAGTACACACTGTGGTAACATGCAACTGCAACTGGTACCAAACAACTTTTTATAAAATGGCCGGTGCATCAATAACACACCTATAACATTGCGTTACAGTATAGTTATTGTGTTTTACGCTTTACAATCAAGTATAGTATTTGCTCTTATAACATTAAAAAAGGAGATATATATATGAAAAAGTTATGGATGCTTGTTGCGGTAACCGGTATTGCTTTTTCGGTTACTGCCCAACGTGGGGTAAAGTCCTATTCAAGCGGTATAATAAAAGGGCCAAAGGTGGTGACCGTGGTACGGCCCGCATTTGGATTGTACAACCCAAGGTTTGGTTATGGATATTCGCCATTTGGCTACTCGCCTTTTGCGTATAGTCCGTTTGGTTACAGGCCGTTTGGTTTTGGGCAGGCGTTTTATGAGCCCAATACCCCTTTAAGGCAACCCTCAAAAATCGATTTGACCATAGAGCAGATCAAAAACGATTTTGGGTACCAGATAGCTACTGTACGAAATAACGAAGCATTGGAAAGAAGCGAGAGGCGAGAAAAAATTCGTGGATTAAAACACGACAGGGACGGTGCTATTATTAATGCAAAAAGAGAATATTACGATAGAAAAAGTTAAGTGAAAGTGAGCAGTGCAACACCGGGCCTATGCAACACGCAGGGTTCGGTTATTTTAAAAAATTACTTTTTAATCATCACGCTTTCATACCTGGCTATCCAGTCGTTTACCGAAATTTTTGCCACCAGTTGCCCAATCAATGCGTAGGGTATTTGCTCAGGCTTTTTAAATTTAAGGCAGCTTTTACCCATTTCGGGTTGCGGAATATTTTGTGTTGCCATTTCACTTTCAAACCATTTCATTAAAACGGCATCTGCATATAAACCCATATGGTACAATGAAACATAATTTTTTTGAGATGCAAGATTTAAAAAAGGCAATGGCAACGTTGGGTTGCAGTGGTACCCGTGGGGGTACAGGCTATGCGGCACTACATAACCAATCATTCCATAACTCATTTGTTCGCTAAACCCACTGGGCAGGTTGGTTAAAATTACATCGCGAAGTTTGCCAATGGCCTCTTTTCTGTTGTCGGGCAGTTCTTTTAAGTACGCTTCAACAGTGGTAGCGGTTGATGTCATGTAATTTGTTTGTTCAAAACTAACGCTTGCCGGTCATTAGTGCAAGCAAACAATGAACCGTACATTTTTGCGTTGTATAAGCTAACTATTCGCGAAAACATATTTAAAGGGGTCTGAAGATCCAGTTAACTGGTTTTTGTGCATATTTGCAACTTTTTAATTCGGGTTCGCATCCATTTTAATAGACATAGCAGCAATGCAAATTTTTAAAAATATAATAATCAGCTGGCAAATCAGCAGCCTTCAGCAAAAAATTAAGTTGTGCCACCAAAAAGGGTACGATGTGAAGGTTATACGGGCCAGGATAGCAGCACTAAACCGTAAAAAATGCAGGTAGGCTGTCTGCTTTAGGCATTCTTTACAGGTGTGGGTAGTATACTTTGCCTCCGCTCCAATACCTCTAGTTGTTGTCCAACCTTTATAATTCCCCCTCCTTTCATTGATAGGTTCTGTCCAAAATATATATTGTTTTTAAGCTTACGATAGCCAGCCATTGTTACCAGTGGTTCTGTGCCTTTTTGTGCAGTTTGTTGGTTTATAGTGGTTACCGTACATCGTGCACAAGGTTTAATGCCAAACAGCTCGTAACTACCAATTTTTACGTGCGCAAAAGTATCCTCCTCGTGGGGCGCTGCGCCTGTAAAAACTATGTTTGGCCTAAACCTGTCCATTGGCAGGGGTTGGGAAAGCCGGCGGTTCAATTCTTTTAAGGATGCCTCCCCAACAAGTAAGGCGGCATAGCCATCGCTCAGGCTGGTTAGGTCGTTGTTATGCCTATAATCTTGTTCCACTAAACGCTCGCTGAAATCGGGCATATAAACCAGCCTGCACCGCATGCCAAGCCTGACAGTAAACCATTCGTCGGCCCGCTCATCTACCAATTGCACATCGCACACATCGTCCCATATGGTGGCCTTAATGGTTTGCGGATTAAGGGGTTGCAGCGCTATGCTTATCTCCTCATTTTTAGGTATATAACGCACCTGTAATACTTTATTGGTAACCGAGACGGTAAAAAGTGCCATAGCTGCCAAGGTTCGTTGCGATAAAAATTTGTTACTCTCATCAATTAGCATCCACCTTCGGTCGTATTGCAATCCGCGGTCGGTTAGTATGGCCTGCTGCAAACTTATACCCCCCATTGATTTTATGGGGTAAACAAATAAATGGCTGATAATATACACACGTTAAAAATAAAACAATTACACCGGGCAATTATCACCTTACGTTACCGTCGTTAATATTTTTTGGGAACCTGCAACAGGTAATCACTTTACCCCAAGTAGTGTTACGCCTGCACCTACAGTTTATACACAAATGTGTGGAGTTTAGATTTTCACATCTGATAAATAGAACGTGGCTTGTTGCTGCGGCAGCGCATCCTGTTTATAGTAAACCTGAATGGGAAGCTTTTAGGCTGCGTAGCTGCCACCTTTACCTGAGTATTTAGGAAGCGCCTACGGAGATTTTGAAAATACTTTTTGAATATCTTAAGAACTACTTTCCCAACAGACTGCAATGCGTTAGATATCGCCTAAAGAAAAGACTGCAAATAGCAATTTAGTACACGAGTGCGACCCCGTTCAACTGCCAGCCCGACGAAATTATTCTGGCGGGGCGTTAGCCGGGCAGGCAATAGCCCTATTATAAAAGCAAGAATGTCAGGCCAAAAAAATAAAAATGATGTCATTATAATTTGCAACAGGTAAGGGGTTCTGATCTTCTATAAACAGGTTGCCCTTAGAGTGCATAAAAAATGTAAAAGATGGTGTACATACGCCAGTTCGTGCACAATAACAACACCACAAAGCAAATTGCCCTAAACATTACAGAAATTGGCAATGCCACATAATTCGTTATTTTTAAAAAAAATAGCGTTTTCGTTTTTTGCTACAATGAGCCCCTTAACCACACAAACACAAGCCCTGGAAAGCTTTTTAGAAAAGCACCAATCCCTTCAACAACTTATTGCCAGTAACCCCAACCTAAACAATCATTGGAAAACATTTTTTACCTCGCTGGCAAAACTGGGCAAAAACGATATAGTTGACCGCGTAAAAGAAATAGGCCGGTTTTTAAAAGAGAATGGCGTTACTTATAATATTTACGGCGACCCACAAGGCAACAACCGCACGTGGAAACTTGACCTTATACCTAATTTGGTTGATGCCGACGAATGGCGCTTTAGTGAGGCTGGGTTAATACAACGGGCCAATTTATTCGACCTTATTTTAAAAGATATTTATGGGGACCGCAGGTTGATTAAAGAGGGTATCCTACCTATGGAAATCATATATAACCACCCCGGTTTTATACGCGAATGTTGTGGCATAAAACTGACCGGCAAACACAACCTTATTACCTACTCGGCCGATATGGCCAGGAGCGAAAATGGTAAAATCTGGATTCTGAACGACCGTACCCAGGCCCCGTCGGGCGCGGGCTATGCATTGGAAAACCGATTGGCAATGGCCAGGGTAGTACCCGAACTTTTCCTGGGCATGAAGGTTGAAAAACTATCGCCACACTTTGGGGCATTACACAATGCACTGATAGCCATTGCGCCGCAACAAAAACGCAACCCACGCATCGTAATCCTAACGCCGGGCCCCGGCAACGAAACTTATTTTGAACATTCTTTTCTGTCATCGCACCTTGGCTTTACACTGGTACAGGGCGACGACCTGATGGTTAAAGACAACTACGTTTGGCTTAAAACGATGGGCGGCCTTGAGCAGGTAGATGTTATTTTGCGCCGGGTAGACGATGCGTATTGCGACCCGCTTGAACTAAAAGAAGACTCCCAACTGGGCATACCCGGGCTGTTACAGGCGGTGCGCAGCGGCAATGTTAGCATAGCCAACCCACTGGGCAGCAGCGTGGTTGAAAACCCGGGGCTTATCCCGTTTTTGCCTGCTGTCAGCCGTTTCTTTTTATCGCAGGAGTTATTGTTGCCTACCATAGCCTCGTGGTGGTGTGGCCAGCCTAAGGAAAAACAATATGTACTGGACAACCTGTCAACACTGGTGGTAAAACGCATTTACCGCGACTCCATGAACCGCACCTCTGTTGATGCTACCATTATGAGTAAGGAGCGGCTTGCCAATTTAAAACAAAAAATTTTGGCTAACCCTCACCTGTATGTAGGGCAAGAAAAAGTACATTTTTCCTCCTCGCCATCGTTAACCGAAGGCATACTTAAACCTTGCAACGCCCTGTTTAGAAGTTTTGTAGTAAGCGATAACGGCACCTACACCGCTATGCCTGGTGGGCTAACCCGCACCAGCGAAGATAAAAACGATATTATCATTTCAAACCAATCGGGCGGCTATAGTAAGGACACCTGGGTGCTAAGCAATAATGAACAAACCCCCGCAGGAAATAAAAAAGAACAGGATTTTTTAAACCGTAACAGCCAATGGTATAAAAGCGATTACCTGCCCAGCCGTACTGCCGAAAATTTTTTTTGGGTAGGCCGGTATGCCGAAAGAGTGCTGGGCACCGCACGCTACCTGCGCACCGTTATGCAATATGTTGACGAGGCCAACCGATCGGGCATTACCAACAACCAACCGCTGATAAAGTGCCTGGTAGGTTCGCTAATGGTGTACACGCATTATTATGTAGGCCTGGATGATAAGCAGTATAAAAAAAAGCTGGCTGCCCCATGGAACCTGTTGAACGACGTTTTACTGAATGAGCAACAAGCCGGCACCCTCAGCTTTAATTTTGCCAGTTTTAACCGGGCGGTGCATAGCGAACGCGACCAATGGAGTACCGACACCTGGCGGGTATTACGCGAAACAGAAGACGCCTGGAAAAACACCAAGAAATTACGTAAGAACAGCCACTATAAACTGCTGAATGAAATTGACCGGCTGATAACTGGTTTAATGGCCTTTATTAGTCTTAATCGCGAAAGCATAAACAGGGAGCAAGGCTGGATATTGTTAGATACAGGCCGCAAAACCGAACAAATGCTGTTGCTTATAACCATGCTAAAGGCGGCACTTGTACCTATAAACGACGAACCCATTGCTTATGTAATGCACGAAGCATTGCTAAAAAGCAACGAAAACCTGGTAAACTACCGGTACAAATACAAAGCACACCTTCAAATGCATTTGGTGCTTGACCTGCTGGTGCTAGACCCCAACAATCCACGGTCGCTATTGCACCAACTGGAGCGGCTACAGGTATACATTAAAGGCTTACCAAAAACAACTACCGGGCATAAATTATCGCAACAGGAGCGATGCCTGCTGGAGGCCTATACCCTGCTGCGATTGGCCGAAGTTGACCAGCTTTCCCAGCCCGATTTAACCACCAAAACACACCACAACCTGGATGTGTTTTTAGGCCGCATGAACGACCTGATAAAAGGAATATCCGAAGGGCTGACAAAAACATACTTTAAACACGCCCAAAAACAACAACAACTAATTAGCCGGGGCTAAGGCTTTGTATTATGAACTACCAAATAATTCATACCACCCGTTACCGGTACAACCAAACCGTAAGTTTGTGCCATAACATTGCCCGCATATTAATACGCGATACTGACAACCAGCATTGCCACCACAGCGAAGTAAGCTTTACACCCCAACCCGATATAATAAACGAATACGAAGATTTTTTTGGAAACAAGGTCATCTATTTTGCCATTCAGCACGAGCATCGGGAACTGTCAGTAACCGTACGCTCCATGGTTGAAAAAAACACTGTAGCCACTAAGGTGGGCAACCTTTTTGACAACCTGCCATGGGAGGAGGCACGGAAAATAATATTACAACCCGGCTATAAACATACTGATGCAAGGCAGTTTATACCGGTAACAAAAGCTACCACACCCACCCCCGAAATTGTTACCTACGCCTTACAGTCGTTTACCGTTGGGCGCCCCATAATTGAAGCGGCGCACGATTTAATGACCCGCATATTTACCGACTTTACCTTTGATAATACCTTTAGTACCATAGCCACCCCCCTGCAGGAAGTGATGGACGCTAAAAAAGGCGTTTGCCAGGATTTTGCCCACCTGGCCATAGCCTGCCTGCGCAGTGTGGGGTTGCCAGCCCGCTACGTAAGCGGTTATTTAGAAACGGTACCACCACCCGATAAACAAAAACTGGTGGGTATGGATGCCAGTCATGCATGGTTTGAAATATATGTACCCGAACACCGTTGGTTACCCTTTGACCCCACCAATAACATGATACCTGCCCAGCAGCACATTACCATAGGTTGGGGCCGCGACTTTACTGATGTATCGCCACTAAAAGGCGTTGTTTTTAGCAGTGGCAAACACGACCTGAAGGTTTCGGTAGATGTAAGGCGGGTTGGCTAAGGCTATGCATTTTAGATGGTTGCAGCTTTTTGCGTTGCCACTGCCGAGTGCCTGATTACCTGGTGAATAAATTTCATTTTATTACGAACAGAATCGGCAATTATAAAAGGATACAGGTCGCGTAAACCCATGCTTCGGTTAAGGCTATTTAGTGCAAAGGTTAAGGGAAGCCACATTTTTATGATTGCGTCAAAATTTTTAATGTCATAAGGGTCGGTAAGTATTTCTGCCTTTAATGCATTGTCGGTGTCGGCTACCGAAGGCATTACTTTTAATCCAAATGCATAGGCTGTTTCCAGCGTATCAATAATGTGTAGGTAGTGCGCCCAGGTCTCCGCCCAGTCCTCCCACGGGTGTGCGGTAGCATAAGCGCTTATGTACTGCTGGTTCCAGTTGGGCAGAGGGCCAATTTGGTAATACTTTTCAAGGGCCCGGTTATAGTCTATCTGTTCATTCCCAAACAGTTTTCTAAAGCCTTGCAGGTTGTTGGCATTGGGGGCTACCAAATGGTCAAAATAGTAATGGCCTATTTCGTGCCGGAAGTGGCCCAACAGGGTGCGGTAAACCTCGTCCATCGACCTTCGGGCCATTTCCCTTTCTATATCGTCAGCTTCCGAAATATTAATGGTAATAACGCCGTCGTGGTGACCGGTCATTATTTTGTTACCCATAATGTTTAATTGTTCAGACATGAAATCGAAAACAATACCATTGACAGTGTCGGCAACTTTACTTTTAAAGGGAAGTTGTAATTTGATTAGCTGATATATCAGCCGATGTTTGGCCACTTCAATTTTGCCCCAGCGCTTTGCATAATCAACAAACGAAATGTTGGGTATGGTGCGGTTTAGATCGCAGGCTACGCAAAATGCCGAATGGTTGCCTACCTTAACCAACCAGTTACATACACCATTTTGGTAATTGGCACAATACTGGTAAAATTTGGGCGTTTTTTTGTTAATTAAAGTAAACTGGCCGTTAGCTGCCGGCTCAAGGGCGAAAGGCTTGACCTCACTGGCCAAAAACCCCAGCGATTTATTGCACAATATACAAAAGGTATTTTCGAAGTAAACGGGATGTCCGCAATTGGAACAGGTAAATAGTTTCATAATGTTTTATTCAAACACTTTAAAGCAACTATCCCTTTAGTATTGGCTTTGGCTACCAAAAACCCTGAGGACGCCTTGGGTGCTATAATATATGTAATAGTATTTAGATACCAACCCCGCAAACGCACTTACGCATATTAACCCGTGGAAAATATTTCCACAATTTTGCAATAGATGCTATAACAAGCTGCAAAAAACCAGCTATTTTAATATTAGCCATGGCTTTTTATGGCGTTGTTTGCTGCCCGTGCCAATGGCAGCCCTATTAATTCATTTAAACCGGGCGAGCCCGGCGCCCGTTCATCTTTTTAAATTTATGGCAGCGCCAACCTTCAGCACAAATGTTACCAACTGCCTTTTTTGCTTACTGAAAAAAGCTGTATAAAATGAGTTAGCAATTTAAATTTTAAACCCAAAGATGCTTTTTTTACAATTGATAAAGTGATTGCGACGCAAGGATGATGCCATGAAAAACTGAAGCTGGTATCTAAAAAAATCGTAGTTATTGAGCCTCTAAGGCTTCTTTTTGTTTTTTGACCATGCCTGTCTAAAATCCAGCGTATAGGGATATTCGTTGTTTATAATTTCCCTTGGTTCATCTACCATTTTTGCCGCTGTATTTGACTGTACAAAATGCAAAACATTGCTGGCGACAGGTTGCGCCGTAAGCGTTTCCTGCGTATGTCCATAATCCCAAAAGCGGCTAATGCGGCGGCTTTCGGCTTCGTAACTATTTACCGGAAAGGTGTCGTAACTGCGGCCGCCGGGGTGGGATACATGGTAGGTACAACCACCAATGCTTCGCCCGTTCCAGGTATCTACAATATCAAACACCAGCGGCGTATCAACGCCAATGGTTGGGTGCAATGCCGATGGCGGCTGCCATGCCCGGTAGCGAATGCCGCAAACATACTCGCCACGGGTGCGGGTTTCTTTTAGCGGAACGCGGTTGCCGTTGCAAAGTAAAATATACCGGGCATTGTTAAGGCCCGTTAGTTTAACCTGAATTTTTTCGAGCGATGAGTCTACAAACCTTGATGTACCAGTGCTGCTCACCTCTTCGCCCAACACATGCCAGGGCTCAATGCCCATGCGTATTTCAAGATTAATGCCCTGTATATTAACGGTGCCATAATGGGGGAACCTAAATTCGAAATACGCATTGAACCAACTGATATCAAAAGGGTAGCCGGCATCGTTTAAATCGTTTACTACCTGTTGTATGTCTTCTTTTACATAGTGCGATAGCATAAATTTATCGTGAAGTTGGGTACCCCAGCGTACCAATTTATGCTTATAGGGCTTGCGCCAAAACATACTTATCAAACCCCGCAGCAGCAGCATTTGCAGCAGGCTCATGTGTTTGTGTGGCGGCATGTCGAAAGCCCTAAACTCCAGTATACCAAGGCGGCCCGATGAGGTGTCGGGCGAATACAATTTATCTATGCAAAACTCAGATCGATGCGTATTACCGGTTATGTCAGTCAACAGGTGGCGAAAAATCCGGTCTACAAGATAAAAGGGCACAAACCCGCTGTCAGGCACCTGCGAAAAGGCGATTTCCATTTCGTACAGCTTTTCATCGCGGCCTTCATCAATACGCGGTGCCTGGCTGGTGGGGCCAATAAACGATCCTGAAAATAAGTACGATAACCCGGGGTGGTGTTGCCAATAAGTGATGAGGCTTTGCAAAAGATCGGGGCGGCGTAGCAAAGGGCTATCCGATGGCTGAGCGCCACCAATGGTTATATGGTTGCCGCCACCGGTACCGGTATGCCTGCCATCCAGCATAAACTTTTCGGTACCCAACCGCGACAAATATGCCTGCTCGTACAATGTGTTGGTGTTGTGCAGCAGCTCCTTCCAGCTTTTTGAGGGGTGAATGTTTACTTCTATCACTCCTGGATCGGGCGATACGACCAGCCGCTCTATCCGGTAGTCGCGGGGTGGCTCGTAGCCTTCAATCCTTACCGGCATGTCTAACCTTACGGCTGTTGCTTCTATGGAGGCCACCATGTCAAGGTAATGTTCCAGGTATTCCATAGGTGGAAGGAAGATGTAGATGATACCCTCTCTTACCTCAACACACAACGCCGTCTTTATGGTATTAATGTCGCGGGTAATATTGTCAGTTTCCGCATGGTCTATTTTGTTTTCGCCTTCAACAGCTTCCTCATTTTCACGAGCCGGTATGGCTTTCATTTTTGCCGGGTGTATGGTAACCTGCCCATATCTTTCTTTCATGGTTTCATTAAAATGAGCAAGGTCAGGCAGGTCGTCAAACAAACTGCGCTCTACCCGTTCGGGCTCATTTTTTTTAGCTACTACAGGCAGCGACTCCAGCGGCAACCGCAGGCCTATGGGCGAATTGCCCGGCACCAAAAATAACTGTTCGCGGTTTAATATCCATTGGCAACTGCGCCATTGGTCGTTGTCGTGGTTCCACTGTATGGGTAATATATAACCAGCAGGAACTTCCAATCCTTTATCGAGCAACTGGGCGAGGGTGCGCCTTTCAATACTGTCTTTTAGGTTGGCTTTTAACGGGTCAACATTTACGGGTGTTTTTCCTTCGGTCCATAAAAAGAAAAAGGTGTCTTCGTAGGCAGTGCTGATATTTTTTGGATCTAAAGCCAATTGTTTGGCCAGTTCGGTTATAAACTGTTGGGCATGGATTTCGTTGTAAACACCGGCAGTTTTTTCGTGTGCTACCAGGTGAATATTTTTCCAGATAGGGTGTCCATCTTTTCGCCAAAACAAACCATATTGCCAGCGGGGCAAAGGTTCGCCGGGGTACCATTTACCCTGCCCATAATGTATCATACCATCGGGGCCAAATTGTTTGCGCAGCCTGAATATTAGCTCGTGGCTAAGCAGTCGTTTTTCCTTACCATCCGCCGCGGTATTCCATTGTTCTGATTCCATATCGTCAATAGACACAAATGTTGGCTCGCCACCCATGGTCATGCGTACATCGGCGGCTGCAAGATCGTTGTCAATGGTATGGCCCAGCGCTTCAATGGCTTGCCACTGTGCATCGGTAAAAGGTTTGGTTACACGGGGATCCTCATGTATGCGGGTTACGGTATTCTCAAATGCAAAGGTTACCTCGCATTGGTCGGTAGCGCCAACCACCGGTGCAGCGCTTACAAAGTCGGGGGTGCATGCCAGCGGTATATGCCCCTCGCCGGCAAACAGTCCGGAGGTGGGGTCAAGCCCAATCCACCCGGCACCGGGTATGTATACTTCGGTCCATGCATGCAGATCGGTAAAGTCGTACAATGGACCTGAGGGACCATCCAACGATTTTATATCAGCGGTTAGCTGTACGAGGTAGCCCGATACAAAACGTGCGGCGAGGCCAAGATGGCGCAATATCTGTACCAGCAACCAAGCGGTATCGCGGCACGAGCCAATACCGCGGCTAAGCGTTTCCTCACAGGTTTGTACGCCGGGTTCCATGCGTATGCTGTAGGCAACTTCGCTATTTAATTTTTGGTTGATGTAGACTAAAAAATCGTTTATGGTTTGGGGCGATTTCAACACCTTCATGGCCCAAATTTTTAATAGCGGTCCATTCTCTTTTATTTCGAGGTAAGGGGCCAGTTCACTTTTTAGTTGGGCTGGATAACTGAAGCCAAATTTTTCTGCGTATTCCTCTACAAAAAAGTCGAATGGGTTAATTACCTCCAGCCTTGCAATAATTTCAACATCCACCACCAAAGCATTGGCTTTTTCGGGAAAAACCACCCTTGCCTGGTAGTTGCCAAACGGATCCTGCTGCCAGTTGATGAAATGATTTTTCGGGGTGATCTTAAAAGAGTAAGCCTCAATAGGCGTTCTGGAATGCACTGCTGGCCGCAGCCGGAAAATGTGTGGGGTCAGCGACACCTTTCGGTCGTAATGGTAGGTGGTTTTATGCTTGATTGCTACGCGAATGGCCATATATACCAGTATTTATTTTGATGAAATAAAGAGAAATGAGCGCTGGGTTGATGTACACCCAGAAAAGAACGTTTGAAACAAGCTGGCAAAGCAAACCGATGGCTATAAATATAAAATGTTTGAGGTTAAGTGAAGGAAGAAATTTTGGAGTGGATTGGAAAAGCGGCCACACAGATAAAAGGGATTTACCTGCGAAAATTGTAATGGCGAAAAATTTGGCTGGCTCCTGAATAATCAGCTTGTTGATACTAGCTTCTTTATTTTAACTGACAGGCGCTTCTGTTTATGGGAGCGGCACGTTTGGCGTTGTCACTTCCTCTTGCATAATCTAACCTGTCCCTTCATTTTCTCCGTTTCGTTTTAATTAGTTGCGAAATCCGGGACGAAATGATTAATATTTTTGATCCGCAGCAACAATCCTATACTTCAAAATCCCAAGCAACACTGCCCACAGAGCCTCTATAAAGCGATGGTTCTATACCGCAACAGGCAAATGATAAATTTTTGCATAGCACCGCAACAGCCGTGGTAGCTGACCCGGACCAACAAATGGTTCGCAAAGTTGATAGCTTTCGTTGGCCTGTGCACTATCGCTTTTGTATAAACTATACAACAGCAAACGAAACTGGTAGTCGGGAACGTTTTTGAAAACTATAAACCGCTCAAAAAAATCTTCTGCTTCCGGCCATCGTTGTTGCGTTAATAGTACATCTAAGCCATCAAGTACGTCGGTTAAAACAATGCGATGCCCGGGGCTAATATTAAAGCGAATTGGAGTAAAAAGATCATCGAGTTTTTTAAAGTTGTAGATATCGTCTACCAGGTTAATGGTGTTTTCGTTGGTGGAGAAGTCAGTTGTTCCTCCGGCTTCTACCAGCACTGGTACAAGACACATGCGTCCTTGATTCACCAACGCTACGGCCTGTTGGTATTCATCAAAAATCCAACTTGTTTTTCCTTTTCGGGCCGTGATGTAATCGGCCGTTTTTTCGGTGAGTACCAATAAATAGTACTGGCAGTTGGCTACGTTTGAAATGAACGCCGGCACGTCGGTATAGGTGTCCGCGTCTTCTGAAAGTTCGTTCCGGTCAAAAAAAACATGGTACCCCAGCCCTACCAAATAATCATGAAGTTGTTGCACATAATCTTTCGATGCGGGACCATTCCATTTGTACGAAAGAAAAATACCCGGCGGACATCCTATCCAAAACGGGTTGAATAATTTTTTAAGGCTGGCGTTGGCAAGCAGCGCAATCTTTACTGAGAGATTGCCGTACTGTTTTACCATGTCCGAAATATAAGCGCGGTCAGTTTCCCTGCCTTCCAGTTTTTTGCGGATTTCGTCAAAATTAACCATCGTATAAGCCTTTGTTGTTAAAATAATAATGTGTTAGTATTTAGCAAAAGAGACAATTTTTATTGGATTGATATTCAACTTTACCAGCGATTAACCAAGCCTTTGTACCAGTTTATTTGGCTTGCTTTGAGCAATAGAAAGTTAGTGATAAAGCCGGTTGTTTATAATATGATTATAGTAGTTGACTTGCTTTTGTTGGTTGCTCACTGACTTTCTTTTTGCCTTTGTTGGTCGCTGACCAACATTGCCTTTGTTGGTCGCTGACCGACATTGCTTTTGTTGGTCACTTTTGCCTTTGTTGGTCGCTGACCAACACTGCCTTTGTTGGTCGCTGACCGACATTGCCTTTGTTGGTCGCTGACCGACATTGCTTTTGTTGGTCGCTGACCGACATTGCTTTTGTTGGTCGCTGACCGACATTGCTTTTGTTGGTCGCTGACCGACATTGCCTTTGTTGGTCGCTTTTGCCTTTGTTGGTTGCTCACTGACTTTCTTTTTGCCTTTGTTGGTCGCTGACCGACATTGCTTTTGTTGGTCGCTGACCGACATTGCCTTTGTTGGTCGGCGACCAACAATGGCGGGGACCAACAATGGCGGGAAAGGGTTAAAAAATGGTCTATGAATTACCAATCCCGGAGGGGTTGAACAACAGATTATACAAAAAGCGATTTGTTTAAAACAGTAGTAAAATAGGCGCCTTGCTTTTGCTGGCTCCTCGCTGACATTGCTTTTGTTGGTTGCTCGCTGAAATTGCTGTTGTTGGTCGGCGACCAACAAAGGCGGGAGGAGTAAAATAGGCGCCTTGCTTTTGCTGGCTCCTCGCTGACGTTGCTGTTGTTGGTCGGCGACCAACAAAGGCGGGAGGAGTAAAATAGGCGCCTTGCTTTTGCTCGCTCCTCGCTGACATTGCTTTTGTTGGTTGCTCGCTGAAATTGCTGTTGTTGGTCGGCGACCAACAGAGGCGGGAAAGTAAGAGACTTGCCTTTGTTGGCTTCTCGCTGACGTTGCTGTTGTTGGTCGGCGACCAACAAAGGCGGGAGAACAAAATTTTTGGGTAGCTATCAAAGCCTTATTACAAATAACTTTTGTGTTGAACCGCCCTATTCACAACTGTTATTATTGATGCTTATAGCCATCGGTCAGGGCTTTTAAAAAAGCTACAATGTCCTTTTCCTCCTGCATGGTCAACCGTAGGTTTCCCAGTTCATCGTGGTTTACGGTAGCGGCATAATCAGTATCCCCAAAAGGTTCAACGTCGCGTTTAATATAAAAATGCACTAATTCGTCCAACGTATTAAAATAGCCGTTGTGCCCATACGGTTGCGACAAGGCAACATTACGCAAACCCGGCACCTTAAAACTTCCATATAACAATGCATTTTTCAGCACCCCTCCAAGCCCTTTATCTTTTACGGTTTGGTTACCCGGTTGGGCAGGTAGGCCAATGTTGTCGTAGGTAAAATCGGTAAATAATACTTTGCCTACCAATGGGTCGGGCGTAGAGGGATGGCATGCCGCACAGTTACCTTTTTTGGGATCGTTAAAAAGTGCAAGCCCCCGCAATTCCTGGTTGTTCAACGTTTGCATACCCTGTAAATAATAGTCAAATTTTGACGTAAAGGAATTTACAACCGATGATCGCTCAAAACTGGCCAGTGCATCGGCTATATTGGCAAATGCGTGGTTGGCGTTGGTGGGTTCGCCATATATTCTTTTAAATTGAGGGTAATATCGGGCTAGTTGTAATTTTTGAAATACCTCTACCACGCTTTGGTTGTTCATTTCAGCACTATTTAAAAACGGGTGCTTTGCCTGTTCGGCCAGCGTATTTGTACGGCCCTCTAAAAACAAGCCACCTTCATATACAGAGTCGGTGGCATTATAATGAAAAACGGGGGTAAAGGCACTGTAGGTAATAGAAGGGCTGTTGCGCAAACCAATACGGCTGGCTACTGCACCTACCGAAGCAGGCAAATGTGACGGGTCGCTAAAACCTGCATCGGGGCGGTGGCACGAGGCACAACTTTGGCCCACTGGGTTTGATAGTCCTTCATCGAAAAAAATTTGTTGACCCAGCACAATTTTTTGGCTGTTAATGCTGGCCGCAGGATTATTAAACGAACGGGCATTAAAAAAGACCACCCATATAATAGCCAGTAACGATAGTACCAGCAGTTTTTTCTGCAACATATAATTGGTTTTTCGTAAGGATATTTACTAACAGGCCGGCAGCACCCACTACCTGTTGGTATAATAATATTTTTGACGATAAATAATTTGTATCAGTTGCAGCAAGCCTGCGCCTTTGTTGGTTGCTCACCAACAAACGCATGAGTTGCCGTTGTTTGTTGGTCGGCTATCAACGTAGGCGGAAGTTGCCGTTGTTTGTTGGTCGGCTATCAACGTAGGCGGAAGTTGCCGTTTGTTTGTTGGTCGGCGATCAACGTAGGCGGAAGTTGCCGTTTGTTTGTTGGTCGGCGACCAACAAAGGCGGAAGTTGCCGTTTGTTTGTTGGTCGGCTATCAACAAAGGCGGAAGTTGCCGTTTGTTTGTTGGTCGGCGATCAACAAAGGCGGAAGTTGCCGTTTGTTTGTTGGTCGGCGATCAACAAAGGCGGAAGTTGCCGTTTGTTTATTGGTCGGCTATCAACGTAGGCGGAAGTTGCCGTTTGTTTGTTGGTCGGCGATCAACAAAGGCGGAGGCAGAAGTTGCCGTTTGTTCGTTGGTCGGCGATCAACAAAGGCGGAAGTTGCCGTTTGTTTGTTGGTCGGCGACCAACAAAGGCGGAACTGTCGGTGGGCGACCAACAAAGGCGGAGGGGGTTGTTGGTAAGCGACCAACAAAGGCGGCTGTAGTTTATTGGTCGGCGACCAACAAAGGCGGCTGTAGTTTATTGGTCGGCGACCAGCAAGGGCGGGCTACCAACAAAGGCAGCTGCCAAACAAAGGCACAAAAAAACCCGCCATTAAGCGGGTCTTCTAAAATCTAAGTTTTTAAAATCAGGCTACTTCAACGTTAGCCGTTTTTGAGTTTCTCTTTCTGTCTTCTTCGTTCAGCATTACCTTACGCATACGTATATGCTTTGGTGTAACCTCAATGCACTCATCCTGCTGAATGTACTCCATACACTCTTCCAACGTAAACAAAATTTTAGGAGCGGCACGGCTGGCATCATCACTTCCGCTTGCACGGTGGTTAGTTAGCTTTTTAGGTTCGGTTGCATTCACCACCAAATCGCCTGGCTTAATGTGCTCTGCTATTATCTGGCCGGTGTACACTTCTTCTCCCGGATCAACAAAAAACTTACCGCGATCCTGTAACTTATCAATAGAGTAGCCTGTAGTTTTTTCTGAATTTTTTGATATTAATACACCGTTGCTTCGGCCTGGTATGGAACCTTTCCATGGCTTGTACTCGTTAAAGCGGTGGGCCATTACGGCTTCGCCGGCAGTGTTGGTTAGCATTTGAGAACGCAAACCAATCAAACCACGAGAAGGAATATCAAACTCAAGGTGCTGCATTTCGCCTTTGCTTTCCATTATAAGCATTTCGCCTTTGCGTTGGGTAACCAGGTCAATTACTTTACCACTATATTCCTGCGGTACGTCTACTACCAATACCTCGTATGGCTCATTCTTTTTACCATCAATTGTTTTAACCAACACCTGTGGGTTACCAACGGTCAGTTCGTACCCTTCGCGGCGCATGGTTTCAACCAAAACACCCAGATGCAAAATACCACGACCGTACACCAAAAAACTATCGGCACTGTCAGTATCTTCAACCCTAAGCGCAAGGTTCTTTTCTGTTTCTTTCATTAAACGATCGCGCAGGTGACGGCTGGTAACAAACTTTCCATCTTTACCAAAAAAGGGCGAGTTGTTAATGCTGAACATCATACTCATGGTTGGTTCATCAACACTAACTACCGGCAATCCTTCGGGATTATCAAAATCGGCAATGGTATCGCCAATGGTAAAATCTTCCAAACCTACCACCGCGCAAATGTCGCCAGCCAATACTTCACTAACTTTTCTTTTACCTAGCGATTCAAAAACATATAGTTCTTTAACCTTCGATTTTTTAATGCCGTTTGCAGTAACCAAACTAAAGGGCTGGCCTTCTTTAATACCGCCGCGAATTACTTTACCTATGGCAACCCTGCCTAAAAAAGTTGAATAGTCTAATGAAGTAATTTGTAACTGAAGGTTTCCTGCTGGTATTTTAGGTTCAGGCACATATTCTAGTATACCATCTAATAACGGGGTTATATCGTCGCATTGTTCGTTTTTACTGTTGAACCAACCATTTTTACCCGAACCATAAAAGGTGGGGAAATCAAGCTGCTCCTCAGTAGCATCCAGGTTAAAAAACAATTCGAACACTGCATCGTGCACCTCGTCGGGGCGGCAATTTGGCTTGTCAACTTTATTAATGATAACAATTGGCTTCAGGTTAAGGTGAAGCGCCTTTTGCAATACAAACCTTGTTTGTGGCATAGGGCCTTCAAAAGCATCTACCAGCAAGCACACGCCATCGGCCATTTTCAACACACGTTCTACCTCGCCACCAAAGTCGGCGTGACCAGGTGTATCGATAACATTTATTTTAACTCCTTTGTAAACCACCGATGCGTTTTTGCTAAAAATGGTTATTCCACGTTCTTTTTCAAGATCGTTGCTATCCATAATCAACTCACCTGTTTCCTGGTTGGCACGAAACACATTGGTTTGGTGCAAAATTCTGTCAACCAATGTAGTTTTACCGTGGTCAACGTGGGCAATAATTGCGATGTTTCTAATGTCCATAAACGCCACTCTCCTTTTTTGGAGAAAATAATTTAGTGATGTAATAAAAAAGCCCCTTTACTAATTCCCGTTATGGTTGGCAAGGGGTTTAAGGCGGCGAAGGTACGGATTTACAACCGGTTTTTAGCTAGTTAACAAAACTGTAATGTGGCACAGAGTCAGCAAATTGACTGATTATTATTGTTATTGCATGATTTGATACTATTAATGTAAGGGACGACCGGCAGCAATTACCGAAGGCAGGATATTTGAAACTTACAGGCCGCAGCGGCTGCCCCGGAGCTTCTTAAAGTTTGCTTGCATAAATAATTTTAAACAAAATTGAAATCTAGCTGCCATAAACAAGTTCTGTAACCCGCTAATAGCAATTTTCTATTTAGCGGCTGCTATTAGTTTGGCAATAATTGAGGAGCGCTTCTGAAATCATTTTTGATTTATCGCCTAAAAACACTGCTTTTTGTAAGTCATTACAAACTTTTTCTTGTTCACTTGGTGGTATTGCCACAATATCTTTTGTTGCCAAAACTGTCACCTCACTATTTTTTGTAAGTGTTCTGCCATTTGTAAATTGATATTTTCTTATCCGTGCAAATGCTCTGTTCGATAAAGCAATTTCGATAAACGGTTCAAAATGTAGTGCTTTGTCCAGGTCGGCAATAGCCTCGTCAAATTCAAATTCATTTAATTTAATTGTACCTCGTGAAAAATATGCAGCAGCATATGTACTGTCTAACAATAGTGCTTTTGAACAATATTTGATGGCTGCTTTTGTGTCACCTTCTTTATTGCTTTCATTACTCTTCGTCATTAGTTTTTCAATTTTTTCAAGGTTGGGGTCTAAAATCACCTTTCCATTTTTGATAAAGACTTTCTCTTTTATTTTACCTGTAGAGTAATATTTGGTTGCTGTATCATAAATCTCTCCCGCCTTATATTGGATTCTTAATTTTACTTGCCCATTGGGGTAATACGATTCCCAAACACCTTCTTCTTTATCATTTACAAAAACTCCCTTTTGTTTTAGTAAACCGTCGGTATAATATTCTTTCTCCAATCCATTTTCTATACCGTTTAAGTAATGTTTTTCCATTGCAACTTTTCCATCTTGATAATATATTGTACGAATTCCTTCTAAAGTGCCATTTTGAAAAGTCCCCTCGCCTTGTTTGCGACCACTGTAATAGTAGTCAATAAATGTTCCGCTATAATTTTGACCACGGAAACTAAAACCACTTCTATTTCTTACCATTTGCTTAGATGATGGTATTAATCTTATGGCTTCGCTTCTTTTGCTATATTCTTTTGTAAATATATAAATCGCTCCATCAAATTTATCGAAGCCCAGAAGTTTTAAACTGTCCTTGTTATTAATAACTGTAAGCGTTGCAATTTCTGTTTCAATAATTTCATTCCCTTCCTCAGGATCGTCAATTACTGTGATGGAATCTACTATATAAATTATTTTCCCTCCGGCATTTTGCCCAAATATGTTAAAGCAAAATAAAAATAGGCCGCAAAAAATAAAGAATTTTTTTTTCATAAAAGATTTCGTCATCAGTACCTGCTATCAACTAAATAAACGCAATAAACCAACATCGTGCAAATTAAAAACCCCGGCTGGCGGGGTCTTTAATTATATAATAGTCAGTTGTATAAAAACTATTACCTCGCTATCATCACCTTTTGTATAAACTGCCCGCCGTTAATCAACAACTTTACCAGGTAAGTGCCGTTGGGCAGCGCCTGTGTATTAAGGGTAATGGTGTTGCCTGCCGACTGCAAGGTTTGCTGCTGTAACACGTTACCCAGTGCATTGGTTACCTGCACAGTCACTTTTCCGCTAACTGTTCCGTTTAATTGTAGCTTAATAAACGAATTGGCAGGGTTAGGATAAACCGAAAATTTGGTGTTTAACGGTATGTGCAAGGTAAACACCCCACTATAGGCATACTTACCGTCTTTATCTATCTTTTTTAAACGATAGTACACCCTGCGGCCGTTGATGTTTTGGGCATTATCGTTAAATGTGTAGTTGCGCTGGTTAGCTGCTTTTACCTGCCCAATAGAGGTATAACTGTTGCCATTAAAACTTCTCTCCACATCAAACAGCAAAAAGTTTTGTTCGTTTTCTGCAACCCAGTTCAGCTTAACCTGGTTGCCCACCAGCTTACCGCCAAAAAATACCAGTTGCACCGGTAGCGCACTAAGGCCCGGACAGTTGGCGTTCCAAACAAGGTCAGCATACTCGGGGTGGTCAATAAAAGGGTTTCTATTTTTTTGAAAGCTGTACGATGCATTGTTACGATCTCTTTCTTTTTGGCTTACGGGATCTTGCGTGTGCCACTTTAGCATCAGTTTTATGTAGGCCACATCTATACTTGGGTAGGTATTGGGCTCCAATGCCGGCTGTCCGTTTGAACCACTCAGGTTGCCCCAGGTGGGCATATTGTCCTGGTAGCGGGTTACCATGTATAAAAATGACCTTGCTACATCACCTTTGTATTCATTAATGGGTTCAAAAACGGTTCCGTTTATACCTGCCACTGCCGATGAGCCTAATTTACTGCCGTTGCGGCTGGTAGAGGTTGCGTTGGCAACTTCGCCATAAACCCAACTGCCGCGATCTGCGTTAACCTTTCCATCGGTTGGGTAAATATGCAGGTAATCGGTACCCGGCCCGGTGGACGTACCACCTGTAAACCAACTTTGGGGAAAGGAGTGCTCGCGGTTGTAACATTGCCCCTCGCCCGAATAATTACCGCATTGGTTAATAACCGGCGTAAAATTGTAAGGGTCTGTTCCGTTGGGAACGTCTGAATAAATATCCCAGATAACATTGGCCGATCCTGTCCCTATTTCGCGGGGCTTAATATCTGTTTGGGTATACTGTGTCCACAAATCGCCATAGCTGCGGGGTGTCATGCCCGTGGTAGTGATCGTTTTTAAGGATGTTTTTAACTCAACACAACTTTTTCCGGCCGCATTATCGTAATAATTTGGCGGGTTAATTACCGTACCCGTTGTAGTAGCTACAGTGGCATTTACACTGGTACTATTATATTGTGGCCCACTTGTACAATTAAAACCGTTTGCCGCAAAAACATAAAAATAATAGGTGGTGCCTGCAGTTAGCGACTGTGCAGTAAAGGTATTGCCCTGGTTAAACCCGGCTACAATACCGGTGTTACCTGTTCCCACGGTTTGGCCGCTCATGTAGGTTACACCAGCCTGAGGGGTAAAATTAAGCGAGCCGGAAGTGTTGTAAACTACCAGGTAACCATCGGCATTGGCCGAGGCAATTAGCGACCCTGTTACCGAAGTATTAGAAGCCACCAAAGTTAAACCCATGGGCGCCTGTGCCGGCGTGGTACATGCCGGGGGCACGGTGGTAGCCACCATGCCGGTTAGCGGCAAAGCGGTTAAGTATAGCGGTCCGCCATTGCAGGCAAAATTTACCGTAAAAACAAAAAAGTAGTAGGTGGTCCCTTGCAAAAGGCTTTGTGGCGCAAACGAAACCTGCGAACTTACAGTTAATATTGTACCATTACCCAATACATCGTCGCTTGCATAGGTAGTTCCATTAACGGGCAATTGGGCTAAGTTATTACTGGTACTCATTATTACCACGTAGCCATCGGCAGCAGGTGTTGCCGCTGTAAAACTTCCTGCTATTGAATTATTGGTTACCGTACCAAAAACCAGGTTGGTAGGTTGTGCTGCCGGGGTTACGCAGGCCGAGCCTGAAAAGGTGGTCCAGCTAACATCATCCAAAGCCACCCGCGGGCCGCTGGCCGGGGGTGCTGTACTGGGGTTTACCTGGTTAATTTCAAGGGTAAATGTTCCTGGTATATTTATATTATTTATGGTAGCTGTTGCGGGGATTGCGGGGGGTATGGCAGGGGTTGGTACTAGTATCGTACCCACCACATTTCCATTTACTTTTACTTCAAGCAGTGCATTGCCACCTGCTGTAAAAAGGTACGCATACTTAAAGGTAAGCGTACCTATACCATTGGCAACGCCAGTGCTGCTTACACCGCCCAACCGTATACCAATAGCGCGGCCTGTAATAGTTTGGTCAGTACGTGCGTCGGTAGCATTCCAGGTAAGGCCATTATCGCCTACCCAGGTGCGGGTGGCATAGCCCGATGCGTTGGCGGGCATGTTGGTAAAGGTTTCAGTGCCCTGTGCAAATAAACCTCCGCACCATACAACTGCCACTAAAAATAAAAAATGCTTCATTGAAAATTTTTAAGATGGCAAAAGTAACATTTCAGAAATGTTAATAAATCGACTGCACTAATAATAATCATTTTATAATATGCTTTTTACTTTCAAGGTTAGCTCAACCACCTTGCTATTTCTATAAACAATCATCTTTACTTTGGCGCCCGCATTCTGTAGTATGTTTTTATAAGCCTGTATGTCATTGGAAAAATTTTTATCAACTCCCATAATAATGTCGCCAGCTACCAGCCCTGCTTTTTGGGCCGGTGAGTTGGGCAGCACATCTTCAATAACCACCTGCCCGTTAATATAATAAATACCAAGGCCGGTGTAACTATAATCAAACGGCTCCCCAAAATGGCTGTTGGGCGACAGGTGTATTTCGCGCTGCGCGTAATTAATAATAAGGTTAAAGCGGCGCAACAGGTCGTTGCCTATTAAACCTCCCAATACGGGGTACGAGGTTACTTTATATTCGTCATCAAACACATGCGCCGGTACTTTTCTAAACTTATATTTTCCAAAACGCAGTCGCTTTACAGTAGTAATATTCATGGGCTTTTTGCCTCCCAACCCTTCGGCCTGGGTAATGGTCATTTTTTTACCCGGCTTAAATATTTTTTTATCGTGGGTAAACTCTTCCGACATTAACACGCTTAGCCCGGCACCTGTGTCAAAAAAAAAATTACCCGCCACTTTTGTATTATCAATTATGGAAGCACCCATTACGGGTATGCTGCTTATATTAGTTTGCATTTTATAGCCACGCCTCGGGTAGTTAATTTTACCCTGTTCCCACACCTCCAGCATATCGGTATTGTAATCAATTTTAACAATATACCTGCTTAAAAAACTAAAGCCAATTATACCATCAATCTTAAGCCCGTATACCGAGGTTAATATATCGTAGTCGTTAATGTGAAAGTCAAGAAACCGAACGTCAATGCCCGGCAGGTGAAGGTCAAGGTTTCTAACATATTTTACCTTTCTAATACCTGCAATGCCCCTGATAGTCCGGTCGCTGTCAACCGGGTCAAGACCTAAAAAGTCAACCGTAATACTATCAAGCGATATTCCCCCACTTCCGGTATCCAGCACAAAATTTAAACTATCGGGCTTGTCGCCTACCGTGGCCCTCAAAATAACAATACCGCCGGTAAGCATCAAAAACCTGAAAGCTGTAATCTTTTTAGCATCGTACTGGTAGGTTTGTTGCCCAACGCATTTGTGTGCAGTATTGCAAACAATTACAAATAGGACCAAAAAAACAACAATCATTTTTATGGCCAGGGCTTTTGTACTACTATGTGGCTTTGGTTGTGTCACTCACTTTATCATTTAGTTCATTATTCAACACGCGTCAAAGTACACTGTTATTAGGGTAAAGTTTACATGGCTGGTGCAAATAATAACTAAAGCCGTATTACCAAAAGCCCAAAACTGCCATACAACTTTTGAAGCTTTACCTTTGTTGTATAAATAAAGCAGCAAAAAAATGGAATTACAAGGGTTGTATAAAAAAGCGTTAAATTTTGAGTTTCTTACAATAGAAGAAGGCATGGAGCTGTTTAACAACGCCCCCCTTGCCGACCTTACATACATAGCCAACGAGTTGAGAAAAATTCAGGTACCGCATAATAAAGTTACCTGGATCATAGATCGTAATTTGAACACTACCAATGTGTGTATTGCCAATTGTAAATTTTGCAATTTCTATCGCATACCCGGCCATGCCGAGGCTTACATTACCGATATTGATACCTATCGAAAAAAAATTGATGAAACCTTTCGCTATGGTGGCGAGCAACTGTTGCTGCAGGGCGGCCATCACCCCAAACTTGGTTTAGCCTACTATACTAATTTATTTAAACAATTAAAAGAGCTATATCCCACCCTTAAATTGCACGCACTTGGCCCCCCTGAGGTAGCCCATATAACCAAGCTGGCAAAAAGTACCCACCGCGAAGTATTAAAGGCACTAAAACAAGCTGGCATGGATAGCCTGCCAGGCCCCGGCGCCGAAATATTGGTTGACCGCGTACGCCGCCTTATTAGTAAAGGCAAATGTGGCAGCCAGGAGTGGCTTGATATTATGGCCGAAGCTCACCAACAAAACATTACCACCAGTGCCACCATGATGTTTGGCCACGTAGAAACCGTGCAGGAGCGTATGGAGCACCTGGTTAAACTACGCGAAGTACAGGCCCGCAAACCCGAAAGCAGTAAAGGTTTTGTAGCTTTTATACCGTGGACGTTTCAGGATGTAGACACCCTGCTTGCACGTATTCGGGGCGTACAAAACCTTACTACAGGCGAGGAGTATATACGCATGATTGCCATAAGCCGTATTATGCTACCCAACGTAAAAAATATACAGGCAAGCTGGCTTACGGTAGGCAAACAAATTGCCCAACTTTGCCTACACGCAGGCGCTAACGACTTTGGAAGCATTATGATTGAAGAAAACGTGGTAAGCGCTGCTGGCGCACCGCACCGTTTTACCAGCACGGGCATACAGGAGGCCATACGCGAAGCTGGTTTTGAGCCACAATTGCGCAACCAGCAGTACGAGTTTAGGGAGATACCAGTTGTTATGGAGGAGCAGGTAATTGACTATTAAACGCCCTTTAGGTAATTTATAAAGCCGAAAAGTGTTATTAAAAAAAGTAAACAAGCCACTTTTAAAGGTGGCTTGTTTTTTGTAAATGTTAAAAAGATTAGGTAATTAAATAAAAAAAGACCTGGGTTAAGTTGAGTATTAGGATAGGGTGGGCTTAGCCGGAATAAAAAACCGGGTAAAACAAACCCCAACCTTATTGGTGTTACGTATATGTTGATAATCTATCTTTTTATTTAAGAGAATATTGTAGAATTTAAAGCAACGAACAATACCAGCCAATGGTCATATAAAATGACCCGCTGGTTTTAGGTTAGTAAAACTTGCAAAACAAAAATTACACATATATGGAAACCGAAACTTCACCCAATTTACCAACGGCGCACACCGGAACCCCATGGTTTTCAGAGGATTTTATTTGCAATAGCCTTGAAAGATATTTAAAGGAAAATGGCTATAAAATTCAAAAGGAGTTGTACCATAAAATACCATCGCGGTTGGAGACGGTCGTTACCGCCTCAAAATTTTTTAGTAAAGAGATTATTGAGGTAAAAGGCCTACCCAACGAATTTTATACCGGCAGTAATGTACTGGCGCCTAAAAATATTACCCAGGTAAGCCATATTAAAAAATGGTTCAGCGATACCCTGTTTAACTCGTTTATTAATTTTGGTAAATACTATTCAAATGACTCTGCAGTGGTTTGTATGGCGCTGCCCAACGTTGACAGATATAGGGCCATTATTGAAAAAGTGCAGGATTACTTTAGCATGAACGATTTGTACTTTAAAATTTATCTGATAGACGAAAATGGTGAAGTTGAAGTAAGCAACCTTAATCCAAAGTTGCTTAAAGCAAGTGCCTGAAATATTTAACCCCCGGCTATTTTAAACTATTAATATTCTATAGCAAACGGGCCCCAGGGCCCGTTTTTTTATTTGTCTTGCGCCTTATATTCGCTATCACTTACCAATTGTTTAAAACATGCACATCAAAAAATTCTTTTTAGCCTTTACTTTAATGGCAATTACCACCGCATCGTGCAACCACAATGCATATAAGGCCACCAATAAAGTATACAGCAGGCAGGCAAAGGCATATGCAAAAATATTAAAGGCCACGCCTATAGGTATTGATGGAAAGGACAAACGCCAATGGATAGGTACCACCAATTTTAACCTTCGTAAACCAAATTTTGTAATCATACACCATACTGCCCAAAACAGTTGCGACCAAACCCTGCGCACCTTTACCCTTACCCGCACACAGGTAAGCGCCCACTATGTTATTTGTAAAAATGGAGCCATCCACCACATGCTAAACGACTACCTTAGGGCGTGGCATGGCGGGGTAGCCAAATGGGGAAGTCTTAACGATATTAACTCATTGTCCATAGGCATTGAATTAGATAACAATGGCTTTGAATATTTTACCGGCCCACAAATGGGCAGTTTGCTAAGGTTACTTGATACGCTTAAAACAAAATACAATATACCTGCCGCCAATTTTATTGGCCATGGCGATATTGCGCCCAGCCGTAAAAACGATCCCAACTATCGATTTCCGTGGCAACAATTAGCTACAGTTGGTTTTGGCAACTGGCCAGGCGATACTACCGGGGTTATTTTACCCGGGGGCTTTAGCAATGTACAGGCGCTGCGCATTATTGGCTACGATGTAAAAGATAGTACTGCGGCAAAACTTGCTTTTAAACGCCACTACCTGGCCGACACCACCACCGGCAATATTAACCCCGGCGATCAAAAACTATTGTACAGCCTGATGATGAAAAGCTACTAGGAATTTTTTTTAAGTGGCGAATGGTTAATGGCGAATGGTCAATGGTCAATGGTACAACATGAAACGGGGAAACGTAAAACGTAAAACGGGAACGGTGCAACCCGCTTTGGGCCAGCGACCCAACATGTTGGTAGCCAATCGTGAAACGGGAAACGGGGAAACGTCAAACATCGAACAGGAACGGTGAAAGCCTCTTTGGGCCAGCAACCCAACATATTGGTTGCCGATGATAAAATGTCAAACGGGGAAACGGGAAACGGGAAAGGTGAACATCTCTTTGGGCCAGCGGCCCAACATGTTGGTAGCCAATCGTGAAACGTCAAACGGGAAACGTAAAAGGTGAATATCTTTTTGGGGTCAGTGGCCCGACTTGGTAGCCAATCGTGAAACGGGGAAACGGGAAACGGGGAAACCTAAAACGTTAAACGGGAACATTGCAAGCCCATTTGGGCCAGCGGCCCAACATGTTGGTATCAAAACAGTACTTTATTTTAAACTACTATTGTATACCATCTACCTAAAAAAAATTAAAAAAAAAGCCGGTTCCAAACAATTTGAAACCGGCCAGTATGTTCAATGTTAGCACCTTACATTTAATTTCTTTTAAAAGTTAATAACACGGTATCTGCCTGTTTTAGTTCCAATACATTTGCGTTAGTTATATAATTATCTACTTTAACAAGATTGGTTAAAAAAGCAACTTCATCATACTCGTTACAAAGCATTTTTGAAGTGCGGATGTTGTTTTCAAACTTTATGAGGGTTTCAGTAAAATTAAACCCGCCACTCATACTATTACAACCCGTGTTTCCCGAAAAAATACCCAGCGATGGCATAATGGTCATTTTTGGTATGCGCTTCCAGTAATCAAAGGGTTTGTCGCGGTCAGTCAACTGCTGCCTAAAATTTGCGGTGTCAAAATAATGGTAACTGGTATCCCTCATTTTGCTACCGAAATTTTTGTTAGTACTTGCCATTGGTGGGTTTGGATTAAAGGCTTCGTTAACATCAGTCATAGCCGTACTGCTGTCCATAGGTAATGCCGTGCTATCTACGGCAGCGCTATCGGTGGGGTACCAGCTTTTAACTGGCTTCCAATTACCGTCGGCAGCCAACATTCCCTCTAATTGCCACTCGCCGCTCAATGCAGTGTCGCGGGTAGATTTATAACCCCAGTCGCGGGTTTCAACTGAAGTATTGATTGTGGCAGCAGCAGGGGCATCGTTTACTTTTACGTTGCTAACACCTGGTGTTGTGGTCATTTTACTGGTGCTACAATAGGTCAGCAGCATACTGAACGGTAGCAGATAAATAATTTTTTTCATAGTAGAAGATCATTTTTTTACCGTAAACCCATTTCCATGCCATTATAAGGTCATTAACATTTTTTTATTATTTCATATTATGGAATTATGCAGCTTATTAACTCAAATTTCATTTAATAACCGCTTGCCTTTCAATGGATGGCACTAAGTGGGGACCTGCCATTTTTTAATTGTCATTTGTGTATAACATTTGTAAAATAATCACTCTCCTGCTTTGATAGAAAGAGTTATGGGTGATTTAAAAGATGACGTCAAAAGTTAAGTAGCCATCAAGTACGCTCCTCTATAAAAAGTAAGCTCATTATTCCGTAAAAAATTTGTTATGCAAATGCCAGGGCATTGGCGCAACTTTTGAACACCTGGTAATCAACACTTTTAATATGAAATTATATGTGACCTTGTTGTATGTCGCTTTTTTTATTGTGTGCTTTACACGTTGTTCAACCCCGGGACCTGGCGGCTTGTTTGGTAAAAAAACCCCACACGAACAGTATGCCGAGAAACTAGAAAAGGCTGGCCTTCGCCAAACCAACCTTGGCCGCCAATGGTTTGTACAAGCAGCCAACAGCCTGCAACAACCAGTGAAAGTTAATATCCCATTTAGCCAGGTAGGCTATTTTGCAGCAGAGCAACCATCGGCCGATGGAATTGTTTTTGCCGCAAAACGTGGCCAACAACTAACCATTAAAATAGCTACTAAACCCGACACCGGTTTTATAATTTTTGCCGATTTGTGGCAGCCGAAGGATGGCGATAATCGAAGCCCCCGCTTATTGCAAGCGGCCGACACTACCAACCTTATTTTATTTGAAGTGAAGAGAGATGGAAACTTTCAACTTCGCCTACAACCCGAGCTGTTGCAGACCGGCCAGTACGACCTTAATATTTCTATCGGACCATCGCTATCGTTTCCGGTAACGGCCAGGGTAAAAAGCAGTATCCAAAGTTTTTGGGGTGTAGATAGGGATGGTGGACAGCGCAGGCACGAAGGCATAGACATATTTGCACCCCGGCGTACCGCTTTGGTGGCGGCAGCCAATGGAGTAGTAACCCGTGTAAACGAAAACAGCCTGGGAGGTAAGGTGGTATTTATGCAACCCGATGGTAAAGATTATAGCCTTTACTACGCCCACCTTGACGAGCAATTAGTAACCGCCGGCCAACAGGTTGCCATAGGCGATACGCTTGGGCTAATGGGCAACACCGGCAACGCTGCGTATACCTCGCCACATCTTCACTTTGGCATTTACACACGCGATGGTGCGGTGGACCCTTTGCCATTTGTAGACAGGAACACTAAACTGCCACCTAAAATATCAGCATCAACCGAACTATTGAACGATTGGGCCGCAGCCAGCAGCAACACTACCATTTATACAGCGCCCGATCAAAAGGCCACTGAACTAAGCTCACTATCAAAAAATTCGGTTATTCGCGTTATGGGGGCAAGTGGCGGATGGTACAAGGTGCAGATACCAAACAGGCAGACTGGTTATGTATATGCCGACCGCCTTTCCAAATTACGTAATACGGCCAACTTAGAAATACGCCAACCTACCGTAGTGCTCGATGCCCCAACTGCCAATGCACCAGCCAAACAAAAGTTAGTGCCCGGCAATACTGTAAAAGTATTAGGCAGGTTTGAAGGGTTTCAATTAATACGCTTCAACAATAGTTTGGGTTGGATAGCCTTGTAATGGCTTTAGGACTCCTCTTCAAAAAATAATTTATAGAAATGCTTGCCGGTTGCTTGGTCGTACCCACGTTCTATCAGGTCTTTACGGCCGTGTATGTATATGTGAAAGTTCTTATCAAGCTTTAATACCGCCTTAAATATTTTAGCCTGCTTTTTTACTGCCGACAGGTTGATGTCGAAGCTGTCATCTATCTCAAATTTTTTAGCTGCCTCGTAGTTCTTTTTATATTCTAAAAATGAATCCACCACGTCGGTATGGTGTAATACTTCGGTGGTAAAATCCTGCAGGTCAAACTGGTCTTTAGTTGAAAAATAGTCCATCGACCGGTTTAGCAAATCGATCTGGTCTTTTTTGGTAACCTCAAAATTCTCCACATATTTGTTGGTGATGAATTGCTTGCACAGACCCATGTATTTGTCGGTATGGTGGTAGCTATCGGCATACGGTGTTACCTGCAAAAAGTCGTTTACCCAATACTGGGTGTCGTTTTGTTTATTGGGATGGTCAACCACGCATACGGTGTAGCCTTCGCTTTGATTATTTCTGAAAACCAGGCATCCCTTGTCGGGCTTATTGGGGCCAAAGCCTTCTTCGTATACCACCTCGAGGCTCTTGCCATGGTTAAACACTTTTAAAAAAGTTTCTTTGCTTTCGCTTTTAAAAATACCTACTGCCTGTTTGTATTCGGTGCCCAGCGGCACATTATCAAAAAGCGCCACATAAAGCTCGCCTTGTTTTACGCGGGCATGTGTGCTTTTACTGTAAAGAAAAGAAGCCAGCAGGCCCGAGGTAGCAGTAAATGACGAAGGGTCTTCAAATATTTTGGTAACGTAAGTATATACTTCGTTCAGGTTTACATCGCTTAGGTGTGTAAAATGGTAGTGCTCATTTTCGTTAAAAGAACCCAGGAAAAATTTGGCAAGCAGCCCCTGCACAATAGGATCATTTAACGTAAGCGGATTTTCAGAAAGCCTCAGCTCCCCGCTACGGGTAGGGTTGCCAACCTGGTGCGCAATAACCTCTTTTAGTTCTACACTGTCAATGCCTGTCATGGGGCAAATGTAGGGGTAGAGAGGGAACCCCTTTGATTGCAAAAGTGAAAACTTTTAATGGGGAAGAGTTTTGCAGGTTGAAGAAGAATGCTTTTTGTAGCACTTCGAAATTATTTAGCACAGCATGGTATCGGACCTTTTAACTTATGATCAGATTTGCCATAAGTTCCGCCTGTTTTAAAACGGTATCAATAGCCTTCTGCTGTTTATCAGGCGGATAACCCCACCTTGTAAGTGTTCGCTTAACAATCACCATAAGTCTTGCTCTTGCACTTTCCCTTATTGTCCAGTCAATAGTTGCGTTGGCTCTTACTTTGTCCGTAATTTCTCTTGCAATTTCTTTGAGTTGGTCGTCACCCAAAACCATTACTGCACTGTCGTTTACTTCTAAAGCGTTGTAAAAAGCAACTTCGTCTTTTGTCAGTCCAAGTCGTTCACCCTCTTTGTCGGCTTCTTTAATTTCCTTAGCAATGTTGATGAGTTCTTGAATAACCTCTGCTGTTGT
>JBBRUR010000006.1:0-111503 GCA_038247635.1 Chitinophagales bacterium
GAAGCCGCCCTTTGGAATTGAACCGGCTTAACGAAATTGAAATAGACAAAGCCTTTACTATTTATAAAGAGCGCTTTGCCAGTAGCGGCGATTTTATTTTTACGTTTGTGGGCAATTTTTTAATTGATACCATTAAGCCTCTGTTGGCCAAATACCTCGGCTCCCTTCCGCAGGGCAATACCAACGAAACATGGAAAGATGTAGGCATACGCTACCCCAAAGGCATCGTTAATAAAATAGTTAAAAAAGGACAGGAAAAGAAGAGCAGCGTACGAATGACTTTTACAGGCGAAACTGCCTACTCGGCCCTGGCAGCTACCCAAATAAACCAGTTGTGCCAGGCCCTGGCTATAAAATTAAGGGAGGTACTACGGGAAGACCAGGGCGGCGTTTACGGCGTAAGTGTACGCGGCGGCCTAAACCGCGAACCGATAAATAATTATGCCATTACTATTGCGTTTGGCTGTGCTCCCGAAAATGTTGCCAATTTAAGTAAACTGGTATTGGACGGCATTGCTGAAATGAAAGCCGATGGCGCACCAGCCGTAAATGTTCAAAAAGTAATTGCCGAGGATACCCGAAGCACGGAAATTTCAGTAAAAGAAAATAACTATTGGCTATACAACCTGCAAAACAAATATTATCGCAACGAAGACCCCGCTACTATTATTGACGAACAACAAATGCTTAAACAATTGACTGTTCAGCAAACCAAGGTGCTTGCCAACCTGTACTTTGACAATAACAATGTAGCCACCTTTGTGTTAATGCCTGAATAAATTACCAAAAAAGCATATCGTTATTTGATTATGCAAGGCCACGAGGCCCGATAGGGCTATCTTTTAAAAAAATATTGGCGAAATGTTGCTTATAACCGGTTAAATGCGTCTAACATGCAAATGTCGGTAAACGGCAAAAGGCTATTTTATATATTTTTAAATTTTACCACCACCAAAACCAACCAGCACTATGTTGTTTACAAGGCTAATATATCCGTTGGCAATTAGAGAAAAAATTAGCCATAGGGTTGGTAAATTGCTAAAAACGGTGGGCGATAAAAATGTGCCATTGTCAATGATAAAAAACATAAGGCTCGATTTAAACTACCACGACGTTGCCCATCGCAGCATTATTTTTAATGGTTTTTATGAATTAGGCTTTTCTAAAACAATTATAAAAATGGCTAAAAAGGGCGGATTGTTGATAGACGTAGGCGCAAACTATGGATATTTTACCTGCCTATGGGCATCGGTAAATCCAAAAAATAAAGTAGTTGCTTTTGAAGCATCACCTCTAAATATTGAGCCTTTAAAAATAAATATTTCTAAAAATAATCTACATAAACAAGTCATTATTGAACCCAAAGCGGTAGGAAAAGAAGAAGGCACTTTAATGTTTAGCCTCTGTAATACCGAAGGGCAAACTGGCTGGGGCGGCCTTTCGCTTGAACAACAAATAGATGATGTTGCCGTGGAAGCAATTACGCTGGATACGTACGCAACCATTAATGAAATAAACGAGATAGATGTGCTAAAAATAGATACCGAGGGCGCAGATACCTGGGTGCTGTATGGGGCTAAAAACCTGCTGCTTCAGAAACGAATAAAACATATCCATTTCGAAAAAAATCCGTTTAGAATGACGGGTCTTAAAATTAATTATAATGATCCGGAGCAATTTTTAAATCAATGTGGCTATAAGGTATCTGTTACCCAGGCATACAACTTTTACGCGTGCCCGGCATAACCTTTGTGCAGTTTTGCATACTTTGCCGGTGGCCGTTAACACCTTTATATTTTACTTTTACAATTAAACCATCAAATATGCTTCGTACACAAATTTTATTGCTATTAGGTTGTGCTATTTTTATTGCCTCTTGTGGCGACAGCGCCAAAAAAAACCAAACTAACGCAGTTACATCTACTTTTCAAACCACCGTCCTCAATGCCAATATACCCAGCCCCAAAAAGGAACTGAAAGGGGTAATTGGCACTACTAAGATAACGGTGGTATATGGCAGCCCATCAGTTAAAGGCCGAACTGTGTACGGCTCGCTCGTACCTTACGACCAGGTGTGGAGAACTGGAGCCAACGAGGCTACCACTGTTGAATTAAGCGAAGCAGTAAAGATAGATAGCAAAAACCTGCCCGCTGGCAAATACGCCCTGTTTACTATACCAACCGCCACCAGTTGGACGGTAATATTTAACTCCGTTTCCGACCAGTGGGGCGCCTACGATTACAGTGCTACTAAAGATGTGTTGAGGGCAAAGGCCACGCCACAGGCCACCACCACCTCATCTGAAACTTTGGAGTTTAACCTTGATGGCCCGGCACTGGTTATGCAATGGGAAAATTTAAAACTGCCAATAGCTATGACAGTTAAATAGAAAAAGTATCGTGCATTGAAAAGTGTACGATATAGTGTGCGAGCCACGAGTGGTTATCATAAAACATATCAACCAAAAAAAAATCACTGGCAGTAAACAACGCCGGTGGTTTTTATAATTAAGGGGTATTTTTTTGGTGACAAACAACAGGCCTATACTTCCATAACTACTGCAGTATCGCCCACGCCAAGCCTTTCAAAAATTTTTTGCACGGTTTCCATAAACGGTGGAGGGCCGCAAATGTAAAATTTTTGATCACCGCCACTAATATGTTCCTTCAATATTTCTTCACTAACATAGCCGTGATGGTGGCCATCAACTGCCTCATCGGACAAAACATTAATAAAATTATCAGCGAGGTATCCTTTTAATTCATCGTGGCAAATAATATCTGCCACAGTTTTATTAGCAAAAACCAATTTGTTGTTACCTATCTTTTTTTCTTTATCAAGGTGTCTTAATATGGACAGAAAAGGCGTTATCCCAGCTCCACCTGCAATAAACAAACCTTCGCCTGCATAATTAATTGCACCCCATGCATCGTGGAAAAATTAATTTTTCACCTACAGCAAGGTGGTTCAACTGGTCGGTCATGCCTTTGTGCGATGGATATGTTTTAATAGTAAATTCAATAAAATCATCACCCGGTAAACTCGTAAAACTAAACGGCCTGTTCTCTTCGTTCCACGCTGGCTTATCAATAGCAACTTCGGTAGCCTGACCCGGCATAAAGCTATAATTGGCGGGCTTTTCTACTACTATGTGCAACACATCGTGCGTTGCTTTGGTAATTGATTGTACGGTTTGGTTATGTTTTGCTTCCATAAAATTGGCAGGTTGTTTTAAAGGTTTACTACAAAACAACCATACTTATAGTTCCAATCAAAAAAAGCAAAACATATAATATTAAATAGTACATTTTTTGGGTAGATGTGAACTTAATAAAAAGAAGCAATGGTATAAAGTATCGTCAACGCATGTTACAACGCATTTTTACCCTTGTTTTAGGCTGCTGTTTATTGCATATTGCCAGTGCGCAAAACGTGCACAACCAGGCTGTAAAAAAATATATAAACCAGCAGAAGGGCGCCATTGTATGCGAGTTCGCAAAGTTTTTGCAATTGCCCAATACGGCCGGCGACACTACAAGCTTGCGCCGGAATACGGATTTTATAATGCAAATGATGCGGCAAAAAGGCATTACCAACATACAGTTGCCTGGTGCTACTACCAGCGGCGTACCGCCCGCGGTGTATGGCAAAGTGCTGGTACCGTCAGCGAAGCGCACCATTATTTTTTACGCACATTACGATGGGCAGCCCGTTAACCCTGCACAATGGAGCAAACCTTTATAGCCTTTTGAGCCTTTGCTATTTACTGGTGTAATTAATAATGGTGTTGAAAATATACCTTTTCCGGCCAACAATAACTTTAACAACGATTGGTGTATTTATGCCCGCGGCGCATCGGACAATAAAGCTACTGTGGCCAGTATTTTAAATGCGTATGATGCCTTATAAAAACAAGGACTTACACCAAAAAGCAACATCAAATTCTTTTTTGAGGGCGAAGAAGAAACGGGCTCGCCACACCTTGCCGAAATTTTGGAAAAACATAAGGCACAGCTAAAAAGTGACCTCCGGATTATTTGCGATGGGCCGGTACACCAGTCGGGGCTTAAGCAAATAGTGTTTGGCGTACATGGCGATGCGCACCTTGACCTTACGGTGTTTGCCTCTAAACGACCATTGCACAGTGGGCATTACGGTAACTGGGCGCCTAACCCGGCATTATTGCTGACCAGGCTTTTAGCCGGTATGAAAAACGACGATGGCAAGGTTATCAAAAAAGATTTTTACAGTGATGTTGTTGCATTAACCCCAGCCGAATTAAAGGCCTTACGCAAAGTGCCTTTAGTTGACGAGCAAATGAAAAAAGAGCTTGGCATTAATATGACTGAAATAAAGGGCAGCAATTAATACGAAGCAATTAACCAGCCATCGCTAAATATAAACGGTATGCAAAGTGGTAATGTAGGCAAAATGGCCAGTAACCAAACACCCACCTTAGCCACGGCGGTGCTGGACCTAAGGCCGGTATTGGGCAACAACTGGAAATGGCAACAACAAAAGGTAATTGACCTTATTAAAAAACAGGGCTTTACCATACTTAACCACGAACCTACCGATGAGGAAAGGGCCCGGTATGAAAAGCTAATAAAAGTAGTGGCCGCCAACGATGGGTATAACGCACAACGCACTGCCATGGACTTGCCTGTAGCAGCCAGTATAATTGCAGCGGTGCAGCAAACTACGGCTAACAAGTTAGTACTTCAGCCTACCATGGGGGGAAGTCTTCCACTGTATTTATTAGAAAAATATCTTGGCGCAAAAACAATTACACTACCCATAGCCAACCACGACAATAACCAACATGCCGAAAACGAAAACATTAAACTGGGAAACCTTTTTGAGGGTATTGAAACTATGGCGGCTGTAATGATGATGGAGTGAGCGGCATAATAAATCAAATTGATGCGTGCCTTCTGTCTCCTTACATTGTTCAACATCATGGCAAAAGTAAACAGGATTTAGTGGAAAGGCCCGCTAAATCATGTTCTTCAGCTTCTTAACCAGCGTATCAACTTCGGCGCGGGTGTTATATTTGCTAAACGAAAACCGTACGGTTACCTGGTCGGGATTGTTATTTATCGCCCTGATAACATGACTACCCACATCGGCGCCACTGGTACATGCGCTGCCACCACTTGCGCAAATGTTATTTATATCGAGGTTAAAAAGGATCATCTCGCTTTTTTCGGTTTTAGGAAAATTTGCACTTACCAATGTATACAGGCTTTTGCCCAATGGATCGCCATTAAACGAAATACCGGCAAAGGCTACAGTTAGTTTTTGCATCAGGTACGTTTTTAAACCGCGTATGTACTCACTGTCGGCTGTAAAGTGTTCGGTAGCCAATTGCAAGGCTTTTGCAAAACCAACAATACCGTATACATTTTCGGTTCCGGCACGCATGTTACGCTCCTGGCTGCCGCCCAATACAAACGGCTGAATCTTTACATTTTCGTTAATATATAAAATGCCAACCCCTTTTGGCCCATGAAATTTGTGGCTTGCGCCAGTAATAAAATGCACTGGCGTATTGCGTAAATCAAAGGGAAAATGACCTACGGTTTGCACTGTATCGCTATGAAAAATGGCATTAAATTTTTTACAAAGCTCCCCTACCAATACCATGTCAAGTATGTTACCTATTTCGTTATTGGCGTGCATTAAAGTAACCAGGCACCTGCCGTCGGCTTCCATTAATAGTTGCTCAAGGTGGCTTGTATCAATATGCCCGTTTGGCAATAATTGTACAAAATAAAGTTTGGCGGCCCCGGTATGCTGCAGGTGTTCTACGGTGTGCAACGTAGCATGATGCTCAATTGCCGAACTAATAATGTGGGTACAACCAAGGTCTTTTATAGCTGCGTTAATGGCCGTATTACTGCTTTCGGTGCCACCACTGGTAAAAAAAATTTCGGCTGGGTGCGCATTTAATATTTTGGCTACCGATTTACGGGCATTTTCAATAGCCAACCTGCATTCCCTGCCATAGCTGTAAATACTGCTGGGATTACCGTACAGGTTAGTAAGGTAGGGCATCATCGCTTCCAGCACTTCGCCATCAAGGCTGGTGGTAGCTGCATTATCAAAATAAATTCGGTCGGCCATTGCGTACATATTGTTGGGTAGCTAGCCCGGCATTAAAAATGGTGGTTGCAAAAGTAATTCAATCAAGGCAGTATCACAGTTCAGGTAATAGATAGGATACTGCACTATTACATGGCTGGCAGGTAAATACAAAAGGTAGTTCCTTTACCAGGGCTACTTTCTACTGCAATAAAACCATTATGATTTTCAACTACCTTTTTAACAATAGCTAACCCAACACCCGAACCTTTATATTGATGATTGCCATGCAACCGAACAAAAATGTTGAAAATTCTTTCGGCATATTGTTGTTCAAAGCCAATGCCGTTGTCAGTTACCATTATTTTCCAATAACCTGTTTCAGCAATAGGGTATTGCTGATAATTACCCTGTATATTTTCCACATCTTTTGAAGCTACCTTTTTTGCTTTCACCAGTAATATTAGTGGCACTTCCCCGTTTCGGTATTTTATTGCGTTACCAAAAAGATTTTGAAACATTTGATACAATTGCAGCGGGTACCCATTTATAACCGGTAGTTTGTTGATGGATACTTTTATGCCGCGCGCCAATACGGTAATATCGGCTTCGTCCATTACCCTTTTTACCAAATCGGCCAATGGCACCACTTCGGTTTCAGGCCGCTGAAACGACAGGTGCGAAAAAGTCAGCAGGTCGTCAACCATGGTAAGCATACGGGTAGTAGCCACCTGTAATTTGTCGAAGCTTTTAAACGGATCGTTTTGCCAAACATCGGTGTACCGCGATTTAATATGGCTTAACAACAGATTAATTTTTCGTATCGGTTCTTTTAAATCGTGCGATGCTGACGAGGTAAATTCTTCAAGGTTATTATTCGACTGCTTTAGGGCTTCAATTGATGTGTTTAATTGCATGTGTAGCAGTTTAAGCCCGGTAAAATCGGTAATGGTTACCAATAATTCCTGCTCTAGTTTGTCAACCCTGATTTTGTAATAAGCAGGCTGTTGTCGTTTCACTACTATTTCAAACGAACAGGCTTCGGCTGTTTCGTAGGTTTTTATTAAAAACCCAAACAGGTTGGCTGGCTGACAATACCCATACCACTTATCAATTTTTTCGCCTGTAATTTGATCCATTGGTGCGCAAAAAATATGCTCTATCACATTATTAGTCATATTTACCTCAAAATTAATGATGTCACCTTTTTTACCTCTTACAGGCTGCAGCGTTAATATGCCCGCCTGCGAAGTATTGATGATGGTGCGAAAGCGTTCTTTATCTAATTTGGTCTCAGTTACATCAACCATAGTTTGCACTACCCCATCGTTGCCCAATTTGGTTATAGATATATTGAACCACCCTTTCAGGCTGTTGGTAAAATAAAAAAACTCTTTTTGCAGTGGTTTCCCTGTGGCAATTACGTTGCATTTAGCAGTAAACTGTTCAAGCCCCACAGACCCCCGAAAAAGGGTAAGGTAGCTTTTGCCAATAATGTCTTTTTTGGGCAAATAAACAAGGGCTGCATACTGATTATTGCAGTTGATATACTTAAAATCAACAATGTTGCCATTAGTATCTTTTACAGCTTGTAATGCAAAAATTCCGTGCTGGCTGCCGTCAAATATGCTGTTTAACAAATTTGCCTGCAAGGCTATTTTTTCTTCATTCAGTTTTTTATCGGTAACGTCAACAAAACGGCTTAACACACAGTCGTCAAGCTTTTGCAAAAACACCATAAACCAGCCAAACTGCTCGCCCTTATCATTTCTGAAAGTAGTTTCAAATTGAACAGGCTTGCCGGTTTCTATCACCAATTTATGCAAAATATACTGTTCGTCGCTCTCCAGGTGCGGCAGTAGAGATAGCAATGTTTTACCCAACGTGTTTTTTGGCAGCCTGCCCAGCTTACGTGCTACTTCATTACAGTGCGATATTATGAAGTCGACGATCATTCCATCATCGTCCCTAACACTTTCTAAAAGCAGTATTCCATCGGCCGAGCCTTGTAGCATGGAGTCGTAGCGTCGTGCCCTAATTTGATCTTTGTTTTCAGGCATAATATTTTTTGGCCCAATAAAACTAAGAAAATAAAAAACAAGCTATAAATAGCAAAGCAGGCGTAACGGTTAATTTTAGCCGGGGCTAAGCAAACGATACCCTAATTTTGCAGGCAAAGAAGCGGGCAAAAAATACATGTATTATAAGACTTCATACATAATCGCCGATCAGTTAAACTAAATAAAAACCATGAATACCGAATATCAACATTTAATACCGGCCGACTTTGCTGACGAATCACGGGTTTGGATTTACCAGGCAAGCAGATTGTTTGCTATTGGCGAGGCATTGGAAATAGAAGACATGCTAAACGATTTTGTTGGCGCATGGAAGTCGCACGGGGCAAAAGTAAAAGGATATGGCAATTTATTTTTTGGGCAGTTTTTGGTGCTAATGGCCGATGAAAACCAGGCCGGGGTTAGTGGCTGTAGCACCGACAGCTCCGTAAGGCTGATAAAAGAAATGGAAAGCCGCTTTAAAGTAACCATGTTTGACCGGCAACAGCTGGCTTTTTTTATAAAAGATAAAATACAGTTGTTACCCTTGCCGCAGTTGAACTATGCGGTCGAAAATAAATTTATTTCGGGCGACACGCTTTACTTTAATAACCTTATTCAAAATAAGAAGGAGTTGCTGCAACAATGGCTGATACCTGTAAAACAGAGTTGGCTAACCAAAAAAATAAAGCAGGTAGAAACAACTGCCTAAAATTTCTATTCTTTTTTAATCCGGCAGGTTTTTCCTTCCGTTTAATTTTAAAACAAAGCCCGGCCCTGCCAGGCTTTTTACTTGCAGGCGTGGGCTTGTACCGCTTTTACCAAACAACTGCACATCGTTATTATAAATAAAATAGCGGTTATAGTTTACTGCTAACAATTTGGTGATAGCATTCAAAAATCAGTTGGTCATGTACAAATCAATGTTCCATGGGTTGTGGCGGAGGTTGCTAAAAAAATCGGGACGGCATGTATACGTAATGTCTTTAGGCAAAATCCAACTATACTTTAACGATACAAAAACGCCAAACTAGCTTGAAACATGGAGACCGGGATCGACACCATAGTCCCCTTTATTTGACAAAAAATCACTGGCTACCTCTACCCACCGGCTGGTTAGCAGCGATACAAAAGTGGAAAAATGATCGTTTGGCTTATAGTCAACCCCGGCTGAGGTAAGTAGGTAGGCGGGCAATTATAATGTAGATGAAAATACGCCTTTGGGCATAGTATAAGTGTAGCCGTCAAAAAACTGTCTCCGCAGGTTAAACAGCACGCTCAAAAAAACCTTATCGTTAAAGTTATACCCGTATTTGCTCAACAAATTTAACCGGTCGTCGTTTTTGCGGCTGCCGGGGCTGGTGCTTTGCACATACCCAAAATTAAAGTGGAGGTTATTGTGCTACCGCTGTTTATCTATTTTAAAAAATACGTGGTAGATAAAAAATTGTTTACTGGTAGGGAAAAGTTATCGCCACCTGCCGCCCGGTTGCTGGGCGAATTCTAAGAACATTCACACTTAACAATCCTCCTTTTTTCTACCTCCACGGCAGGGTGTCTTTGTTGTTTCTATAAATGGTTTGGGCTAGTTGGCACCGCAGGTTTTTTACATTTACAACCTGGGCGCAGGGCATACAAATGGTAGTAGTGTTAAAAATCATTAAAAAGTATTCTATCATACTTTGTGCTGTTAAATGGCAGAAATGATAATTTATAAAAAAAAGGTATTAGACTTGTGTAATGGCATTGGCTGTTAAACATGGCAAATGCTGCTTTTGCCATATGCCGGTTTACCAGTATTTTTACACCACATTGCGACAAAATCTGATTTGGTACCAAAAGGGCAAAAAGATAAGCCGCTTCTTATCATTTTAAAGTAAAACAATTAAAACATATGGCTTACGATGTAATCGTTTTAGGTAGTGGTCCGGGTGGATACCCTGCCGCTATCCGTGCTTCGCAATTTGGTTTTAAAGTTGCCATTATTGAAAAAGAAAGCCTTGGGGGCGTTTGCCTTAACTGGGGTTGTATACCTACCAAAGCATTGCTAAAAAGCTCGCAGGTGTACGAGTACCTTAAACATTCCAACGACTACGGTATTGAGGCTACGGGCGTTCAACACAACTTTCCGGCAGTAATAAAACGCAGCCGTGGCGTGGCCGACAAAATGAGCAAAGGCGTTCAATTTTTAATGAAGAAAAATAAAATTGACGTAATTATGGGCTACGGCAAAATAAAAGCCAAAGGCCAAATTGAAGTAACCCCGCAAGGCGGGACCGATAATACCAAACAAACAGTTGAAGCAAAATACATAGTGATAGCTACCGGCGGCCGTGGTCGCGAGCTACCCAACCTGCCGGTTGATGGCAAAAAAATTATTGGCTATCGCGAAGCGATGACCTTACCCGAGCAGCCCAAAAGCATGATTATTGTAGGTAGTGGAGCCATTGGCGTTGAATTTGCTTATTTCTACAACAGTATGGGGACCAAGGTAACAATGGTAGAATATTTACCAAGAATAGTACCGGTTGAAGACGAAGATATTTCGAAAGAACTGGAGAAGCAATTTAGAAGGCAGGGAATTACCATAATGACCAACGCATCTGTTGAGTCGGTGGATACGTCAGGAAGCCCCTTAAAAGTCAAAGTAAAAACAAAGGATGGCGAAATTACCCTTGAGGCCGAAATAGTGTTAAGTGCCGTTGGCTATAGTGCCAATATCGAAAACATTGGCCTGGAAGAAATAGGAATAAAAACCGAAAAAGGACGGATACCGGTAGATAAATATGGCCAAACGAGCGTAGCAGGTTTTTATGCCATTGGCGATTGCTCGCCCGGACAGGCACTGGCACACGTAGCAAGCAAAGAAGGTATTAATGCAGCAGAACACATTGCGTATACCGAAAAGAAATTGAGCCATTTGCCCGAGGCGATGGACTACAACAACATACCAGGTTGTACTTATTGCAGCCCCGAAATTGCCAGTGTAGGCTACACTGAAAAAGCAGCAAAGGAAGCAGGCTTTGAAATTAAAATAGGCAAGTTTCCTTTTATGGCCAGTGGAAAGGCCAGTGCAAGTGGCGCCACCGAAGGCTTTGTAAAAGTGATATATGATGCGAAGTATGGAGAGTTTTTAGGCGCACACATGATAGGCAATAATGTAACCGAAATGATTGCTGAAGTAGTAACCGCCCGCAAACTGGAGACCACCGCTCACGAAATATTAAATTCAGTTCACCCACACCCTACCATGAGCGAAGCGCTGAAAGAGTCGACCGCCATGGCTTACGGCGAGGCCACTGATATTTAACACAAGTAAAAATTCATAATAAAATTAAAGGGCTACCAGCAATGGCAGCCCTTTAATTTTATATTTATATTTTATTATCCTTTTCGGGGTATTAACCACCTAAAACCAAGGGCTATATTACCAAGGTTTGTACCAGTTAAACCTGATGAAAAATTAAAGCTCCCACCTGTTGAACTGCTACCGCTTGTGGCGTTTTTTATAAAGTTGTGGCTGTAGCCTATATTAACTAAATTGTTAAAGTAAGCATCCAATAAAAACCGGCTATTTAGCTGGTAAGTAATACCAGGACCAACGTTTACTACAGCCCCAACCGTGGTTATCTTGCTATTAAAAGTACCGACATTATTTAATTCTTCCCTATCGTTAACTCCATAAAATATGGCAGCAGCAGTGGTAATGGTAACAAAGAGTTTTGGGATAGCCTGTATAAATTTTTGCCTGGCTACATTAAGCGAAAAATTCTGATAAGTATTTTTTTCAACACCAGCTATTCTGTCGATTTTTTGCCGGTTAAGGTTGTACGAAAATCCGGCACTCCATAAAACATCCTCCTTTACAAACCATCCGTACGACGGATTTACAACAAGGTACCGATACTTGGTGACTGGCACGGGAAACTGTTCGTTGCCTGTTTTATTTGCAGCAAAGGTCACATTGCCGCCCAACACTTTTTGGCCCGGGTTAAATTGCGCAAACAAGGTAGTTGCAGTGCAAAGCAGCACCGCCGAAAAAAGGTAAAATTTAGTCATAATTTTTTTATTACCTGACATTACCTTTTCCGTTATGTTGCCCGAGGCTTCAACAATTCGTACTTGTTTAACAAATTAATTTTTTGTGCCTACATACGTAAGTCCCATGTTGTACCACAAAAAGCTCCACTTGTCGGCCTGCTCTTCAATTATTTTACTGGTAGGTTTGCCGGCGCCATGGCCTGCTTTGGTAGCAATGCTAATTAATACAGGGTTTGTACATGCCTGTGCAGCCTGCAGCGCCGAAGCAAATTTAAATGAGTGTGCTGGCACTACGCGGTCGTCGTGGTCGGCAGTAGTAACCATGGTGGCGGGATAACAAGTGCCAGCTTTTAAACTATGCACCGGCGAGTAACCCAATAAATAATTAAACATTTCCTTATTGTCTTCGGCGGTACCATAATCGTATGACCAACCGGCGCCAGCGGTAAACTTGTTGTAGCGTAGCATATCCATAACGCCTACTGCGGGAAAGCAAACCTGATACAGATCGGGCCGCTGTGCCATGCAGGCACCTACCAGCAGGCCACCGTTTGAACCACCGGAGATAGCGAGGTAATTTTTTGAAGTATACTTTTCTTTTATCAGGTATTCGCCCGCAGCTATAAAATCGTCGAACACATTTTGTTTTTGCAGTTTGGTACCTGCATTATGCCATGCATCGCCGTACTCACCGCCGCCTCTTAAATTGGCTACTGCATACACGCCGCCGTTTTCTAAAAACACAATATTGCTTACGCTAAAACCCGGTGTAAGGCTTACATTAAAACCACCATAAGCATATAACATGGTAGCGTTTGCACCAGTTAATTTCAAACCCTTTTTGTAGGTAATGATCATGGGTATTTTAGTACCATCTTTCGATGGATAAAACACTTGTTTGCTTTCGTAATCAGCCGGGGTAAACTGTACTGCTGCTTCTTTGTAAACGGACGATTTGCCCGAACCGATATCGTACTTAAAAATAGTGGGCGGGTAGGTGTACGAGGTAAAGGAATAATATACTTCCTTTTCGTTTTTTATACCACTAAAACCACCGGCAGTGCCCAAACCGGGCAAGCCGATCACATTAAGTTTTTTGCCGGTTAAATCATACTCCTCTACATACGATACTGCATCTTTAATATACTGTGCAAACAGGTGGCCGCCTCCGGTACTTAGCTGTAGCGGAAATTTGGTTTCGGGCAGCAGGTCTTTCCAGTTTTTAGCAACGGGATCATTAGCCTTTACCGTAATTAGTTTACGGTTGGGTGCGTTTAAATTTGTAGTAATAAACAATAAGCCATCATTTGAATATACCACGTCCTGCTCGCTGTCAAAACCTGTTACTATCGGCACTATTGGTGCACCCCCGGTTTTTAAATGTTGAATGTATAATTCGTTACCATAGGTGGCGTTTGCTGCACTAATCACCAAAAACTGTTGATCTTCGGTAACGCCGCCACCTATATATCGCCGCGGCATATCATCGCCCCCAAATATCAATTGATCACTACTTTGAGGCGTACCCATTTTATGGAAAAACAGTTTATGAAACTGTGTTTTACCCGATAGCTGGCTACCGCTGGCAGGCTTATCGTAACTGCTGTAATAAAAGCCTTCGTTGTTGCGCCAGCTTAGGCCGCTAAATTTTACATCGGTCAATGTATCATCCAATGGTTTATTGGTTAGGGCATTTAAAATAATCACCTTTCGCCAGTCGCTGCCGCCTTCCGATATTTGGTAGGCTGCCAGCGATCCATCTTTTGAAAACTCTATACCCGCCAGCGAGGTGGTACCATCGGGCGAAAAACTATTAGGATCCAGAAACACTACAGGTGGCATTCCCTTTTTTTCGCGATACATAACCGACTGGTTTTGCAGGCCATTGTTTTTATAAAAGTAAGTATAGCCACCACGTGTATAGGGAGCCGAATACTTTTCATAATTCCACAAGGTGGTCAATCTTTTTTTAATTGCTTCGCGATAAGGAATGTTGGCCATGTACCCATCGGTCACCTCATTTTGGCGGGTCACCCAATCTTTGGTATCGGCAGCCATATCGTTTTCAAGCCACCGGTATGGGTCGCCAACTTTAATTCCAAAATATTCATCGGTTTGATCCACTGTTTTAGTGGTAGGGTATTTGCCGGTAAATGCTCCGGGCTTTTGAGCAATAACATACATAGTAATTAATAAAAAAACAAGTAGGCAATAAGTTGACCGCATCGTTAAAAATTTTGGCCTAAGGTAGTTAACTAATGGTTTACCAAATGGTAATAAACACCTCAATTTGGCAGGCTAACAACTTATACGGGTAACGGAGATATTGTATTCAAAAAAAAAGGATAGTATCTTACTTCAAAACCTTACTTATGCCTATAAATAACCAATTGTATACCCTTTATACTACTGCCGATGTGTTCTTAAAAACACCCTACGATTGCGATCTTATTTTCAGGCTGTACCTTGATGCCGACCAAAAACTAACCCTTGGTGCCTGGTATAACAAACAAAACAATTTTAGCACTATTGAACCTGATTTTATGCTAATCCCTTTTGAACAGGCGGGTTTTAATTGGCAGGCAGGCATGTTTTTTGGCGATCAGCGCCTATGCAACCGGCAAATTAGTAAATTAAGAGAAGAACTAAAAAAGCCTGGTAACGGCTGTGTTTTTTTTACTCCCGCAGCAGATGTAAACCTTTCAAAACAAATAAATTTTGAAATAAAAGTTGGACCACTTGCCGGTAATAATAGCATTTCCGTTTCGTTAGGCATTGTAATATCAAATACCAATCTATCACCACCACGCAGCACGTCAACAATTAAATAGTGGTTAGCCCAATAGCCATTTGTGCACTACGCTTAAAGACTATGCCAATCTTGCCTTAATTATATAGGTTATTTGATCAATTTTTTGCTGCTGCATACATTTAAAGTGGCCAAGCGGACAGGCCTTATAACCAATTTTACTACAGGGCCTGCACCAAAGGCCCGTCACTTCTACAGCATTGTGGGGCTGGCTGTTTAATCCGTAATAGGGACCCATACCAAAAGCCGGTATCGTATTGCCCCATATACTAATAATGGGCTTTTTAAACGCTGCCGCAATGTGCATTAAACCGGTATCGTGGGTAACTATCAACCTGGCGCGCCGTACCAAATCGGCACTTTCGTTCAGCGAAAATTTACCACACGAGTTGTAGATCTTTATAGGATCGATGGCAGCTACCGCTTCCCCATCACTTCTATCCTCAGGGCCACCCAATAAAATAATGGGATGATTAATACCAGCCACCAATTGTTGCAGTTTTTGAACGGGAAGCTTTTTGGTATTAAGTGCTGCCCCAATTACAATACCAATAAAACCATGAATGTGCGATGTAGGTATATCGTTAGGTGATACGATGTCACTTTCGGGAATAAAATAATCAAGCCCCATACCATCGTTGTTTACCCCAAGGCTTTGTACGGTGGCAAGGTAGCGGTCAACAATATGAACATTGGGCAACACATTTATTTTTACTGCTGTCAACAACCACTTTTGAATATTAAGCTTTTTAAAAGCATAGGCAGGTACGCCAGCCAACGCCTTTTTAATAGTCATGCTTCGCAGGTTATTGTGCAGGTCAATGATGTGATTGAATTTGATTTTTTTAAGCGAATTCACTAAGTCATCCATACTGTTATTTAACACATGCACTTGGTTAACGTACGGATTGCTATCAACAATACCTCTAAAACTTGCTTTGGTTACAAAATGTACCTCGGCGTTGGGTACCTGCGTACGTATGCAACGAATAACCGGCGTGGTAAGTACAATATCGCCAATGGACGAAAAGCGGATGATGAGTATCCGTACCGGCTTTGCAATAACGCTTTGGTCGGCTGTCACCGTTTCCATTGGTTTTTGAGAGTTTATTAAACAGGTTCGGTATAATTCAGGTCTTTGCCAAAAGTTTCTTCGGTATAGTAGGCAGCTACCCACGTTATGGCCATAATAACCGCCCCGGTAATAATGCCACCGGTTACATAACTGGTTTGCTCCCTTATGGCCTTAAACATTAAAATAATCAGGGGTAGCGCTCCCCTAACCATATTAGGTACAGTGGTGGCAGCAGTAGCCCTGAGGTTGGTACCAAACTGCTCGGCAGCAACCGTTACAAATATGGCCCAGAACCCGGTAGCAAACCCAAGCCCAAGGCATATAAGATACATTTGTTGGGGAGTGCCGTTGCCCTGCATAAAAAACAAGGCGATAAATACCATGGTCATTGCATAAAAAATATACAAGGCTTTTTTGCGGCTGCGCAATTGCTGGCTTATCAGCCCAATGGCCACATCGCCAATGGATATGCCCACATAAGCAAACATAATGGCCCTGCCTGGTTCAATAATACCGCTTACGCCTAATTCAAGCCCAAACTGATCGCTAAAGGTTACCAGTATACCTATAACATACCACGTAGGTAAGCCTATCAATATGCAACGGATATAAGTGAGGAAGCGCTTTTTGTTATTAAAGAAGGCAAAGAAATTACCGCGGCTAACGTTCGCTTTTTTGAGGCTGGTAAACATAGTACTTTCAAAAACACTTACCCTCAACAATAATAAGAGCAACCCCATGGCGCCTCCAATAAAATAACAAATGCGCCAGTCAAACTGCTTTGACACAAAGTAGGCTGCCACAGCGCCTGTTAGTCCAATACCCGCCACCATAGAAGTTCCAAGGCCCCTTTTTTCTTTTGACAAAAGCTCCGATACCAGTGTAATGCCTGCACCCAACTCCCCTGCAAGACCAATACCGGCAACAAAACGCAACATTGCGTATTGTTGCACATTTTGCGCAAAACCATTGGCAATATTGGCCAGCGAATACAAAACTATGGAGCCAAACAATACACTTAACCGGCCTTTTTTATCGCCCAAAACGCCCCATAAAATACCACCCAGCATTAAACCTATCATTTGAATGCTAATAATAAATTCACCTTCGGTCAGTACCTGTTCGGGGGTAAGACCCAAAGCCTGCAGGCTGGGCTTGCGTATAATGCCAAATAACAGCAGGTCGTATATATCAACAAAATACCCAAGGGCGGCAACAATTACCGGTATAGAAAAAATGCCATAATCGCGTTTTTCCATGATAAATTTAGTTGGGAGTGGAAGTTTTGGAGGCCTTGGGTTTGCCAAACGTCATTTTTAAGATAACCGGTAGCGTAGTAACCAGTACTATTACTAATACAATTACTTCCAGGTGCTCCTTAAGATCGAACCCAAACTGCTTTTTACAAAATGCGTATAAAAAATGACCGGCGAAAAGCATGCTAAACACCCATGCTACGCATCCAATTACATTAAAAAAGGCAAACTTCTTTTTATCCATTAGTACTATACCGGCTACAATTGGTGCAAAAGTGCGAACAAGGGGTAAAAACCTGGCAAACACTATGGCGCCACCGCCATGTTTTTCGTAAAAATCTCTTGCCTGAAATAAATATTTCTTTTTAAAAAAAAAGGTATCCTTTCGATGGAAGAGGAAAGGCCCACTCTTTTTACCAAACCAATACCCGGCAGTATTGCCCAGCACGCCAGCAACAGATATGGTGGCCAATAAAAAAAATAAAGAAAAGTATTCGCTGTTGGTTGGTATCACCTCATTTACCAGTTCAACATTGTATATACCTGCTACAAATAATAGGCTATCGCCCGGCAAAAAAAAGCCCGCAAACAAACCGGTTTCGGCAAACACAATAAAAAGCACTAAAAAATATCCACCGTTTTGAATATAAAATTCAGGGTTCAGCAGGTCTTTAAATTGAATGAAGAGTGTTGGTAACATTTATTTTTAAAATAACACGGTAAATAAAAAGGTTTTAACGCCCTGGTAACGGCCAAATGTTTTATTGGTTCGGCATTACCCATGATCCAGTGCGTTCTCCCATTTACTAACGGCACTGGTAGCCAGCGAATTCCCTAAAACATTGGTTGCTGTCCGTAGCATATCGCAAAAGTGATCTATGGGCAATATTAAGGCAATGCCCTCAGGCGGAATGCCAAACATTGAACAGGTAGCCGCCACCACCACCAACGAAGCCCTCGGCACACCCGCTATACCTTTACTGGTTAGCATTAATACCAACAGCATGGTCAGTTGTGTTCCAACATCTAAATGAATACCGTAGGCTTGTGCAATAGCTATACTGGCAAAGGTCATATACATCATGCTTCCATCAAGGTTAAAACTATAGCCCAATGGTAAAATAAAGGCCACAATTTTATCCTTACATCCAAATCGCTCCAATTCTTCGGTTAATTTAGGAAACACAGCCTCGCTGCTGGTAGTACTAAAAGCAATAAGTAAGGGCTGCGATATACGCCTAAGCAATATCCTAAGTCTATGTTTTAAAATAATGTACCCTACCAGCAACAACACTGCCCATAATATTACTATGCCTATAGCAAAATCCAGCAGGTAGTTTCCGTAAAAATAAAACACCGATAAACCTTTAGTTGCAATTACGGCCGATATGGCCCCAAACACACCCAACGGCGCAAAGCTCATAACATAATTTACCATACGCAATATAACATGCGATACTGCTTCCAACCCTCGCACCACAATTTTTCCATAATCGCCCAGTGCAGCGGTTGCCACGCCAAAAAATATACTAAAAACTACTATCTGCAGTATTTCGTTATTGGCCATTGCCTCAAATACGCTTTTAGGAAAAACGTGCTCAATAAAACTGTTGAACGAAAATTTCTGGGTATTTCCTATTAAGTCTTCGGCAGCGCCAGCATCGGCATTGCTCAGGTTCATATCGCCGCCGGGGTTAAAAAAGTTAACCAACACCAGCCCAATCAACAGCGATACCAGCGAGGCGGTAACAAACCATAGCAGCGCCTTACCTCCTACCCTTCCTACCGATTTCAGGTCGCCCAATTTTGCAATACCCACCACCAGTGTAGAAAATACCAACGGGGCAATAATCATTTGAATTAACCGTAAAAAGATGGTCGTCAGCAGCTTTATCTTTTCAGAAAAGCCTGCTATGGTTGCCGGGCTGGTATTTTCGTGTATAAGATAACCGGTAGCTACCCCTGCTACCATACCAATAATTATGTATAAGGTTAGCCTGTTTTTTTTACCTCCCGCAGCTTTATCCATGCAAAAATTTAGAGCTGCAATATAGTGTTTGTAATTAAAATGTTGCAACGGCACCTGGCAAAACGCTGGCTAAACCAAACAAGCTGTAAATCAACACCCTGCTAACATCAGCCTATAACATTACTAACTATTAGCTTTCCATGGCTACCATTTTAATGCTTAAATAAGTTTTACTCAAGTAAAAAAATACCGGAGCAAATAGTATTACAAAACATTGTTTTATGATGGCTATGCCTGTTATTTTGGCATAAAAGAAAAGTATTCAATTTTGAATAAATGCTTATTTTGCCGCCTTCACTTTTAAACGTAACACGAACCAGCTTATGAGTTTATTTGTAAAAAAACCCATGCACCTGCTAATGTCCGAAGCTTCGGACACCGAAAAGGGCCTTAAAAAAACCCTGGGGGCAGGCTCGTTGGTTGCCCTTGGCATAGGTGCAATTATAGGTGCCGGGTTGTTTTCTATCACTGGCCTGGCAGCCGCCAACAATGCAGGCCCTGCCATTACCATTTCGTTTATAGTGGCAGCCTTTGGTTGCGCTTTTGCCGGTTTGTGTTATGCCGAATTTGCCTCAATGATACCCGTAGCCGGTAGCGCCTACACCTATAGCTATGCCACCATGGGCGAATTTATTGCCTGGATAATTGGCTGGGACCTGGTGCTTGAATACGCAGTGGGCGCAGCAACAGTGGCCATTAGCTGGAGCAGGTACCTCGTAAAATTTTTAGAAGACTTTAATATTCACATACCTACCGCCCTGGCCAGTGGCCCGTGGGATGGCGGTATGTTAAATGCCCCGGCCGTATTTATTGTAGTAATTGTAAGTTTATTGTTAATGAAGGGTTCGCAGGAAAGCGCTTTAGTGAACGCTGTTATTGTTGCTTTAAAGGTTGCGGTAGTTTTAACCTTTATTGTGCTGGGCTGGAAGTACATTGATAAAGGCAACTACGTACCCTACATACCCGAGAATACGGGCACCTTTGGGGAGTTTGGTTTTACTGGTATCATTCGCGCTGCGGCTATTGTGTTTTTTGCCTATATAGGTTTTGATGCGGTCAGTACTGCCGCCCAGGAAGCCAAAAACCCAAAACGCGATATGCCCATTGGCATTTTAGGTTCGCTAATTATTTGTACCGTATTATATTTATTGTTTGCCCACGTAATGACCGGGGTTACCAGTTACCTTACGTTTGCCGGTAAAGACGGTATTGCACCAGTAAAAGTAGCTATCGACCATATGGGTACACAAATGGCCGACGGTTCAGTTACGCCCGATTATCCATGGCTTAACAGGGCCATTATCGTAGCTATTCTTGCAGGTTATGCCTCGGTAATATTGGTAATGCTTATGGGCCAGTCAAGGGTATTTTTTAGCATGAGTAAAGACGGGTTGCTTCCACCGGTATTCCACCGCATTCACCCAAAGTTTAGAACACCTGCCAGGTCTAACTTTTTGTTTATGATTTTTGTGAGCTTGTTTGCAGCTTTTGTACCTGCAAGGGTGGTGGGCGAAATGACCAGTATAGGAACTTTGTTTGCTTTTATACTGGTTTGCCTCGGCGTGTGGGTGCTTAGGGTTAAACAGCCCGAGTTACCACGGAGCTTTAAAACACCGCTTGTTCCATTGGTTCCAATACTTGGCATTGCTACCTGTTTATTTATGATGGTGTTTTTACCATTAGATACCTGGATAAGGCTAATCGTTTGGATGTTGATAGGTTTTGATGTTTACCTTTTTTATGGTTTAAAAAACAGCGGCCTTAGCGACCATAGCGAAGCCACGCACAGAAAAAGTAACAAATTGGTAGCGCAAATTGGCTACGGTTTGGTTGCCTTGCTTATCGGCGTTGCGTTACTTCACCATTTTGAGGGCGATGGTAATGATTGGGGCCTGTTTATCTTTTCAATAGTTTTTGCAGTAGCACACCTGTTCCTGTTTATCAGCAGGGCAAACAAAAGTTAACGATAGTAGCAATATATTTTAACAAACGCCCGGGCAAGGCCGGGCGTTTTGCATTTATAAGTATTTTAGATAGATGGTATACATCATTGCCACCAACATACTGCATATCATTTTTTAAACACGGCCGCACAATCCACTTCAAAACCTTCAAAAACACCTGCCGGTGCCCTATCTACATTATTATAAATTTTTTTAAAACCATACTTTTCATCAATTAAATCAAAAACAGCAATGGTTTCATCGGTAGGTTAAATGATCCTGTATTCTTTAACACCATTTTCTTCGTAGATGGCAAATTTATGATCAGCCTCCTTTTTTGTATTGCCGGGCGAAACAATTTCAATAATCCAGTCTGGTGCTCCAATACATCCCCTATCAGCAAGTTTCCCTTTATCGCAAATAACGCAAATGTCTGGTTGCACTACAGTGTATATGGGTGTATCATCTTTAACGGCTTACTGACATATTTTACCAATTAACCGAACATCAAAAGGAGCAGTATAGGCAGCACATTTTGTATTTTTTAGATAGTTACTTATTTCCGCTAAAAAATTCCAGCTTATTCTTTGATGGCTTCGGTTGGGTGCCGGGCTCATTTTTTTAACCCAGCCTTTAAATAATTCCACCCTATCACCAAATGTCCAGGTTAGGTAGTCAGCATAACAATATCTGTGAGAAAGATCGAGTTGTTCAAATTTTGTTACCATCAATTTGGCCTTCGTACAAAGTTATCCTTTTCTTTTAAACCCGTACTTTTGACCTCGTTCTAAAAAAAATTGTTTAAAATTACATATATGGGTCGCATATTTGAAGTTAGGAAAGCCACCATGTTTGCCCGGTGGGACAAAATGGCCAAGCAATTTACCCGCATTGGCAAAGAAATAGTGATAGCCGTTAAAGCCGGGGGCCCCGATCCCGCCACGAACCCCGTTTTGCGCCGCTGTTTTCAAAACGCCAAAGGCGTGGGCATGCCTAAGGACCGTGTAGAAGCGGCTATTAAAAGATCGCAGGGAAAAGACATGACCAATTACGAAGAAGTAGTGTACGAAGGGTACGCGCCACACGGCGTTGCACTATTGGTTGAAACCGCTACCGATAACCCCACCCGAACTGTGGCCAACGTACGAATGCATTTTAGAAAAGGAGATGGAAGCCTTGGCAACAGCGGATCAGTAGGTTTTTTATTTAACCACCTGGGCGAGTTTAAAGTAAAGAAAGAAGGGCTTGACGTGGAAGAGCTTGAACTGGAACTGATAGACTTTGGCCTGGAAGAAATTGGCGAGGACAGCGAGGGACATATTGTTATCCGTACCCGGTTTGAAGAGTTTGGAAATATGAACCACGCATTGGAAGATAAAAAAATTGAGATAATATCGGCCGAACTTACCCGTATACCCACCACCACCGTAGACCTTAACGAGGAAAGGGCGAAGGAAGTACTGGAACTGGTTGATAAACTGGAGCAGGACGAGGATGTGCAAAAGGTATATCACAACCTTAATTAAAACCGGAAAGTGTACGCCAAAACGTTAAAACAAATTAATAAAAAACCAGGTTACCAACAATAGCCTGGTTTTTTAATTAATTTCCCCTTTATAAAAAACATTTTTATGTCAAGATATTTTATACAAGCTATAGTAATAATGGGTTCGCTAAGCGTATTATTAAACTGTAAAGGCAGTATAGAACAGCCAGCCGCCGGAACAGTAACTGACCCCGGAAATTCAAAAGCTGGTATTGCGCCGGTTGCACAGTTTACAAAACTTAGGGTTGATACTTTGCATACTGGATTTAATAACCCATGGGGCATGACCTGGTTGCCCGATGGAAGGTTGCTGGTAGTGGAACGTGCAGGTGAAATTTTAGTTTTTGAAAACGGCCAGTTTACCGGTAAAAAATTAAGAGGTGTGCCTGCGGTTTTTAACAAGGGCCAGGGCGGTTTGTTAGATGTTAAGCTGCACCCCGATTACGCTACCAATGGGTGGATTTACCTTGCCTACAGCAAAACGGTACCCGGCGGTGCAACTACCGCGGTTTCGCGCTGCAAGTTGGTGGGCGATGAATTAAAGGACCATGAGGATATTTTTTTAGCCAAACCTTACATTGCTGCCGATTTTCACTTTGGCAGCCGTTTGGCTTTTGACAATAACAAATTTTTGTTTGTAAGCGTTGGCGAAAGAGGCACCCAACCTAAAGTACAGCAGTTAGACAACGACCATGGCAAAATACATCGCATGCGCGATGATGGCACCGTGCCTGCCGACAACCCCTTTGTAAACCAACCTAACGCCAAAGGCACTATTTGGACTTACGGACACCGTAACCCCCAGGGTATGGTATACGATGCACAAAACAACCGTTTGTGGTCGGTTGAACATGGACCTAAAGGCGGAGACGAACTTAATTTAATAGTTAAGGGCAATAACTACGGTTGGCCAATAGCCTCGTACGGTATTAATTACGATGGTACCCAGTTAACCCCCAACAAAACCCTTAATGGTATTACCAACCCTATACGGTATTGGGTGCCAAGCATGGCGCCGTGTGGCATGACCATTGTTACCAGCAACCGTTACAATGGCTGGAAAGGCAATTTAATGGTAGGTGCCCTGTCGTTTAGCTACATAGGCCGTTTACAAATGAATGGAACAAACTTTGAGAGCGAAGAAAAATTACTGGAAGGCATAGGAAGAGTAAGAACCATAGCCGAAAGCCCCGATGGTTATCTATATGCAATTACAGAAGGAACCGGGCTACTCATTAAAATTCTTCCCGGGTAGATATTTATTTCCGCAGGCATGCAAACTTTTTTACCAACCGTTGCCTTTTGTTAAGGTGGCTATGCGGCATAAAATATTGTTGGCAGTAATGTATAAAACCGATCCGTTATCGCCCCAGTTACAATTGGCCGTTGGTTGCCCGGTTTCTATCCGGCCCAGTAGCTTTCCCTTGGGGTTAATAACCATTACACCACCGGGGCCAGTCGCAAAAAGATTGCCTTTTATATCTATTTTCAACCCGTCGGGCAGGCCCGGCAGGGCTTGCTTTTCCAACGCTGAGGCATCAAAAAAAACCTTACCATTTTCCAATGTTCCATCGTGTTTAACCTTGTAAGCATAAATAAAACATTTACCCGGTAGTGATTGGGCTATGTATAAGGTTTCCTCGTTGGGAGAAAATGCCAGACCGTTGGGTGTCATATCGTCTGCCAATAATGCTACTTCTCCATTATTTTTAACCAGGTAAACCCCCAACTTATTAGTGGTGGTTTGCCCCGGCAGCCCATATGCCGGATCGGTAAAATAATAATCACCATTACTTTTTTGCACAATATCGTTGGGGCTATTAAAACGGGTACCCTTATAATTATCGGCAATGGTACGCTTACCACCACCCTGCAAGGGCATAGCCGATATCCGCCGGTCGCCATGTTCGCACGTTACCAACTCGCTTTTGTTATTTAATATCAGCCCGTTGCTGCCCGGCTCTGCGCTGTAAGGATGCACCCCTGTGTACCCTGATGGTGAAAGAAATACCGATGCCCCCTCTCCTTCCTTCCACTTATAAATGGTGTTTGCTTTTACGTCAGAAAACAATAGGAAGCCACCACTCTTAACCCAAACGGGGCCTTCGCTCCATTGGTATCCTTCGCTAAGCTGTTCAATTTGGGCATTGCGGCCTACCAGCTCAAAAAAATCGTCATTATAAGCAATTACTTTTCCTATAAATTTTTGTTGTGCCATTGCTTCACGATAATTAAATAATAGAAGTAAATAAATAATCAACCGAACCATAACAATAATTTGTACTAAAGATAACGACCATACTATCAGCTTAAAAATGCCAGTATAATATTGTAGCACGTAAAAGTAATAAGTATTTTTTGCGGAGACAGTGTAGTTACCATCCTACAGAAGTAACCTACCGGTAGTAAATCCTAACCCCGGCGAAACACTATTTGTTTGCTAAACCAATAATCACATTGATTTTTTTTTAAAAACCATTAATGGAAAAGAATTAGGCGTTAAAATTGCTGCCGCATCGCTGGCATTAATTAGGTTGCAGTTGCCAGCCACTTTACCAACCGGCACTTATATATTAAACATTACCAATACGGATTGCCGATGGGCCGGAAAACTAGTTATTGGCAGAAAATAAAAATGCATCAAAATGCGAAAGTGCCGGTATAAAAAGGCCGGCACTTTATTTAGATAAAAATTAAAAATATATACCAACGGCCCGAAACTACAATTGCATAACTTTCCGTTCCATTCATTAACCAAACAAATTTTTGTCATGAATACCCGCCGCCAATTTCTACAAAAAATAACCGGCTCTGCCGTTGCTTGTACCCTGCTTACAAAAACCAGTAATTTAACCGAAGTTGCACCTATACCCTACGACGGCCCATTGCTTCGTGTGGCTATTATGGGCCTTGGCAGCTATGGCACAAGGGTGGCTGATGCAATGAAGGATTGTAAAATGGCTAAACTGGTGGGTGTTATAAGTGGCACGCCAGCTAAAATAAGCGAGTGGCAAAAAAAGTACAATATCGACCCAAAAAACTGTTATAACTACGAAAACTACAGCGAAATAAAAAGTAACCCCAATATTGATGCAGTATATGTAATAACCCCCAACGGGCTCCATAAGCAGCATGTAATTGGTGTAGCCGCAGCTGGCAAACACGCTATTTGCGAAAAGCCTATGGCTATTAGTGTAAAGGAGTGTAACGAAATGATTGACGCCTGCAATAAGGCAAATGTAAAACTTTTGATAGGGTACCGTATGCACTTTGAACCCAAAACAGTAGCCGTCATTAATATGCGAAAAAACAACGAGTTTGGAAAAATACTTTTTTTTCAGGGGTTGACCGGCTTTAAAATTGGCGATCCAGCGCAATGGCGGTTAAATAAAGAATTGGCCGGTGGCGGGGCTATGATGGATATTGGCATTTACTCAGTTAACGGTGCAAGATATATGACCGGCGAAGACCCTGTTTGGGTAACTGCCCAGGAAATTAAAACCGACCAGGTAAAGTTTAAGGCTGGTGTAGATGAAACCATACAATTTCAATTTGGTTTTCCATCGGGGGCAGGGGCCTCGTGCCTTAGCACCTACACTATGAATAACCTTGACCGCTTTTTTTTAAATGGTGATAAAGGCTTTGTTGAAATGCAGCCATCCACCGGTTATGGACCAATTGCGGGCAAAACTCATTTAGGACCATTAACCCAACCACACACTACCCACCAAACCATACAAATGGACGAAATGGCGCAGATTATTTTACAAAATAAAACTCCGGTTGTGCCCGTAGATGGTATAGAAGGCCGCCGCGATATGGAGATTATAGCAGCAATTTACAAGGCAGTAAAAAGCGGTAAGAAAGTAAATATTAAATACGCCTGATCAAGTCCATAAAAATGACTTGGCAATCGGGATCCGCTTTTTAAAAAAATATTTATTGACCAACCAATATTTCTTTTATGAAGCTTTCGTTGCGTCGCACTCGTGTACAAATTTTCCATCATTCAGCAATAAGCAAATATTTTAAATGTTACCAAAAACCTCAATTTCAAATAAAAGGTAATTATTGAATATTTATAAAGTCAGCGCTGGTTTTTTATTTATACGGTCGCTGACTTTGTTGCCTGTATCCCCTAAAGGCCATACGGGGGCCATAGCAATCCATGTGGTAGCAGGTTTAGCCCGGCAGGAGTATCACCGTAAAAAAGCTTCATAGATACAGATAATAAATTCCTCAATAAATTTAGACAACTCTTCAAATAGTCGGCAAAAATGATTGCGCGGCAAAACTGCGCCAGGTTAAATGCCAATTTTCAGGCAGTCGTTACTCCATCATCATTGCCTGTATTACCTCCACAATTTCCTCGCAGTTTGGCTTACTAAAGTAATCGCCATCGCTACCGTACGATGGGCGGTGGCTTTTACCTGTCAACGTGCGGGCTGCCACATCGAGCCAACGGTACCCACCCTGCTCTTCCAACACCTTGTTCATCATATAGGCGCTGGCTCCGCCCGGCACATCTTCATCAATAAAAAGTATGCGGTTGGTTTTTTCTAAACTCTTTACTATTAAATGCCGGGTATCAAAGGGAAGCAACGTTTGTACATCTATCAGTTCGCAATCCACCCCTAATGGCGCCAAAAAGTCCATAGCATCTTTAATAATGCGTAATACCGAACCGTACGATACTATGGTAATGTCGGAGCCTTCTTTTATAACTTCGGGCACACCCAGCGGTATGGTATACTCAAGCAGGTTTATAGGTGCCTCTTCTTTTAACCGGTAACCATTAAGGCACTCAATCATTAAAGCGGGGTCGTTGGCCTGTAGCAATGTATTATACATACCTATAGCCTGTACCATGTTTCGTGGCACGCAAACATACATGCCGCGAAGCGAGTTTATGATCATTCCCATTGGCGAGCCGCTGTGCCAAATACCCTCTAACCTATGCCCCCGCGAACGTACAATAAGTGGGCAACTTTGCTGGCCCTTGGTGCGATAATGCGTCGTGGCCACATCGTCGCTCAGCGGCTGAAGGCCATACAACAAATAATCCAGGTATTGAATTTCGGCAATGGGCCGCAAACCACGCAGGGCCATGCCTATACCCTGCCCCATAATAGTAAGTTCCCTAATGCCGGTGTCAAATACACGGTTTACTCCATACTTCTGCTGCAGCCCGGCCATGCCCTGGTTTACGTCGCCTATAAACCCTACATCTTCACCAAAAGCAAATACCCGCGGGTTTGATGCCAGCAGTTGATCAAAATATTTATTGAGTATTTCGTAGCCATTCATAATGCCACCATTAGCAATGTAAACCGGTGCCTTTTCGGGTACAGTCAGGGCCGACATGGGCCCTTCGTTGTAAAGAAAGGTGTTATACATAGCTTTATTCTCAGCCTTTAATTCGGTGTACAGCTGCCTTACCTGTTGTGCTGACGGTAAAAACTGTAGTGTTTGACTAAGTATCACCATAATATCGCGCCGCATAGGCTCCCGGCTGTTTAGCAGGTCGGCCATGAGTGCTTTTATTTTATCGGAATGGGCCGCATTGTTAAAGGATAATTTATTAATGATGGTACCAACCTTTTCTACACTGTTTTTTATAGGTTGTAAATATTTTTGCCAGGCGCTTACACGGCTTTCCCTGGCAAATTCTTTGGCAGCCAGCTCTATGTCAACAAGTTCTTCGTCGCTGCCAATACCATTTGCTATCACCCATTCCCGTAGCTTTTTTATACAGTCCCACTCTCTTTCCCAGGTAATTCTTTCGCCGGGCTTGTAACGCTCCTGGCTTCCGCTGGTACTGTGGCCCTGGGGTTGTGTTATTTCTTCTACATGAAAAATGGCCGGCACATGTGTTTCACGCATTTCTTCCAGTGCCTGTTCAAATACCTCGCACATGCCTGCATAATCCCACCCTTTTACTTTGTAAATATTAATACCGTTGCTGTTGGCCGTTTTTTGCATGCCCGATAAAGCAGTTGAAATAGAACCTTTGGTGGTTTGAAATTTTTTGGGTACCGATATTCCATAACCATCATCCCAAACAAACACGGCTAATGGCACCTGCATAACCCCGGCAGCATTCATTGCTTCCCAAAAATGACCTTCGCTGGTACTGGCGTCGCCTATGGTACAAAAACAAATCTCTTCTCCATTTTTACTTAGTGAGCCAAATTCCGCTACTTCATTGCACCCTCTAAAAATTTTTGACGCAAATGCCAGGCCCAATGCACGGGGCATTTGCCCGGCAGTGGGGGCAATATCGCTGCTAATATTGCGGCGGTTAACCAGGTCAAGCCAATTACCATTGTCATCAACAAATTTGGTCGAAAAATGCGAGTTCATCTGTCGCCCGGCACTAAAAGGATCGTTATTTATATCGGGGTCGGCATATAACTGCGAAAAAAACTGCTCGATGGTGGCCAACCCGGTGGCAAACATAAATGTTTGATCGCGGTAATATCCGGCCCTAAAATCGCCGGGTTTAAAAAACTTTGCCATAGCTACCTGTGCAATCTCTTTTCCATCGCCAAAAATGCCAAATTTGGCTTTTCCTGTTAATACCTCACGTCTTGCAAGTAAACTGGCCTCCCTGCTTTCAACCGCCACCTTAAAATCCCGTAACACTTCTTTGCGAAAAACATCGTACGATATTGCTTCGTCCTGCGCTGTTATTATTGTGGCATTCTCCATTTGGTAAAAATATAATATTGGAAGCTAACTATGAACAGGGTAAAAACATAACTTTCTATGTTTTAAAAGGAGTTTAAAATAATCCGGGAGCCGTTACTATACGAAATCCATTAATAAAATCTTAAAAAAAAACACCCTTTCAATTTAGGCATAAAATTTTCGTTGTAGTTTCAATATCTTTAACCCTTGTTAAAAAAGCAATCATTTATGAAAAAAATTTCCATTTTAGCGGGTAGTTTATTATTCGCTTTTGCTGTAAATGCCCAAACGCCTACAGCCACCACTGCAGTAACACCCGATATTGACAAAGTGTTGGAGATAAGCGAGGTAAACCACGATTTTGGTAAGATACCGTACGGAAAGCCTGCTGAATATGATGTTGTAATTAAAAACATCAGCAGCGACTCAGTAAAAATTGAAAATGTGAAGGTGGGATGTGGATGTACCACACCTAAGTACGAGCAGGGAAAAGCGTATGCACCGGGCGAAACTTTTAAAGTTACCCTTGGATTTAATGGTTCTACTGAGGGAGCATTTACAAAATATGCCGACATATTTTTTAGTAATGGGTTAAGTAAGCAGGTTATTTTTAAAGGTACCGGCTACAAAGTTCCCGACGAAGCTGCACCAGCCAATGCTGCTGTTCAAAAAATGAAATCATCGGGCAACTAAACCAATCCTTTATTAAGCCTAAAACATGTTATCATGAAAAATTTTCTTCTTTTATTCGTTTGCCTCGCAATAGTTGAAACCTCTTTTTCGCAGGCAAAAACCCTGGTTTTTAAAGAAACGAAACATAGTTTTGGAAAAATAAAGCAAAACACTCCTGTAACGTATGTGTTTGCATTTACGAATGCCGGCAATAAGCCTTTAGTAATTGAAAGCGCAGAGGCCGAATGCGGTTGTACAACACCCGAATATCCCAAAGGTGTAATAGCAAAAGGTGCTAACAATAGCTTAAAGGTTACTTACAATGCAGCAGCCATGGGCACCTTTACCAAAAGGGTTACGGTAAAAATGGCCAATATTGCAGAGCCGGTTGTTTTAACTATTGAAGGTGAGGTAGTAGCTAATAAACCGGTCAAAAGCTAAAATTCCTTTATATCTTAAAAGAGCCGTTGCTTTGTGTAACGGCTTTTTTTTGCCGATAATTTTGGCAGTAACAAGCTTTAACAACATCAATTATTTAGCTACCCAATACCAGAGGTCACGCGCTTCCTTATATCTTTGCCCAATGTTAACTATCAGTAACAGAGGCGTTAATATGCCCTCTTCCCCCATACGTAAACTGGTGCCTTATGCCGAAATGGCTAAAAAAAAAGGTATTCAGGTATATCATTTAAATATAGGCCAACCTGATATTGAAACACCTAAAATGGTATTAGATGCGGTCAGAAACAGCAATTTTACCGTATTGGAATATAGCCATAGTGCCGGTAATGAAAGCTATCGTAAAAAACTGGTGGAATACTACCAGTTTGTTGGCATACAGGTAAGCTACGACCAGATAATTATAACCACCGGGGGAAGTGAAGCCATTCAGTTTGGATTTTTGGCTTGCCTTGACGAAGGCGACGAAGTAATTATTCCCGAACCTTTTTATGCAAACTACAACGGCTTTGCCGTGGCCGCCGGGGTAAAGGTAGTTCCCATTACATCGCACATTAATAATGGCTTTGCGCTGCCACCGTTTAGTGAATTTGAAAAAGTGATTACCCCAAAAACAAAGGCCATTGTTTTATGCAACCCCAACAACCCCACAGGCTACTCATACACCCGGGCCGAAATGGAAATATTGCGGGACCTGGTTAAAAAACACCAGCTTTTTCTATTTTCCGACGAAGCCTACCGGGAATTTACCTATGGCGAAAACCAGGTTAGCGCTATGAATATGGAAGGCATTGAGGAAAATGTAATATTGATGGATACCATTAGTAAACGCTACAGTGCTTGTGGCGGACGCATTGGTGCACTAATTACCAAAAATAAAATGGTTTATGACGCTGCCATGAAATTTGCGCAGGCACGCCTAAGCCCACCAGGCTTTGCCCAAATTGCCGGCGAAGCAGCAGTTGATTTACCAAAAGATTACTTTACCGATACCAAAGCCGAATATCAAAAAAGAAGAGACCTGATTGTTAAACGACTTAATGCCATGCCCGGCGTTTTTTGCCCCAACCCGGGCGGCGCCTTTTACGCAATGGCACAACTGCCCATTGATGATAGCGATGTATTTTGCCAATGGCTGCTTGAAAGCTTTGAATTTAACAACAGCACAGTAATGTTGGCTCCTGCCACCGGCTTTTATGGAACGCCCGGCCTTGGTAAGCAGGAAGTTAGGCTGGCATACGTTTTAAACACGCAGGCTATTGAAAATGCCATGGATTGCCTGGAAACTGCGTTAAAAGTATATCCGGGGCGAGCACTATAGTTTTAATACGTTAACCTTTATTGAAAGCCGCTGCCCATGAAAATCACCGACATGATACAATACCTTGAAACCGTTGCGCCACCGGTTTTACAGGAAGGGTACGATAATGCCGGCCTGTTAACCGGCAACAAAAACTGGGAATGCTCAGGTGTACTTTGCACGCTAGACGCCACCGAAAAAGTGGTAGAAGAGGCAGTTGCAAAAGGGCTAAACCTAATAGTGGCCCATCACCCAATTATATTTTCGGGGTTAAAAAAAATTACTGGTAATAATTATGTGGAACGTACTATAATAGCTGCAATAAAAAACGATATAGCCATTTATGCCATTCATACTAACCTTGACAATGTGCTACATGGCGTAAACGGCAAAATTGCCGATAAACTGGGCCTCGTTAACCGGCAGGTTTTAGCCGCCAAAAACAATATGCTTCAAAAAATGGTGGTGTTTGTACCCAACCACCATACCGAAAAAGTAAAGGAGGCTATTTTTGCGGCCGGTGGTGGCAATATTGGTAATTATAGCGAATGTTGCTTTGATGTACCAGGCACAGGCAGTTTTAAGGCTAGTGAAGGCGCCCAACCGTATATTGGCCAAATTGGACATCGGCACACCGGGCCAGAAACACGGGTAGAGGTAATATTTCCGGCCTGGTTACAGCAACCCATTGTGCAACAAATGAAAATGGCCCACCCATACGAGGAGGTAGCCCACGACCTTTACCCGCTTAATAATACGTTGTCGTTCATTGGAAGCGGGGTAATAGGGCAATTGCTACAACCGGTAACCGAAACGGCGTTTTTAGCATTTATAAAAAAGCAGTTTGGGTTACACACTATTAGGCATACAACTTTGTTGGGCAAACCAGTTAACCGTGTAGCAATTTGCGGTGGCGCCGGAAGTTTTTTAACCAAAACAGCGATAGCTCATGGTGCGGATATTTTTATAACTGCCGACGTTAAGTACCACGAATTTTTTGATGCCGACGCTAAAATAGTGATCGCAGATATTGGCCATTGGGAAAGCGAGCAGTTTACCGTTGAACTGCTGTTTGATGTTTTAATTTCAAAATTCACTACCTTTGCCGTCCAAAAAAGCGATGTAGTGACTAACCCAGTCAGTTTTTTTAAATAAATTGACATATTATTTTGAAAACCAATTTTATATAATTGTCATTGTTAGCCAATGAGTAATTCGGTTTTTTGAAGTCGATCTTTAAATTTTTAAATTTTTAAAATTAAATATGGCAAGCGTTAAAGACTATTCTGTTGAAGAAAAATTGTCGGCATTAATTAAGTTACAAAAAACTGACTCTAAGTTAGACGAAATCAAAATATTGAAGGGAGAACTACCTATTGAGGTAAGCGATCTTGAAGATGAGATACAGGGTTTGTTTGCGCGCCAAAACCGTATTGAAGAAGAAGTAAATGGCATTACCGATTTTATTGACAAAAGAAAAGAAGCTATTAAAGATGCCGATGCTTTAGTAAAAAAATACGAAAAGCAAAGCGAAAATGTAAAAAATAACCGGGAGTTTGAAGCCATTAATAAAGAAATGGAAATGCAAAACCTGGAAATAAAGCTTGCCGAAAAGCATATAAAGGACGCCAACGAAGAAATTGGCGAAAAGGCTAAAACGCTGGAGACAGCTAAAAAACAAATAGGCACCAAAGAGTCTGTATTAAACAATAAGAAGAGCGAGCTGGAAAAAATAATTGCCGATACTGAAAAAGAAGAAAAAGAATGCAAAGCATTAAGTGACGAAGCGCGAAAAGCACTTGACGAAAGATTACTTTTTTCGTACGACCGAATTCGAAATAACTACCGTAATGGTTTGTCGGTGGTACCGGTACTGCGCGATAGTTGCGGAGGCTGTTTTAATGCCATTCCGCCACAAAAGCAAAGCGAAATAAAGCAACACAAAAAAATAATTGTATGCGAAAATTGCGGTCGTATTTTGGTTGATGCTGATTTATACGAAAATGTAGAAGTAAAATAAATACTTAATAAAGTTAGAAAAGGCGCTTTTATCGGCGCCTTTTTTATAAATGGCATTTTTTTAAATAAGTAATCATATCGCTATCATTTATCAATTGAGACTGTCAGGCAACCCTTCATATACATTTGCAGTAGCCATTTAACAATCATATAAACCAGCAGGTTTGCCACCAGCTCCCAATTATTTTACCTTTAGCACAATGAGAACAACTTTGGTATTTTGTTTTTTGGCGTTTTCTTTGTTTTCTTTAGCCAGTACACAAAAGGTGTACGACTATAACGCTACCTGCCAAAAAGCCTACCTTGAAATTACGCGCCTACGAATAGGCCCGGGGCTTGAACTTATACAAACAGCCAAACAACAAAACCCCCACAATCTTATACCCTATATGCTGGAGGGATACGTTGATTTTTTTGTACTGTTTTTTAATGAAGACCCTGACGAATATGAAAAACGAAAAGACAACTTCGCCCAACGCCAGGCGCTATATGACGCCGGACCACACAGCACACCTTTTTACCGTTATTGCAAAGCACTAAATATTTTACAACGGTCAACAGTGCGTTTAAAATTTGGCGAACGGTTTGGGGCCATTTTTGATTTTAAAAAGGGATATGTACTTATAAAAGACAACAAAAAGGCATACCCTCATTTTTTGCCTAATAACCTGGTGTATGCACCCCTGCAAGTGGTAATTGGCACTGTGCCTGACGGATATAAGTTTTACACCAGCCTTTTTGGTATGCAGGGATCCATAAAAGAGGGAATGGCATTGATGCGTGGCTTTTTAAATAGCAATGATTTTTGGGGTAAACTTTATAGGAATGAGGCCATTTTTTATTATGCCTACCTATCTTTTTACATTGAAAATAAACAGGAGGAGGTAATGAAGCTTATTAAAGACCGCAACCTGGATATGGTCAATAATCACCTGTTTACTTACCTGGGTGCCAATCTGGGCATCAACAGTAAAAATTCAGCCTTTTCGTACCAGGTGCTGTTGGCTAAAAACAATTCGCCGGGCTACCTTCAAACACCTGTGTGGGAGCTTGAAAAAGGATATACTAAACTTTACCACCTTGAGTACGCCGATGCTATTGAGCATTTCGGCAATTTTACTACCCATTTTAAAGGTCGATTTTATGTAAAAGATGCCCTGATGAAATTAAGCTGGGCCTATTACCTGGCGGGCGACGTTATTAAAGCCGGGGCTACCCGGCAGCAGGTGTTAAAAAAAGGCGCTGCCGACAGCGACGCCGACAAAAAAGCGATGAAAGATGCCAAAACAGGCGTATGGCCCACACAGGCCCTGTTAAAAGCCAGGTTGTTAAGCGATGGCGGCTACCACACCGAAGCCCTGGCCATATTGGTAAATAAAACTAGCAGCGACTTTACTACCGCTGTAGACAAAGTTGAGTTTGTGTACAGGCTAGGCCGTATAAACGACGATTTAGGCAATGATACCGAAGCGATTGGGCAATACACCACCGCTATTAATCTAGGCGAAAAAATGACCGAATATTTTGCTGCACGTGCCGCCCTTCAAATAGGGTACATATACGAAAAACGTGGTCAATATGTGCAGGCTATAACCTATTTTCAAAAGTGTATTGATATGGACGATCATGAATACAAGGACTCGCTTGACCAGCGGGCAAAATCGGGTATTGCGCGCTGCAAAGGTCAATAGTAAGCTATTTTTATGTTTAATACCGGCGACAGCAACCTAATGGGTCGTTTATCAAAAATAATGAAGCAGCTACATTTAACTTTAAACCTTACTTTCTATTATAGAACATTGCTTTCTTTAACACATTTTCCACACTTAATTTAATGCATTAGTAGCTACGTTTTAACCTGCTATCTTTACGCCATGCTACAAAAGCTTCACATTGTTAATTATGCCATCATCGACGAAATTGTTATTCATTTTGACAAACAATTAAATGTGATTACAGGTGAAACAGGAGCAGGAAAAAGTATTTTGATGGGTGCTTTGAGCCTGATTTTAGGCGAAAGGGCAGAAACAACTATTTTACAAAACCGCGACAAGAAATGTGTGATAGAAGGCCACTTTGTAGTAGGAGAAAAGCCATTAGTGCACGAATTTTTACAATTGAACGAATTTGATGTTGACGATACGCTTGTGCTGCGAAGGGAATTAAGTGCCGCCGGCAAATCGAGGGGTTTTATAAACGATACCCCTGCCACCATAAGCCAGCTAAAGCACATTGCCTCACTGCTGGTCGATCTTCATCAACAGTTTGATACCCTTGAACTGGGCGATACCGACTTTCAGCGGCAGGTGTTGGATGCATTGGCCGGCAACACCGAAAGGCTTCAACTGTACAGGAATGACTTTGGCATTTTTCAAAAAGAAAAAAAGGCGCTGGACGAATTGACCGAACAAAAAACGGGATTTTATAAGGAGCTGGACTATAACCAGTTTTTATTTGACGAGCTGAACGAGCTAAAACTTACTGGTAATGAGTTGGAGGATATGGAGGAGGAATTGAAGGTGCTTTCAAATTCGGAGAACATAAAACAGGTACTTACACAAGCCTATACCGAATTAAAAGAAAACGAGCAACCAATAGTGCAGCAGCTTAAAATTATGGCCAACCAGTTAAGCACCTCTGCCCACCTGGTAAAGCAGCTACCTGCTATAATTGACCGCTTGCAAACCACACAGGTTGAGCTGCAGGACATAGCCGAAGAAATTGACCGGTTAAACGACCATGTGGTGTTTGACCAATCGCGTATTGAAATTATTAACGAGCGTTTATCGGCAGGGTACAAACTATTAAAAAAGCATGGAGTGCAAACTTCAGGCGCGCTGTTGGCCATACAACAACAACTGGCCAACCAACTAACCAAAGTGTTGCAGATAGACGACTTAATAAGCGAAAAAAAGACCTATGTTGCACAATTACAACAACAGGTAAGCCAAAAAGCACACGAAATATCGCGCAAGCGGGCCAGCCAAACCGCTGGTTTGGTACAAAATGTAAACCAACTATTGCAACGGGTAGGTATGCCCAATTCCCGCATACAGGTTGACATTACGGAAAATAACCTTTCTGCCGATGGAAAAGATGCAATCGCTTTTTTGTTTGATGCCAACAAAAGCAACCGGTTTGAGCCCATACGAAAAGTAGCCAGCGGTGGCGAGTTAAGCAGGTTGATGCTTTGCATAAAATCGCTGGTGGCCGAAACTATAGACTTGCCCACACTTATTTTTGATGAAATTGATACCGGTATATCTGGCGAAGCAGCCAAACAGGTAGGCTTAATTATGAAAGCCCTTGCCAACCAACGTCAATTGATATGTATAACCCACCAGCCACAAATTGCAGGCAAAGCCAATGCACACTTTTTTGTTTATAAAGAAAATAAAGGCAATGCAGTTAATACCAACGTTCGCCTGTTAAACCGCGACGAACGTATAACCAGCATAGCCCAAATGCTGAGCGGCGAAAGTCCTACCGCTGCTGCGCTTGAAAATGCCAGGGAAATGGTGCTGGACCACTAACAATAAAATGAACACCCTACGCCAGCGCATATAGTATTGATAGCAACCTGTTGGCAAACAAAACTTACCTGCATTTTAAACTTTTTTTATTAGCATCCTAATTTCTATTTTTACCGCCTTAAAACATAAAAAACAAACAGCAAATGGCCTATAATTTATTGAAAGGAAAAAAAGGGATCATATTTGGAGCGTTGAACGACCAATCGATAGCGTGGAAGGTGGCCCAGATTTGTTGTGCCGAAGGGGCCGAAATTGTATTGACCAACGCACCCATAGCCTTGCGCATAGGCGAAATAAACAAATTGGCTACAGAGTGTAATAATGCACCCGTTATACCTGCCGATGTTACTATTAATTACGACCTAAAAACCCTGCTTGAAAAAAGCATGCAGCATTTTGGCGGCAAAATAGATTTTATATTACATAGTGTGGGTATGAGTGTAAATATGCGCAAAAACAATTCGTACACCAGCCTTAACCACGACTTTACCCATAAAACCCTTGATATATCGGCCATGAGCCTGCACCGCTTGCTGCAACTTGCTTATAATATGGACGCTATTAACGATTGGGGAAGTGTAGTGGCCCTTACCTACATAGCCGCCCAGCGTATATTTCCCGACTACAGCGAAATGGCCGATGCCAAAGCCCTGTTGGAAAATATTAGCCGCAGTTTTGGCTACCACTATGGCATAAGGAACAAAGTGCGTATTAATACCGTTAGCCAATCGCCTACCCGCACCACTGCGGGCAGCGGTGTAAAGGGTTTTGACGGTTTTATTAGTTTTGCCGAAAAAATGAGCCCCCTGGGCAACGCCAACGCCGAAGACTGTGCCAATTACTGCGTATCGTTATTTAGCGATCTTACCAAATATGTGACCATGCAAAACCTGTTTCACGACGGCGGCTTTAGCTTTACCGGCGTAACTAAAGAGATAATTGAACAAATGGAAAAATAATTGAACAGGGTTTTCTATATCTTTTTTTACAACCCAACGCCTTAGTTACAAGGGCAATTATATTTTAAGTACAAAAAATTGGTTGCCTTTGCAATTTTTGGAGGATACGAAATTGGAAAACAGGCCGAATAGAACAACGGGCAGTACAAGGGTGCGACGCAACAATGCTAAATAGTAATATTCCGTTTGGGTCAAAAAAAAAAGAAAAAAAGCAGTTTCGTATTTCACTTTAAACCTCAGCCCCCGACCGTAACCAGAATCGTAATTTTTTAATTTTTAATTTTACTTTCCCTCCCATGCAATGGTTCGACTACTTTGGTTATTTTGGCTCGTTTTTAACCAGCATTACGTTTATACCGCAGGTGTATAAGGCATGGAGAAGCAAAAGCGTTGGCGACCTAAGTACGTGGATGATGTTGATAGTGGTGTTTAGTACGATGGTTTGGCTGGCTTATGGTTTTGGCATACAAAACGGCGGGCCGGTTATTGTGGCCAACTCAGTAGTGCTTACGCTATCGTTGTTGTTATTATTTTTTAAGTATCGCTTTAAAAAGCCCACCGAAAAATAATGGCCACCCATGTTGGCGGCCACCTTTGTACACTAAAGTTTATGTTACTTACCCACATAAAAAACCACCTGCTATAAACAGGTGGCTCAATAATTTATGTTGTACCAACAATTACCGGTGATGCGTCAATATTCATCTTCATTAAACATGAAGTCGTCCTGGCTGGGATAATCGGGCCAAATGTCCTCAATACTTTCATACACCTCGCCCTCGTCGTCCAACTCCTGTAGGTTTTCAACCACCTCAATGGGGGCTCCCGAACGGATGGAATAATCTATCAGCTCATCTTTTGTGGCCGGCCAGGGAGCCTCTTCCAAATAACTGGCTAATTCAAGTGTCCAAAACATTATTACTAAGGATTTAAAATTTTTGCAAATGTAGTGGTATAAACGATATAACCAAATTAGGGTTTTGCAGTTTAGAAATTATTGAAGCCAAATAAAATATCGGCTGATGGTAGCTGGTTGCTAACTTGTAGGTTTGCACGTATTTGCACCTGAAAAAATATATTATAAGAGATGCTTACCGCTTCAAATATTCATAAAAAATACAACCAGCTGGAGGTGTTGAAGGGCGTAGACCTTCAAATAAATAAAGGCGAGATAGTTAGCATTGTTGGATCGTCGGGTGCCGGGAAAAGTACTTTGCTGCATATTTTAGGTACACTTGACAGCGCCGACCAGGGCGAAATTATTTTGGAAAGTACAGCCATGCACCTGCTTGATGGCAAAAAGCTGGCACATTTTAGAAATACCCATATTGGGTTTGTATTTCAGTTTCACCACCTGCTGCCTGAGTTTAATGCTATTGAAAATGTGTGTATACCCGGCTGGATAGCCAAACGCAACAAAAAAGAGGTGGAAGAAAGAGCCATCTTTTTATTAGAAAAATTAGGTTTGCAAAACAGGTTGGAAAATAAGCCTCAGCAGTTAAGCGGCGGCGAGCAACAAAGGGTGGCTGTGGCAAGGGCGCTTATCAATAACCCGCAAATTGTATTTGCCGATGAGCCTACCGGCAATTTAGACAGTACCAATGCCAGGGACCTTCACCAGCTTTTTATACAACTGCGTGCCGAAATGAACCAAACGTTTTTAATAGTTACTCACAATGAGGAATTAGCTACATTAAGCGACCGGGTGGTGCATATGAAAGATGGCAGGGTGATACAGTAAAGTATTGCTAGCTTATATACGTGCCTTCCAGGGTATTTCTTCTACCTGTAATTTTTGGGCAATAAACCGGGCTGTTACAAATAAATAATCGCTTAGCCGGTTTAAATATATAATTACCAATGGATTTACAAAAAGCTCGTGCTCCTTCATATTAACGCATAACCGCTCTACCCTACGGCATACACAGCGTGCAATATGAATGGTGCTAACCACCACGTGGCCACCTGGTAAAATAAAATTCTTCATTTCGGGTAAAACTTCGTTCATTCCGTCAATTTCGTTTTCAAGTAATTCCACATCGCCTGCGGTAAGGTCGGGAATTTTCATTTTACTGTCCTTATCAGGGTCGGTGGCTAACGACGAGCCAATAGTAAAAAGACGGTCCTGAACTTCTCTTAATATAGTATGGGTATGGGGCTCAGTTAACTGGTCGGCCACCAGTCCTATAAAACAATTCAATTCATCAATAGTACCATACGTTTCTATTCGTAAATGACTTTTTGCAACCTTGGTGCCGCCTATCAATGAAGTTTTTCCGTCGTCGCCTGTTTTTGTGTATATCTTAAATGACATTAATGCTTTGCTTAAAACAATTGTTGGTGATGATTTTAAATATAGGTTTAGCGTGCTTTATTAAAAGCACAAACCAATATTCTGCATAATTTATGCATAGCTAAGGTAACCAGTAAACTGCTTAATTGTTGCGGAACAGTGCGTTAAACATGTACGCCTTCCTCTCTAAACGAAGCAAACGATGAAGTGCGGTCACTTTCCACCACGCCATCGCGAAGCCTTACCACGCGTTTGGCATATCCCGCAATATCTTCTTCGTGGGTAACCAGTATAACAGTGTTGCCTGCAGCCTGTATTTTACCAAAAATATTCATTACCTCTACCGACGTTTTGCTATCAAGATTTCCGGTTGGTTCATCGGCCAGTATAATAGCTGGGTTGTTGATTAGTGCACGGGCAATAGCCACCCTTTGTATTTGACCACCACTCATTTCGTTTGGTTTGTGGTGGCTACGGTCGGCCAGCCCTACCCGCGACAGTACCTCCAGTGCCCGTTCGTTTCGTTCTTTTTTACTAATGCCTGCATAAATAAGTGGAAGCGCCACATTTTCGGCAGCCGACAACCGAGGCAATAAATTAAATTGCTGAAACACAAACCCTATCTCCTTATTACGCACCCCGGCCAAATCGTCGTCGGGCATTTTACTAACATCTTTTCCGTTTAGTATGTAAGTGCCGTTGCTGGGGCTGTCAAGGCAGCCTAAAATGTTCATTAGGGTACTTTTGCCCGAACCGGACGGCCCCATTAAGGCTACATACTCGTTTTTGAATATATCAAGGTTGATCCCTTTTAATACAGCCAGCGTTTGCGTGCCCATGTAGTAACTCTTCCCTATATTTTTTAAATGTATGATTGCGTCCATAAATCGGCAGTTTTTAAGAGTGTTATTTTTTTATAACCTTTGGAACTTTTATAAATGTGTTATCGTGATGTGGTGCGTTTTTTAGCGCTTCTTCCCTGGTAATAGATCCTTTAACTTCATCGGCCCTTAAAACATTTACCTCTGTGGTCATAAACAATAAAGGCTCTATATTATCGGTATTCAGCTGGTTTAATTTTTCAATAAAGCCAATCATCTGTTGCAGGTCTTGTTTTACTTTTTCTTTTTCGGCTGGTTTTATTTCCAACCTTGACAGGTGGGCCAGTTTCTCAACTAATTCGTCGTTTACAATCATACATCGGGTTGCTTGTGGGTCAAAAATAGCATAATAAAACCAACGCAAAGTATACACCAACAAACTATAGAAAGCGTTTGTTTTATGGTTAATGGCAGTTATAGCCCCATTAACGGCAAGCCCTATGGTTTAAAATGGCCGGTAGCGGCCACTATTGTTTTGGCAGGCATTGTTTTTCGTTTTGCCTTATCCCAAACAGCCGTATGGCCTTTACGCATAAACCTGGTAAAGCCTGCTACCAGTAATAAATTCATAAACAAAAAGTAAAACGGAATATAAAACAGCTTGTGGTGCCGTCCGTTTTTATAATTTATGTACCCTACCGCCGCCAGCGCGTATAATACTGCCTGCACATAAAACAATACATAGTACAACATACCTGCATTATTAAAACAAAGCCACCCGCTGGTTAGTAACAACACCAATAAAGCTGGTGGTGCCACCACCCACCGTAATACCCTACGCGAAAAAAACTGGAACGCCAGCAGTGGAAACCGCAATACCTGCCGGCAAACCGATGTTTCTAATAAGGTTTGGAAGGCCCCCGATGCAATGCGGGTGCGTCTTTTAGCTTCTTCTACCAGGTTTAACGAGGGTGCCTCGCAGGCAAATGCCAGGGGCTCGTACACAACTTTATATCCGTGCAGGCATAGTTGAAAGGAAAGCATAAAATCGTCCAGAATTGTGCTTTCGGGCTGTGGGGTAAATAAGCACGTGCGCATGGAAAATAATTCGCCCGCTGCTCCAACTACAGTGTTAAGGTTGGAGTCCAATTGTTTTAACATCGACTCATACCTCCAATAAATACTTTCGCCCACACTGCTTGATCGTTTGTTTTGGTCAATAACTATTTTTTCGCCGGCCACCCCTCCTATTTCTTTAAAACAATAATGCCGCGTAACCAGCCTTACACATTCAGCATTTAAAAAGGAATTGGCATCGGAAAAAATAACTATATCGGCAGTTACGTACTTCATGGCCCGGTTTACCGCCGCCATTTTACCCTTGCGCATAGGTTCAAACAATAATTGTATTTGTGGGTATTGTTGAATAAGGGCATTGGAGCGGTCGGTTGAGCCATCGGTAATAAATATAAACTGTAACTTATTTGCCGGGTACTGCAACTGCAGGCAGTTTAATATACGGGCTTTCAAAATAGGGGCTTCGTTGTATACTGGTACCACCAATGCCACAGTAGGTTCGTATACGGCAAACGGAATTAAAACCATTTTGTTAAACCGTTGTTTTAATGAAACAACACAATATACAAGCAAACCGTACCCTGCATAGGTGTACAACAAAGTAGTAAAACAAACCCAACAAAGTACCGAAGCTATATCCATTAAAAATTTGAAGATAAACGAAAAAATTACCCTTATAAAATTAGGTTTACATGCAGCGCTTAGCTTGCTTCAATGGACTTAAATATGTATCTTCCTTTTTTACGAATATTAAGACAGGAGAGATAAAATCTCATTTTGAGATTTTTTTTCCCAAATTGAAAGCCCTAAACAATACTAAAATTCATTTTGCGTTTACTAATGTATGAAAGATCAAAAGACCTTTAAGGTTTTTATTGTTGAGGACGACCTTTGGTATAGCTCGATGTTGGAATACTACCTGTCGCTTAATCCAGACTACGTCATCAAGAAATTTGAAACCGCAAAATCATTTCTTTTAAAACTACACGAAAAACCCGATGTGGTTACGCTTGATTACTCCCTGCCCGACATTAATGGCGACCAGCTATTAACCCAAATTAAAGAAGCAAGCCCCGACACTAAGGTTATCATTATTAGTGGCCAGGAAGACGTAAAGGTGGCCCTTGACCTTTTAAAGAAAGGCGCTTACGATTATATTGTTAAGGACGATGATGCTAAGGACCGTTTATGGAATACCGTTAGCAACCTGCGCGAAAACGTACAACTGAAGCAGGAAATTGAAACCCTAAAGGAAGAAGTTAGCCGTAAATACGATTTCAGCAATGCCATTATAGGCCATAGCAACGCCATACAACGGGTTTTTAGCATGATGGAAAAAGCAGCTAAAACCAATATTACTGTATCTGTTACCGGCGAAACCGGTACGGGTAAGGAACTGGTGGCCAAATCAATCCACTACAATTCATCGCGCAAAAACCAGGCATTTGTAGCAGTAAACGTTGCTGCAATACCGAGGGAGTTGCTGGAAAGCGAATTGTTTGGGCATGAAAAAGGAGCATTTACCGGCGCTGTAGCCCGGCGTGTAGGTAAGTTTGAAGAGGCTTCCAAAGGCACCTTTTTTTTAGATGAAATTGGTGAAATGGACATTAGCATGCAGGCCAAACTTTTACGTGCCCTACAGGAAAAAGAAATAACAAGGGTGGGCAGCAACGAGATAGTTAAGATTGATGTTAGGATTGTTGTAGCTACCCACCGCAACCTGTTAGAGATGGTAAAGACCGGAACATTTAGAGAAGACCTTTATTACAGGTTACTTGGCTTGCCAATACACCTGCCCCCCTTGCGCGAACGCGAGAATGATGTGTTGATAATAGCCCGCCACTTTATGGAAAGCTTTTGTAAAGAAAACAATCTTACCAAAAAAAACTTTTCTACCGAAGCCAAAAAGAAGTTGATGGGGCATGCGTTTCCCGGAAATGTACGCGAACTTAAATCGGTAGTTGAACTGGGTTGTGTAATGGCCGAAGGTGAGGAAATTGAAGCAGAACACCTGAATGTAATGTCGCAAAACATTATAAGCGATTTTATAATGAAGGACGTAACGCTGAAAGAATTTACTACCAAACTGATACAATATTACCTTGACAAATACAACTACGATGTGCTTAAAGTAGCCAGGAAGCTAGATGTAGGCAAATCGACTATATACCGTATGATACAGAACAAAGAAGTGTTTGTGAATAAAAAATTTTCGTACGAAGGAAGTTATATGAACTAAAGGCAGTAGCCTGCAGCCAGCATATTATAGTACAAAAGGTTGGATATCCTTTCAAAAATCCCCTACCCAATATTCAACCTGCAAATGGCCATAGGTAATTTGCCAACAACCTTTAATGGAAACCGCCCTACAAAATAATTACCTTACCCCTGCAGGTAATCCGTGCCTTACAGCGCCACTACCCATGCAATTGGTTTTTAATAAGATTTCGGTAGCTATATTAATAACCAACCAGCAGGGAAACGTTTTGTATTGCAACCAAACTTTTTGTGATTTATTTGCCTTACAACAATTGCCCAGTGAACTTATTGGATTAGAGCACCACCCATTTTACCACCATATTTTAGCCCCGAACCTTTTGCAGGCAAACGGCCAAAATTTTTTGCTTAACAGTATTGCCCAACAGGTACCATATAGCCGACAAATTGTGGAAGGCCTCCACCACAAATTTGTAGGCATTGACTATTTACCGCTGGAAGTAAATCCAAACCAGTTTCTACACCAGTTTATTTTTAACAACGAAGCCGAAAATATTGAAAACCAGCAAAACATTGTTCAAAAAAAAGAGCTGTTTGAAAATATACTTACCCACCTGCCATCTGACATTTGTGTACTGAGTACCGACTTTACCTACCTGTTTATTAATCCAATTGCAGTAAAAGACCCTTTTAAACGCAATTGGATGATAGGAAAAACCGACTTTGACCTTTGTGCGCTTGAAAACATTGACCACTCGTTGGCCGAAGAGCGAAAAAAAATTTATCAACAGGCGCTAAACACCCGGCAGCAGGTACAATGGGAAGAAGAAACGACCAATAAGGCCGGCGAAAAAGAATTTCATTTTCGTAAAGTTTGGCCGGTGGTAAACCAACAGGGCGAGGTGGAAATGCTTATTAGTTACGGACTGAATATTTTAGAACGAAAATTTATTGAAGACGGGATACAGGTAAGCGAAAAGCGATACCTCGACCTTTTTAATTTTAGCCAGGCCATAATTTGCACGCACGACCTTGATGGTAATTTTTTAACTGTTAACCCCGCCCTTTGCTATTTAACGGGCTATAAAAAAGAGGAGATCATAGGCAAAAACCTTCGCAATTTTTTGCCTTTGGAAGATGTTGAAAGTTTTAATGACGAATACACCGAGGCCACGGTTAGCGACCAAAAAGCAAAAGGTGTTATAAGAATAGCCTGCAAAAGCCGCGAGATCATTTACCTTTTGTACGAAAGTTTTAAGGTAGAAGAACCAGCAAAGGAACCATACATTATTGGCTTTGCGCAAAACATAACCGACCGCGTAAATACCGAAAAAGAGCTAAAAAACGCAAAGAAACTTAGCGAGGAAACGGCCTTGCTAAAAGAGCGTTTTTTGGCCAATATGAGCCACGAAATAAGAACGCCCATGAATGGTATTTTGGGCATGGCTAACCTGCTAAACAAAACAACACTTTCGCCCGATCAGCAAAAATATATTAATATCATAACTGAGTCGGCGCAAAACCTGATGGCCATAGTAAATGACATTTTGGATATTGAAAAAATAGCTGCCGGCGAAATTGGTATTGAAAGCATACCGTTTGACGTGGTACAGAAAACGATATCGATCGTCAACTTTTTTGAATATAGCTGTAACGACAACGGTATTTTATTACAATTCAACAATAACATTGGACAATCATTTACTATTATAGGCGACCCTACCCGTTACAATCAAATTTTAAATAACCTGGTAAGTAATGCAATAAAGTTTACCAACCAGGGAAAAATAACCCTCCAATTATCTATTGACAAACAAGAAGATAATAGTGTAAATCTGCAATGCGATGTAATAGACACCGGTATTGGCATGGAAGAAGATAAGCTAACAAAAATATTTGAACCATTTAAACAGGCCTATTCCGAAACTACCCGAAAATATGGTGGCTCGGGGTTGGGGCTTGCCATTACCAAAAACCTTGTTGAGCTACAGGGTGGCTACATAACTGTGCAAAGTAAACTTGGGTATGGAAGCAAATTTTCGTTTATTATCAACTACAAAAAAAGTGAGGATTCAGCCATGGTAGCTAAGGAAAACGCCCCGGTTAAACCCGCTAACCACCAACTGGGTAAATTACGTGTGTTATTGGCCGAAGACAACGAAGTAAACCAGTTGCTAGCCCGTAGCATTTTAACGTATGGGGGGTTAGAAACCCGTACTGCTACTACCGGTAACGAAGTACTGGCACTTTTAAATAAAGAAGATTTTGACGTAATATTAATGGACATTCAAATGCCCGAAAAAAGCGGGCTTGAAGCAACCCTTGAGATCAGGGCTCTTGATAACGTAATTAAAAAGAATATTCCCATTATAGCCCTTACCGCCAATGCGCTAAAGGGCGAAGAGAAAAAGTATAGGGAGGTTGGTATGGACGACTATTTGACCAAACCTTTTAAGGAAAAAGAACTATTTGAAGTAATTTCAAGAGTAATTAATAATAAAGGTTTGTTTGGAAGGCAATTATATGTAGCAAACCTGAACCAATTAACCACCACATTAATTAACAAAGCCGAAATGGAAAACGATGGGCTGCTTTACGACATGAACTCGTTAAACGAGGTAAGTCGTGGCAATGCAGACTTTTTGTTGACCCTTACCAAAATATTTCTCAATACCATTCCTAAAAACAGTTGTGAAATGGTAGAGGCAGCCGAACAAAAAAACTGGGACAAGGTAAGTGCTTTGGCGCATAAGCTAAAAAGCACCATTGATACCATGAATATTAAAACGATTAAGCAGGAAATAAGGGCTATTGAAATTAATGCCAAAAACAAAGCCGACCTGCCAACCGTATGCCGCCACGTGCACAAGGTGAACGTTGTTATTGAAAAAACTGCCAGCCAGTTACGCCAACAGTTTAGTCTGTAATCAAAACTTGGTGACCGTATATTGGCAGTATAAAGTTTTAGACCACACATAGCGCAGTTTGACGAGGTTTACGGCGCTCAATTACTTACGCAATTATTTGGCGAATAGACAGGGTCCGTCGTTAAAAAATTTACAGTGGCAATGGCGCTTCCTGTAGTTGGATGGGGATGGCTGATTTTGTATTACCATAACACCTTATCAACTTCTATACTTTTACCGTGGCGATGCTAAGATATGCGTGCGCTTACGGCCAATGCATTAGCTCGTTGAGGCTAAAATGGTAGTTTACCGTTACGCCTTTGTGTACGCCTTCTACAACGTCGCCTTTGCCCGAGAGGCGCCTGAAACGGCGACGATCGCCTTCAATTTCAAAAATGTTTTTTAATACCACGGCAGATTGAAAATACAAGTTTTCGCCCCCCTGCCCTACTATACATGGGCGGTGTAGCAATACCCAAACAATAACGGTAGGCACGCCGGTTTCGCTCTCAATTTTAAAATAACGCAACAAGTCGCTTAGGTTAAGCGCCACAGTTTCGGAAGGTAATAAATTACTGTTTGGCAACTTTTTTTGTATTGACATAAAAGTGCGTTGCTGCACCTTTACCTCTAAGTACCGGTACACCTGCCCATTATTGTTATGTATTACAATATCGGGGTAACTGTGCGTGGTATTTTTTGCGGCAGTAAACCCGGGCTTCCTATTTATCTTTTCAATAATCCGTTGCTCGTAATGCGCTGAAAACAACGCATCGTTATCAAACAGGTACATGCCTTTGCTTATACCATCGCAGCGTGTGTGGCAAACAGTACAATTAAACTTGTTATTGCCCAGGGCAACATAAGGCATACCAATGGCTTGTAATAAAACAGTAACCGTGAATATAAAAATGTTTTTTAAATATAGCACTATGGTTACTCCATTTTATTGCAGATAACATGCGGTAGCAAGTATTAGCAAACCCAGGGCTGCTACCTTGTCGCAAATTATAATGCAGAAAAAACTTCTTTTACCAACGTTTCAAACTTAAGCCGCATGGTGCCTAAGGCCATAAGAATTATTGCGCTCTTGATCGCAATCCGGACTTCTTTCAAATACCGCTTCGCTGGTTTCCCTTCCAACTTTCGGAACGCTTTGCCAGGCACCTAACTAACTGATGTCCTTCTTCATTAACCCACCATCGCTATGGTAAATAGTTAAGTATGATGAGGTGCTTTGTATCGCGGTTGTTTCGACCCCGCACGTTGTAGGTGTAGGTTTTGTCAAACTCAACAATATGGATACCCTTACTGGTGTACAGGTCTCTTATAAAATCGGTTTCCTTTATCACCAACATCCATTTGGCCTTTTGTTTTACAAGGCAATCCCTTAATCGTTGCTGATCGGCTTTAGTAAATGCGTTTTGATCGTACTCCGAAAACTCACTATCGTACGGTGGATCTAAAAATATAAAATCGCCTTTGCGGGGAGTAGTGTTTAGCAAAAACTGTTCAAAGTCGAGATTGTAAAAAGTAGACCGCTGAAATAAGGAGGTAATTACAGGCTTAAAAATATTCTGCACTTTTTGCCTAAAATTTTTGCGGTTATAGGCAATGCCACCATAAGGTATATTAAATTCATTTTTACGGTTAAAACGAAACATGGAGGCATAGCAAAACTCGCGGACAAAATACCAGTTGGCGCTGGCTTTGGCCGGGCTTAACGACCGTGCGCCGCTGGCCTGTTGGTTCAATATGCTGCGCAAATGAAGATATAGGCCGCTTTTAATACCGGTTTCAATATGGTGGCCCAGTTCGGTAATTGAAAAAAGCCTGTCTTCTTTTTTGCAGATGTTTTTAATACGGCGGCACTTATCGTATAGCGATGCTTTTAATGCCTTGGTGAACAACGGCACTTCCTGAACCAGCTTTTTTTCGAACAGGGGTTGATAACCGTTGTTTTTTATATCATCGACCACCGCGTCTATCAAACCAATTAAATCGGATGCCGATATTATGTCGCTTACAAAACTGGCAAAGGGCTGTTGTAATTGACTGATGGCTGCCACGGCTAAGCGGCCTGCTGCTTCCCAACCATCGGCATACAGCAATAATTGGTTTTGGAAAGCGGGTTGCTGTAGTTGGCCGTAAAACCTTGCCAGGTCGCTGCTCTTATCGTTTAAAAAACTTGTGTATGCAGGTTGCAACGCAAAAAACACGCCGCCGCCGCCAAAAAAGGGTTCGTAATAATTGGTGAATGGGGGTACATATTTGGCAAACAGGGGAAACTCGTCAAACTTGCCACCCGTCCATTTTATAACCGGCCTAATGGTACTATCGGGCAGGCGGGGCACAAGCGGGTTGGTAGTTAATTGCAAGGTTTGTTGGTTTAAGCACGATAGTTTGTGAGCCTGTGAAAAAATTGACGCCAGTATATGGTGGTCAATATTATTGCTCTATTAATTTAATACCTGTTTTAGTAAATTCAATTTTCCGCTGTTTATACAATGTTCCGGTGGTCATTTTAAAGGTTTTTTTGCTCATGCCAAAAAACAGGTAAATGGCTTCGGGGTTTGATTTATCGTGGTAAGGCAGGTAGCCGTTGTTTTCGGTCAACAGCCGCATAATTTTATCCTTTTCGTCTTCTACACGCTGGTAACCGGGCCGCCCTAATACTACATCAATCTTATTTTCGGGCCGGATTGTTTTTATATAACCCTGTAGTTTTTTGCCTGTTTCAATTTCCTGATAAATTTCGTTAAAATGGAGGACGCCGGTGTGCAGGTTATTAATGATAACGACATAGCCAATATCGGTACGGCGATACACCACCAGGTTTACCAGGTCCATTTCCTTTATTGTTAGCGGATCGTTTGAAAAATAAAAGTCAATTTTTTCGGTGGCTGCTACCCTGCCGGTCTGCTCGTCGATATAGATTTTTACAAGGTACTCGGCACCTTCCTGCATGCCGGTAAGTTGTTTGGATTTTGGAACAAAAATATCCTTCATCAACCCCCAATCTAAAAAAGCCCCTTGTTTATTAACGGTAATTGCTTTCAGCTTTACAACATCGCCCACCACGCCTTTGGGTTGCTGGGTAGTGGCAATCAGCCGCTCTTCTCCATCGTGGTACACAAACACTTTTATTTCGTCGCCAGGCTTTAGGTTGGCTGGCATAAACCGTTTAGGCAACAAAATACCTTCATTGCCATCATCGAGGTACATCCCAAAATCAACCTCGCGAAGTACTTTAAGTGTGTTGTAGTGGCCGACCTGAATCATAATTTCTGTTTAATATTTGGGAGCGAAGGTACTGATAGGGGATTTGAAATGAATAGTGAAAGTGTTTATCTACGCGGAACGTGAGTGTGTACATACACCTTGGCGGTCATAATTTAATTTAGCATGATAACCTATGTAAACGTAGCAATAGCAAACAAGGCGTAAGCGCCTTTTTAAATTGAGAACAATACTTTATGAAGGTTGATGTGGCCGAAATAGTGGATATTGTTAATAATAAATATTGGATTGAATACTATTATATGACCTGACCGTAGAGACGCGATTAATTATGCCGTGTAGAGACGCGATTAATCATGCCAAATGTAGCGACGTAATTAATCATGCCATGTAGAGACTCGATTAATCGCGTCTGGGCGGTAACATAATAAATATTGCAACGCCAATTATAAAATATACATCAAATGAAATACCCAAGAAAACTGTCGTCGGGGGCAAACAATACCGTGATAGTGCTTTCAGATACCGAAGTTGCTAAACTTTTTACCGACGATACACGCTCTGACATTGGCTCGGAAGCCAAAAAAATGAAATATGCAAACACCATAAATGGATTGATGGTAAAGTTTGTTCGCCTGGAATACAACGATGAATTGGCGGCCGAAATGCTTGTGATGGAACGTCTGAAACCACTAGATTTTCGGGCTTACGAAGTAGAAGTACGCAATTTGTGGTATGCTGTTTTTGAAGACGAAATGGCCGCCTTGCACAGGGCAGGTTTTGTACACCGCGACCTCAAACGCCCTTCAAATATTGGCGGTGAAGCCTTCGATAATATTTTACTTACCGAACAGGGCTTGCGACTTATTGATGTAGGTATTTCTGCTTTAAGAGAAGAAGTAAACGTAAAAATATTCGATAAATTTCAAGAAACAGAACAACAAGAGATGCGCCTGTTTAAAGAATATTTTTTAAACCGCTAGGCACATGAAATCACACTTGATAAACATGCCATTAGTGCGTTTTTCTGTTTCAAAAAATATTTTTTAATGATGCCGCATTTAGAGACGCGATTACTCGCTTCTCTACCACAAACGCAAAAAATAAAAATCAAATGGACAAATTCAATAATAAATATCGCATTCCATCTGCCCGCCTGCAATTGTAGGATTATAGTGCCAATGGTGCATATTCAATAACGATTTGTACGAAAAACAGGGTTAATTTTTTTGGTGAAATTGTGGATACGCCAGTAGAGACGCGGTCAATCGCGTCTCAACCACAAATGCAACTAATGCAATTAAATAAATTGGCACAATTGGCCGAATTGTATTGGTTAGGAAAACCCAACTAATTTTCATTTATTGAATTGGGAAATTTTGTGGTAACGCCAAATCAAACCATACATCTTAATTATTATAAACCGGGCCACAACGCAACCAAACCAAACCCAACTCAACGTAACCAACCCAACGTAACCGACACCAACGTAAGTAAACCCAACGTATCCGACCCCAAGTTAGAGACGCAATTAATCGCGGCTCTACAACCGCCAATACAACCACCAATAAATCACCACGCAACCACCAACGGAAAAAACGGGCGGTTTTGCCAAAAGCAAAAACCCTTTGTTAGATGAAAATTCACGAATCATCCGTTGATACAAGGGTAGAAGTTCGTTTGAAGTAAAAAAAATCCCGATTTTGCCTGGCAATCACGTTTTTACGATCATATAATTGGCGATGCAAAATCTTTTGAAACCATTCAAAATTATATTGCCAATAATTCATTGAATTAGACGAAACATAAATTTTATGACTAATTGTAGTAAAAACGCCAGTTATCGCGTTGCTAAAAAACCGGAGCAAATAGCGACAAGTTATTTGCAACTGTTATGACCTGATTATAAGCACCGCCACTAATACATAGGGGCTTACACGTAAAGCCACAACAGAAACTTGCTAATTAACCGGCATGCCATTTTTGTGGCAGTTCTATTTAAGTTCCAACAGTAACCGGCATTGACTATCCACGGTAGACTCGCTTAAAAAAATTTTTTTTGCAATGGCCGAATACCCCATTTCCGAACAAACATATTATAGCAATTCATTTTCCCGATAAGTGAGTTAGGGCGTATTGTTGGAGAATAATTTTTTACTGATTTGTTTGTGAATAGTACAGCGAGGTTGTAATCCGCTGATGCATGGGTTTTGCAACAGTTTTAGCTTCTTTCTTCTGCAGGCCGGTTAGCTTTTACGCTATCACTGGTGGTGGCATTATAGGTATGCACTTTTCCAGGGTTTAGTTTTAGCGGTGCGGCCGTGGGCAGTTCCCGTTTACCTGTTTTCACCATGCCCCGCAGGCTTAGATTTACTGAAAGCAGTATGGCTAATTCCGCCTGGCTCAATCCATAAAATTGCCGCAATTCTTTTACCCTATTATACGTAATTTTTTTACACATGACAAACCAGCAAAATATTTTGTTAGAATTTTTTGTGAAAAGAAATTTAAAAACAGAATTTATTCACAAGCCTGAGAGGTTTTTTTTTGAGAAAAATAATTTTCACAAAAATTAGTTCACAAAAAAACTGAAGCGAAAAACAGTTTGAAAAATATTTGTTGCTGACGGATTGATTTGGTGAAAGCAGAAAAATTATGGTGCATTAAAGTCAAGGTGCTTTAGTATACAGCAATAAATGATATACTGAAGATGTTTTGGTTTTGCCGGCCCCTGCTTCATAGCCTTTGCGCAATAGCCATGGGGCACCTTGCATGACAACGCAAGCCTTACACATTACCGAAAAATAATCGTCCTCCCGGGCCATCCTTCATAACTTTTGGGCAATATTTAAGGTAAACAAGCTTGGAAACGCAAGCATCAAACTATACCAAAAAATGTATGCCTTGTATTTTTTGTCCCGCCGGTTTCTTCTATATAACGTTTGCCCTAGACTGGGGAACATCAATAACCTTACTAAATAACACCGAAAAACGTACCTGTCGATGAAAGTTTACCCAATTTGACTGTTGGGGACTAGGTTGGTATATGACAATCTGTTACTGCTAAAATGTGTCTAAATTTATGTGCATTACATTTCAAATTTATAGCTATTATTGCGCATCCTCAGCCAACATATTTTAACCTAACTGTTTATGCTTTTTAAAAAAATAGGTGTAGCTGCGACTATATTTTTGTTTATTGTAGCTAATGCCTCGGCGCAGCATAAACCGGCTGACAAGAAAACCACCCCCAAATCAGGTAAGTTTCCATCAAATTTAACTTTGCGTGCCAACAGCGGAAACATTACCCCGGGAGATACCAGTTTTTGCCAGGGAGGGAGTGTCACCTACACAGCACCCGGCAATGCACCTTATCAATGGCTACTGAATGGAAACCAAATACCAGGAGCCATCACCAAGACTTATCTAGTAGCAGCAAGTGGAGTTTATACGGTAATTTCTGCTGGTGATACATCACTGCCAGTCACAGTAACAGTAAAGTCAAAACCTATTGCTAATTTTAGTTTTTCACCCAATAATCAGTGTAGCAATGTGCCGGTATTTTTTAGCAACAACTCCACGGGCACCGGGCTAACCTATTCCTGGAGTTTCGGAGATCCTAATTCGGGTACTAGTAATACCAGCACTGATATTAATCCTAATCATGAATTTGTGGGTACCCCCGGAGTAGGTAACCAATCCTTTAATGTTGAGCTGACTGCTACAGGAAACGGATGTTCTTCAACCCAAAGCGCAAGTGTAACAAACAAACAATTACCTGGCACTCAGTTAAACGGAACAGGAGCCACCATATTTCTCGATAAACCCTACTTCAGTGAATGTGATATTACATCATCGTTATTTACTTTCCAGAATGTTTCATCGACTACCCTATCGAATGTATCATACAGAATTGTGTGGGGTGATAATACGCCTGATTTTGTGTCCACTTCCTTTTCGAGTACTATGCACAACTACAACATAGGAACCTATACATTACAGTTCATAGTTACTGGCGCTAATTGTACGGATACAGGAACCTACTATGTGTTTAGAGGAAGTAATCCTACAGGTTCGATAAGTTCACCTGGAAGTACCGTTGGCTGTACTGGTGAAACATTTTCTTTTCCTTTCGCTAACATCTCCAATAATCCTCCTGGAACCCAATACCTGGTTTATGTGAATGACGGCTCAAGCGATACAATACGGTACACACAAGAAAATGTGCCTGCAAATTTTGTACATACGTTCAATAATGGTAGTTGCGGGAGTTCGCCCAATAATACGTTTACTGTTTCTTTCCTTTTCAGGAATCCTTGCGGGGAGACCCCTGGAACTATTGGCGGAATTAGGATTTCAAAAAAGGCATCAGCAAATTTTAGTGTGTCTCCCAAAGACACTGTTTGTGTAAATGCTCCGGTTACTTTAACTAACACAGGAAGTGCAGGATTGACTGTGCCGCCTACCGGCTCGGGTGCTTGTACACCGGGTAAAATAGTATGGCAAATAACTCCTGCTACTGGCTGGTCGATAAGCAGCGGTAGCCTTGGTTCCGACTTTGGTACTTCAGATGTTGATCTTTGGTTATCGGGAACAAATTCAATTCAATTAAACTTTACTGTAGCTGCAACGTATACCATCAAATTTAAAACGGGAACTAACAGGTGCGGCCTCGATTCCATTACTAAAACCATTTGCGTAAACCCCCAGCCCACCGGCTCTTTCACAATCGATCAAACCAATGGCTGCGGTCCGTTAATCGTTAATACCACCACCAGCGACAATACCCCGTTCTGTGGGCTAAATACTTACCAATGGTCAGTATCGTATGCGTCCACTACAAGTTGTGAACCAAACACAATTGGCTATAGCCTGATAGGGGGCACAACGCTTACCTCTAAGCAGCCAAAATTCCAGTTTAATAATCCGGGCGTTTATACCATTGGCGTCACCATTTTCAGCCCCGGCCGGTCGTGTAGTACCGTTATATCTTCCCAACAAGTCATAGTTCGTGGGAAACCGACAGTAAACCTATCGGCACCCGCTTCCGCATGTCAAAACAGTTCTGTTACAACTACTGCCAACGTGAACTGTAATATTAGCGGCTCCACGACCTACAACTGGACCTTTAGCGGAGCCACACCTTCTACATCCACATCTGCCATACCAGGATCAATCACCTTTAACGGTGCTGGTAATCAAACCATATCTCTAGCTGTAACAAATGAGTGTGGTACCACCTCAGCAACGCGGCCGATATTCATCAATCCTCGCCCAGACATCATTACGCCTGCTAATATCAACTTCTGCCCCGGCGTAACAGCAGGACCTTTCAACTTTGCAGGTTCCCTTGGTGGAACTACATACAGTTGGACGAACAGCAATACAGCGATTGGCCTGGGAGCATCTGGCACTGGTTCTACTGTTCCGTCGTTTACTACAACGAATACAGGAACTACCGCCGTTACTGCTACGATAACATTGAACGTTAATAATGGGGGATGTGTCAACTCATCGTCTTTCATCATCACGGTAAATCCGAAGCCAGCAGTACCCGCGGCACCAAATGTTACTTATTGTAAAGATGCCGTTGCGGTACCGTTAACTGCCACTGCAAGCAACGGTCATACACTATTATGGTACACAGTTGCCATTGGAGGAACTGGCTCAGCTACTGCGCCTACACCCGCTACCAGTGGAGCAGGCACATTTACCTACTGGGTATTGCAGGCAAATAGTTCAACTACTTGCGAAAGCAACCGAACCGCCTTTACCGTAACCGTAAACCCGATACCGGCTATAGCATCTGCCATTGCAACGAACCCGACGAGTTGTAACACCAACACCGGCTTTATTACTTTAAACGGCCTTAATGCCAATGCAGGGTATACAGCCAGTTACGTAAAGAATGGGGCAACCGTCACTGGCACTTTCACGGCAAACGGCACGGGGAATATTGTAATTAATGGTTTAGGTGCCGGAACTTATTCCAATATTGTGGTTACGCTAAGTGGAAACACTTGTCCTTCTAACCCTGCGGGTCCCGTGTCACTTTCAGATCCCGACCCACCCAACACGCCTACAGCTACCGCTACTACCCCTGTTTGCAGCGGTCAAACTATTCAGTTAAATGCCAGCAGCACAACACCTGGCGTAACGTACCAATGGTCGGGGCCAAACGCTTTTACAAGTACAACACAAAATCCCATTGTAACCAACGCAACCACACTTGCTACAGGTACTTACAGTGTAAGTGTAAAACTGGCGGCATGTAAATCGCCCGCAGCTACTGTAGATGTAGTGGTAAATGCAACACCGGTTACACCAACTGTATCGGGCAATAGCCCGATATGTAGCGGCAGCTTGCTAACGTTGAATGCGTCCTCGTCGACTGCGGGAGTTAGTTATAGTTGGACCGGTCCTAATAGTTTCTCCAGTAATATTTCGAACCCAACCATACCAAATGCCACTTCAGCTGCATCGGGTACGTATAGTGTAACCGCTGCAACTGTAACGTGTACTTCTACGGCAGGAACAGTAAGCGTGACCGTAAAACCTACCCCAGTGCTTGGTGGAAGCAGTAGTACAAATCCATCCACCTGTAATACATCAACCGGCTCTATTACCCTAATTGGTTTATCGAATAGCACACTCCACAACATTACTTACACGAAAGATGGTACAGCACAATCAGCGAACGCAACAAGCAATGCAACCGGAACGCTAATTATCACAGCGCTTGCTGCCGGTGTTTACAACAATATCGTAGTTAGCCTGAATGGTTGTCCTTCCGCACCTGTAGGACCATTTACTTTGTCGGATCCTAATCCACCGGCTACACCAACAGCAACCAGTAGTAGCCCGGTGTGTAGTGGCGGTACACTTAATTTGTTTGCCAACACCACGAGTATAGGTACGATCACGTATACATGGAGTGGCCCCGGCGGCTATACCACAACCGTGCAAAATCCGTCGATCACCAATGTGGCTACCACAGCTTCGGGCACGTACTCCGTTACAGCAAAATTGAATGGATGTACATCTGCAGCAGGCTCAGTGAGCGTAGTTATCAATCCTACACCTGCAGCACCAACAACTGCCAGCAATAGCCCCCTATGTACTGGGAATTCGATCAACATTACATCGTCAGTTACGTTTGCAGGATCAGTTAGCTATACGTGGACCGGGCCTAATGGCTTTAATAGCACAAATCAAAATCCAACGATTAGCAATGCAGCCAGTACTGGTGCGGGTACTTACCAGGTGATTGCCACAGCCATCACGGGCAATTGTGCATCGCCTGCAAAAACTGTTACAGTTGTTGTTAATCCTACTCCTAACATTAGCAGCGCCGTAGCGAATAATCCTGCCAGCTGTGCTTCAGCTACTGGTTCAATTGTGTTGAATGGATTGGCTGTGAATACAACCTACACCGTTACTTACACGAAGAGCGGTTCTAATGTTACAGCAAATCTTATAGCGAATGGAAGTGGCGTAATAACGATCAATGGACTAACAGCTGCTGTGTACGATGACATCAAAGTTACCAGATTAGGTTGTGCATCGAATTTAGTAGGACCATTTACATTGGCAGATCCAACTCCACCAGCCACACCTGTGGCTACCAGTAATAGCCCGATATGTAGTGGCAATACCTTGAACCTGTCCGCAACAAGTTCTACTGGTGGTACGATCACTTACACATGGTCTGGACCGAATAATTTTACCAGTAGTGTGCAAAACCCGGTTATACTAAATGCTACCACCGCAGCATCAGGAACATACTCGGTAACGGCAACCATCAATGGTTGTACTTCGGCCGCAGCAACTAACACGGCAATAGTAAATGCAACACCTAATGCACCCACAGTCAGCAGCAATTCGCCGGTATGTACGGGCAATACCTTGAACCTTTCATCTACTACAAATTTCACTGGCTCGGTTACGTATGCGTGGTCTGGCCCTAATAGTTTCACAAGCACAAGCCAAAGCCCGTCAATACCCAGTGTAACCATAGCCGGAGCAGGTAGCTATTCTTTAATCATTACGGCAACTACCGGAAGCTGCCCATCACTGGCTGCCTCTACTGTTGTTGTTGTAAATCCAACACCCGCAATAACTGCAAGTAGCAAAACCGATCCTTCGAACTGTAATACGGCAACAGGTTCTATCACCCTGCAAGGGGTTGCTGCAAATACCAGCTATGTTGTTAGCTATTCAAAAAATGGTACATCTCAAACAGCTACGATCACATCAAACAGCAGCGGTAATGTTATCATTGGTAGTCTTACCTCTGCTACTTACGACAACATAAGCGTAACGGCGAGTGGTTGCGCTTCTAATACTGTAGGTCCATTCACGCTTGTTGATCCAAATCCGCCGGCGGCGCCAGTAGCTACCAGTAACGGGCCAATATGTTCTGGCAGCAATCTTTCATTGAATGCAGCAAGTACTTCTACCGGTACGCTTACGTTTGCATGGAGCGGACCTGGTATTTTTACAAGCAGTTCGCAAAATGCTGTCATTAGCAATGCAACCACTTCAAATACGGGTACATATAGTGTAACTGTAACACTCAACAATTGTACTTCTGCTGCAGTAACTGTTGCGGTTATAGTCGACCAAACACCAGCCACACCAATACCGTCAGGTAACGGCCCAGTATGTACAGGCAACACACTTAACCTGAATGCAGCGACAACATTTACCGGGCCGGTTACCTGGTCGTGGACAGGCCCAAATAGCTTTAGCAGTACGCAGCAAAGTCCGTCTGTTAGTGGCGTAACTTCCGCCGCAAATGGCACATACAACGTGGTTGCTACAGCCATTACCGGCAATTGTCCTTCAGCTGTAAGTAGCATATTGGTTGTTGTAAATCCAACACCAAACATTTCTACCGGCAGCGGTTCCAATCCAACCAACTGTAACACTGCTACCGGTAGTATTACGCTTGCAGGCTTGTATGCCAATACAGCTTATACAGTAAACTACCAGCAAAACAGCATACCTAAAACTGCCTCTCTTACTGCAAATAGTTCAGGTGTATTGGTAATACCTACTTTACCTGCGGGAGTTTATACCAATATCACTGTCACGCTTACTGGGTGTACTTCCAATGTGGCAGGTCCGTTTACATTAGTTGATCCCAATCCACCGGTAGCGCCTGTTGCCAACAGCAATAGCCCGCTCTGCGGTGGAAGCACTTTGAACTTATCTGCCACCTCATCTACTACCGGCAATTTGTTGTATACCTGGTCTGGTCCAAACGGATTTACAAGTACGTCTCAAAATCCATCTATACCAAACGTAACTACTGCCGCCAGCGGCACCTATTTTGTAACTGCAACATTAAACAGTTGCGTATCACCCACAGAAACCGTAGCAGTAGTTATTAACCCAACACCAGCCGCACCAGTACCAGGCAGCAATAGCCCGATATGTGCAGGAAGCACACTTAATCTTACATCAACAACAACCTTTAATGGTAACCTGTTGTACGCATGGACAGGCCCTAATAGTTTTTCAGGTAACGTTCAAAATCCTGCAATCAACAATGCCACAACAGCGGCCACTGGTACCTACACTTTGGTGATCACAGCCACTGTTGGTAGCTGCCCATCTGCGCCGGCAAGCGTAGCTGTAACAGTGAGCCCTGAATTAGTAAATACAATTGACACGGACGCAAAAACCATTTGCTTTTCGCAGCCAGTAACCATTACCGGAACGGTGGCAACAGGTGGTAATGGCTCGTTTGCCTACCAGTGGGAACAGAGCACAGACGGCATAACGTGGACAGCAATCATGGCACAAACTGGCCAGTCGATTACCATTACACCAACTACGAGTATTTACCTGCGTAGGAGAGTAACAAGTCTTCCCTGCCAGTCGTTCAGCTTGCCAGTATTCGTAACGGTGCAGCCACCGATTACGAATAACAGCATTCAGAAGAACCAGGCAATTTGTAACAACACACAAGCGGCCACACTTATTGGGTCAACACCTGTTGGTGCAAATGGCATATACATTTATGCATGGGAGAAAAGCACAAATGGCGGACTAACATGGACTGCTATCGGCGGTGCTGCCAGCAAGGATTTCGTTCCTGGGGTATTGACGATTACGACGCAATACAGGAGGTTAGTAACCTCTAACCTTTGTAGCGGGCCACAAAGTAATACCAGCGCAGTTGTTACCATTACCGTGAACCCTGATGCATTGGCAAAATGGATAGTAATAAGGGACACATCCTGTTCACCTTTTATAATTAACAATAGTGCGTTAACCCCGCAACTACAACCAACGCGTAACCTTACTTACAACTGGTATGCAAACGATGTGTTTTATGGCACAAGTGCTACAGGTAACCCGGGCTATACTTTGGTACAACCAGGAGATAGCGTTAAGATAAAGATGGTTGCTGTGAGCTTGTATGGCTGTCGAAACGACTCGCTGGAACATTGGTTCTTTACTCCTCCACGCCCTCAGCCAGCATTTGCAGCATCTGACACGGTAAAGTGTGGACCTGCTGCTATTACGTTCACCAACCTTACACCAAGATTACTCAGCTTTAAGTACAAGTGGAATTTTGGTAATGGTCAAACCTCGGTGCTTCCTAACCCGGGGGCAATTACCTATCAACCTAATCCTAATTACGGCGATACCATTTATCGTGTAAGCCTGGTAGTGTATTCGCAATGTGATACACTTACGATCTATAAGAACATACTGATCAAATCCAAACCCAAAGCACTCTACACGCCTAGTAAGACCAATGGATGCTCGCCTATGACGGTGCAGTTTATTAATGCATCGAAGGGAATAAATGCAAACTACGTTTGGTTGTTTGGTGATGGAACGCAGCAGGCTATCAATACAGCAGCGTCTGTGCAGCACACCTACAATACGGCGGTGCAGGATACTTTCTATGCAAAGCTGGTAACCATAAATGAATGTGGCAGCGATACGCAGACATACTTAATAGTAGTGGCGCCTAACAAAGTGAAGTTGAATGTAGCCATCAATGGTAACCAGGTATATGGTTGTAAACCACAGGATGTCATGTTCATCAACAATTCCGCGGGTGCTACCAACTTCGGGTGGGAATTTGGTGATGGTAATACCCGAAACACAACGATGAATGTTGATACCATCCGCCACACTTACAATCAAACCGGAACGTTCACTGTAAAGGTGTTTGCGAGCAATGGTTGTTCCGATACCTCAACTACGCTAACCATTACTGTGTTTGCAAAGCCAGTGGTTGATTTTGCCTACCTGCCTTCACCTATTTGTATAGGAGATTCTATACACTTCAAAAATCAAAGCGATACCACTACAAGCGTGCTGTGGAAGTTTGGAGATGGCAATACCAGCAGCTTAAGTAACCCCCATTACAAGTACGCAACCGCCGGAAGGTATACCGTTACGCTGGTGGGTGTGCGGCAATATGCAACAGGCAATGCCTGCTTGGATAGCACAAAGAAAACAGTAACCGTGTTATCATCGTTGCCGGGCAGATTTACGGTAGGCGACAGCGTGAGCAGTTGCGTACCGTTCACGGTTACGTTTACCAATCAAACCTATCCTTCGGTACTAACCACCTGGGATTTTGGTGATGGTAAACCTGACACCGGCAACATTGTTATGCATACGTTTATCCGAATAGGCACCTACCAGGTAACAATGATTGCAAACACAACGGGTGGTTGCAAATATGTAATGACAAAGCCGGTTATAGTCAATGGACCCGCAGGAACATTTACTTATGATAATGGAGGAATATGTGGCAGCGCACCGGTACGCTTCCAGGTTAATGCTACAGGTATAGACTCTATCCGTTATCATTTTGGCGACGGTGTCAGCATTACATCAACCAACACAACAGTGTACCATACTTACAAGCAAGGTGGAAACTATATACCTACAGCAACCTTGTTAGCGGGTGTAAACGGAAGTTGTAAAGTGGCCCTGATAGGTATTGATTCGATAAAAGTAGATGTAGTAAAAGCAGGCTTCCGCGAAGCGACTACGAAAGAATGCGGCAAGACGACGGTTATATTTACCGATACATCACGTGCTTACGCCGGGCTTGTACAATGGGCCTGGAATTTTGGTAATGGTAATACCTCCACGTTTCAAAATCCGCAGCAGGTATTTACGTCCACCAATAACTGGCAGGTGCAATTGATTATAAATAGTAAAAGTGGCTGCGCTGATACTATTACAAAAACCAACTTTGTAAAAGTAAATAACAAGCCGGTATCAGCTATTGTAGCCGATAGTGTGGGCTGTACTAACCAACCGGTAAACTATACTGGTATTATTATATCGCAGGATGCTATCAGTAACTACCAATGGACTTTTGGTAATGGTGCTGTTGGTTATAGATTATCATTTACTAACAACTATGCGGCAGCAGGATCATACAATGCGGCGCTCATAACTACCACGTTGTACGGTTGTAGCGATAGTTCACAAAAGCGAATCACAATTTATCCCTCACCCATAGTAAAAGCAAGCGATGATAAACAAATATGCCGCGGGCAAAGTGTGCAATTACGTGTTACCGGTTCGCCCGTTTACTCGTGGGGACCATTTTATGGCCTGGGTTGTTATACATGCGCAAACCCGGTAGCCAATCCAACCAATACAACCGTATACGAGGTAACGGGCACTAACAGTTTTGGTTGTGCATCAAAAGATACCGTGAACATTCGCGTGGTGCAGCCGTTTGCCATAAACGTAAAAGGAAAGGATACGATCTGTATCGGCCAGTCAACGCAGTTGATTGCATCGGGTGCTACGCGTTATGTGTGGACACCATTTACCGGGTTAAACTTCAACAACATTGCTACACCAGTTGCTACGCCTGTGCTAACAACTGCCTATCGTATCGTGGGTTATGATGCAGAAAATTGCTTTACTGACACCGCACGCATAACGGTGGCAGTGGGTGAATATCCCACCATTGCGCTTGGTGCAGATAAAACACTGGCAACAGGAACCCAACTTTCTTTACAAAGTGTAATAACAAACGGACCCATTACACGATGGCTATGGACACCGGCAACTGATTTGAGTTGCAGCACTTGTCCGCTGCCTGTTGCTACGGTTAAGAAAGAAATTTCCTACCGTGTTGCCGCCACCAATTTATATAAATGTACCGGCTACGACACCCTTACCATTAAGGTTTTTTGCGAAAGCACACAGGTGTTTATTCCAAACTTATTTACGCCGGATGGCGACGGTTTAAACGATGTACTGATGGTGCGGGGAACAGGAATTAAAACCATTAAAAATTTTAGAATTTTTAACCGCTGGGGAGAGCTTGTATTTGAAAAGAGCAACTTTGGCCCCAACGAACCACGCTTTGGATGGGATGGCATGGTACGGGGACAAAAAGCGCCACCGGACGTGTACGTGTACACCTGTGAGGTACTCTGCGATAATGATATTCCATTTGTGTACAAAGGCAATACCGCTATAATTAAATAACTATGAGCATACTATTATTTTGCTGCAACGCCGGTAAAAAGCACCAGGATTTTTTGACCAACAATGGCAATAAACGCACGATGTTGCGCTGCGGCAACACATATACTGCCAAGCATACACAATGCAAAAACAGATGTAAACCGGCCAGCAGGAAGACTCTTGAATTTTTACTTTTTAATTTTAAATTCACTTCGCTGCTCATTATTATTCTCTGTTCATTGTCTTTTTCCCATACCGGCCTTGGCCAGGACTTCCACTTCTCCCAATTTTACGAAATGCCGGTACTACGCAATCCCGCACTGGCAGGCGTTTTTAAAGGTGACCTTCGTATTGCGGCTATACATCGCAGCCAGTGGCAAAGCGTTACGGTGCCTTTTCAAACGTCGGCAGCCTGTATTGAGTATAAGCTACCCGTATTTAACTTTAACGATTACATAACCATAGGTGCACAGGTAGTGCAAGATGTGGCTGGCGATATTTCGCTAAAGCGTACACAACTGTTCCCGGTTTTAAATTTTCATAAGTCGCTCAGCGCCGATGAAGACAATTACCTGTCGCTTGCCTTTATGGGGGGCCCTGTTAGCAGCCAGTTTGACCCCACACAAGCCAAATTGGACGATCAGTTTGTAAACGGCAGCTACTCAAGTGGTAATGCCAGCAGCCAGGTGTTTGGTAGTACTGGCTTTACCTATTGGGATGCCAGCACAGGGCTTAGCTATAGCAGTGGTTTTGGTTACGAAAGCAAATACTACATTGGCGTGGGCTACTTCCACTTCTTAAAACCACGTATCAACTTTTTTGGCAACAACAGCGAAACTTTTCTTAACCCTAAAATGGTATTTAATTTTGGTATAAACACCCCCACCAGCGATAATTCCCGGTTAATAGGCTTTGCAGACTACTTTGCGCAAGGCGGTAACCGACAGTTTCTCGGCGGCGCTTTGTACGAAACAGATTTGGTTCAATATTATGATGACGAGGAAATAGTTTCTTTAGCGTTTGGCGGATTTTACAGGTGGAGTGACGCAATAATTCCTGTAATCCGTCTTCGCTATTTTAAGTGGAACATCGGCATAAGTTATGATGCCAATGTGTCCAAACTAAAAACTGCCTCACAAATGCGGGGAGGTTTTGAATTAACGGCATCATTCAGGGGCTTTTTAAATACCCGTAATAGCAGCGCACAAAAAGTGCGGTGCGTGGGGTTTTAAAATGGCAACCCTACGCAAACACAGTTTAAAACACTGGATATCTTTTAATTATTTTAGGATTGTACTACTATTTTACTTTGTTTAATAAAGCCAAGGTAATTGCAACACAAACATTTTTAAGAAAATATTTGATGTAGAAAAAAACACACAAAAGCACCCATCTACCAAAGGTTGATTTATCAATTAACCCTGTGCAACGTTAGATTTTTTTTGCTTATACGCTGCAACTGCTGCCGGGCTTCCAAATACCAAAAACAGTTTGTTTCTAATACCAGGGGCCGTACGCACGTCCCTGACAATGTCCGAAAACTCGTGAAAATTTAAATAAAAAGGGTTGGACGAACGTTTGATTTTATTGGTAATACCGTAGGTAGGCACAGTGTCTTCTACAACATAGGTGTTAAACAGTCTGTCCCAAAAAGTGAATAATACGCCAAAGTTTTTATCTATATATTTTTCGTCGGACCCGTGGTGAACGCGATGGTTAGAGGGGGTAATGATAGCCCACTCAATAGCGGATGGAAGTTTTTTGATATACTCGGTGTGCTGCCAAAATTGGAACAATACCATTACCTGGTTAACAATAAAAAATATAACCGGGTGAAAGCCCAGCAATACAATTGGAATGAAGAAGATGATTTTGAAGTGTTGTATCCAACTCAACCTAAACGACACCGTGAGATTGTAATGTTCGGCTGTATGATGAACAACATGTGTAGCCCAAAAAAACCGGTTATGGTGCGATACCCGGTGCGACCAATAACTACAAATATCAAACACTAAAATACAGGGTATTATGGTCCACCAGTTAAAACTCATCCGCCATGGAATAAGGTTGTAAATATAAATAGCACCTACAATCAAAAGCGCCTTGGCTAACAAATTCAGTCCTACGTTTCCCAACCCTACCACTAACGATCCGAAAGCCTCGGTAGCGTTGTAGCGCTTTTTTTGGGTTGCCCATGAATGGATCATTTCAGCAAAAGTAAAAAATGCCATAAAAGGAATAGCGTACACTATCAGGTCTGCCGACTTATTGCTAATATCTGACAACGCACTGTATGCAATGGGTTCTGCGCCAAACAGAGAAGTTATTTTTGAAGAATTGAAGTCGCCCATAGTTTTAGATAATTTTTAATTCCGGGTATCGTACGTTAATATCGGTGACCACCTTACATAAAACATTCAATCAACCGTTTAAACAAAATAGAAGAATTAAGACCGCTACATTTAATCGTCAATATAATGTTGCAGATATTTTAAATCCTGATTTTCGTTTCAACCAAAATGATGTTATAATAATAGCAAAATCCTGGCCATCAATCAATTAGCTAAAAATAATTGTTTTAAGTTTATCTGTATAATTATATTCCCTGTGTGGGAATTCCTTTACACATAAACTAACGCATACTGGCGGCACAGCCTTTTGACGGAAAGCAGTCATTTTTTTTGGTTATAAAAATTTGACCGGATTTACTGGCAGGCAATGGCAAAAAGATAAACGACGTAGGGGTATGCAAACGGGTGTATGCCCTATGATAATCGTTTATACCGGGTTAATAACCCAAATGGTTTAATAACCCCGCTTAAATAGTGGTTTGGCAAAACTTGTCTACACAATTTTAAATTTTTTATAAAAAAGATGACAATCTTTATTGAACGGATAACTCACATGCCATATGGTACAATTTTTCGCTATTTGTTTAAAAAAAATTATATCCCAATATCCGCTCCAAAAAAATTTAGAAAATGATTGTCACTTCACATCAAAATGGTTGGAAAATTACTAACCAGCGCTCTCACGGGCTGCTTGCCGCTATGTTGGCTTATCAATACGATATTGATTTGCCAAACGAAATTATTGTTCCTACACTTATTGCCATTGCCGAACACGATGATGGTGTTGAAGAAACTACCCAAAGCGAAAACCTTACCGAAGCAGGAGCACCCCGACATTTTAAAGTAGATGATAATTCAAAAAAGACAAATTTAAAACGACCGCTAAACGTGATGGAAATATCTGGTTCAAAAAGTGAAATGAATGCCTTATTGACTTCTTTTCACATGAATTTTTTATATGGAAATAAACTTGTAGGTGACGATGAGCAATTAAGTACTTTTTTGAAAGAGCAGGAAAAAAATAGAAAAAATATTCTCAAACACCTGGATATTAATAAAAAATTTGCTGAACGCATATATCGCCTTTTAGAATGGTGCGATGCCTTTTCGCTGCTGATTTGTATGGATAAAATACAAACCTGTGGAAGAAAGATGGAAATATCTCAAAGCCCTGATGGTGATATGAACCAGGCTTTTTATAAACCTGGTAAAGAAATTACAGTGGAGCCGTGGGTGTTTAGAAATGATACTTTTAGGGTGTTTTATGAATACAAAATTCTGAAGCAATTAAAGTTTACATCGATTGAAGAGTTTAATAAAGTATGTAAGGCCACTACGGTACAGCGGGAAGAATTTATTTTTTTAAAATAGTAGTTTATCTATAAGCGTATGCACTTAGGTAAAGTGCTGTAGGTTAGTACCCTTTTACCCGGGAAGTTTTTTATTTAAGATTGTGCAGTATTATTAGGACATAGAACACAGTTGGGCTTTTGAGTTTTAGCCCAAAACATTAGCTCCTGCCATTTATCTTTAGAAAAAAAGATAGCATTTACCAATCAAAGAATTTTGATTTGCCGGCTAGCTACCAGGCCAATGATTGCCAACCTTATAACCAAACCACCCTCTCAATGAAAAATCTCACCACCGTATTTTTCTTTACCCTTTTATTTGCCCCAACAACTATTGCCTTTGCCCAAACCCCCATCAGGCACTTTATCTTTTTTTTGTAACACAGGGACGCCATTACCAATCCGGATTTTTATCTAAACGAGGGTATTGTTGGTGCGCAGATAACATATTTGTGGAGGGTGTTAGAACCAACTAAAAATATATATGACTTTACCGCCATTGAAGCCGACCTTACATTTTTACGTTCGAAGGGAAAAAAGCTATTTATTCAAATACAGGATGTAACGTTTGACAGTACACGTTACGCAGTGCCCAAATATATTTTAACTGACACCAACTATCACGGTGGTGTTAATTCGCAATATGATTTTACTGCCACCGGCGAGCCATTTAAAGCTGGCTGGGTTGCCCGAAGATGGGATGGAGCCGTAGCTGCGCGGTATCATCAGCTACTTATAAAACTGGCCCAACAGTTTGATGGCAGTGTAGAGGGCATTAACCTGCCGGAAACTTCAATAGAATTTCCTGAAAATCTTTGGCCTGCCGGGTATACCATCAGCCGTTATGTTGAAGCTGTCAAGAAAAATATGCTGGTGTTATCCACTAATTTTAAGCGGTCTGTTCCACTTCAGTATGCCAACTTTATGCCGGGCGACTCTGCAATAAATTTAAAAAAACTATATGACTATGCTTCAAAAATAAAAGTAAGTATGGGCGGCCCCGACATAAAAGTTTACAGAAAATTTCAGATGGAAAATAGCTATCCTTTAATAAGAAATATGGCAGGTATTGTGCCAACCGGAATGGCTGTGCAGGATGGTAATTATGATGTTATAAACCCCACTACCGGCAATAAGGTTACTATATTGGAAATTTTGGACTTTGCTAAAAACTACTTACAACTGAACTATGTTTTTTGGTGTACCGAAGAACCCTATTTTACAACTCAGGTATTACCACTGCTCAAATCCATTAAAAATAGACTTTAGCTGGTAGTCATTTTTTGGTTACGCTGTACGGCCAAATAACCATTTGCACTTATACCGCTGCCAACCAATTAAAGCCAGGTAGTGCAATATTTTAACGGTTAATAGCTAGCTTCCACATTAATTTGTTGGTTGGCTTTTGCACCATGTGGGCAAGTTATAACTACCGGCACGGCAACGGGTTTACTTTTGCATTAATTACCAATGTTGAAATTACCACCCGCTGGTTCCTACCCTTCTGTAAAAACACTTGCAACTAATGAAACGTAGAAACTTTATGCTTACCGCACTTGCTTCCATACCAATGGTGGTATTTGCCAAAATTAAAACGGCTGTCAATTTAAGGGCAAACAAAGGGTTTAAAATAAATGCCGGAAAAGCCAGGTTTGGAACTCACTACAAAATGAAAGGGGTTACTCAAAACATACTCGACATAAAAATATCGGGCATTGATACCGACAACGATATAGCCGTATTTGAGCACACAGATCTGACACCCAAAGGCGGGCCACCTTTACACATTCACCCCTACCAGGACGAATGGTTTTATATAGTTGAAGGTGAGTATCTGTTTCAGGTAGGCGAGGACAAATACGAGCTGAAAACGGGCGATACTATTTTTGTTCCCCGACAGGTGCCTCACGCATTTATTCAATTAACCGAAAAAGGAAAAATGATTGTTTCCTATTTACCGGCGGGTAAAATGGAAGCATTTTTTGCAGTTACCGACAAGTGGACTATGCCACCAACCAAACAACAAATTGCAAAAGTTTTTGCCGACCACGATATGCAGGTTGTGGGAGCGCCGCTACAAGTGGATTAATAAAAGTTTGCAAAGAGTAACGCGATTTACACCACGTAAACATTGTGGTAATGTCATAGCAATAATATATTTACAGGCAGCCAAATTAAGGGCTTAGGCAGTGTTAGCATCTAATGCCAGCCGTTCAAATACTATTTATTACACTCCTAACTTTATTTACACAGCTATTAACAATAGTTTGTAACTAAATGCCGGTAAGTTAGCAGCTATGTAAAAATGATTTTTTTGCGAGACACTGTTGACAAAATAGAATATATCAACAACTAACAAAGCAACGGTTACGCCTTTGTTTGAAAAACACAATAGTAAATATGTTTAACATCTACAACAAAAGTAGTTACTTAAATAAAAGACCCTCATGGCTGCGGCACTAACAAAATGGATTATTCAACAAAGTTTTACAATTATTTGCCATGTTTGCAGCCCTGCTGCCACAAGGGGTTTAGTCCAGCTATCTAAGTAACTGTTGTGCAGCGCCGGTAAAGGAACCAAAAACAAACCGCCTACCCTACTGTTGTTCTTTACATTTAAAACAACGGTATGCATAGGCAATATTATACCTCTCCCCACCATTTAAACTGGCCATTTGCATTACCCGGCTAACTAATTTACCGCTTGGTACAATTTTTCAATTACGTTTAAATGAAATTTTATCCCATATATCCTTCCTAACTTATTGTAAATTATGATTGTTACTTCGCACCAAAAAGGTTGGAAAATTATTAACCAGCGCTCTCACGGACTACTTGCTGCTATGTTGGCATATCAATACGATATTGATTTGCCAAACGAAATTATGGTACCCACCCTTATTGCCATTGCCGAACACGATGATGGTGTTGAAGAAACTACCCAAAGCGAAAACCTTACCGAAGCAGGAGCACCCCGACATTTTAAGGTAAGCGATAACTCAAAAACAACAGATTTAAAACAACTGCTAAACGTTATGGAAATATCTAATTCAAAAAGTGAAGTCAATGCTTTACTCACTTCTTTGCATATGAATTTTTTGTACGGCGGAAGCCCTGATGGTAAAGATGAAAAATTGGATGCTTTTTTGAAAGAGCAGGAAAAAAACAGGAAAGATATTCTTAAGCACTTAGCCATTGATAAAAAATATGCCGATCGCCTATATCATTTGGTTGAATGGTGCGATGCCTTTTCACTGCTGATTTGTATGGATAAAATACAAACCAGTGGACGAAAGATGGAAATTTCTCAAAGCCCTGATGGTGAAATGAACCAGGCTTTTTATAAACCTGGTAAAGAAATTACAGTGGAGCCATGGGTGTTTAAAAATGATACTTTTAAGGTATTTTATGAATATAAAATTCTGGAGCAATTAAAGTTTACTTCTATTGAAGAGTTTAGTAAAGTGTGCAATGCAACAGCAGTACAAAGAGAAGAATTTATTTTTTTGAAATAAAAGTCAATCCATGAGCGTATGCACTTAGGTAAACGCTATATGTTACTATCCTTTTAATCAGAAAGTTTTTTATTCGTGATTGCGCTGCATTTTTATGAAATATAACACAATTGGGCTTTTGAGTTTTAGCCCAAAACTTTAGCTCCTGCCAATTATCCTTAAAAAAAACGGGTAGCTTATACCGGCCAATGAATATCATTTTGCAAAGCAGCTAACGAGCAGATGGTCTGCAGCCATGTAAATAAGCCACCCCTCCCAAGCAAAAATCTCACCACCGTATTTTTCTTTACCCTTTTATTTGCATCCACAACTATTAACTACGCCCAAACCGCCATCAAACATTTTATCTTTTTTTCGCAAGTCAGGGAAGGCATTAAAAATCGGGATTTTTATTTAAACAAGGGTGTTATTGGTGTGCAGATGACGTATCCGTGGAAAGTGGTAGAACCTAATAAAAATGTATACGACTTTACCGCAATTGAAGCCGATCTTACATTTTTACGTTCGAAGGGAAAGAAGCTATTTATTCAAATACAGGATGTAACATTCAACAGTACACGTTAAGCGGTACCGCAATACATTTTAAGTGACACCATTTATCAGGGTGGTATTAATTCGTAATATGATTTTACTGCCACCGGCGAGCCATTTAAAGCCGGCTGGGTTGCCCGACGATGGGATGCAGCCGTAGCAGCGTGGTATCATCAACTACTAATAAAACTGGCCCAGCTATTTGATGGAAGCATAGAAGGTATTAACCTGCCCAAAACTTCGGTGGAGTTTCCCTAAAATCTTTGGCCCGCAGGGTTATACAATCAGCCGTTATGTCGAAGCTATTAAGAAAAATATGCTGGTGTTAAGGACGCATTTTAAGAAATCCGTTCCCCTGCAGTACGCCAACTTTATGCCGGACAACTCAAAAAAGCGTTTAGAAAAACTGTATGAATATGCTGTAAAACTAAAAGTAGGCATGGGCGGCCCCGACATAAAAGTTTACAGGAAATTTCAGATGGAAAATAGTTATCCTTTACTAAGAAATATGGCAGGCATTGTGCCAACCGGAATGGCTGTGCAGGATGGTAACTACGATGTTATAAACCCCACTACCGGCAAAAAGGTAACCGTTTAGGAAATTCTGGACTTTGCTCAAAACTATTTACCACTTTACTGTATATTTTGGGGTACAGAAGAGCGATATTATAAAACAGAAGTGTTGCCGTTGCTCAAATCCATTAAAAAATAGGCCTTAAACGATAATATATTTCAGCTTTGCCGGAAGGCGAAACATAGCCATAAGACCATTCGTAATTTAATTAACGCACGCCGCCTTTCCATACAATATTACCAGCGCCGGCTGAAAGCCTACTATGAAACAAGGATGGGAAATCGCTACTTCATTTTCAATGCAGCATAATTGGGACGATCCGGATTAACCAGTAATTCCTGCCGCCGGGGATGTATGATCACATCCATTTCTTTCATGGGTACAGAACCTAACAGCGGTTAGCTGTTGCCCGATAATACAAAAGCAATACAGACTGCTTTACGGTTAGCAAACCGAACTTTAATAGGTCCGGCCACATCATATTCCATTATACTTCCATCAGCCATTTGGACCTTTCTTTTATCAACAATAGGCAAATCCAGTTGGCTTAATATGGTATCATTAATGGCCATCAAGTAAGCACCACTGTTCACCAGCATGTTTACATGCATTCTTTTCACTTCATTCTTGTCTAATTGTTATTTACGCACCATGCCTAAGTCAATGGCGTTTATAAGTTCAATATCTGCATATACGGTACCCATACATTGTATTTTTGCAAAAAAAATATATCTTATTTTTTGGTTGAAGGAGGAAGATTTTAGAAGGAAAGAAAAAAGGATAGGTGAATAGTGAATGGACAATAGTGAATGGTCAATGGTCAATAGTGAATGTCCATTGGTGCATGTTTCACCATTTAAAGGTTAACTTCCATTACAGCGACATTAAAACCGACCCGGCTACAAAATAATATTTGTGTTCGTCAATTGTTTTGAAAATACCACCCACTAATTATTAACCTGATATAAATAACCATATAGCAAATGAAACGTAGAAACTTTATGCTTACCACACTTGCTTCCATACCAATGGTGGTATTTGCAAAAGTTAAAACGGCTGTCAATATAAGGGCAAACAAAGGATTTAAAGTAAGTGCTGGCGAAGCGAGGTTTGGCACTCACTACAAAATGAAAGGTGTTACCCAAAACACCCTCGACATTAAAATATCGGGCAAGGATACCGACAACGATGTAGCCGTATTTGAGCAGACAGGTTTGACACCCAACGGCGGGCCACCATTGCACATTCACCCCTACCAGGACGAATGGTTTTATATAGTTGAAGGTGAATATCTATTTCAGGTGGGCGAAGACAAATACGAGCTGAAAACGGGCGACACTATATTTCTTCCCCGACAGATGCCACACGCATTTATTCAGTTAACCGAAAAAGGAAAAATGATTGTTTCCTATTTACCGGCGGGTAAAATGGAAGCATTTTTTGCAGTTACTGACAAGTGGACCATGCCACCAACCAAACAACAAATTGCAAAAGTTTTTGCCGACCACGATATGCAGGTTGTTGGGGCGCCGCTAAAAGCGGATTGACAAATGATTGCAACGAGCAACTCCATTTGCACGAGGAAAATATTTTGGTGCCCCCGACAACAGTAAGTTTTAGGCAGCCAAATTGACGGCTTTTACATTGTTGGCTTCTGATGCAAACCATTCATATACTATATATTCCCTTCCTCACCTTATTTACTAAGCTATTCACCATAATTTGTAAATTAGTGTCAGTCTGTTAGTAGCTGCCTGACAATGATTTTTTAACGACTAGTCTTTATTTGGAATTGAGGTTTTTTAAATAAATAATGCCCGCTGTATTGTGCTGAATAAAGGAGAAAATGTACAAGCCCGCCCGGCTGGTAGCCCCGCCCGGATGACGCCAGTCGGGCAGGCATTTGGACGGAAGTGCGACGTCCGCCCGGCTGGACATTTGAACCGGCAACGGAAGCTTCATATTAATACTATATTTTGGTCAAAAATTATATTCCAAAATATCGTGAAGCCATAGATTTAGTATAATACAAGCGGTGGTTTTTTATAGAATAATTGTTGCCTGTCCGACTGGCTTAAGCCAAGCAGTCTTTCATTAAATGAATACACGGCATCGCCAGCCTGCAAAGCAAATGTTACTAACCAAATTCAGAAAGCTTATTAATGATTACTGGCAATAAATTCAACTGCTGCTACCAGGCAAAACACTCAGTTACCAACAACAATGGTTTTTAAATTTAAAATAAGTAAGCTGTAACCTCAGGCGCCATTCTCAAAACAAAGCCAATGGTACTAAACATACAAAATCTCACAAAAATATATCCTAATGGGCTGAAGGCGTTAGACAACCTGACGTTGGAAGTAAACCATGGAATGTTTGGGCTGTTGGGGCCAAACGGCGCAGGAAAATCTTCGTTGATGCGGACCCTTGCTACGTTGCAGTCGCCCGATACTGGTACCATTCATTTTGAAGATATAGATGTATTGAAAAACCCGATGGACCTGCGGAAACAACTCGGCTACCTTCCACAGGAATTTGGTGTGTACCCTGCCATGTCGGCCGTAAAGTTGTTGGATTACCTGGCAACATTAAAGGGCATTGCTTCGCGAAACGAACGGAAGCAACTGGTATCAAGGGTACTTGATGTTACAAATTTGTACGAGGTGCGAAACAAAAATGTAATCAATTATTCGGGCGGAATGAAACAACGTTTTGGCATTGCTCAATTGCTGCTGAATAACCCAAAGCTGATTATAGTTGATGAACCTACGGCAGGCTTAGACCCCACCGAACGCAACCGCTTTTTAAACATTCTACGCGAAATTGCCAGTAATAACATTATCATTTTCTCCACCCATATTGTTGATGATGTTAAAGACCTGTGTAACGACATGGCTATTATGAATGGCGGCAAAATATTGAAAAAACTGCAACCTTCACTAGCTGTAAAAGAACTTGAGTATAAAATTTGGACCGCCAATATTACAAGGGAAAAACTTGAAGAAGCTGAGCAGGCAACCAACGTACTATCATCAAAATATAACCACGACAATTCCATTAACATCCGTGTGTTTGCAGAGGCGCAGCCTTCATTTGAATTTGTAAATACAACACCCAACCTTGAAGACGTCTACTTTATCGCATTGAAAAATATTTCATAGAATAGTATTACCATGTTTGTAACTATCTGCAGGTTTGAAATAAAACAGTGGCTCAAAAGCTGGTCGTTTTATATTTATTTCTTTGCCGTATATTTATTGGCATTACTAAGTATGGCAGGCGCTTCTGGTGCCTTCGGCGAAAACTCTTCATTAATAAATATTGCCAACGCACCGCTTGGCATTTACGGCTTTATCAATTTCTTCAATAAACTTCTTTTAATTATACTTCCGGCTATAGTAGGCGGAACCATCTATAAAGATTTTAAAAGCAATTTCCACAGCATTTTATATACGTATCCATTTAGTAAAACCAACTACCTGTTTGCTAAGTTTATAAGCGCCTTTTGTATTGTTTTGCTTATTGCACTGGCTGTTGTGGGCGGGTTAATAACAGGTACAATACTGCCAACTGCCAACCCAGCACAATTACTGCCTTTTAATGCAGCGCCCTACCTGTATACCTTTTGTTGGATTACTATTCCCAACCTGTTTTTGCTTAGCGTGGTGGTGTTTGCTGTTGTGTTGTTTAGTCGCAACATTTATACTGGCTTTATAGCAGTTGTGCTGTTTTGGTTGTTGAAAGAAATAGCAGTAAGAATAATGGGCGGTTTTACCGAAGGTATGGCCAGTATTATAGTTGATCCATTTGCCGAAAGTACTGTGCAGTACTACACCCGTTACCGGACACAAGCGGAGCAGCGTACGAGCCAACTACCCCACGAACCTATTATTATAGTAAACAGGTTACTATGGCTTTGCGTGGCGCTCATCATTTTTTATATATCTTATCGCAGCTTTTCGTTTAGCCAAAGCGCTGTTTCAATTGGGTTAAAAAGAAAACGCGATGAGCGCAGTGTAAAAACAAATGTTGGTACGATCATCAAAATAGACCTTCCCGATACGACGTTTGATTTTTCGTTTTGGCACCATCTAAAAACTTCGATGAAACTTGCATGGGTTGATTTTGGCTTCATTACAAAAAGCAATGCTTTCATCAGTATTGTTGTGGCGGGAGCAGTATTTATCATGGCGCTTCTGCTGCAAATGAACTCGCAGACCGATACAAGAATTCTGCCCGTAACATGGGTGATCCTTGGCTTTCCCGTTTTCTTTTTTTCCTTTCTTATACAGTTTCTCACGTTTCTATATGCAGGCATTTTGGTTCATCGCGATAGCACTGCCAACTTTGCACAGTTGATTGCTGTGACACCTGTACCCAATTGGGTATTATTGCTATCCAAGTGGCTGGCAATGGTTAAAGTGCAGGTATTATTGTTGTTAATTATAATGGTGTCGGGTATTGCGGTGCAGGTAGGCAGCGGTTACTACCAGGTTGAGATAGGCCATTACCTTTTTGATTTATTTGTTATCCATTTGATCAGCTTTATGATTTGGGCTTTTTTGTCTATCCTTGTTCAGACGGTCATCACTAATACCTATCTCGGCTTATTTGTACTAATACTACTGTTGTTGGGTATTAGTCAGTTGCCTGCAGTAGGCATAAAAAGTTACCTGCTCAGATTTAACGACACCCCCAATTCAAATTTCTTTCTCTACTACTCTGACATTAGTGGGTATGGACAATCGTTAAAACCCTATTTTTTATTTAAGACGTATTGGCTTTTATTAGGGATTGTTTTCTTTGAAATTGCAACGTTGTTTTGGCAGCGCCAGCAAACAAATGGTTTTGTTGAAAGATTGGTGATTGTACGTAAGGGGATAAGCGGACACACCGCTGCAGCGCTGCTTGTTAGTCTGATTGCTTTTATATCGTTTGGCTTTTACTTATTTCGGTTGGAACAACTGCCCGAGAATACAATATTATCTGGCCAGAACGAGCAAGCCCTATTAACTCAATTTCAATATAAGTATGGCAAATTGGAACAGATCAAACAGCCAAGAATTACTTCGGCATTTGTACAATTGGACATCTTTCCCGAAACAAATTCTTTTATTGCCCGTGGTAACTATACGCTCATTAATAAAACCACTATACCGATAGACACCTTAATGATTAAAACTGGTTACGATGAAATAACCACGCTTTCGTTTAACACTTCTGCAACGCTGGTGAGTAAAGACGACACCTTTAAGTTTGCTGTTTACACCCTGCAAAAGCCATTGGCCCCGGGCGATAGCATTAAGTTATTGTATACTGTAAGGAACCGGGCAAACACTTTGTTGGTACAAAATTCTAACGTGCTAAAAAATGGCACCTATCTTAAAAACGATATTTTGCCGCAGGTAGGATATTTTGCCAATACCGATAAAAAGCATCCGGGTGAAAGCACAGCCTTCCATAATCACTACCAAAGTATCAATTCAGACCTTATCAATTTTGAAGCGGTGCTAAGCACTTCGCCAAAGCAAATTGCCATTACTGCAGGAACGCTGCAAAAAGAATGGATGGAAAACAACCGGCGGTATTTTCACTACAAAATGGAAACACCTATAAAATTTGTGGTAGGGTTTCAGTCTGGTGAATTTGCAAAAGCAGAAGAAACGTACAAAGGAATTGACTTGAAGATATACTATCACCCGCAACATACTTACAACCTTCAACAAATGATAGAGGGATTAAAAGCAGGGTTGAATTATAACGTAGCCAACTTTGGAGCGTATCAACACAAGCAAGCCAAAATTATTGAATTTCCAAGGCAGATAGGCTCGTATGCAACCACTTCGGGTAACTGCATACAAATCTCAGAAACAAGGTGTATCAACGATCCTGGCAAAACCGTAAAAGGAGGCATTGACCTCTCCTTTTACGTTGCTGCACACGAGCTAACACACCAGTGGTGGGGCAACCAGGTGATACCAGCCGATGCCCTCGGTGCAACAATGATAACAGAAAGCATAACAGAATATATCTCCGCAAAAATTTATGAAAAGAAGTATGGGAAACAGCATGCATTAAAATTTTTGGACATTCAACTTAGCCGCTACTTGGCAGGCCGTGCAAACGAAAGCGGCCGGGAACCACCCTTATACCTGGTAAACCCCGAACAATCATACATTGCCTACGGCAAAGGATCCATTGCATTGTACACCCTAAGCGAATATATAGGCGAGGATACATTGAACAAATCATTAAATGCATTCCTGGATAAAGTGAAATTTCAGCATCCGCCTTATACCACCACTTTAGAATTATTAGATTATTTAAAGCAGGCAACACCGGCCAGTTTGCAATATTTGATCGTTGATTTGTTTGAGGGTACGGATAAGGAGAAGTTGTTATTTCATTTTAATAAGATGAGGAAGGCCGGGTAATGGAAGTCAGTCGGTCTTTGCCAAATGGAATAAATAAGACCATATTTTTTAGTACCCTAATATTTAGCTTGGTAAGACTAGCCAAAAAATTGGGGATTTAAACTTGACAGGACGACACAAAATTGATCAGCGCGAAAATGGAATTATACCAGTTTGTTATGAATGGGTATTTCCATGCCATGACACGTTTGAACAATTTGCATAACAAAATGGCGGGCAGTTTACCTGTGAAAATTAATGCGGACTTACAATGAAAAACAGCATCAAAAATCACCTCCAACTAAACCATTTTTGACGGTAGAACACATCGGTTATCGCGTATGCTTTTTTTAGTATGCAAACCGATTAAACAAACAAAAAAGCTATCATCAAACAAAAAAATTTTTTTTAAACGTAAGAATCATAAGTTGCTCAAAATAAAAAATATTGTAGATCATATTAATGCTCTTATAAAATAATTTTAAAATATGGAAAAGGAATTACAATTGAAAGGAAATGGTTTTCTCCACCTGTTTATAGGAATAGTGTTGCTCGTTATTCCTCCGCTGGGCATAATATGGCTAATGGGTTTGTTTATAGTGCAACCCAACCAGGCACGAGTGCTTATATTTTTTGGTAAATACGTTGGTACAGTAACTAAAAATGGATTTTTTTGGGTCAATCCTTTTTATGTTAAAAAGAAGGTTTCGCTACGTATACGAAATTTAGAAACAGAAGTTATTAAAGTAAATGATGAGCAAGGAAATCCTATTTTGATTAGTGGGGTGATTGTTTGGAAAATTATTGACACCTACAAAGCAATTTTTAATATAGAAACCCACGAGGAGCTCAATACCACTACGGGTGCAAAAGTGTCTAAACCCGAGCTTTCTTACCAAAATTTTGTAAAAATACAGGGCGAGACTGCATTACGAAAAATAGCGCATTCGTATCCATACGATAATTTGGACGAAGAGAACATAGACTCAATGTGTTTGGTTTCGGGCGTTGACCAAATAAATGAAGAGATAGCTGAGGAACTTAAAAAGCGCCTTGAAATGGTAGGAATAGAAGTAATAGAAGCCAGGATTTCCAACCTTTCGTATGCTTCTGAAATAGCCGCTTACATGCTACAACGCCAACAGGCACAAGCCGTAATCGCTGCCCGCAAAAAAATAGTAGAAGGAGCAGTCTCTATGGTAGAAACGGCCGTTTCACAACTTTCAAAGAAAAAAATTATAGACTTTAATAACGACCAAAAAGCCGCAATGGTCGGAAATCTTATGGTAGTGCTTTGCTCCGACCGTTCAGTAAGCCCCGTTTTGGATATAAGCGTTCATAAAAAGTAAATTGACCAGTTGATACATAATAAAATACTGGAGAATGCTGAAATAAAGGAAAGGGTAAAGAAAGGTTTAGAAATGACATTTGAAAAACTGATTAAAACCAAAAGTCACACAAATGGTATCCTTGTCTTATCTATAAATGGTGTAATGAGGAAGGTAAAAGCTTTTGAGTAAAACAGAAAGTAGCGCGTCTGCAAAAAAAGCATGGCTTCGAGTGGTGCGGCACGTGAGGATAATGAGCCATCGGAACATTAATTTTTCCTCCATTGTTAAACAACCTCCGAAGGTTATACAAACTGAAATTTTGCATGAAAAGCATACCTGTTTATCTTTATCAAATTTTCGGTATGAGCTCAATAAGCAATGTATCCCATCCCAGCAGTAAGCCCCAAATGTTGAACCTATTTTTTTGAAACACTTCATACCTTGAGTAGACCTACCCTTATAAATAGCAACACAGTGTTTATATCAACACTGATTGTTTTACCAACGCTTTCACTGCTGATTTTCCTGACTGGCATCAAAAACCACCGATCGCTTTACCTGAACTCACTGCTTTCTACCACCATTCTTTCAGTAGTATTTTTTTCTTTCATCACTATTGGCCTTTATAATGGTTGGAAATTGCGCGATAGCTACGGCAACTTTCTGCACAGGTTTGCGCTATGGAAAAAGCCGTCATCTACCACAATGGATGTTTCAGGGTTAGACATTGGATCTATGGAGCCAGGAAGCTTTGATGAAGCAATAGCAGGAATATTTTTGTGGATTATTATAGGCTTATTAGGTTCAATAATTTTTTGGACCATTGGCGCCATATTTTGGGCTACCATTTTGTTTGCAGGTGGCATGTTATACTGGATTGTTTTTAGAGCCTATAGAATGATTTTTAGCAACTCACCAAAATGCAAAGGCGACCTGGGGAAAAGTACCGGAACAGCCTTACTTTTTACCTTTTTGTATAACTGTTGGATTTACGCTATCATTTTTGGAACTCATTATTTAAACCAGTATCCCAGGTAATCAAACAGCAGGCTATTCATTACGCAAGGAAAGTCGATGTTAACTTTCGCAACGCTTTAGCGTTATTTGTAGTTTGGGTATGGCAAGTTGATACCGGGCTTTTCTACATACCTTCCAACCCTCAAATCAATAAGCCATCGGCTGCCGGCGAATGAGTTTTTAACATCCCGACATCAGCCATAGCTACCTGCGTATGAAACCAAAGTTATCCCATGCTAAAAATCATTTCCATTTTCTTTACGACACTTTTGTTTGCTGCCTGTGGCCAAAACCAGCCAAAGCGGGCAATAAATGATACAGATTTCGTAGCAATCGACACCTTGGCCATCATCAACAACCCAACAAACAATGTCAGTGTTCAGACAAACTCATTTTCTGAAATTGATAGTTCGGGTATCATTATGTTTCCGCTGTCTATAGGTTCAAACGGCAGAGATGGTGGAAGTTTTTCATATAGCGGCGTGCCTTACAATACCAATTGGAATATTATCTTTTACAACTCGCATACCTCGCAATATTACCTGCTTAGCGACCGTAAAATGCTCATCAGCAGTATCGACATACAAACTAGCAGTAACGACCAGGCAGACATCGCTTTTACGAAAAGAAATATTTTTTATAAAGTAAGCGTAGATGACTACAACAAGGACAAGAAACTTAATACGGAAGACCCTGAGTACCTATTTGTGTCGGACAAACAGGGCCGAAATTTCAAACAAATCTCCCCATCTGGCTACAACATGAAATCGTGGCAATATATCAGATCCACCAACAAAATTATTATGACAGTTACGAAGGACGCTAACAACGATAAATCGTTTGGCGGCAACAATGAAGTTTGCTCTTTTCAAATAAACATTGACACAGAAACCCAACCAACCGAAATGTTCTCAACTGATTTTAAAACAAGTTGAAAGTGATGTTTAATAAAGACTGGAAACGGGATGTTGAATAGTATGCTCCTACAAGTCAACCTACCTGAAGCTGGCGTGAGCAAAAACAATATGAAGCCAATTGATGTAGTGTTATGGAAACTGCACAAAATATAGAGTCGTGCAGAGTAAATCAAACTACAAATACAAAAGCTCAATTAGCGTAAAGTCACATTCAAAATTTGTGTCTTAAGCGTTGTATTCGCATAAAGACAGGCTTTTGAATATTTTTAAACTGCTGAATCAAATACCTCACAGAAATTTCGCGTATTAAATAACTTTTAGCACCAGTTGGCCGAAAATTACTTTTATAATCTAAAACGATAGTGTCAGTAAATGATGAATTTGAGATCTTACCATGATAATACGCTTTAACTGTTAAACTGTCGTTTTTGACAATTGTATATACAAACTTTTTGTTGCTGATCATTGCAAAATTGATAGCTATTAACCTTGTCTTCGTTTCAAGCTAAAAGCGTTATATCGTTGTAATTTTTAGGCACCAGGTAGGATGATAATTTATTTGGTTGGCATGCTAACAGTAGTATCAATGTCAAACAGCCAATCATTAAATAGCAATGGATCATTTTCATTTGTAAACAGATAGTACTACTTAACTTTTTGACCGTATAAAAAAAACTCTTTCCTGCGTTGAAGAATTGTACCATTCACTTTAGATATTTACTCCTGACCGATCTATAAAATGACATGACAAGTCTCCAAACGACTAAAAATGAAAGTCCGGTAAACAGTGCATTCTTATTGAAAACACTGTCAGGGCTGGCATATACCAAACTGTACACTAAAAAGATGAAACTGACGAGTATCGCGAGGGAAAGGAAACCGGGGATAATTTTTTTAAAGAGGGGAATATTTTTAAAATTGATACCGGATAAGTTAAAAATTATAAAAGAATGTGGTAAAGATGATCGTTTAAAAATTGCTTTATAACTACCCAATCAAAATAATGGTTTGTTAAACAATCAGGTTTGAACGTAAGCTTTGTAAAGTACCGTTTACTTAAAATAGTGACTAAAGTTTTAATTAGCCACGATCCTAACATAAGCAACAAAAAATTTAAAAATGAAAAACGGTACCGTTTGAATTACTGACGATACAAAATTAATACTGGTACAATATTATGTCCTTAAATGAAATCTTCATTTTTGCATTACCGTGTATTTGTAAGCCTATTTTACCAAAATCAGGATATTCGTTTTTTGGCTCTGTATAATCAATCGTTTGGGTACCATTTAATAATATAACAATCCGACGGTTAATGCACCGTATTTCATAATCATTCCAGTCGCTTTTGTTTAGCAAATTCTCAACAATACTTGAATCGGCTTTTGCTAAAATGATATCACGCCTTGTTTCATCGTACAAACTGCCTGTATAGCCGGGCCCAATATCAGCCTGGAACCCGACCATTTCGTTTAAGGGTGCCACCGTATTTCGTTGAGAATTTACCTGTACACCGGAATTAACAAAACCCGGACCCCCTTCCAGTTTAAATTTCAGGGTAAGTATAAAATTTGAATAGTCTTTTTTTGTGGCCAGAAAATCGTTTTGCAAATGCATCGTACCGGTATCACCGGCTGTGATAAATTCATTTTCAATATGCCATACATTCATATCGCCTTGCCAGTACTGCAGGTTTTTACCATTATATAAAACTATTTTTTTTGGTTTCTTTGCCTTCACAAAATCGTCCGTTTGCTGCGCAGAAACAAGAAACATACAAAAGTAAAATATACCGACGGCAATCATTTTTTGTTTCATAGTATGCAGTTAAACAAGTAAACTTATCAGACCTGTTTTACAAAATAAAATTAGTCTATTCCAAAATATCAGAGTCAAATGCAAAAGCTAAACACTTAAAGCCTACACTGCTAATGTTTAGACTATTAATCAAAAACTCCCAATAATACCTTTGCCCTGCAAAATGTTCCTGATCTGCAAAATAAGTAGTGTTGAGGTAATAATACAATTTCACCTCAATAGTTAAAAATAGGCTGCACGTAAACCGCCGGTTGTACCTGTAGAAAACATTAGTTTTTATACTGTTTGAGTTTCGAAGAGCCAATTATTTAAGTACGATTGCCGCTCGTTTTTTCCTACTAAAAAAATAGGTAATCAGAAATATAGCGAATAGTATAGAATGAGCTAAAATTTCTATACGGTTATGGTACTTTTAATTTAAACGATAGCAACATGATAAAATCCGCCCCCTGCCCTACTTCTTTTTTGGGTAAGTATCATTGCTTTCAAATAAAACAATTCAGGTTCACCGCAGTCTAAAAAATGAAAATATTAGTACATATTACGCAGGGCCCAGAAAATCCCACACGTGCAGCATTAAGCTTTATAGTCGGCAAAAACAGCTACTGTAGAAGGACAAACAGTAACCCTTTTTTTAGCGGGTGATGCCGTAAAATTATTACACGAATCCAAACTAAACACATTTATGGGTGTAGGTACCGAAAAGCTTCATGAGCATTACGAGGCTATTGCGAAAGGGGGTGGTAAGTTTTTTTGTCAGGTAATTCCAGCAAAGCACCAGCGATAACCGAAACGGATATTAAGGGCAAACCGGCTGAGTTTGCATTGCCAAAACGTACTGGTTTGTTTATCGGTTGACAGCGACAGGATGTTTACTTATTAAGTAGCCAGGTTATAAATTTTATAATACTAAACCATCTACAAATTATGAAAACATTACACTGCCGGAATGCCGGCTTTGACTGTGAAGGCGTTATTTGTGCAAATAGCGATAACGAAGTATTAACCAAGCTGCCTAGCATGCTTTGGAAAAACACGGGGTTTCTGTTACTCCAGAACTTGCTGAACAACTAAAAACACTAATTACAGAGGAACTTCCGGCATAAAAGTGCCGGAAAGAAAAACCCGATCTAACAGTAAGCACTATAGCCTAAAGCCCCCTCAATAAAACATAACTGTAACGCAGGCAAAGGTAGCCCAGGCGCATACGTACAGAAGGCAAGAGTATGAATAAAGCATAACTGTAATGCAGACAAAGGGCTTTAGGCTATCATTAGTTGAGCAAGGCAAGGCTGGCAACCTTTTATTACACGTTTATTAGCCAGCGCTCAAACCTGTAGTCCAACACTATTTACACTTAAAACAACACTTTATTGTTTCCCACCTTTTACCTTACAGGCTAATATTATATGAGCTGCTTTTGAAAATTAAAAATGTGAAGGGAGTTGGAGAACTGTAAGCAGCCAGGCGCAGTGTTACGGCTGCTTTAGCGTTTACTTTTCCATAAAAATATACTACCTACTGCAACGCCATATAGGCTGCCGCGGCCAACGCCCCACCCAACATAGGCCCAAGTATAGGTACCCATGCATACCCCCAATCGCTATCGCGTTTGCCGGGTATGGGCAGTACTGCATGTGCAAGGCGCGGACCAATATCCCGTGCGGGGTTTATGGCGTAGCCTGTTGAGCCTCCCAGCGATAGACCAATTGCCAGTACCAACAGGGCTACCGGCAGGGCATCCAAGGCGCCCAACGAGCTTTTGGGCGAAACAATGTATAGTATGGCAAGTATAAAAACAAAGGTGGCCAGGGTTTCGGATACCAGGTTATCAAAGCGATCTCTGATAGCTGGCCCGGTGCAGAAAACAGCTAATTTAGCCTCAGCATTATCGGTAGCGTTAAAATGATTTCTATATACTGACCAAACAAAAATACCACCGGCAAAGGCACCAGCCAGTTGCGCCAGTATATACATTGGCACCAGCGCCCATTCAAATTTTCCCGCAATGGCCAGCGCCAGGGTTACCGCGGGGTTAAGGTGTGCACCGCTTACGGGCGCCACACAAAAAACGGCCACAAATACAGCCATGGCCCATCCAAAGGTTATAACTATCCAGCCGCCGTTGTTGCCTTTTGTTTTGGCTAATACCACGTTGGCTACTACCCCATCGCCCAATATCATTAAAATGGCTGTGCCAACAAATTCGCCCGTTACAGGTGTCATAAATGTATAAAAGTTTTAGGGGTTAGATAGTCCAGGCCAGCGCGGCGTTGATCGCTTTTTTCCAATGATCGGTCAATGCCTTTTTTTCAACATCGGCCATCGTTGGTTCAAATGTTTTTTCTGCCTGCCAATATTGATTAAGCTCTTCTGTATTTGACCAATAACCAACTGCAAGGCCGGCAAGGTATGCGGCGCCTAATGCGGTGGTTTCGGTAATCTTTGGCCTTATCACATTGCTTCCTAATATATCGCTTTGAAACTGCATTAACTGGTTGTTTACCGTAGCTCCTCCATCTACCCTTACTTCTTTTATTTGCATGCCGGCGTCGGCCTCCATGGACCGCAAAACATCCATGGTTTGAAAAGCAATGCTCTCAATGGCTGCCCTGGCAATGTGGGCATCGGTGGTACCCCTGGTAATGCCAATAATTAACCCCCGCGCATCCTGGTTCCAGTAAGGTGCGCCCAAACCGGTAAAGGCCGGCACAAAGCATACGCCACCGTTATCGGTTACTTTGCCGGCAAGTTCTTCTACCTCGCCACTGGTTTGTATAATGCGCAGTCCATCGCGTAACCACTGCACTACAGCGCCTGCTATAAACACACTTCCTTCAAGGGCATATTGAACCTCGCCGTTAATTTTCCATGCAACGGTGGTCAAAAGGTTGTTGTGGCTGGTAACGGCAGTTGTACCGGTATTCATTAACATAAAACACCCCGTGCCATAGGTATTTTTTACCATACCTTTTTGCGTACACATCTGGCCAAACAAAGCGGCTTGCTGGTCGCCTGCAATGCCCGCCACCGGCACCTCGGCAGCCGAAAGCAACCGCTGGGTGTGGCAATAAATTTCGCTGCTGCTTCTTACTTCGGGCAACATGGTTTGTGGTATATCAAATAGTTTACAAAGGTCATTGTCCCACTGCATGGTGTGTATATTAAACAGCATGGTGCGGCTTGCATTGGTAACATCGGTAGCATGCAGTTTTCCATTGGTCAATTTCCACAACAACCAGCTATCAACTGTACCAAAACAAAGCTCCCCATTGTTAGCCTTTGCCCTTGCACCCGGCACGTTGTCCAGTATCCATTTTACTTTGGTAGCCGAAAAATAGGAGTCGGCTATCAGTCCCGTTTTTTCCTTTATAGAAACGGCACTGCCGTCGTTTCTAAGCTCGGTACAATAGGCAGAGGTTCGCTTGTCCTGCCACACAATGGCGTTGTATATCGGCTGCTGGGTTTTGCGATCCCACACAATAGCGGTTTCGCGTTGGTTGGTAATACCAATGGCGGCAATATCGTGTATAGTGCAATTGGCTTTTAAAATGGCTTCGGTAGCCACGCCTACCTGGGTGCTCCATATTTCGCTGGCATCATGCTCAACCCAGCCTGGTTTGGGAAAAATTTGGGTAAACTCTTTTTGGGCTAACGATAAAATGTTTCCCTGCTTGTTAAAAACAATAGCCCGCGAGCTGGTGGTTCCCTGGTCTAACGACAAGATATATTTTGACATGGCAATCGTTTAAAAACTGAATATACTGTAAACCAACACAATTTTACAATTTAGCCTCAGGCAATCACGTACTGTTGGGCCAGTGCTGTATAGCTACCTACCTGCTGCTGTATCCACTCTTCGTTTTTACCTAACTCAACTGCCATTATTGAGGCTACCGCCGGGGCCATACGTATACTCTCTTTTGCATTCAGCAATAATGCCCGTGTTCTTCTGCTCAACATATCTTCTACAGTGCGGCACATTTCGTGCTTTACCGCCCAAAGTACCTGCGCCTGGTGTATTAATAATTCTTTGCTTAACCAACCATCGGCATCGGCCTTTACCATGGCATGTATTTCGGGCGTGTATTTACCATAAAAGTAAAAGGGATCGCTCCAATCGGCAGGGTTACCCGCACTAAATATGGTTGCGTTGGCAGTGGTTGATTTTTTAAAAGGCCATCCCATATTTTCTTCGATGGTATGCACCAGGTCCTCCCCCATTTTTCGGTAAGTAGTCCACTTGCCCCCTAAAATGGTAAACAGCCCCGATGGCGAAACAATAATTTTATGGCTACGCGAAATCTCTTTGGTTTTTTGCAATTCGCCCTGCGGCGCTGCCAGTGGGCGCAGGCCTGCGTACACACTTAATACATTGCCGCGGGTGGGTTTTTTGTCTAAATAGCCCGAGGCAGTTTCTATTATAAAATCAATTTCTTTTTCAAGGGCCCGCGGCTCGGCACTGGCCTCGCCAATGGGTGTATCGGTTGTGCCCAATATTACTTTATTATGCCACGGCACTGCAAACAACACCCTGCCATCACTGGTTTTAGGTATCATTAATGCCTCCGCCGATGGATAGTATTCTTTACCAATTACCAGGTGAACGCCCTGGCTTACGCAAATGGTTTTTGGTTTACCGGGATCGTCCATATGCAGTATATCATCAACAAAAACCCCGGTGGCATTTACTACCGACTTTGCCTGCACCTCAAAGCTTTGCCCCGTTTCAATATCGGTGGCAGCAACCCCCGATACCTTACCGTTTTGCTTTAAAAGACCAGTAACTTTTGTATAGTTGACAGCAACCCCGCCATTGGCCAACACCGTTTGCATAAGGTTGATGGCAAGCCGCGAATCATCAAACTGACCGTCGTGATACACTACGCCGCCCACCAACCCCCGGCACTTTACCCCCGGCAAACGCTGCATGGTTTCTTTACGCGAAATGGCTTTTGAATTACCCATACTTAACGAGCCCGACAACCAGTCGTACAGGGTAAGACCAATGGTAAATTTCCACTTATCCCACCAGGTGTACACGGGTATAATAAATTGTTGATTTTTTACCAGGTGGGGAGCGTTTTTATACAATAACCCGCGCTCCACAGCGGCTTCCCGCACCAGTTTTACATTGCCCTGCTCTAAATACCTGACACCGCCATGCACCAGTTTAGTGCTGCGGCTACTGGTGCCTTTGGCAAAATCGGCCTGCTCCAGTAGCAGGGTTTTGTATCCCTTAGTGGTGGCTTCAATAGCAGTACCAAGGCCGGTAGCGCCACCACCAATAATTACCACATCCCAAACACCACCACCCTCGTACAATTGGCTAAGCAACTGTTTCCTTGATTTAAGTTGATGAATATCAGCCATAACAGAAATAAACTTTTAATTAGCTAATTACGACATAAAAATAGAACTATTGCTACCGGTTTTTTTTATTGAATAAAACAGCAACAGGTTTTTGAACCGCCCCGTAGCAATATAGTTAAGGCTTACTACCTCATTGCTACTGTTGTTTTAGCACATTGTAGGTTTAAATACATACCAGATGAGCCAATGTTAATTAAATAAATATAATTAGGCAAACCATTTTCAAAATTGGTACTGGTAAGTACCGTAAACTCACAAAAGTTTCTGCATAATGGTTTGCCGCGGCAAACCGGTACCAGGCTAATGCGTTTTAAAACGTGGTACAAAAACATGCAATGCAGTGTTCAAAACAAGTCTCTGTGGCTATAAAATTTTAAGGAACGACGCCCTGCAGCCTTCGCTTTAATAATAGTATTTTGGGCCTTGTGCCAGGCAACTGCCTAATCGGTTACTGTTGTCAGGTCCCCCTCAAAAAAATCCGGCAAATATTTTTATTTCATAGCCATACAACCAAATCAGGGTTAAGTATTTTTTTTGGAAACCGGCATTGGAACATCTATTTAACTCCGGTTGTGTCACTCACTTGTACAGCAGCAATATTTGTGAGCAAATATGCGCTAAGCCTGCAATTATTTTTTGAAGGTGCGGATAAAGGGTGTAAAAGCTTGTACCGTAGCAATATATGTGGGCAAATATGCATTAAGCCTGCAATTATTTTTTGAACGTGAGGGTAAAGGTTGTAAATGCTGTTTCAATAACGTACTTATACTTCTATTTAAAGACCGGCATTGCCATAAATTATGAACACGAACGCCCGGCTAAAGCTACTGTTACGGGTTTTGCGACGCACACCCCCGGTGGCCACCTATAATGCTATGTAAAACGCAGGCTGACATAAAAAAATAATTTGTGTACAGCTTGTTACTTTTTACGCCCAAACAACACCTATGTTATAGGTCAATTAAACAAATGGGCTTCCATTTTTTTATCGTGGTCGTAAATATCTTTTCTAAAGTTAAGGTGGCCGCTTTCATCAACCCACGAGGTAAAATATACAATAAAAACAGGCACCGGTTTTTTTAGCGCCACTTCTTTTTCGGTTGCAGCATTCATGGCTTCTTTTATCCGCGGCATTGACCAGGTGGTATCGTTACGCAACAAATAATTGGCCAGGTCGGCTGGTTGGCCAAGCCTTATACAGCCATGGCTAAAGGCACGCTGCCGCCGGTTAAAAAGTGCTTTGGCAGGGGTATCGTGAAAATAAATATTGTATTGGTTGGGAAACAGGAACTTTACCTTTCCCAGCGAATTATTTTTTCCGGGCTTTTGCCTAACAATGGGTATTTGGTTTGCATAGCCGGTAATTTCCATGTTATTTCGCGCAAGGTAGTTGCTACTACGGCGCATAGAGGGCATAATTTCTTTACGTATTATGCTAAAGGGTACATGCCAGTAAGGGCTAAAAACAATGGAGGAAAGCATGTTGGAAAATATGACCGTACGGTTAATATTAGTACCTACAACAATGTTCATATTCAGCACCTCCTTGTTCTGTTCAAAAACATGCAGTTTAAATTCGGGTATATTGGCCAGCAACCAGTTGTCGGGGGTTTCGGGCATCCACCGCATCCGTTCAAGATTTATTTTAATTTGTTTGATTCGCTCTTCTACAGGCACATTCCATTGTTGTACAAGGCCGTCGGTAATTTTACCCGTGGTGTCAAAACCAAAATCTTCCTGTTGTTGTTTAGCTACTATTGAAAGTTCGACAGTGTACAAATCCGAAGTATCGCTATCAGTATAAACGCCTATAGTGGTTAACCTTTTTTTGATAGCCGTTATTGCAGGGTTTTGCTGGCCTGGCTTTAGTTCTTTTACCACCAGGTTTATGGCTTGCCATCCACCCCGGGTGGCAATCTGCGCGTACTTTTCAAGGTATAACTCCATCCTGTAATAGTTGGAATTTAAGGGAGTCCAGCTTTTGTTTCCATGGTCAATGAAAGAGTCAAGCATGGCCGTTTCATCAATTTTACGGCTGGGGATAAACCACTGCATGTCTTCGGGGTTAAGCGATGTGTTTAACAGCGATTGCAGGTAACGCAAAAAATGCGAGGTTAGGCGAAGCTCCATAAAACTGATTTCAGCACTGGTAATAAAGTTTTCCGCATCGCCCAGCAGCTTTTGCATTTGCTGATGCAATTGTATACCTGTAAATGAAGTATCGCCTGCCAAATCGCTTTGGTTCTCGTACAGGTTCCAAAAAGCAGCCCCTTGTTCCGAAAAGCCTTCTTCATTAAACCAGGCAAACTGAAAGTTTCGGCCGTTATAAAAGTTGATGATTTTTTTGCCAAGGCTGTCGTTTTTCACTTCGCTATTAATAAACTTTGCCACTTGTGCACTATCAAGCGTTAGCGAGGTAAAAGCATTTTTAGTGTTAATGGTGGTATCTCGTTTTATGATTGCCACCGGTTTTTGGTTACCCTGTCCAAGGCAACCGGTCAAAACAACAAAAACAACTACAGCAAAAGCCGTCATTATGGTATACAAGTTCTTTTTAGGTCTAAGCATGACTTATAAAGATAGGGGCATCTGTGTTTTTTACTATGCCAACAGCCACGCTATCATTAAAAAATCTTGACATGGATCCTCTGCCAAAAGCACCTAACACCAACAGGCTCTGGGGCCGTTCAACCATAAATGCAGTAATTTCTTCACTCGCATCGCCTTTTAGCACAATCCATTCTACATTGGCATAATGTGCCGACAGCCATTCGCTACAAGCAGGCTGGTAGCTAACGGTATTTTCGTTTAAGGTAAGTATAGAAATAATGGTCACACTTAGCTCGCGGCACCATGGCATTAAAACGGTCATACTTTTTATTGCAATCATGTCGGCAAGGTTGCCGCCAAAAGCAAATACCACGCTGGTAAACAACCCGGTACCCATAACCGGAACCATTAAAACGGGGCAATGCACGCCTGCTAAAAAATGCTCCCTGTTAAAAAGGTCGGCATCCAAACCCGTGTTGCAAATAATAATATCTGCAAAGGCTGATTGGGTTACTAATACTTCTTCAACATTTTCGCGGACATATTTAAACGTTACGGCTACGTTATTGAAGTTGCATTGGTCGGTTATTAATTTCACTTCATTCCTTTCCTTTAATAACGTTTCTTCGCTGGTGGTTGCCATGGTATAGTCAACATCGGTTGAATTGATGTCGTTTGGAAAAAAGTAGCCTTCCTTGTCGGTTGCGGATAACTTTTCAACAAAAACCGCCCCAATGGTTGCCCCGGTTTTTTTTGAAAACTCAATTGCATAATTCAAAGCCACCTGCGGAAACCGGTGGGTAATTAATAACATTATCTTTTTCATAGTATTTGTGTATTAATAAATGGAAGCCCGCTAAAAATATCAGGTTGCCGGGCCCTGCTAAATTATTTCGATTAAAATAGATAGAAAAATCAGACCGTCTTAAAACGCCGGCATTTGTTAATAAAAAAATAATCATGGTGTTAACATTAATATTGGATTTTAGTAAATTTTACGAACATCAAATACCACGCACTGATTTATACAGTTCGTTTTTTTTGAAATTATTTACCCTTGAACTGTATCATTAGTATTTGCTTACCTACCGGTCCGGTATTAAAGAAGTACTGATCGTGTTATTTGCAATGGCATAAATTTTATAATCTATTGATTATAAATATTTCCCAACCATTTACATTATTTTTTTATATTTATTACCTATTATTAAAACCTTTAACACACAAAATCACCCATTATGACGACCATTAACCGTACTATAACCAATACACTGTCTATAGTTTTTATTTTTGTTTTATTAGCTGGAGCAACAGGATGCTCAAAAAAAATAATGTTCGACCCCTCTGTGGTAGTTCCCGGTGCAACGGGCAAGGTGAAGGTTAAAAAAGACAACAACAATAACTTTTCCATAGGTATTGATATTATAAATCTGGCGGAGGCATCGAGACTTCAACCGCAAAAGGCATTTTACCTGGTGTGGATGCAAAATGAGCAAGACAATACCCGTTTGCTTGGTCAGTTAAAAACCAGTAGCAGCCTGCTTTCAAAAACATTGAAAGCCTCGCTTAACACGGTCACCCCCTACAAACCATTACGCATTTTTATTACTGCCGAAGATGAATTGAACATAAGCAACCCGAACGGCCAAACGGTTTTGACTACCGGTTCATTTTAACTATGCCAATTAAACTAAAAAACCTGTTACTTATATAAAAGGTAACAGGTTTTTTAGTTTAATGATATTGTTAGTTATAAATGCTTAATAATTTCAGTAGCGCTCATAATGCCGGTAGCCCGCCACGTTTCTTTACCATTTTTATATACAATAAAAGTGGGGAAGGCATCTATCAATAGTGTTTTGGTTAATGCTACCTGCTCGCCGCCATCAATTTTTACAAGGGCAAAACTTACACCACCCACCTTTGATAAGGAGTCTATTACCGGGTTCATTACCTTACATGGCGGACACCATTCAGCGCCTACATCTACAAGCACTGTTCTGTTGGCTGGTATCAAAGCAGTGAACTCGCTAGTGGTAAGTTGTTTAACAACAACAGGGGCAACCACGGGCATATCGGCCTTTTTCCAAGCGGTAATGCCTCCTTTTAAATGGTACACAGTAAAACCTTTGTCGGCCAGGTATTTGGCTGCGGCGCCACTTCGGCCGCCGCTAAGGCAATAGGTGTACACGGGCTTAGTTTTATCAAGCCCTTTTATACGGTAGGCAAATTCATCCTGGTTGTTCCAGTCGGCCAGCAGTGCCTTATTTAAATATCCCGACTTAAACTCGCCCATAGTGCGCACATCCAATACCTGAACGTTGGGCTGGTTTATTCCCATTTCAAATTCGGCAGGCGATATTTCAATTGTTTTAGGAGATTGGGCTAAACAGGCGCTAAAATAAAATAGAGGTATCAAAATAGAAAGGAAATTTTTAGATAATAACATTTGGAATGCATTTTAATGATAAAGAGGGATTTATATAACGGACAGCAGATGTTTTAATTGGTTAAAGTAACATACAAATATTATATACCATTGTTGCCAATGGTACAATTTCCATTGCTACACCTATACGGCGTAAAAAATGCAGTAATAATAAAAATGCTACCAAACAAAATGGCAGGCCATCCATCGGTATAATAGAGGCCGATAGCAATAAACAATAACCCAAAAAACCAACGGACTAACTTATACAGGCTAAAACTGAACGAAAAATTTTTCATTGTACTACAAATGTAAAGTTTGCGGCAGCCAACATAGCCACCAGGTAATAGTTTAACAATACCGGTAAAGCTATTATAATACTTACTGAGGCATAGTGATAAAGATCACGGGAAATCAAAACCAGTTTAAGGAAGTGAACAAGCCAGGTGGGTGTTGCCTGCGCGGGTATTTAGTTTTTGGCCACCGCAAGCTGTCACAATCATTTGTTTTCCGCCGATATTATACAACGCGGGGATAGCAAAACCGCAGGCAGGCAAGGTAGTTTCCCAAAGCATTTTACCGGTTCGTTTATTAAATGCCCTAAGTTATTGGTTGCTGGTGGCTGCAATAAAAACCAAACCACCAGGGGTAACTACCGGGGCCATTATAAAAATACTTTTACCACTAGCTATACACGGGGCAGGCGCACCTGTACTTTAATTAATTGCATACAAATACCAACTTGCGGCATAAAAAACCCTTAAAAGCCTCCCTGCCTGCAATAGCAAAAAACCTTTTATGTTGCTTAGACCAAAATTATTTTGTACCGGCGGCATTCTTTAATGATCCAAACACCTATTTTTCAGAACTGGTGGCAGCACCTACGGCAAAAAATTTGACTATAAGGGTTACACCATACAATAACCCATCCACCACTATATGATTGCATTAAAATTAAGAATGACGAGCCGTGTCGGCGTCACCCTTATGGTAGGCCCATGCCACAGTCAACTGTTACACATCGACAGCATCTACCTTCGTAAGCATTGAGTACCGCGTATCTCCCTAGGTACCGCCAAAGTTGGCCCAGCCCGCATATTTATCGCTGTTCAATTATAGCCCACATTATAAAACCGATATCAATACACAAACATAAAACAAGCAATATTTTATAAATAAAGCATTGCCTGTAAATTAGGTAATGAGGGGCTTTTACAGAAATGCGGTTTGTAGCCTTACGAACGTAAGCATTTTATGGTGGTTTTTATATGCATTAACCTGATTGAGCTAATTAACCAATTTAAAAATAGTACAATGAAGTTTTATTGAAAAAATTGATTTATAAATTGTTGGGCGGCAAAAACTAAATTAAGGCCAATAATGCCGTGCCTATGCATAAAAAGCTTGATAGCTGCGGCAAATGTGACGGCTGTTTTGTAAGTGCTTTAAGCAACCGTTTTGCTTTTACGTAGTGCAGCTATGGCTGCGCAGGGCCGGTTTTTAATAATAGAAGGGTGCAGCATTTATGCTGGTAAATGTATCATATAAACGATGAAAAAATGGTTGCTGATTTTACCGTTACTTTTAATTGTTTTTGGCAGTTCCGCACAGCTGTATATAGAACCTATTGCAGGATACGGCACAGACCTCAATAATAAGTTGCCCGGTTTTAACCTGCTTGTAACCGGGGTTCAACTTGAAAAGAAAACGCTGAGTGGCGCGGGTTGGTTATTTAGGTTTGATGTGGATTATGGTACTGCGGCAAAGTCAAGCGACTCCTCATTTACCACAAATGCGGCGCTGCCTGTTTTTGCACCTGCCGACAAATCTATACGCCCGGTACTGTATAATTTTTCCACCGGCTTGCGGCTAAAAGCTGTTAAACTCAATAAAACAAACCATCTTCTTGCATTATTATATGCCGGTGTATCGTGGCAAAAATTTAATGTTGATTATACCTATCGTAAAAGCGATTACTCTATTTTAAATCCTGACATTAATCGCGATGTTTTAGGCATTTTTTTAAGTGGTGGTATTGAATATATGCATGAGTATGCAAATGGAAGATTTTTTGCCGATGCGCTTATATCCACCCCACCCGCCAAAAAAGACTTCTCCCCTTCTACTTTCAGGTTCAGTGCGCCGCTAACTTTTACCGTTGGCTATTCGTTTATCATCAGCAAAAAAATTACTAAATGAAAACATCTTCAATACTACCTGACGCCTTACTATTTGCCCTTTGCCTGGCGTGTTTAGGTTGTACAAAAAATTTGACCACCGTGGTGGAAGATAAGGAAAGACGCGGGCTGGCAATTTTTTCTAATACCAAAAATAATTTGATGACCTGTTACATAGGGGCAACGCCCTGGCGTACCAGCCCCCGCATCGTTACCTTTTTAAGCGGAGGAACGCGCTACGAGCTTACCGTGGCTAAATCGGCCACCAGCTCAGCATTAGATACATTGAGCTTTAACTGGTCGGGCGCTTTTTTGGGTAATATCAACCAGACTGGAAACATTGGATTAGTACTGCCCGTACCCAAAACATTCGACTATACAACTTTTTTATCCCTACAGGGGCAACGGCTGGCCATCAATACCTCCAACGGCTATTTTACCCTCAATTTGGTAAATAACAACACCGTATATGGCAAAGGCACTGGCAATATTTATTTTCACAAAGCCCAGCTCGACTCCATAGGTCCACGTATTTACGGCGGTACGCTTTCCGGTATTTTTGATGCAGACTTTAATACCATAAAAGTTGAAAACGGCCGGTTCGACCATTCTGTTGGTTCGGATGTAAATGTTTTTTTGCGGTGATTACGGCAGGGGAATGCTGCCGATTAATGTAACGGTACGCCCCTCTAATGCCAGGCCAATTGCTACCTAAAGGCCTTTCCTGTTGCATAGGAGCTTCTATGTAACTTTATACTTTCTGCCTGCATTATTAAAACTATAGTACAGTTTGTCCACTTTACAACGGCAAATTTCTTTTTCAAAGGTCATAGATACAATTCCTGGTCCTTTCGTTCTCCTACATCTACAAATTACTGCGGCCAACTTCCAGCATTTGCACCGCTTACTGCGGCAATAAACCTAATTTTTACGGCATCACAATAGTTATTTTCATATGTTTCATTTTTTCAATAGCGATTGATATGTAAAATAAAGTTGAGGCAAAAATAGTTGTGACAAAAAAAGTTATGGCAAATATAATTGCCATTAAAAATTACCACAAAGGTGATTGCTGAAATATTAGCGTTGAACGCAGTGGGCAGAAGGCGAAAGCCAAAAGCAAAAGGCCGAAAGATGGAGGCTGAGTACTTAGCAAGGTATTAGATGGACTACTGTCAACACCTACGCTGGTTACCTGTCCAACAGCGCCGCATATAATTTTGTAAAAACGGTTGATTTTGTTTCGGGAAAACATTAGTTTAACTAACAGGGCGCCAGTACAAGTTTTAAAGTAACCTAAAGTTTAATTATTTAACTACCAAGGTATAAACAGGCTTAGCAACGCCACCGAAGCACGTTTTGCTGCCCTCAATCGTATCTTTCGCTAACAATGTTATAATCCTTGTAGTACGTTTTAAAATTATACCCAACCTACTGGTTTAGTAAACGGAAGCACCAATATAACCGTGTTTGTAACTAAAATTGATACAGGTCTGTACCAACGGGATGGTTATTACTATTTATTTAAAAGGCTGTCACCTAAAATGGATTCCGGCGTATAATAATGAAAATTCTTTTCATCATTCATTACTACAAATAATCCTTTTTTAAAAGCAGCATTCAAAGGTGTAGCTATAATGTCACTGCCATCACTATGTTTAGCTGCCACCTTTACAATTTTTATCAACGAATGTCTATGCGGCTTTCCTTCATCCCCTTCTCTTTTAAAAATATGAAATTGGTTGGCAAACTGATCAGACACTAAAATGAAACCTGTACTGTCGGTGGTATTGTAAATTGAAATTCCCTCGTGGTCTTCTGCAAACCCGGTGGTACCAAATACTGCCAGTTGTTCATTTCCTTTTACCGGGTTTGCAAAGTATTTTCTAACACCAAATTGCTCATCTGAATAGTAAACAAACCCCATTTTATTATCAACAGCAATGGCTTCAATTTCTTTTTTACCACTATATTGTCCAAACTTGCGAACCAATTTTGCCTCAACAATACCTTTTCCATTATCTGATAGTAAATATTGCCATAAGTACGAACCGTTAGTCGGGCCATTTTTTCGACCTACGATAGCGTAAATATTGTTTGCAGAGTCGGTGTACAAGGCAATGCCCATTAAGTCTCTAAATTCAAATCCATTCTCTCCATCAAAAACAGCTATTCCACCATTATCTATCGGTGCCATACCGGGCAATGCAAAAATTCTTAACTTATGCGTAAATCTTTCAGTAACAACGGCAATATCAACCTTGTTTCCCTTTAAATTTAATCCGTAAGCAATATCTACATTATCGGGTCTGTTTAAACCTTTAATGGTTTTACCGGGAATAATTTTCCCTTCCAAATCAAAAACATATAAACCGCCGTTAGCATCCTTATCCGTTCCAATCACTAAGGATTTAGAAGAGTTATCAGGATCAATCCAAATTGCAGGGTCATCAGTGTCAAAATCAACACGTTCAGTAACGTATACGGGCTTTACAACATTTAAAGAATTGCTGTTTAGTTCTTTACAACTAACAACGAGCAGGTATAAACTCAATATAAAAATGTATCTCATTATTTTTATAATAAATAACACACAGTGGTTTGGCAATGCATGTTATAAAATGAAATGAAAAGATTTGTGAAATTACCGAAGGATTTTATCGTTTTTTAAAAGCTTTATTTCTTGCTTACTTGCATCTTTCATAATGGTAAATTGGTCGTTAATTTTTCCATCGCTGCTTAGCCACTTTAGGTTTAACCTATTTCCTTTAACTTCTAAAATTATTACACCGCCAACAGAATTATTTGAGTAAACCATTGCATTGTGCGGGTAAGTTTCTTTCTGTCCGCCAAAAGCACCTGCCGAACCACTTACCACATAAACAGTTCCTTTATTGTTAATAGCACTTTTAATGTAAGGTGCAGAATTTTTTGAACCATCGTATTTTGCTGATGATGAACTTATCTCGTATTTTTTAGCATCAAAATCAACTTCTTTACCAAAATATCCGCTAATTAACCTGGTACGTTCATAAACATGGCTATGGCCGTTTAACACTAAATCAACTCCGTAATCTTCAATATTTTTTATGAAATTTTCCCTGATTTTAATTAGTAGAGATTCACTGTCAGAATCATGGGAGCCCTTTGTATAAGGTGGGTGATGCCAATAAGCTACAACCCACTTCTTTTTATTTGCATCTAAATCTTTAATTACCCATGCAGTTTGTTCGCCCATTTGGTCGTACATATACATTCCTTTGCTATCGGGTCCGTATGAGTCCAAAGCAAGGAAATGAACATTACCAATATCATACGAATAATAGGCTTCAGTACCTGACGGCAACCCGCCTAATTCGCCGCTTGTTGGCACAGTAAAATTTTGATAATACGCTATCTTGTTTTGGTCGTTGCCCGAAGCTGACTCAAAATCGTGATAATCATGATTGCCCGGAACAGGAAAAAGCGGATAATGCTTTAATAAATTGTCTTTATATATATTAAAAAACTTTGCTTGAAACTCAGCATCTGTTCCATCAGAATAAGCGTTATCACCCATTAATATCCAGGCGTTTAAAGGGTTTGTTTTGATGTATTCGTCCACCTGGTCTCTTACTAATTTTTGGTTGGGCGAATTATTTCCGCAATCACCAAAGCCAGCAATTCTTATTAATTCTTCGCTGTTATTTGCTGGTAAGGTATAGAAATAATTATCAGCATTGCCCTGCAAAATTGTATCGGCAAGACCACCAATGCTGTAAAAATATTTAGTCATCGGCTTTAACCCTGATAGTTTTACCAGGTGCTCGCTCACTAAAGTAGAGTCGTCCTGTATTAAATTAAGTTGATTTTGTTGTACACCATATTTTACGCGGCTTCTATCATACACATTTGTTCTCCAGCGAATGGTCATGCTGTTTGGACCACCCATTTGCAAATAGGGCTCCCGGGTAAGCTCGGGCTGAATGCCCATTAATTGTTTCTTTTTGGGTTTAGGTGCAGTTGCATTTATCTGCGCCAAACAAAAAAGCGGTAGGAAAAGCAACCATAGTATTGACTTAATTTTTTTCATAAGTTATTTTAAAATGCTTTAATATTTTGGTATAGTGTTCATGTGTAATCTTTCACTGGAACGCGGCACTTTCTCGCTAAATTTATTAGACCCTTTTTTCTTTTTTTGTAATAAAAAGGCATCGTACAATTCGCCGATTGCAGTGTATGCCTCAAACGTTAACTGATCTCCATTAATTTTTATAACCTGAAAAAGCTGTGTGTTTTCTGCTTTACGCTCTAAATTGGCGTCGTAATTATTCCAAAGGTCTTTTTTTAAAATTGTACATTTTACCACCACTTACACTTACCACGTAAACCGTTCCTGCATCGGGATCCAATTTGTTAATACCCGATAAAAGATTTTTAGAAACCGAACCTGCCTGGCCTCTGGCATACGTATGGTCGTGTCCTTGCAGCACTAAATCAACTCTATATTTATCTAAAAGAGGCTTCCACATTTCTCTTAGTTCTTTGTTATCTCTTTGGGTAGCTGTAGAAAAAATAGGATGATGAAAAGCGACTATCGTCCATTTATTTGGGTTGCTTTTTAAAATAGAATCTAACCAGGGCACTTGTTCTTTTTGATTGGTATTTGAGTTTAAAAGTATGAACCTTGTGTTTTGATAATCGAAGAAATAGGTTGTCTCCATCAGATTTTTTGGTCCGTTTTCAGGTAATGTAAATTGAGGTTTCCATTGAACCGACAAATTATTGGTTTTTACAGGCTGTGCAGTATCGCTAAACGAGCGGTATTCGTGGTTGCCGGCAACCGGCACACCTGGCAACATACCATGAATGAAACCGCCCGCAGTAAACCACTCGTGCCATTGGCGTTCGCTATGTGCTTCAGAAACTAAATCACCGGCATGAATAATAAAACTTGCATTAGGTGCTTTGCTAAAACCAGCTCTAATTAACCTTGACCATAATTCTAAAATAAAATTTTGAGCATCGCCAACGTGTAAAAACGAGTAAGGCTTTGCCTTTTTACTGGCCGTTCTAAAGTGAAACCATTCGCTCCAAATTTTTCCATCACCCACCCGGTAAGCGTATAACGTATCGGGCAACAGGTTTGTAAAAGTAATGGAATGGTAATTTGCAATTACTTCAGCAGTTTTTGTGGTACTGGCATTTATAGTCTCAGTTTTTGCAATTACCTCTACAGCGGTTTTCCTAAGCCTTGGGGCAGCATAAGCAATGGAAATTTGGGCAACAGCATTTTTTATAGATGTGTCAGTTCGCCAGGTTGCACTTTGTTGTGTTGATGGGTCGCCTGCGAAAGTTAAAATAATATGATCTGGCTGTTCGGTTGGTTTACTCCAATTCTTAGCAAATAAAGGTTTGTCATCGTAAATAGTACTTTGGGCAAATAACAATGTCGAAAATTGAAAAAAAACCAAACCAAAGAGGCTGAACAATAATCTTATCATAATTTAACCTGTGGTAAAATGAAAAAGAGGAAACGTTAATTAATAATGCTTCCTCCTAAAAAAATTTATTTATAAGCCTAATGAAACACCTAAGAAATAACTTCTACCAGTTAAATCATGACGGTCGTAACGGGAGGTAATGCCTTGATAACCCTGTTCGGGTGCATTGGTTAAATTTCTAACCTGGGCCGAAAGGGCTAAATTAATTTTAGGAAATTTATATTTACCCGATACATCATACGTTGTTCTTGCAGCATCGTACCTGTCAAAATCGGCAACAGAAAAACCTGCTGCAACGGCTCTTACTGCAATAGAAGCCTGTGGACTAGCTGCCTCAGTTAAGTATGCACTTCTGTGGCTGGTTGCCACTCTAAATTCAAAGCCTTTTCGCTGGTAATAAATTGCGGCATTATACACGTTGCTTGCCTGCCTAAATAATGGTAACTTTTCATTTGGCCGGGTTGGCAATTCAACTTTAGACGTAATTAATGCAAAATTTGCAGAAACGCCGAGGCCTTTTAGAAATCCTGGTAAAAAAGTCAGGGCCTGGTCATACGTAAATTCCATTCCATAAAGGTCAGCAGCATCAGCATTAATAGTTTGCGAAATAGAAAAAGTTTGATATTGTCTTCCTTCATATAACAAACCTTGCGTAAAAGGAATAACATTTCTATAAATTTGGTTTTTGATTTTTTTATAAAATCCGCCCAGCGCAATAATACCCCCGGTTGGTATATAAAATTCTCCCGAAACATCAAAATTACTGGAAGTATACGGCTTTAGGTCTGGGTTTGCTAACCGTACCGAGCCTGTAAAAGTTGGTTGTGTAGAGCCCGCCTGCGGGGGAATTTCGACATAATTTAAGTTAGTGGCACCAGAAAGATCAGAATAGTTTGGCCTGCCAATTGTGTTGGTAAAAGATGCCCTGGTTACAAAACTTTTTCCGATATTATATTTTAACTGGAGTGATGGTAAAAAATTAATGTAATTGTTGGTGGCAACAGTTACACCGGGTGTAACTACACCTCTAGTCTGAGAAATTGTGGTGTTTAGCGATTTTGTATAAGTATTTTCGACCCTTAAACCAGTAATAATGGTAAGATTGGTCATATTTATAACGCCCATTGCATAACCTGCAGTTACCGATTCATTGTTTTCAAAATCGTTTAGGTAAAGCTGTTGATCGGTTACTAATTTATCGAATATAAGTTTTGTAGTATCCCTTACGTTTGCAGGCACACTAACAAAATCTTTAAATTTATTTACGTTACCATGCACAAAAGGGGTAGCCCCACCCTGTGCCGGAATAGAAACCGGGAAAAAGAAAGGAGTCAACGAATAACCATTAGCATTAGGTATGGTTCTTCCGCCAAAACTCAAATCATAAGAATCCCTCGATCTGTCTTGAATTTTAGAGCGGTCTCTATATCTTCCTCCAAATTTTATAATCGTATTGGCTTTACCAATTTTAGTATCATACTTAAAATCAGCACTAACTTCTACAACGTTTTCTTTTACCAAACCAGTAGTAAAATTTAGGTTTCTCAGCTTATAATTTTCGGGGTTGCTGGCAAATGCTTTGTTATCGGGCGTAATTTCAAAAAAGAAGGGTGCTGTATTATAAGTGGATGACAAGCTAGGCTCTGTTTCTCTTGGGTTTTCGAAAGTAGCATCAAAATTATCAAGGTTTGTTTTAGCTTTAGATAACGTTCCGTAAATATGTGAAGAAAATTTGCCAAACTGATTTTTTGTACCTAAAGTATAGCTGTATAAATTCTCAACTTCATTTGTAAAGGCCTGGTCTAATTCTCCTGAGCCTCTAATAAATCTACCCGATGTAGCGGTTTGATTGGTTGGGGTAGCAGCCCCAATTTGTAAGGTTAATTCAAACTCTGAATTTAATTGCACTTCTTTTGTTTGGGTGTATAGTGTTTTTAAATAGATTGAACTGTTTTTTGATGGACGGTATTCAAAATCGGCGGATAAGCCTAAACGATCTCTTTCGTTGTCTTCAATTTGCAATTCAATTTCGTTGGGATAAAAAAAGTTGAAAAACTCCCATCCGTCAGGGTCAAGAATAGAGGCGCTAAAATCTCTTCGAAAAAAGTTGGCAGAGGCCACTGCTCCAAATTTTTTGTTTTTACCAAACTGCTTTCCGGCTGTTACTGCAGCCCTGTAGGGTGCTCTTATATTATCAAACCCCCCAAGGTCTACCTGCTGTGTTTGTACTAAGCCATCTAACGCAATGTTTACAAAAGGTTTTGGTTTATCAAAGGCAGATAATGTGTTTATGTTAATTGTACCGCCAATGGCATTTCCTTCCATGTCGGGTGAGTTAGTTTTAATAACCTCAATGCTTGATATAATTTCTGTTGGCAACAGGTCTAAGGCAGTTGCCCTGCTATCTCTTGTTGAGGCCAAAGTATTGTTGTTTAGGGTTACATTGTTTAATGAAGGTTGTATGCCCCTGATAGATACAAATTGTCCTTCACCGCGGTCTGTTTCTATCGAAACCCCCGAAACACGTTGCGTAGCCTCGGCCACGTTAATATCCGGTAATCTTCCGGCCTCGTTTGCAGTTATTACTTCTATAGTATTAAGCGCTTGTCTTTTTTGGTTTATACTTTGAATTTGGCTTCTTCGCAAACCGGTTACCACCACGGTGCCTAAAGTTGCCGATGTAGCTTCTAATTCAATTAATATTTCCTGAGGAGTTCGGGATGCACTTATGTCAACCTCTTTAGCGGTAAAGCCCAAATAACTTACCAAAAGGGTTTGTTTGCCTTCGGGTAAATTTGAGAATCTAAAAAAACCTTCCGAATTGGTAGTAGCTTTTAAGTTAGATCCTTTCAATTGAATATTTGCACCAATAAGATATTCGCCGGATTGTTTGTCTTTAATTTTACCGGTTAACACCCCATCATCAACTATTGGGTTAGCAGAAACCTGCATGGTAAGTAACATAATACTCACGATTATAAAGCCAAAAAGCTTTTTATTTAAGCAATTTGATTTAAAGTAATTTTTTTCCATAATACTAATTAAATTTTTACGTTGCATTGTTTTTGTTACCAAAACTTTTGTGAAACGAAACTGGTGATTTGACATTAACACGCGGTTTTTTGACCGTATACAAAATAGAAACAACACGTAACAGGGCGTATATTAAAGGGCAACAGCACAGGCAAAACAACATGTAAATAATTGACAATTAATATGTTAAGTTTTTATAGAATGTCTGTTACCAAAATATTATCAAAACATAAAATGATCATTTTTTAACATCATATTGCCTGGATAAAATTACTGAGCGACCCACCCTGGCCAAGCTGTAGTTTCTTTTTAAGCCTGTACCGGTTCACTCTTAAACTATCCTGCGTTATGCCCAGCATGGTAGCAATATCAGTTGAATTAAGATTCATTTTAATAAGAGATAAAAGCCGGAGATCAGCAGCACTTAATGTTGGAAACTGCAGTGTGAGATTTGTAAAAAAAGATTGATGGACCTGGTTAAAAATGACGCGAAATTCCTCCCAGTAAGAATCTTGGGTAAAACTAAAATTGATTTTTTGTACTAACTGTCTAAGCTGCTTCTTTTGGTCGCGCTTATCATCCCTTATAATTTCTGTCAGTCCATTTTTTAGCTCTTCCATCACCTGGCTTTTTTGAATGAGGTGCAAAATATGCGACGACATTTCAGTACTCTTCACCTCAAGTTGTTGTTGCAGATTTTCTTCCAGCATTTGCTGCCGCTTTAATTCTGACTCCATCAGTCCCTTTTGTGTGTTGTAAACCTGGTCATTACTTTCATTAATTGCTTTCTCATTTTTTATTTTAAGGCGCTGGCGGCTAATAATTACCACACCTAACAGGCATACCAATAAAATTAGGATACCAGCAAAAATCGTTAGAAGTAGGTTAGCCTCCCTGGCGGCCTGTAGTCTTTCTATTTCTATATATTGTTTGTCGGTTTCATATATTATTTCCTGTAAAGCAATCTGCTGCCCTGTTTCGGTGGTATAAATTTTTTGAACAAGTGCCCGGCATTTTTCAAGATAGAAATACGCACTGTCGTACTTTTTTGTCAGGGCAAAATTCCGCCCCATATCTTTATAGGCACTTTGTAACTGGTACAAGGCCGTATTTTTTTGTGCCAATAGCATGGCTTCCCTGGTATATGACAATCCTTTGGCGTAATCCCCGCTTTTTTGATAAATGTCTCCCAGGTTATTAATCACCTCTATGCTACTAAACACATTGCCCGTTTGTTGATAAAGTTTAAGTGATTGCTCAAAATAATATTTTGCCGACTCATATTTTGCTTCATCTTCTAATATGCTACCTATATTTTCAAATATTTTTGCCTGGCTGTTACCATCGTTTCCAAGCAGCGCATGGCTTAATGCTATCTGTTGAAAGTAATAGGCACTATCATACAGCTTTTTTTTCTCGTATATGTATCCTATTGCTCCGTAGGTATTGGCAAGCCCGGTTTCATTTTTTATTAACGAAAAAATAGCCAGTGCTTCTTTAAATAGTTCCAATGCCTTGGGGGCTTGCTTATTGTAATAATATACTGTGCCCAGCAGGTTCATATTTGTGGCCAGCAATTCTTTATTATTTAACGACACGTATATTTTATGTGCCGAAAGTAATTTTTCAACTGCCTGTGCGTAATTACCTAACTGGTATAAAAGCTGCCCCATTTGTTGCAGGCACCCTGCTTCGCCCAAAAAATTATTATTCCTATGATAATTTTCGCCCTTTTGCTTAAGGTATAAGTAATTTGAGTCAGGCTTATGGTATAATTGCCTGTTGTTATCGGCAACCGAAACAGCCACAGGCAACTGAGCAATATGGGTTTTGGTAATGGCTACACAAATCACGAACAGAATGATAAATTGTATTCGTTTACTCATAAACTTTGCATCAAAAAAAAATGGTTCGTGCGGTTGGTGTATGCAAATGCGTTACAACCACACAAATACAAAGTTGCGTGCCATGTACTGTAATTATTTTATTGAAATAAAAGTAAACAATTATATAATATTGGCAGTTGTTGGCTACATCAACAACGTTTGCCCGGTACCGCTGCAGTTTAAAATAAATGTACAACATGGCCTGTAGATGGCTACCTATGAGTGTGCTGAACTAACAACCGCTACCGTGTTGCTGCTGATGAAGATAACAATGGTTGGGTATGCAAGTGCATTTCACCCCAGGCCTTTCACACAACCTTGCTTAAAAGTTTCTCTTTACACGGCTCTTTTGATTCTGTGGAAAAAAAATAAACCACGTTATTAAATTAAACCTGATTGTCCAAAGATTATTCCGTGTTGTTTTTCTTAATACCAATGAATGAGCTAATCCTCTCGCTACATTTCCGTTACAAAAATTTCTTCACTACTACGATTTAGTCCGCCACTCCCTTACGCATCAGTTCCACCAGCGATACCTTGAGTTACATCGATGTGTAAAGTTTATAAGCGCAACGCAGAGGTAGTTTCCGATGTACAATGTAATTACCAGTGCTTAAAAATATATTCTAATGATCAATAAAAATTCTTTGGCCGGAACAAAAGCCTATAGTGGCAAGAAGCCATTTGCACCAACTTCCCACCCTACTATTGGCAATACGATTGTTGTGTGCTGCTTTTCCCTCCTCCACAAGTCAGGTCTGACTAATGGGTATTGTTTTTCAATTTGCTTCTAAATACAATCTCATAATACTCGTTAACGGAATTATAACTCTTTAAGTAAACAGGTGTCCGTATACAAACTGTATTTGGCTTAGCCGTTTCATCATAGTAATTTAAATCTTTTGTTACTCCAGTCCATTATAATATGAATTTGTCACCTTGATTAATTAGTCTGATGTTATTGTCTCTGATTTCAAAATGTGCTGTTATGTAAAGTGTAGCGTAAGCAATAGTTTCGTCATCTCCTTCAATCCAACCTTCGTCAAATTTAGGAGGATTGTCAGGAAGGTAAGTTGCTAAAATAAAGTCTACAGGATAGCCTTCAAGCTCTATGTTGACGAAATTAAAAGTTGATCTGAAAGAAAATTTATCTTATTCCTCAACCTCCACCATTTGCTCCTTTGAAAATTCTATTTTTTCTGTGTCAATTTTTATAAAAAGGAAATTTTGATTGCCCTTACTGATGAGCGTTAGAATTACCTTCTTGATGTTGTTATACTTAAGTAATTTGTTTAGATGATGTATTTAAATTAAAGGAGCTGTCATAAAGTTGCACACACAGTCGGGGCTTGGCGATGAACTGGTATTTAAAATTCTTCCGCCGAAACCGCAGCCCAATGTAGAATGAAAAGTTTAAGGAATGAAAAACTAAAGCCAAATGAATAACGTTCCGCGTGGACTGAAGAACCATAGCCAAAAGCCGAAGCTGAAAACGTTCCGCCAGTTTATTGCCAAGCCCTTTGTTATAGGCCGCCTTGTGGTTTGTCCACCGCGAAGTGTTTGAGTACAATTAAGTGCTCCACAAAAAAAGGCGACAAATATTGCTGGCTTTAAAGTATAGTTTGCACCATGAGCGACTGCTCACCACCAGTATACCAAACCACTACCTAAAGAAGGCAATTACCCAAAAAGAACTTGGTTCAAACACCAGCTCATTTGTCAGGCGAAACCTGCTGCGAATAAATAAGCAGGCTTGCGTAGTGTCTCTGCGTGTAGTATTGTCTCCTGAGGCGGCGGCGGTTGCTCACACCCGGGTTAAGTCTATCGGTTATCTCAACTTCCTCACGGATTTCGAGATCCAGTCTTGCGACTGCTCGGTTCATTGTCCCGGATGCTTACTACCGCCCGATTACTCAAGCCGCAGCTCCGGTAAGCTACTACTCGTGGAAGAGTAGGTTTTTTTGTTACGGTTACCCGTATAAAACAATCCAATCATGACCTTATCAGGTCGCACAACAACGTCCTGCCCTGCTTGCAGCAATACCTTTGTTAGCCGTTCGCTTTTCTCTCTGTCCGTTAGAAGTTTCTCTCTCTTAATAAACGCTCTAAGATTATACAAAATACGTCTGGTCGTTGTGGTAAAGAGAGTGTTGGACTTTTGCCTGTCTCTTTGTAAATTTCCAATCCGTCAGAGTATGGTGTAATGCTTAATATTTTGTCCAACTTTATGTTTGAGTTCTTTTTAAGTCCTGTAAATATTATACGCTTGTTGGTTAAATACAATGTGCCACTGTCAATTAATTTCATTTCGTCTGTTGAATAGCTTCTTGGCTTGTAAGAACCTGAACGTAAATAAAAGCCTTTTGCAACTTTGAAACTTGTTGAATATCCACTATAACTTACTCTCTGTCTTACACTTCGAAGCTCATACCAATTTACATTTTGGATAACGAGATGACACTTTTCATTTCTTTGCAGAGCAATGTTTGTGTCGATGCTTTCAAGTTCTAAATTTTCTAACGCCCAATATTTTTTTAGCTTGTTGAATATTTCTTTGTTTTCATCGTCAATTTTTACATCAATGTTTAGGCTTGCTGCAATTGCTTCCATCTCTTTTTCCTCGTCAGGCGATAACCTTTGGTCAGCAATAATTTGAGCAACATAATTACTCATAAAACTATGTCGTGTTTCATTTGAAATTTTATTTGCAAGTTCTTTAGGCAGTCGAAGCTCATTTTCCAATTTATCCAAAAAGGCTTCTTCCTCTTTTGTTAATCGTCCATCAGCCACAGCTTCTTGAAAGCTTTTTTTATAAATTATCTCCCCAATTCTTGAATGAAGATTATCAATTGATTTGTCGTCAAGATAAAGCACAGTCTTTAAATGTTTTAATTCTTTTAGTTCGTCCTCACTCAAACTTTTGTCTTTCAGGCAGTAGTTGAGATAAACAGCATAAAACTCTTCAAGATTGAGTATAAACTCTTTTTCAATATTGACACCATATTTATTTCCTATTGTTTCAATCTCTTGTTTTGAGATTTGTAACAGGGGTTTAGAAGCAAGTAAATTATTTACTTCCTTGACAGCATTTTCCTGAGGATGCTGTTTAAAAATTCTTTGAAAGAAACTTCTTTCAGATAAGGTTGTTGGCTTAAATAAACTCATAATTATTCGTACTTTCTATATTCTTCGTAAACAGGTTCATTCCAATTTTTTACTCCTCCGTGTCGAGAACAAGCTCCACTTCCTTTTGAACTTGAAGTTGAACCATCCCAACACCGAGTAACATAATAGGAAACTCTTTTGCGTAAAGGGTTAATTTTTTCGTGAAGTTTATTTGCCTCTTCATTTCCTGATTGTAGCAAAGGTTTCAAATCTGTTACAGCTTCTTGAATTTTCCCTGTCTTGCTGTAACAAACAGCTCTATTATAAAGTAATTCGCTGTTGCTCGGGTCAGAAGAAAGGAAATTGCTTAATTCTGGAATTGCTGCTTGATATTTACCTTGTTTAACTAAGGCACAAGTCTTTGTAGCTAAAACGTGATTTTTTGAATTGGTAATTTCAGTTTTTTCAGTTTCAGTTGGTGAGAAGTTTGAAGCATAATTTATTTTACTTAGTGCTTCGTCATTCTTTGAACTTTTTTCAAGTGCCGCCGCAGATTGCAAATAAAAGTTTAGACTGTCTTTTCTTTGTTGCTCTTTTTTGTCTGCAACAAGTTTGTCGGCAGCTTCTTTTTCCGTTTTAACTTTAAGTTCGTAGGTTTCTTGTTTGTCAACCTTTTGATATTGTCCAACGAAAGGAACTGCTGTTACAAATAAGGCAGCACCAAAAACTGATTTGATTTTAGGTGTGAATCTAAACCGAAATTGTCTTTCTAACCATCTGTGTCCTTGTGGCAAAAGGATAAAGCCGATTAAGCCAAATAGAAGTGTCAGCAACGGATGTTTAATATTAGCAATAGCAGCTATAAAGAAAATTGCCGCACCAATGTAAAAGAGAATTGATGCAGATTTATTCTTTGTCGAAGAAGCATAAATGTTGCCTTTAAAATAGTCTGGCAATACTTTGATGTCCTTTGGAATTAAGTCAGGTACATATTTCATAAATGGAATGTCGGTGTCTTACCCTGATATAGGTTGACCATTTTTTGGTTAGTAATGAAGTTAGCGATTTTCATTTTTGTTGGTCGGAATATTGATAAGTTTTTTTTAATTTAATCCTTCGGTTAAAAAAAACTTATCAACATTCCTCTCCGCC
>JBBRUR010000007.1:0-101750 GCA_038247635.1 Chitinophagales bacterium
GGCACTTGATAGGTTGCTCCCCAGCAGAGCCTGTCTCCATCCGCACATAGACTAAATGAAGCTATTAATTAAAATGACGAAAACAGTAAATCATATTTATTTTCAATTGAAACAGGTAAACCTTATTTAGGCAAGGACAACAACTCACTACTCACAACTCACTACTCACTACTCACCACTCACTACTCACCACTCACTATTCACAACTCACTAATGCCCCATGTTCTACTTCTTCCTGCCCACAAATCTAATTACCGAGCCAAGGCCGTTATGAAAAACACCCTCGTTTAATTCTATCTCCTTTTCCTCCAATACTTCCACATCAAAGTTGGCAAAATCGGCTGTTATTTCTACAATAGAAAACAACACGTCAATTTCTTTTGGTCCGCCAACGGCAGGGTTTTTTGCGTTACAGGCCAAATGGTTTTTGCTGAATGCCTCAAAAATAATTGTTCCTCCCTTGCGTAAATAGCTACCCAATTGTACATGATACCCTGATTTTATGCCGGCCGGAAAATGCGCATAAATAAGTGCAACAGTATCAAATTCTTCTATAACAAAATGCAGCTTTTCCAATTCGCCCACCTGGTAGTTAATGGTCACCTTTTCCTTTTCGGCCAGCCTTAGGGCCTTGTTTTTACCTTCAATACTTATATCAAAAGCAGCAACGTCCCAGCCTTGTTTTGCTGCGTATACGGCATTGCGCCCTTCGCCCTCGGCCGCAAAAAGAATTTTGCCTACAGGCAGTTTCTCCAACTGAGCTTTTAAAAATTCGTTTGGTTGTTCGCCGTAAGCATATGCTTCCTTGCTGTATCTATCGTTCCACCTATCCTTCCATGGGTCGTTCATTTTTTTTTAGTTTGTTTAACAGGTAATATAGTTTGTAGCTGGTGCAAGGTTAACTATCGCCTTTCTACTTAATGTTTTGGAGCATATCCCTCGTTATCCGCTCAAGGTCAAATTCTGGCTTCCAGTGCCAGTCGCTGCGGGCGGCGCTGTCGTCTATGCTTGCGGGCCAGGTATCGGCAATTTGCTGGCGGCTGTCAGGTTTGTAACTCATGGTAAATTCCGGCAAATGTTTTCGTATCTCATCACTTATTTCCTTTGGCGAAAAACTAATACCATTCAGGTTGTACGACGACCGAACGGTTATCTTATCCGCATCAGCATGCATCAGGTCAGTAGTGGCCCGTATTGCATCGTGCATATACATCATGGGCAGGTAGGTATCTTCTTTTAAAAAACATTCATAGTGGCCTTTTGCCCGTGCCTCGTGAAATATTTCGATAGCGTAATCGGTAGTGCCACCGCCGGGTTGCGACTTATAACTAATAATGCCGGGGTAGCGCAGGCTACGCACATCCACGCCATAGCGTTGCCAGTAATAATCGCACCAGCGCTCTCCTGCAAATTTGCTGATGCCATATATGGTGGCTGGTTCAATAACAGTATGTTGTTGCGTATAATTTTTGGGTGTATTGGGGCCAAATACCGCAATGCTACTGGGCCAATACACTTTATGAAGGTTTTCTTCCTTGGCCACATCCAACACGTTTAACAGGCTTTGCATATTAATGTGCCAGGCCAGCAGCGGATTTTTTTCGCCGGTGGCGCTAAGTATGGCTGCCAACAGGTATACCTGCGTAATGTTGTAGCGCAGTACCAGCACATGCAGTGTTTCCTTATTCATAATATCCAGCGATATATAGGGGCCGGTACCTTTTAGCAACAGGTGTTCCTCGCGAAGGTCACTGGCTATCACTGCCGCTTCTCCATACATTTTACGTAGTTGAAGCGTAAGCTCCACGCCTATTTGTCCGCAGGCACCTACTACTAATATTTTATCGTTTCTGTTTGGCATAATGTATTCGTTTTATGGGTGCTTTATGGCAGGTTTTTTTGTTGTCCCATCAATGGTTTATTAATTTGGCTATTGTTGCGTCGCACTCGTATACCACATCTTTACATAGCAGCAAAACAACACTCCTTCCCAAAAACAAGCGCAAAGAAACCAAAGTTTCACTCAACTTATCGGCCATTTTAATCACCTTTGCCATCCTTTCACAATAAAATTTAGTTATGTCGTTGTTAACTTCTTTGTTCACCAAGCAATCGTACGATCCATCAAATTTTTTTTTAATTGCCGGCCCCTGTATTGTGGAGGGTGAAGATTTAGTGATGGAAGTGGCCGATAAGGTTTCGGCCATTTGTAGCAAAATGGGCATACCATATGTATTTAAGGCATCGTATAGAAAAGCCAACAGAACCAGCGCCACCTCGTTTACCGGTATTGGCGACGAAGCGGCCATGCAATTAATAAAAAAAGTGGGCGAAACCTATGGCTTGCCTACCACTTCCGACATACATGCACACGACGAGGCTGCCCTTGCTGCACAGTACATTGATATATTGCAGATACCCGCCTTTCTTTGCCGCCAAACCGACTTGCTGGTAGCTGCTGCCCTAACCGGCAAAGTAGTCAATGTAAAAAAGGGCCAGTTTGTTAGTGGCGATGCAATGAAGTTTGCAGTGGATAAAATAAAAAAAGCCGCCAACGAACAGGTAATGTTAACCGAAAGAGGCAATTCGTTTGGCTACCAGGACCTGATAGTTGACTACCGCAACATACCCATTATGCAGGGACACGGCGTACCGGTTATTATGGATTGTACCCACAGTTTGCAGCAGCCAAACCAACCGTCGGGCGTTACGGGTGGCAACCCTCAAATGATAGGTACCATTGCAAAAGCAGCGATTGCTGTAGGTGCAAATGGTTTGTTTATAGAAACACACCCTAATCCATCGGTTGCCAAAAGTGATGGCGCCAATATGCTGCAGTTACATTTGCTTGAAAGCCTGTTAGCACAACTAATTAAAATAAGGAAAGCCGTTTTATAAAAAAATTGCCCCGTTTCCGGGGCACTTTTTTAGGGGGTAAAATTCATAGATCACAAACGGCACTTGTAAAATGTAGTACAAAGTTGACGCGATCAATACGCAATACATAGTTCAAAAGAACAGGATAATAGCCCAATCGGACATATTGTGTCAAATTTGTAAGTTAATTTTACCTTTTTGGAGCATCAACCTTGTAAAAAAGAGCCGCTTAACACGTTTAATGTTTACTTAATTAGCTTTATTGGGTTTTTATTTGTGAAGTAAAAAACTATACCGGGTTAGGAATTGTACACCAATACCCCATCTTTTGCCATAACCTCGCTTGGTAAAATAGAAAACTCCCTTTTAAATGTGTTAGCAAAATGGCTAAGGTTTGAATAGCCCACCATAACACCAACTTCCTTAATGGAGTACTTACCTGTTAGCAGCATAGACTTAGCTTTAAGCATTCTGTTTTTTTGAAAGTAAACGTAAATTGGATGGCCATACAGGTTTTTAAAATCGTTTTTAAGTTTGGTGGGGCTCATGGCCGAAATACGCGATAGCTCGTCAATGGTGGGCGGCGCCAGGGTAAAGTTCTTTACCAGCAATGCTTCTACCTGCATCAGGCGCATGGTTTCGCCGTCGGTTCGTTTTAGTTTGCCGGTCACCACTTCTTTACGGTTAAATAAATTAATGATGAATTTTTCAAGCAACAACAAAACCCTGTTTTGAATATAATTTAACCTGAGCGGAATGTCTATCGTTTCAACCTGCAGTTCGTTAAGGGTTATGCGGTAATCGGTGGCTATGGGTTCAAGTGCTTCATTCAGCAATAAATAAGGAAAGTATTTGGTCAACATCTCTTCCACGGCATTTGTGCCCACTAACTGGTTTAACTGGTTTTTGCTAAAGTAAAAACACACGGTTTGGGTAAGCACCCCTTCGGGAAAAACATAGGTTTGGGGCATTAAAGTGTGCATTAACCTTACCGACGATTGCAACTGTGTAACCGGTTGGTTTTTTTTTGATCCCGGCAGTTTAACTTCCGATGGATCCTTTGAATATTCAGTAAACTGGAGCGAGTAACAGTGTTCAGCCGCCGGGCTTTGCGAAAGGGTAATTTCATGCACCATAACCATTTGGGCCGCCATTACCGAAATGCCAATTGGCAGTGTTTCGGCCCAAATAAATCCGTTGCCTACTGCCGGGGGCAGTACCAGCAGGTTTGCAGCAGCCTTTACCTTAAAGCTATCTGCTAATTGCTGTACGTATTGAACGTAATCGGGGTGTTCAAATTTAAAATGATTTGACATTAAATTACATTGGATTAAAGCGAAGTAGCAATATTAATATCTGCCCAGTAAATCGCTGGGTAATTGGTCAAACGACTTTTTAAAGGCTTTGGCAAAATTACTAAGGTTGTTATATCCAAGTTCAAGCCCCACTTCTTTTACTGAATATTTTCGCGATAGCAGCATGGCTTTAGCCCTGTTCATGCGGTGTTTTTGATAATATTGGTATATAGGCATTCCAAAAATTTCCTTAAAACTTATTTTAAGTTTAGAAGGGCTCATGGCTGCCATTTTTGCAAGTTTATTAATACCTACAGGTTCTACCGAAAAATCTTTCAACAACTCGTGGGCAATTTTTTTAACGCTATTAATATCGTCGTTGGTAAGCTTAACATCAAAATGAATGTCGCTCATTTTATAGTAAATACGGGTAAAAAAACGCTCCAACATCAGCATTATCCGGTTTTGTACCACCATTGACCCGTACATAAAATGCTGTTCGGTATTTACAATTTCGCCTAAAATGCGCTTGTACTCCATATCCATAGGCTCGTAATTAAAAGCACTCATTTTTAGGCTTAGGTATTTTTTAATCAGGTCACCCACGCTTTCCACTGCCAAAAAATGCTCCAGCCAATCTTTGCTAAAAAATATATTTACTCCTTTTACCTGTGTGCCATTTGTGGTTAAAAAAAGCCATTCAAACTTGGCGCTACCCAGAAAAACGGCCGACCTTATCTGATTAATATCCGGCAAACCATCAACTTCGCCGTCTACCGGTTTTTCGGGTATGATTACCTCGTCAAACCGAAGGGTAAAAAAGTCTCTATTGATTTTATTACGCTTAAAAAGTATATCCTGGTGTACTGTGTAGTTACTTATAATGCCCTGTAAGCCATTGGGCATTTCTACCAGTTTCATATAACCATTGCCAATATGGGGTGGCAAAACCAACAAATTATTTACAACAGCACAGTCAAAATATTGGGCAAAATCGCTTAATAATTCAGCATAATCTGTGTGGTTGTATTCAATTTTTAACACCTTAAATATTTGGGTTTAATACTTACAAATATCTTATAGGGTTACGCCTTGCATTGTAAATATATTGCTTGATGTTTAGCCAAAACGCCAAAATCATATAAACAATAAGGGGGGAGCCAAGGGTAAGAAAGGAGATGTATATGAACCACATGCGTATGCGGCTGGTCGAAATTCCCATTTTTTCGCCAATGGACGAGCATACTCCAAATGCATGTACTTCAATACTGCGTCTTAATTTATTCATAGTTTTCATAAATATTTGAAATCAGTAAGTTGTGTTTCAATAACACCCGAGTAGTCTAAATTAGGCATTTTATTACTGTAAAACTCATTTCACCATCGGCTTGTTTTACTGTAAGTTTGTCAAATTATTTAATTCACAATAAAACTATCAACATTTTATGGCATTCGATATAGAAATGATTAAGAAAGTGTATGAGGAATTACCTGGTAAAGTAGCCAACGCCCGCCTGTTAACAGGCCGCCCACTTACTTTGGCAGAAAAGATACTGTATGCCCACTTGCATAACGATATGGAGCCAGTAATATTTGAACGCGGAAAAAATTACGTTGACTTTGCTCCCGACCGTGTAGCTATGCAGGATGCAACTGCGCAAATGGCCCTGTTGCAATTTATGCAGGCAGGCCGCCCGCAGGTAGCGGTGCCCAGCACGGTACATTGCGACCACCTTATACAAGCCAAAGTTGGCGCTAAAGAAGATTTAAATGCAGCACTTGACACCAACAGGGAAGTGTACGACTTTCTGTCGTCGGTAAGTGATAAATATGGCCTGGGCTTTTGGAAGCCTGGTGCGGGCATTATACACCAGGTGGTATTGGAAAACTATGCTTTTCCCGGAGGTATGATGATAGGTACCGATAGCCACACCCCTAATGCAGGTGGTTTGGGTATGATAGCCATAGGCGTGGGCGGTGCCGATGCCAGCGATGTAATGGCCGGCCTTGCATGGGAGCTGAAATGGCCTAAACTAATAGGCGTTAAACTTACAGGCAGACTTAGCGGCTGGACCAGTAGTAAAGACATTATTTTAAAGGTTGCCGGCATTTTAACTGTAAAGGGCGGCACCGGCGCTATTGTAGAATATTTTGGTGATGGTGCCGATGCATTAAGCGCCACTGGTAAAGCAACCATTTGTAACATGGGAGCCGAAATAGGTGCCACCTGTTCCATTTTTGCTTACGACGAAAAAATGAGCGCTTACCTAAAGTCGACCGACCGCGACGATATTGCTACTATGGCCGACGAAATAATGGAACACCTTCGCCCGGATGCAGACGTATATGCGGAGCCTGAAAATTATTACGACCAGGTAATTGAAATTAACCTTGACGAACTGGAGCCACACGTAAACGGCCCTTACACGCCCGACCTTGCATGGCCCATCAGCAAATTTGCAGAAGCAGTAAAAACCAACAACTGGCCCGAAACTATAGAGGTGGCCCTTATCGGCTCGTGCACCAACTCATCGTACGAAGACATTAGCCGCTCGGCCTCGGTAGCTAAGCAGGCTGTAGATAAGCACCTAAAAACCAGGTCGGAATTTACCATTACTCCCGGTAGCGAGCAGGTGAGGTTTACAGTAGAAAAAGACGGCTTTCTTAAAACGTTTGATGAAATGGGCGGTGTGGTATTGGCCAACGCCTGCGGACCCTGCATTGGACAATGGGCCCGCCATATGGACGATCCTACCCGTAAAAATTCCATCATCACGTCCTTTAATCGCAACTTTGCCAAACGCAACGATAGTTATGCAGGTACCCACGCTTTTGTGGCTTCGCCCGAAATTGTAACGGCTTTTGCCATAGCCGGCAGGTTATCGTTTAACCCGCTTACCGATACGCTTACCAACGAAAATGGCGAAGAGGTAATGCTTGACGAACCAACCGGTATTGAACTTCCTCCCAACGGATTTTCGGTAGAGGATGCAGGCTTTCAGGCCCCTGCCGAAGACGGTAGTATTGTAGAGGTGATCGTTAATCCCGAAAGCCAGCGGCTACAATTGTTAGAGCCATTTACAGCCTGGGAAGAAACTGACATTAAAGGATTGAAGTTGTTGATAAAAGCCAAAGGAAAATGTACCACCGATCATATTTCGATGGCAGGACCCTGGTTAAAGTTTCGCGGACACCTTGATAATATTTCGAACAATATGCTGATAGGTGCTATGAACTTTTACACTGATGGCATTGACAAGGTTAAAAACCAACTGACCGGCGAATACGGCCCCGTACCTGCCACAGCGCGGGCTTACAAAGCCGAGGGTATTGGAAGTATTGTTGTAGGCGACGAAAACTATGGTGAAGGAAGCAGCCGCGAACATGCTGCTATGGAACCACGCTTTTTGGGCGTACGGGCAATACTGGTAAAAAGTTTTGCACGCATACACGAAACCAACCTGAAAAAACAAGGCATGCTGGCCTTAACCTTTGCCAACAAAGAGGATTACAACAAAGTGCTGGAAGATGACGTGATTGACATAAATGGTCTTACCAACTTTTCGCCCGATGGGTCGCTGACCGTTGTGTTGAACCACGCCGATGGCACTAAAGATGAAATAACTGTTTACCACACTTATAATCAACCACAAATTGAGTGGTTTAAGGCGGGTGCGGCGTTAAATATTATCAGGCAAAATGCAACTTCATAACTAATATTTTACATAGATAAAAGGCGGAACCTAATTGTTCCGCCTTTTTTATTTTAGTTTTGCAAGCATTTGTCAAAGCCAAGTGAAGCAGGTTGAAATTTATTAATTACTGCATACGAATTTGTGACTAACCATAAGCTGGCAGCTATGAGCAGTCGCGAGACACTTAATACACCCGCACTACCAACGTGCATATAAACGACTTCTTCTAAATAAACTTTTTAGTATTTTTTCAGCAAGTATCGGGTTGGTGTTTTTACATTTATAGCCCTTTTTAATGGTTTTAAAAATTTATTTTTAAATTATTATAATTATTAGCTATGAAAAAGTTACTGCTACTTTCCCTCGTGTTACTAAGTTTTATGGCCATTGGTCAGGTTGGACTTGGCACTACCACACCAAGCAGTTCTTCGGTACTTGATATGGGGCAAGCGCCAAACCGGTGATATTGCCAAGGATAACATCTCAGCAAATGTATTCAGTAACCTCGCCCGTGTTTGGAATGACGGTGTTTAATACTAATGAACAGCAGATTTTTACTTATATGAAATATAGGGTCAATATTTTTCCTCCTATATCATTAAATAGATGGCAACCAATATCTACCGGTCCGCGTATATTGGCGTATGGAGTTGTTGACAGTGTTGCTACTACTATTACAGGTGGCAGTACACATTCGGTAACGTGGGATGCAACTAATAACTGGTATAAGATGGGATTATCTAATCCTTTTGAGTACTACAAAGACAGTATGCTATTAATTGTAACCGCAGTGGGTAATGGTTTGTGGGATCAGGCGGTGTCAACAGGCGAAATAATTGAGGGGTGCAGCAGATTTGCCAGTATTAAATTTACGGGTGTGTCAAGAGTGGTTAATAACTTCTCAGCTTTAAACTCGCGGCGTAGAAGTAACTTCCATTTTGTGTTGTATGATATGAGAAAAGTACCTTTTTGACCGACGATAGCAATAGATTACCAGGGTAAAAAGCTATTTACCATATACTGTAGGGGCTGGTTTTTAAAAGTTTTAAATATTGGAGGTATGGTAGCCGCCACTTTAAAAATCCCATTCAGGGCATCGTTGGTTGGGGCAATGATTAACGACGATTGGTAAACTTAGAAAATACTCCTTTTTTGCAACCAACACAGGGATGTTTCCAAACCGGGAAAAGCTGATAATGGCAATTGATTTTTGCCTATTTATAAAAGTAAAATTCATTAGCTCCGCATCTGATTCTTTGCATTTTATTATATACCTAATGGTCTCTAAATTACTGGTGGGAAGCATTGCCGTTATTCTTTCAGCTACCATTCCGTCGTTAAAATCGTTGAATACAATCGTGTCGCCTCTAACCGTAAGATAAGTGTTAACATAGGGTTCCGATGGCGAATAGGCAAACAATTTGCCCTTATAGAGATAAACGCTTACCCATTCTCCGTCCGTTAACTTGTTAGTGTGCACAGGTTCGTTTTCTGGATTTGGCAAGTGATTTAAAAGGTAACCGTTTTTTTTAGTTTCAATGGAAAAAGGGGTAAGCATACTGTGGTGGTATTCCGAATTTCCGGAAGCTATATACACCCGCCTATAAACTTGTTCTCCTTTATGTCCTACACTCAATAGCGTATCGCCAATATTTTGAGCGTTTGCCAGATTACCATTAAAAGCTGATATTAAAACCAAATACCAAAAAAGTCTCATAGCAATAGAAGACATTCTTTAAACATTTTATGGTAACCTATAAATTATTTGTTTTTCCGGATTTGAGTAACTTTTTAATCATAATATCCTGGGTTACTGGGAGTTGTAGCGGATTTACCCGTAATAAGACCGGTTGCACTATTGTAGTAAAGTTTATTATTCACCTTCGCACCTTTATTTACTAAGTTAGTAGCATTATCAAAAAACGTAAAATATTTTCCGGCGGCATCTTCACCGGCCCCAACTATTGTTACAAAATGATCAATTTTGCCATCAGCATTTTGAGAGCTAGGAGGGCCTACTCGATTATCAACCCCAACAACCACGGGCTTGCCCGACTTAAGTTTTGTTATGATATATTCAACACCATTTTCCGCTACATCAGCATATGGACCACCTTGAGAATCAAATACCTTATAAGCTGATCCGTATCCCAAATCTCGAACGCCTGTTATGGCAATCTGCCCTTTTACTAATATCAAACAATTCACGTTTTCCTGTATTCTACAAAGCTGTTTAACCCAATTACACTCTGTATTGTTGGCCAAGGGTCTTGCTGATACTCAAATGAAATACGCTTAGGATTGTCTTCAAAGTAATCTGGATCATCAAGAAAATCGCCCAAATCTTCGTAATCGGGGATTATTTCTATCACTCCCCCACTCCCCACCCCGCTATCCAACGAATTCGTTCACCAGTACTGCCCGGGTGCAGGGTTGTTTCCATTGTACCATGTCCCAGTACATTAATTATACCAGTTGTAAGTACTGGCAGAGGTGCCACTACCAGGGGGTGGCCCTTCATCGCCCGTACAAAAAACTGTAACAGCCACCTGTACCGTGTAATTAGTATAAATATCAGTAGGCTGCCCGTTTACATATACTTCCAGATAGGTAAAACTTTTTAACACAATCATTGTGAAGCTGCACCCGCTGGTTCATGGGAACGACATAGAGGCTACTTCCCGTCCGGCGGTATTGCCGTTTACCTCCTCAAACTGCAGTTGTGCCCCCTTTAAATACCCCCTGCCCTGCCCTTCTACCAAAATGCTGTCGCAGCCGTTAATGTTTTTTTCAAAAAAGCCGAATACCGCCATCGCATTCAGCCAATTGGTTTTGGCGGTATCGCCTACGGGGCGCAAGGCATTCATACTATCGCAGTTAAAAAGCTTATAACTATAGGTGCGGTCGTTGTGCTGGTAGCAAGTTACATAGGCCGATATATCGCTACCAGGTTGCTGCCGAAGGGGTATAAAAAAACATCCCCTGGGTGCCTGTCGGCTACTTCGCGGGCGGCTGTGGCGGTTTTAATTTTATTATCACTGTTCTTTTTGCCTACATTATAAAATGTTTTATCCCACACCGGTAAGCCGTTTGCTTTTGCCAACTGTGTAATAAATTGGGCCATCGAATCGCGTCGTTGTAGGTCGCGGGCCACCCTTACCACTTCGGCTGGGGTTCCTGGTTGCAAGTTAAAAAATGCCGCTTTATCGTTTATTTGGTTTCTGGTGCTGCCATGTCGGTTTTGCGGCAGGCCACTATGGCAATCATGCTCACTAAAATGAAAATCCTCCGTTTGTAAAATCAGCTAAATATTAACGAGCATTAAACTTATATTAAAATTTCTTCGCATTATCAAAAACGGACAACGTAATAAAAATTTAATTCTGGCTATCATCCAGTGTTGATGTAGCCTACTCATGCTTATGCCTACATTAGCATGTAATTAAGGTGTACCAGATGCTAACCAATTATTATGGATGTTATGCCTACACCGTTTTAAACCACAACCCCCGCTTATTTTCCGGATCGCCATTGTAACTAAAAAACAACTCCTCCCCTTTTTTTATATCCCGCAAGGTTTTTACCATCATTAGTTCGGTTTCATAATCCTGCTCGTACTCGCAATTGGGTTCAAAGCTATGGTTGTACATGGAGATGTAGCCAAGCCCAACGCAGGCCTGGCGCTTGCTTTTTCCCCATTCAAAAACATAATTATATAGTTTGGTTGTATCAGCAATTTTGCGATCTTTTACTGAAAGAACAATGACAGGCGCTACTTCAATAATTGTTCCTTTTTTTATAGAGCGGGTAGTAAAAACGCCTTTGCCACCTTTGGGCGAAACAGCTATAATTAAATAAGGTGCCAGCATACATTATTAGTTACCGGCGAAGATAAATTTTTGATGGCCGGGCATCAAATGTAGGGCTTCAAATACTTAATTTGCAGCTATGGCCATCGATATGGACGAACTAGACCTGCAGGAAGCATTTGAACAACTGATAGCAAAGGACGACAAACTTGCTATCAGGGAGTTTTTGGACGATCAGAACATAAGCGACGTGGCCGACCTGATTTATGAATACCCCGAATTTGAAGACCGCATTATTGCCAATTTGTCTATACACCGGGCGGCCAGTACTTTTAAAATACTGGATTTTCCTACCCAAAAACGCATTGTAGGCGACCTGCCCAGTTTTAAAACCGCCGAGCTGTTGAACGAATTACAGGCCGACGACCGCACCGCATTTTTGGAAGACTTGCCCAAAGAAGTATTACGCGATCTAATAAAGTTGCTGGAACCCGAAGAACGGCTGATTACGCTATCGCTGCTTGGCTACCCCGAAGACAGCGTAGGCAGGCTAATGAACCCCGATTATATTTATGTGTACGAGAACAATACCGTGCAGGAGGTATTTGCTATAATAAGAAAGATTGGGAATAAAAATATTACCATTGATGTGATTTATGTGATTAACGAGCAGGGCGAACTGATAGATGACATACGCATTAAGGAAATTATATTGGCCAGCCCTGATAAACTGGTGAGCGACCTGATGGACGAGCGGGTAATATCGCTGAACGCCAAAGATGACCAGGAGCATGCCAACCAGGTGTTTAAAATGAATAACCGAACCGCCTTGCCGGTGGTGGACGACCACAATGTGCTGCTGGGTATTATTACCATAGACGATGTATTGTGGGTAGCCGGTGAGGAGTTTAGTGAAGACATGCAAAAAATGGGCGGTACCGAAGCCCTTGATGAGCCTTACCTGGAGATGCCCATAATGAAATTGTTTAGAAAGCGTATTGGCTGGCTGGTAGTATTGTTTTTAGGCGAAATGTTAACTGCAACTGCCATGGGTTATTTTGAAGATGAAATAGCCAAGGCAGTAGTGCTTACTTTATTTATACCGCTTATTATTAGCAGCGGCGGCAATACGGGTTCGCAGGCCTCAACGCTAATTATACAGGCAATGGCCATGGACGAAATTTCGCTGGATGACTGGTGGCGGGTTTTTAGAAGAGAAGTGATAAGTGGCCTGATGCTCGGCACACTGCTGGGCCTTATTGGTTTTATCCGCGTGTTTATTTGGCAACAGTTTACTGATATTTATGGACCACACTGGTTTTTTATAGGTTGTACCGTAGGCGTATCGTTGGTAGGCGTGGTGCTTTGGGGCACCATCAGCGGCAGCATGTTACCTCTGATACTAAAGAAACTTGGCGCCGATCCGGCAGTATCGTCCGCCCCCTTTGTTGCCACGCTGGTAGATGTAACAGGCCTGATTATTTACTTTAGCGTAGCTTATTTGTTTTTGGAGGGGTTGCTGCTGTGAAAAGTAAAAATTAAAAAGTAAAAATTAAAAATTAAATAAGGAGGAAGTGAATGGGCAATGGTGAATGGGCAATGGTGAATGGTGAATGGTCAGTCGTGAAACATCAAACGTGAAAAGTGGAAATGTGCATTGTGGCAGTCCGTGCACTCAACATACACACCAAAATTCACAATGCTTTCCATCCAATTCAAAATTTAAAATTTAAAATTCAACATAATTCTAAACTCATAATTCTAAACTCATAATTCTTAATTCCTACCTCTCTCCAATTCAAAATTTAGCATTTAAAATTCACAATAAATTTTTTCACTCACAACCCACTATAACCCATAACTCTTTACGCATAACTCTTAACGCATAACTCATAACTCTCTACCTTTAAAATAACCTATAGCAGATCATTTAAAATTTCATGACCGAGTTTATCCCGTTTGGTTTGCAGGTATTTTACGTTGTGAGGGTTTGATTTTATTTCGATGGGGATGATGTCTACTATTTCGAGGCCGTAGCCTTTTAAACCAGCCCGCTTTTTGGGGTTGTTGCTCATTAGTTTAAGGCGGGTTACGTCAAGATGACGCAAAATTTGTGCGCCTACGCCATAATCCCGTTCGTCCATACCAAAGCCAAGGTGTATGTTGGCCTCAACGGTATCCATGCCCTGCTCTTGTAGTTTATAGGCACGTAATTTATTTACCAGCCCAATACCTCTTCCTTCCTGGTTCATGTACAGGATAATACCTTTGCCTTCGTGCTCAACCATTTTCATGGCCTTGTGCAGTTGTTCGCCGCAATCGCAGCGTAGGCTCCCCAATATATCGCCGGTAAAGCAACTGCTGTGTACCCGGGTCAAAACAGCCTCATTCTTTTCCCACTCGCCTTTAATAAGCGCCAGGTGTTCGCGTTGGGTAGTTTTTTCTTTAAAGGCCACTAATTTAAAGGTGCCAAATTTGGTAGGCATTTCCACCCGTACCAACTCCTCAATTAAAGAGTCCATTTTTAGGCGGTACTCTATCAGGTCCTTTATGGAAATGATCTTGAGGTCAAATTTTTTAGCAATGATTTCCAGTTGCGGAAGGCGGGCCATGCTTCCATCTTCGTTCATAATTTCAACCAGCACACCTGCGGGTTCAAAACCTGCCAGCCTGGCAAGGTCAACCGTAGCTTCGGTGTGGCCTGTGCGGCGCAATACGCCCCCCTCTTTAGCCCGTAATGGAAAAATGTGACCCGGACGGCCAAGGTTGTGTGGTTTGGTTGCAGGGTCAATTAACGCCTGCACTGTTTTGGCGCGGTCATGCGCCGAAATACCGGTGGTACAACCATTATCCAACAAATCTATTGAAACAGTAAAAGGCGTAGCATGTAATGATGTGTTGCTGTTAACCATTAGCTCCAGTTGCAGTTCATCGCAACGTTCTTCAATCAGTGGGGCGCAAATAAGGCCACGCCCTTCTTTACTCATAAAATTAATAATTTCGGGGGTAACGTTGCGGGCTGCGGTTATAAAGTCCCCTTCATTCTCACGGTCTTCATCGTCAACCACAATAACCATTTTACCATTTTTAATGTCTTCAATGGCACTTATTATAGTATCTAACATAACATTCTTTGAGCAAATTTACAGCCAATTGGCTTATTGCTTTGGTATACTACCCATTCTGTCAGCTTTTGTTTGAAAACGGGAGGCACTATAAATAAAAATCCCTTCCGGCAAAACCGGAAGGGACATAACCTTTGATAGAAAATATTATTGTTTGCTGAACTGTGTAACCGATTTTGATCCGTTATTGTTGAAAATCAAAATGTAGTTGCCTTTAACCATTTCAGCAACGCTCAGTCCTGTTTGTGTTGCACCTGGCTGTACAGGGTATGTTTTTAGCACCTTACCGTTCAGGCCTACAACGCTTATAACAGCGCCTCGTGTAGCTTTTTCGTGGCTCAGGTTAATATTACCCACAGCAGGATTAGGAAATACAGAAACGCCGCTGACAATAGTGCTATTAATTAATACCACGTTGCTAAAGCGGCTGCTACCGTCTTTATCAATCATTTTTAAGCGATAATAATTTGGACCGCCCTTTACACTGTTATCTTCAAACGAATAATCGTTTGCTGTGGCGGTATTTTTAGCCGCAGTAAAACCGACCTCGCTAAAATCTTTACCGTTTAATCCTTTTTCGATTGCGAAGCCTTTTACATTTACCTCGTTAGAAGAACTCCAGTTTAATACTACGGCTTTGTTTAATAGTGAGCCTGTGAAGGAGGTGAGGTTTAGTGGTAGGGAAACATCGGAATAGTTAGTTGATACGATCATTGCGTCGATATCCACATTAGGAGTAAGAGTAGTGCCTTGTCTTATAGCAAGTCGACCAAGGTCGGCTGGTATTGAACCTGACATTGGAAATATTGAAATGGCATCGGGGGTTGGTTCTGTTGCGCTAAAAGGTTTGTTGATCCAAAGCTTGGCACGGTCCGCACCAAGACCACCGTTAAACTGGTATGCAAATGTTACCAGGTGCACAACACCTGAGTCGTAATTGGTGGGTGCCCACACTACCGGGTTTAACGGGGGGGTAGAAGAAGTAGAGGTAACATTAATTCCAAAATTTACTGTATTAGGTTGTGAGCCTTTGCGCATAAATACTCTAGCCCTGTAGTCGTTGGTATTAGCAGTAGGCAAAAACCCTACATAGTGCTCCCCGTCAATGGTTGGGTGAACGTTGGGAGCAAGATTACTTATCCTGTTTACTTTGGTTAAAAACGAACCATACAAGGTTCCAGAAATTTTTTTTTCAAAAGAAGTGTACGCATCTTCCGATGAACCAGATAATCCGGTAAGCGTAACTTTTCCGCTTGTTGGCGTTGGTCCTGTAAAATAATTGGGATAAGTCAAACTGCCCTCAGTTACAGTAAGAAGATTGCCGGTTCCGGAAGAATTAATCCATAATCCACCGCTTCTGTTATCGCCTAAATCAGTTAATGTACCTGCCTGGTAATTAAAGTTATCAACCAATATTCGTTGCGACCAGGCTGAAGCAGCGACCGTAAAACTCAAAAAAAGTGTAAATAATTTTATCATAATTTAATTTTAATTATACAAATTAAGGTGGTTCAATCCACAAATAGTAACATCATTTCATTAAATCTAATTTAATGGGTAAACTCAACTACTATTTTTCCAACCCTTAAACAAGGCTGGCTGCTAATTTTTGGGAGTTCATTGAATTAATTAAAAGTTAATGATTAGCCAGTGCCAAATAGCCTTATTTTGCTGATTGCATTTAAAATCGAAAATAAATATGTACATAAAAAAGGTATGTCTGGTAGCAGTGACTTTGCTTGTTTTTATTATTTTGGCCTCGGCGCAAACTACTACCAGTGGCATAAGCGGAACAGTGAAAACGGTTGATGGGCTTGCTTTGGAGGGTGCTACTATAACGGCCACGCACGAACCCACAGGCACCGTTTATACCGGCCAGGCACGAGCGGGTGGGAGGTTTGATTTGAATTACCTTAATAACGGCGGACCCTACGTAATCCAGGTTACGTACGTTAATTATGCTGCCGAAGTAAGAAAAGATGTCTATTTATCACTAGGCGAAATCTACAAATTAACTTCGGTCTTGGTGTCTAAAACATCTACTTTAAGCGAGGTGACAGTAACCGCAACGGCGCGGTCCTCGGAAGTTAAGGGAGGTGCGGGAACAAACATAGGGCGCGATAAAATGGCTAACCTTCCAACCGTTGGAAGAAACCTACAGGATTTTCTGCGCTTTACTCCGCAGGCAAAATTGACTTCGGCCGACGGTGGCATAAGTATAGCGGGTCAAAACAACCGCTACAATGCCTTTTATATTGATGGGGCCATTAACAACGACGTTTTTGGATTAAGCAACTCAGGAACTAATGGAGGCCAGGCAAGTTCGCCCCCCATTTCTATAGATGCTATTGACCAGTTCCAGGTGATCATTTCGCCGTACGATGCATCTATTGGTAACTTTACCGGGGGAGGTATTAATGCCACCACGCGAAGTGGAAGTAATAAGACCAGCGGATCGGTGTATTATTTTTTCAGAAACCAGGAACTTACAGGTAAAACGCCATTTGGGCCAAAGGACTCCGCAACGCGTTTAAACAACTTTGGAAATAAAACCACCGGGTTTAGGGTAGGTGGAGCAATAGTAAAAAACAAATTATTTTATTTTATAAATGCTGAAATACAACGCGACACCCGTCCACAACCTTTTGTTTTTAGCCAGTATCGAGGGGCAAGTACCCAACAGGATATAAATAATTTTATCACCACATTGAAGTCAAAATACAACTACGATGCCGGTGGATATCTTGACAATCCAGAAACCATTGATGCCGATAAAATTACCGCCAAAGTTGACTGGAACATCAATACTAAAAACAGGTTGAGTATCTCCTATCGGTATAATAATGCACGGAGGCTGAATACCAGTACTTCCAGTTCTACTTCAATTAACTTTTTCAATAATGGATTTCTCTTTCCAAGTAAAACCAATTCAGTTTCGGCAGAATTAAAAAGTACAATGAAAAGGGGATTTAGTAATCGCCTGTTAATGACGTACACGGGTGTAATTGACGATCGCGGCGCAATTGGCAGTCCATTTCCCCGCGTAACTATACTTGATGGCGCGGGGCGCTTTGTATTGGGAACCGAAAATTTTTCAACAGCCAACCTGTTAAAACAAAATAATATTGCGTTAATTGACTTTTTAAAGTTTAACGTTGGCGGGCACTTTTTTACTGTAGGAACTGACAATGAATTTAGTCATTCTTATAACGTATTTATAAGGGACAACTATGGCACTTATACTTATGGCAATCTAAACGACTTTCTGGTAGGCGCTAATCCCAACAGGTATCAACGGTCGTTTTCGTTGGTTGATAAAACAAGTGGAGACAATACGCAGGAAGCAGCCGAATTTAATACCATGCGTCTTGGCGGTTTTATAAATGATGAAATACGTGTTTCAGAAAATTTTTCAATAAATGCAGGCCTTCGTTTGGACGTTACTAAGTTTTTAACAACTCCTAAAAAAGATCAGTTTTTTAACGATAGTGCTTTACCAGCTATTAGTCGCTTTTATGATTTGCAAGGTGCACGTTCGGGGCAAATCGCAAGTCCTCAACCTTCGGTGTCTCCAAGGTTAGGTTTTACGTTAAAGCTGCCTAAAGAAAATGCAACCATTCGCGGTGGTATAGGCCTCTTTACCGGCCGGGTTCCACTGGTTTGGCCGGGAGGCGTGTACAACCAAAACGGCGTAGGCATAGGCGGCATTGATTTAAACCCGCCAACACAGGCACAAACAATCGCTTTTAGGCCCGACCCTTTTGGACAGTATACCGCCGAAGAACTTGGACTGGGTTTAAACAATAAGGGGCAGGTTGATTTGATTGCACAAAATTTTAAACTGCCTAAACTTTTTAGAACCTCTTTTGCCTTTGATAAAAACCTGGGTAAAGCATGGCGGTTTACTATGGAAACGATTATTAGCAAAAACATAAACGAGATCAATTATCAAAACATTAATATCCTGCCGCCTACTTTAATATCAGCCGGGCCCGACAATCGAAACGTTTATTCTACCAGTGGGATCATACGAAAAATACCAATCCGGTCAAATGGCAGCAATCCCTATAATAATGATGTATTTCTGTTGAGCAACAGCAAAGGACAAAAAGGATTCTCGTACAATTTTACGCTTACCATTGATAAGGCCTGGACCAACGGCTTTGCATTTAATGCTAACTATACTTACGGAAACAGCCAGGTTAACAATGAAGGCACCAGCAGCCAAAATAACAGTCAGTGGAATAGCATGGAAACGGTTAATGGCAGAAATTTCGTTACTCTGTCAACATCCGACTTTAACCTTGATCACCGGATTAACGCCTATATGGCCAAAAAATTTACATACGCTAATAAGGCAATGGCTACCACCATTTCGTTGGTATACAACGGTCAATCGGGTAATCCATTTAGCTATACGTACCGAAATAGCCCGGTAAACGACGTTTCGGCCACAGCATCCAGCGATTTAATATTTGTACCTACGAAACAACAATTAGCTGAAACCTTTTTCTTATCCAACACAGTAGGCCCACGATTATACTCTGCCCAGGAGCAGCGCGACCTTTTGAACAGTTTTATTGAAAAGGACCCTTATTTAAAGAAAAGAAGGGGTATGTATGCCGAAAGAAATGGTGCAAGATTGCCTTTTACTAATATTGTTGACCTAAAAATACAGCAGGATTTTAATGTAAAACTGTCGGGTAAAACATACCAATTGCAACTTAGTTACGACGTATTTAACTTTACCAATATGCTTAATCGCGATTGGGGCCGCCAATATTTCCTAAGCTTCGATCAATTCCAGTTGGTCCAGTTTATAAATTACCGGCCAAACACTACCATTCCGCAATACCGGTTTACACCGCTGCCCGAAGGGGCTACTACTTATGGCATCAGCACCTCTACCATACCCAGCTATGCTGCCAGGTGGGTTAGCCAGGTGGGTGTAAGGTTAAATTTTTAAGCTAACATCATTTTACAAAAAGCAAAAGCTGCCTGTATTGGGCAGCTTTTTTTATGAAAACTATATTAATTAATTATGAACATTTGCAAACGCAAAAACCTGCTTGACATTATTTTAACGTTAACCTACCAAATTAAGCAGCATTAATACCCTATCAATTGCCCTGAAAACGGGCAATGGCAACAAACCTGAAACCATTTGTTGCCATTTTTTGTTTTGTTTTGCAATCGAAAAAATTTTAAACTATGAATTTTAAGTCTATTTTAATGGTGCTTTTTGCGGCGTTGCTGGTTACCCCTTGTATATATGCACAAGTAACAACCAGTAGCGTTTCGGGTATTGTACAGCAGGGTAAGCAAGGTTTGGAAGGTGCAACGGTAACTTTCGTGCATACCCCTACTGGTACAAGATTTGTTACTACTACCCAAAGTAGCGGTGTGTACAACGTGGTTAACATGATACCTGGCGGCCCGTACACTGTCGAAATTTCATTTGTTGGCCTTGAGACCTTTTCACAAAAAGACTTGTTTTTACCGTTGGGCGAAAATACCCGTCTTGATGTTCCGCTTACCGGTGCATCCACCACTTTAAAAGAAATTGTTGTAACGAGTACTTCTTCTTCTGAAAGAAAGAAGACCGGTGCTTCTACCAGCATAAGTAAACAGCTAATAGCCGCTTTACCAAGCTTAAGCAGAAGTATCAGCGATTTTACACGGTTAACCCCTCAGGCAAATGGTAACTCGTTTGGAGGTGCAAGCAACCGTTTTAACAACATTACCATTGATGGTGCGGTAAATAACGATGTATTTGGTCTGAGTGGCTCAGGTACCCCAGGCGGGCAGGCGGGCACCACCCCCATATCGTTGGACGCCATACAGGAAATACAGGTGGTGTTAGCCCCTTACGATATCAGCTATGGCAACTTTACCGGTGGTGGCGTAAATGCTGTTACCCGCTCAGGAACTAATAAGTTTGAAGGTTCGCTATATGGCTTTTTAAGAAATCAAAACACTATTGGCGACGACCCGGTTAGCAAAGTAAAAGCTACTAATTTTAGCGACAAACAATATGGTTTCAGGCTGGGCGGCCCTATTGTTAAAAACAAATTGTTCTTTTTTGTAAATGCTGAGCTTGCACGCCGTACTGCGCCCACATTATTTAATGCAGGCGATGTAAATGCGCTGCTTACTGTGGCTAATGCCCAGGCACTTGCCGATAGCGTGTCGCGTAAATATGGCTACAATGTGGGAAGTTTTGACCAGTTTAATGCTGAAACACAAAGCGATAAATTGTTTGGACGCATAGACTGGAATATTAATAGTAAGCACAGGCTTACCGTACGCCACAACTACATAAAGGCTTACGACGATAATATATTCCGCTCACCTACACTTTTCCGTTTTGGCAACAATGCCTATAGGTTTAACAACAACCAAAACATTACCGTAGCTGAGCTTAGAAGCCGTTTTAACAACAGGGTATCTAATAACCTTATTTTAGGTTTACACCGCATACGCGACTTTAGGACAACTTACGGCGAGTTGTTTCCTTTTGTAGAAATTTCGGTGGGTTCAGGTATTGCTCAGTTTGGTTCCGAAAGAAGCTCGGTTGCCAACGAGCTTGACCAGGATATTTTTGAAATAACCGATAACCTTAAAATTTTTAAAGGCAAACACACCTTTACCTTGGGTACACACAACGAGTTTTTTAAATTCAGAAACCTGTTCATCAACAATTTTAACGGCCGTTGGTCTTATAACAGCCCCACCGACTTTTTCAACAATAATAACAGGCAGGTTCAAATTACCACCAGCAATATACCTGGTAATCCTAAACCAACAGCATCTTTTACCTCGGCACAGCTAGGTTTTTATGCGCAGGATGAAATACAGGTAAACCGCAATTTTAGAATTAGTATTGGTTTGCGTGCCGATATGCCGATTGTTGGCGATCAGCCCGGCTTTAATCGCCTGGTCGATTCTACCTTTAAATCAGAATACAGCACATCATATATTCCCAACAAGCAGTTGCTGTGGTCGCCTCGTGTAGGTTTTAATTATGATGTAAAAGGCGATAAGAGTGTGGTATTACGGGGTGGTGCAGGTATTTTTACCGGGCGTATTCCTTTTGTGTGGATATCGAACCAGTTTTCTAATACCGGTTTATTATTAAGCACGCTTAACATTCCCGGTTCAAGGCCATTTGTACCTAATGCCAATAACCAGGCTTCGGTAGGTGGCACCGCTTCTCGTAATTTTGAAGCCAATATTATTAGTAAAAATTTCAAATTTCCACAAGTGGCAAGGTTTAACCTGGCTACCGACGTAAAGTTACCTGGTGGTATTTTAGGCACTTTCGAGGCTATCTATTCAAAAACCATTAATAATGTTTTTTATGAAGATGTGAACCTTGCCAACCCCGCTGGCATTGTTGACCAAACATTTAACAATGGCGCCGATAAGCGCATTGCCTATTCAACTTCAATCGGTGCCGGTGGCAGAAGGATCAATCCTCAAATTACAAACGCCATTTTATTAAGCAACACCAACAAAGGATATTCATATAACCTGACTGCCCTGTTAAGTAAAACCTGGCGCAACGTTTTTGCCCAAATTGCTTACAATCATAACGATGCTACCGATGTAAACAGTGGTGCAAGCTCAACAGCATTATCTAACTGGCAGTTTGTACAGGTGGTGGGTAATCCAAACACACCGGCTTTATCCGTATCAAACTACGCATTAACGCATCGCATAACAGGTGTAGTAACTGGTTTTGTTAACTATGCCAAAGTATTAAAAACTTCTCTTTCCTTCTTTTACTCAGGCAGTTCGGGCACACCGTTTACTTATGTTACCAACGGTGATCTTAATGCTGATGGGAACTTTGGAAACGACCTGATTTATATTCCACGCAATAGCAGCGAAATAAAATTTGTTGATTTTCTAAGCAATGCTACTACAGTGCGTTATACCGCAGCGCAGCAAGCCGCCGCTTTTGAGGAGTTTATTACCAACGACAAATACCTAAGCAAGCGCAGGGGCATGTATGCAGAAAGAAACGGAGCAAGAACCCCATGGGAGCATGTAGTGGACATGCGTATTGCACAGGACTTTACGGTAAACGTAGGTGGGGCTAAACATGCTCTACAATTTACCTTTGATGTATTTAATTTTACCAATCTTTTAAACAACGATTGGGGAAGGCAGTACGCGGTGGGCAACCAGGCATACAGCCTGTTACAAACCGTTAATCGTACCTCGGGTGCTTTTGCTGGCAGGGGCTACAACTTTACTATTGACCAGGTACCATATAACCTCGTATTTGGTTCAAGGTTCCAGGGGCAGCTTGGTCTGAGATACTCTTTCAATTAGTAGAACACTTATACAATAAAAAAACCGTCTCTTGCAGAGGCGGTTTTTTTTTACTGCTATTATACGAAAGCATCGTTGCCGCGCCAACCAACAACCGACAGGCTCAGTTTAAGAGCAACGCTTTATTTGGCTTTTACAAACAAACTATTTTTGTATAAAACCGCTATAAGTCAACAGTTATACCTCCATTTTTATTAAGCCGAATAAATATTTTATAGCTCCTAATTGTTTGTACACCCTGGATTGCTGAACACGTTTTAATTCCTCCCTAATTAAATCTGTAATACATTCATATAATGTTATTGTAAAAACTACATGATTATCCGCTATTTGGTAAAATCAATGCTGAACATCATATCATGATAAAAAAGGCTGAATAAAATTACTAATGGTACAAAAGTGCGAAACGATTAATGAAAACTGCTATAAAGCCCGGTTCCAAAATGTGAGCACCAGTTGCGGATAGTTATTGATTACTTCTACGGCGTGCTCCGGGTTTTGTTACAATATCATTATAATACTTGCCGGCCTCTTTTACATCCTCTTTTGGCTTGTCGGGAAAAAGAACTTTATTCGCCATTTGCTTCTTCGTTGTCTCACTCTTTTCAACATCTAACCAAGCCGATAGGGAAGCCTTACCAGCCTTGTATTCTCCAGGCCACTCTTGTAAAACTTGACTTTGCCAGTTTGGTATTTCGTCATTTTAGCCAATATGATCCCGATTAATGTCAAAAACATTCGCCTCTTCAGTAAATAATTTTCGCTTGTTATCGTCCACATCAATTGTGACTTTAGGCAGGATCAAACAATTTTTCAAATAGTTAAAGTCAATAAAGGCAGTATGGTAAAAAAAAAGTCGTGTAGTAAAAAAATATAAGACAATATTTAAGATAATTGAGTTTCGCCGCCTTTGCAGGTGTTCTTTAACTGTAAACACTTGTTGCGCACCCGCTTTAAAAAATACTACCTAAAAGCTACAACTACGCCGCATGCTGGCATTACCATAACCACCTCATCATTCCCTGCGTGTCAGGTCCAATATAAAATTTTGGCATTTGGAAAATTCCGGGCAATCTCGCTATAAAAAAACTGCTTCATCTCGTTCATTTGAGGTGCCGGGTATACGTATTTGGTTCCACCAAATTTGTTGCGTTTCATAGCTCTTTGCGTTTCATCCATTTCCAGGCTTGAGTTTGGGTACCAACCATTGAGTACTTCTTTTGACCCTGGGGTAAACCGGTGAGTGATTAATTCAAACGTAAGGTCGGTTGAAAAATTGAGCGCCTGCTGCAGTTGGTTAAACAGTTGGCTATACTGATGCTGCCAGTTGTCTATGGCTATAATAGGCGCTAAAACAACACCAATGGGATAGCCGCCACCACCGGCTTTTTTAGGCAGCGCCAATTTACGCAACGCCTGTATACGGGCGGCAACAGAGGCTGTTCCACCTTCCAACCTGCCCGATACGGTTGTGGCATTTAAACTAATACGCCAGCGTGTACGGCCATTATGCTCAATGTTTAACAAAGGCTCGACCGCATCAAACTTGGTAACAAACCGAAGGTGAGCATTTTGCTGGCGACCAAAAAACCCGATCGTTTCAGCCAGGCTCCCTGTAAGATGCTCAAGGCTTAGCGGATCGGTATAGCAACTTGCCTCAAAAGAGGTGATTTTACCAACCTGTTGATAATTAAGAGTATTTTGCAAAATCAATGGCAGGTTAGCAAATACACGAATAGCCGGTGGCCCTTGCAGGCTGCCCGCCAAATAGCAATACTGGCAATGGGCAGGGCATCCTTCAGCCAAATGAAACTGAAAATCGGCAGAGGGCGGAATGGGAGTTAATCTAAAAGCCGACGGTGGTGCATTTACTATGGCCAATGTATTTTTAGCTATTTTGTAGGTCTCTTTTTCGGTGGCGCCCCGCAGCCCGGTCACCCGCTTATTTTTTAAAATTTCTATATTGAGATTGTAGGGTTTCAATCGTTCAAAAATGCGTTGACCAAAAGGTTCTTCCAACGCTTCGGGTGTAAAAACCACCCGTTTTGGCATCCATAATTTTTGGCGTGTGGCAATATTATCTTTAAAATCCTCAACGGAGTATGTGGGTAACATTTGCATAACTATGTCATTCAATTATCACGCCCTTCATATGCTTTAGTCATGTTGTCGCGTGTAAGAAATAGTTAAGAATAGAGAAGAAATAAGATGGTGTTAAAAAAACTGCCTGGTTACACTGGCCGGCCAGCCTAAGGCTGCAAGCCGCTGTGCTAAAACCTGACTTTGCCAGTTTGATATTGCCTCATTTTTGGCAATATGCTCTTGGTTAATATCAGGAATATCGGCCACCTCAACAAATAATTTCAGCTTATTATTGTCCCTATCAGTGGTGACTTTAGGCATAACTAAACAATTGTACAGTTTAATAAAGTTGAAAAAGGCGGCATGGTAAATAGAGCCCCAGATAGTCAGCCTTACGCAAAGGCTGTTTTGTAATACAATAATAAATTCGCCCCATAAATCCGCATAACTATCAGGTTATAAATATTGCTAAAAAAAATATTGTAATTATAAAAAGTTTGCATTTACTATATAATTTAAAGCGCTTTTAAAAACATCACTAAATAGCGTTTACGTTAAAATTTAATAACCAAAAAACATGATTATGACTTTTCAAAATAACAGACTTACCGGTATTGTGCATTCAGTTGCACTATTATTATCGGTTATGTTTGTAGCCATGCAATTTTTAAATGAAATAAACTAATCAGCATTTGACTTTATTGTAGCCGGCGGGCACTGGCTTACTTTGCAAACTGGTAAAAAGAAAAGTAAAAAGACCAACCAGCGTATGGCAATATGCATAGCTATCCTGGCTGCAATGTTTTTTGTTTGGGCCTACCTTGCTGTAGGCATCTTTGGTACACCGTTCGCAGGCTCCCAGGGGTGGTTACTGATCCCCAGCACTATTGTAACGGGTATTATCTCTCCAAAAAAAGCAACTCACCCAATCGTGAGCAATAAAAAAGGAGTTAGCTTTAACCCAACTACCGTTAACAAAAACACCATGAAATAGCAACGACCGGCCTACAATAAGAACGCCGTTTACCATTAACTTTATTGCTTTCTTTTACCACAAAAATACCCAATGGCCACAATTAAACTTGCCAGTGCAAAAGGCAAATGGATAATGGTATCGGCTATATTAGCCAGTGCAATGGCCTTTATAGATAGCACAGCCCTGAACGTGGTTTTACCGGCCATGCAGCAAAGCCTCAATGCATCGGGCACCGACCTGTTTTGGATTTTGAATGCCTACCTGCTTATGCTGGCTTCGCTTATTTTAATTGGAGGTTCGCTAGGCGATAAACTTGGCCGGAAAAAAATTTTAATGACCGGCATCGCCATTTTTATTGTTGGGTCGGCTTTGTGCGGTTTGTCGCCGGGCGTATATTTTTTAATTGGTGCCAGGGTAATGCAGGGATGTGGGGGCGCTTTAATGATACCGGGCAGTTTATCACTTATCTCCTCATCGTTTAACGACAACGAGCGGGGCAAAGCCATTGGTACATGGTCGGCAATTACTACTGTAGTAACTATTGGCGGTCCCATTCTGGGCGGCGCATTGGCCGATGCGGGTTTGTGGCGGTTTATTTTTTACATCAACATTCCTATTGGCTTAATTGCGCTGTATTTTCTTTGGAAGCATGTAGAGGAAAGCCGCGATAATGAAACAAATCCTTCAATAGATTTTATGGGGGGGGCGGCCATTTTTGCCGGGCTGGTTTGTTTGACCTTTGGGTTTTTACGCATTCCCGAAACCGGTTTTAAGCATTGGCAGGTGCTTACATCGCTGGCGGCAGGTGTTGTGCTGTCAGGTATTTTTATTGCTATAGAAAAAAAGAGCAGTAACCCGATGATGCCTTTGCAACTTTTTTTTAATTCCACCTTTAGTGGTGCTAACATATTGTCCTTTTTTTTATATGCCGGACTAGGAGCAGGCTTACTTTTTTTGTCGCTAAACCTGGTACAGGTGCAAGGGTACAGCCAGTTACAATCTGGCATGACCCTCTTGCCATTTACAGTCCTATTAATTACGCTCTCCCGTTTTGCAGGCAGCCTGGCCGATAAATACGGTCCCCGATGGCTGCTGATTACCGGGCCTGCAATAGCGGGCATAGGCTTATTACTTTTATCTTTTATAAAACAAACAGCAGGACCATCTGATTACTGGCAAACCTTTTTTCCCGGTATCGTTTTATTTGGTTTTGGTATGTCCATAACTGTAGCGCCCCTGACTACCGCAGTTATGGGTTCAGTTGCTAGTCATTTTTCGGGCACTGCTTCGGGTATAAACAATGCAGTTACCCGCATAGCCAGTGTTTTTGCCAATGCCATTTTTGGCGCTTTGGCCATTGTATTTTTTACTTCTTCGCTTCAAAAAAACATACAAAACATTACTATACCCAACCAACAAAAACAACTGGTTATGCAGCAAGCCGTTAACCTTGGCGATGCCGGTGTGCCAGCCGAAGTTGAAAGCAACAATAGGCAAATGATTGACGTTGCTTATAAAACGGGTTTTATTTATGCCTATTCGCTAATTATGAAAATATCGGCAGGTCTTGCTTTTGCGGGGTCGCTTATGGCGGTTTTGTTTATATACAACCATAAAACAGAAGCAACCAACTAAAAGTACTGACGGAGAAATACAATGCTGGTTAACTAAATACGCTCACTAAACCACCAATGAGACATCCACATTACGATCGTTAAAGAGAATGCAAACGCCAGTTTGAAAATTTCTTCGTCTGCTGCTTCTTCTTCTATTTCTTTTTTCAAGATCTTCCCTCGCTGTCACTTTAGCGTTGCAATTTCGTCTTTGCAGGTGTTTTTCACCTGCAAACTATTTCGCCTGTATCCTTTCATGGTGTTTACTCAGTACCGCTGTTTTGACAATGTTTTAATCCGGCGTTTGTAGCAAGTGCAAACTCTTTCGCCTGTAGCCTTTAACGGTGTTTTACCCGTACCGCTGCTTCACGAGGTTTTAATTCGGCAGTCATAGTAAGTCGTATAACATTTGGATATGCACAAACTAATCAACCATGCACACAATATTTAATGACAACGCCAACGACGGCATCCGGTATCACTATAATATACTTTCCACAGGTACTGCCACCTCAAAGTTGCGCATCGCAATAAATTCAGGTCGGGGTTTATCGGTATCCGGCAATTTATTATTTGTCCTGTTGTAGGTTAGCAGGTAGGTATGCCTGTCCCACGGCGATAAATTGTTTGACGAAGCATGAAAAATGTTTCCGTGAAAAAATAAAACGGTGCCTGCAGCACCTTTTGCAGAAACCATTCCATTTTTACTAACCCATTGAGCAATGGTATTTTGTTTTAGCGTGTATTTTAGGTCGCTGGTTAAGGCAGTCAGGTAAGCTGCACTTTCTACATATTCCTTATACCAGGAGCTCTCAAGATCGTTAACGTTTTCGGCATCATCAACAACCCCTGCATTATGCGACTTAGGAATCAATAACATGGGTCCATTAAATTCGGTAACCGGGTTCAAAAAAACCATAGCTGTAAGTACATTTGGCCCAGGCATACCATCATCCTTTTGCCAATAAGTATAGTCCTGGTGCCACTCCCACCAATCGCCAACCATTGCTGCTTTACTATTTATTTTACTCTGGTGCAAATAAATATCGCCGCCCAGTAGCTGGGAGGCACACGTTAGCAGGTTTGCGTACCGCGATGCTCTGTCAAACACTACATTAGAGGTATTAGGTGCAAAAAAGGACCTTACAGATCCACTCTTTTCCAGTATCCTTCGTGGACAGTCTTCTTTTATTACCTCTAGCATTTCTTTCAACAGTAAATCAACTTCAGGTTTGGCAAAAATATCTTCAACCAATAAATATCCTTGCTCCTGAAAAAAAAGTACCTGGTCCTCTGTTAGTTGCATTTGTAAAGGTTAAGTTTTTAGCCATAGATGATGATAACAAATTAAACGATGCTTAGTAATAATATTAAATTTTAAAAGATTAAACGTTTTACTTAGGTTGAAATGATGCATTTTACAGGTTTCTCAATTTCCTAACTAATATTATTTAAGGGAGCGAATGGCGTAAAATGACTACGAGGTTATGCCCCTGTTGTTGTTGTTCCTTTGTCCCCGCCAACCGGCCCATGTTAAAAAATCCCGCTTCCCCACAAATAGCCCAATTTGTTTTAATCCTTTTTATACAAGTAATAGGTCTTGATGGTCTCGGTGTTTACCGTAACATTCGCAGGATTAATAAAAAATCGCCCTCCATTATCAAAAAAAGGCAGGTAGTCGCCTGTGGCTCCATATTTTTTTCCACCCCAAAGGGTAAAAATATTACTTGCGCTGCTAACCAGTACACTGTTTCTGCCGCCTTCGGGCTGGCTGTAAGTGGGCAACGAAGCCCACGAATTAAGCGTGTTATTGTAAATACCACCGCCATTTATACCATAGGTAAACATATAATTGTTGGCAAAAACAGCGGTTGATCCAAAATTAATTAATGGTGAGTTGGCTATAGCCAACCAGCTATTGGTACCAGGTGTATACCGTGCTCCCGTATTAAGTCCGTTGCCGCCGGTGTTGCCACCCCAAATCAATAATTGTGAACCCGTCCAAACCGCATTGGCACCTTCACGTGCGGTTGGGTTTAACACTGCTACGGACATGGGCGACCATGTACTGCTGGTAAAGGAATAATAATAGCCGGTATTGGTTTGTGCAAAGGTTGATAAAAGTAATCCGCCCCAAATATAAAGCCGGTCGTTGCCCATGGTAAAGGCATAGTTAATGCGGGTGCCGGGGTTTCCCACGCTTGCTATAGTGCTCCAGGTATTGGTGGTTAGGTTGTACCTGGCACCATCCGCCAGTGTTGGGCCGTTAAAGCCGCCCCAATTAATCATTTCGTTAGTGGCGGCATTGTAGCCATAGGCCATGGCAGTTCTTGCTAAGGGCGCCCCAACAATGTTTAAAGGAGTCCACGTTTTAGTAGCAGGATTATACCTTGCTCCGTTATTAAAGTAGTTGTACGAACCGGTAATGGTAGAGCCGCCCCATATAACTAACTCGGTGCCTGTCCATATTATAGCAAAATTAGTGCGTGGCGAGGGCGCCCCGGTTTTTGCAATAACATCCCATTCGTCGGTGACCGGATCGTAAAAGGCACCCGTATTTAGGTAAAGGTCACGTATGCCTCCCCAAAAAGCGATCTTGCTGCCTGCCTGTACCACTTGTCCGTTTGCCCGGCCCTCTGAAACTGGCAACCACGAGTTACCACCAATAGCAATCGTACTTGGTTCGTTTAGTTTAAAAACCACCTTACCGCTTTGGGTATATCCGCCGCTAATAATGTTTGCATAGGGTGCTGTTTCGCCCAACACGATAGCCCCTTGTGGCAGCGATTTTGCCATAGCGTCCCACCCTGTTCCGTTGAAGGCAAATAGTGCACTAACCGTAGTATCATACACCATTAGCCCTTTGGCTGGTGATGGTATAGACATTCTGTTGGCAGATGCCATTCGTGGTATTAACATCCCTCTTTTTTCGCTGCTAACATCTAAAATGGAACTTGCGTTTGGTGGCATATTACTGTTGTTAATTGCTACCCCTTGTGCAAATTGTTCCATTTGCAGCGTAAAAACCAGTACCATGGTAACCAACATTTTTTTCATACAAGAAGCTTTGAAATTGAAAAAATCAGTGAATGGAACCTTTGAAAAGTGATTTTTTGATGACTATATTTTAATGTATTCAGAATACCATTATACCGGAAAATTACTAAGTATGAAACTTTCACTAAAATATTATTTCCGTAGTATGCTTTGCAATTATTTATTGGCTGGTGCCAGCGTGAGCATGCGGGCACAAGTTGTATAATATTGTTTTTGACTACTACGAAAACTACAACAGGGGCCTTACCCAAATTGCGCGAATGCAGGCGTATGGTTGGCCCCGCTCAAAAAAAAGCTCACTAACAGACCCTGGCAGAAAGCTCTCTCTTCAACAATTTACAGTGGGTATTACACCACTTGAAAAAAGAATTCCAACCCAACCGCACTAAACATTGCATGTAATTTTTCACCAGCTTTTGGAAACCGCAATTACTTAAAAGATAGATAATAGAATGGCACGTTTTAGATTTTAAAAATGCAAACTAATGCTCTACGTTTGTAGAAACGAAGATAACAGATGCAGGCAACCAGTCTTTCAAAATCAGAAGAACAACTTATGGAGATTATCTGGACACAGGAGCAGGTTATTATGGGGGATATAATTCAAAGTTATCCTGATCCCGTACCAGCGCCAACAACCATTGCTACACTCCTTAAGCGAATGCGGGAAAAGGGGTTTGTTGCTTATTTAACTGTTGGCAATTTCAGGCAGTATTACCCGCTGGTAAAAAAGTCAGATTATTTCGCAAACCAGCTTAACAGAAAAAAAAAAAGTTTTTTTAGTGATTCCGCATTTCAATTTGCATCTTTTTTTACCAGGGGCACTAATCTCACCGCCACCGAGCTGTAAAACTTAAAACAGATAGTAGAGGAAGAGTTAAAAAAGAAAAAGTGATGATACCGTACATCTAAAACCATATTTTTTGCATCGCGTTATTGTTTTGTGTTTACAAATTATTGTTAAAGAAACAAAAGATGCATGTATTCAACAGGGCATATCTTCTGTTGGGCATACTATTTATTTTTTAATACCCCCTTATCAATTAAAATAGCGTCACAACCGCCGAACCTGGCGTAGCCGCTGCTTTTTTTCGCAAGCAAATTATTTCAGGTTTCGGTACGGCACTAGCCCCAACCGCTTTAAAACAGGTACTTGCTGTATCCCCGTATATTTTAATTATCTAAAACAATAACCACCGTATCATTCATTCGATTTGTAATCAATACCAGGTCCATTGTGCTTAGCACTCGTAGAAATTCAACTAAACGAAAGCACAAAAATTGTATTAATGACCGGGAACGTGTTGCCGCATAGCTTTTTGAATTTTATTTTTGTAAACGGCGAAGACTATTTAAAAAACGATATTGATCGTAGAATTTTACTTCATGAACTATTCCATGTTCGACAAAAACATTTATTAGATATTTTACTGACCGGGTTTTTACGGGTATTCTTTTGGTTTAACCCGTTTCTCTATTTCTTTAAAAAAGCAATTCAATTAAACCATGAATTTTTGGCAGACCAGGCGGTTGTTGAAAAGTTTGGCGAAGGCCACAGCTATCAAACTTTACTACTAAGGGAACTAAGTAAACAGTTAAGTCCGGCCCTCACAAGTGCATCAAACTATTTTATAACCAAACAACAATTAATTATAATTACCATGCCATCATCATTCGTTTCAACCGTGTGCCGTAAAGTTGCGGTTGTTCCGGTATTTATTGTAGCTGCGTTTTTATTTAGCACCAAAACGTACGCTAAGCAAAGCGGGGATAATTTAGGTACCTCCATTGTACGGATGCTTCACCGAAATATAGTTTTTCCCGAAAGTTTATCTACAGGTGATACTGGAATTGCCCTATTGCACTTTTCTAAGTCAAACGACACTTTGCTGATCAGGATGTTGTATAGCTCCTATAAAAATTACGGGGCTGGCGTGGATAGAGCATTATCAGAAATCGCAAATAAAGCTGGATTAAATGCAAAGTTTACTCAGGATGAATTAATCGTTCCCGTTTTTTACCAGTATTTTGATGGGCAAAATCGGCAATATGAAACAACGCTTACTTCAGAGGCAAAAAAGGCAATCACTCAATTGGCACGTAACATTAATGTTAGTGCTCCTGTAATTATGGTTGGTATTCCAAATTAGTACTCGCTATTTCGACTGCTGCATCTGTTACTGTCGGCAATGACATTACAGGTTGTTGTGTGCTGGTTTAAGGCAAACTATAGCGGGGTATGAACGATTAATAAACCAACGTTAAGTTGTATCAAAAACTGTTATATCGATTCGATGCCTTTGGGAGAAAATCAATACGTACAAAGCATGTATGCAGGTATTGCAAATGATCCGGGATTGTGGCGGTATTCTGCATACCTTTTGTTTACGACCAAAGCGCACTAATGGTAAAAGTTTAATGGTTTTAAGCGTTGCTTAATTTATAAAATTAACCTGGAACTGTCGATGGATAGTGACCTGCTGGTGATCCACCGCGGCCGCCATAACGCCAAACCGATTGTTGGCGGCTGGCTTCTTAATTCCAAAAATTATATTCTTCGGTTCTTTCTAAATTGAAACTTTTCTTTCCTAAATTGTCATATCGGTATCTAACCCTTTGTGTGCCTGTTCTGTTGTCATGGAATACATGCAAACTAAGCCTATAGTGCTTGTCATGCTCTAGTCTTTCATACTTATACATGATGCCCATAAAAGTTTTTATGTCGGAGTTTGTCGTCAGTTTTTGTTCTTCACAAATACAAGATACCCTCCAATATTCAACATAAACTAATCAGTCATGCTCGTCAAAATATTTATCTGTTTGGTAGGTTTTACATCCCGTTTCAATCAGGAAGAATGTTTCTATTCTAATAACACCTCCTGCCCTGGAAAGGTGAGCTACAACAATTGAGTCTTTGAAAAACGTTGTATCCACTTTCAAAAGTTCCGTAATTAACCGATATCTAAAACTCATTCGGTTAATATTGCTTCTACTTTGATGAAGTTCTGTCTTCATACTATCTAAATAGTATTTTCCTATTAAAGTATCTGAACGGTTTTGAGCAACAGTTATATTACCGACAAGTAAACATAATATGATTAGGTAGTTTCTTAAAGCTTGCCGCTTAGGTTACGGCTTGGCGTTGCGGCTATATTCCGTATTCCTTCTTCTCATAACTAAAGCCAAATAAAGATATAATGTTTATTAGTTACTATTATTGCATAATTTATAACGAAAACCTTAAGCTTTCAATAATTAGTAAACTGCTGCTGATATTGCAATGTTTTAGACATTTTCAATTCCTGTCCAATTAATTTTTTTGACAATACATGGCACTGTTGCTACTCTACCCACTATTTTCACGTTCCAAAACTGAAGTAGTTGTATTTATTAGTGGTGAAATTGAGTGCTTTCTGCCCTGTTGTTGGCGGCGCCTTTTAAAAAGCAGATAGTTTACGGTAGTAGATATATTATCTTGTGACAAAAGAGCATATTGGGTGTCTCTCTTCGCATTACGAAACAACTGGCGGAGCCCAAACAACCTTAAAATAAAACCAAAGCTATATGCCCATAGAATCAACAAAGGAACCCGTTAAAGTGCCTGTCAGCGACTGGCAAACACCCGGACAAGCGCTGCGTGGCCTGTTTGAAGGCAAGGGAATTGGTACAAACATTACGTTGATCCGTTACGTCACTGATGTGGTAGGGGAAGGGCCGACCCTTCATGTGCATCCTTACGACGAAATTTTTACCATCACCAAAGGCAGGGCCCGGTTTACTGTCGGTAACAAAACGATTGATGCCGGCGTTGGCGACATTGTTTTGGGACCTGCGAACATCCCACACGGCTATCAAAATCTTGGGCCGGGAACACTTGATTCTCTCGACATACACCTCAGTCCTGAATGGATTCAATTTAATTTGGCCGACGGCTGGAACCAATCAAATATTCTTATTTCGGCTGAGTCGAAGTTATAGAACGGAATACGCAACGCCGTTAAATTTCAGTGCTACCTATAAAGGGAAACTTTGCTGTCGCCACTCTAAATTAATTTCAGATAACGCTAAGTATTGCCCATGGTTGGCATTTATTCAACTTACAGCCAGGCAACCGATCTACAATATAATTATAATGTTTAGAAATTTATTTAAAAGCTAAATAGAAACTATTCTAAAAATTTTATGAATATCATTGGTATCATTGTAAATTATTTGGATGTGTCAAAAGGTAACCTATTACCTTACGGCTTGGCGTTGTGGCAATAGTCTGTGTTAAAGCTGCCGACAACCAAAGCCGGCTAAAGATGAATTGTTTGGTGGTTTTTACAGCTGCTCAGTTTATTATTTCATTTTGGAATTACAGATAAATACTAAACTGCTGCTGATCCGCCGCAGCGTACTTTCCGAAGCCATAATGCCAAACTATGTTGTATACCACCCTGCGTTCTGTCAACCGTAGCCACTTGCAAAAACGAATGCTTTTGATTTAGTTTTTGTTAACAGAAATGCAGCAATTTATCACAACTTAATAATTTGTAACTATTCTTCTTCTACCAATAAAAAAATAAATAAGACCTGCAAGACCGCTGAAAAATATAAAGGCAATTGTCCACATAGTTTTTTCAGAAAATGCTATCCTTGTGGAAATTCTTACTTCATATATTGCTGAAACTATAAAAATCAAAGTCGAAATTACACCAACAATTAATAAAGTTTCCGCACCTTGTGAATGTGTAATTTTCAGGTAAGCACCAATAATTGTTAATAACATACTCATTATAAAGCTTCTCTTCACGATAGTTCCTAACATCATCTTTTTTCTTTTAATTGTTGTTGATAAATAAATTTAAAATTAACGTCTACTTTTCCTTATTAAATATAGCAATTAATTAATCGGCAACTTACATTTTTTTTCCATCTAATTGTTGTCTTAATGATACTGTGCAGCAATTGCTTTTTGCTTTTGTATATTCAGGTTGTGGCAAAAAGAATGGCAAGTAAAGTTACGGCGTGGCTATGTCTTGGTATTCTGTATTGCTTTTGCTCACCACCGAAACAGATCTAAGATATAAAGTATAATGATTTCTACTATTGCTCAATTTACAACACTCAAGCCGGAACTGCCGATGACTAGCGAACTGCTGCCCTAATTGCTCTGTATTTTTAAAAGTAAGGTCAACAATTTTTGTTTTGTTGAGGTAGAAGCGCATTTAAAAAATCGAGCAAAAGCGGCTTACTTGCTTCTTCACCAAAATTTTTTTAAATCCAAAGTCCGTAAAAGGATTTATATATTTTGACTTCATGTTACTATTTTTATTGTTAATCAAATTACAGAATTCCTGTTAGTTTCTTATTTAATTACCCGATTAGAAATGACATGCGGGTTTCGCCCAACAATGACGGCTTTGCGGTTTGTTAATATGCTGTATTCCGTCTGCCCACAATTAAAACCTGGTAAACATAAAAGGTTTACTGGTTTCAATTGCTGCGTAATTTGTAAAAATTAAGATGGAAATTAAGATGTTTGGTCAAAGCAATTCCCATTCGTCAAACTAATAAAAAATTGAGATACATTCTGTTGATTCCCTCAAAAAAAGCTACGCTCTTCGCACAATAGCCTTTTTAATTTCCACCGCAACAAACACCACTACCGACGCACCAATAACCAGCAAAAACTCCTGCAGGGTAAGTGTTTCGGTTTTAAAAATAGGGTGTAGGGCGGGTATGTAGGTAACGGCAAACTGCAATAATACGGCTAACAAAACGGCCAGTATCATTGGCTTGTTACTAAAAATACCAATGGTAAACAACGACCTTTTTTCGGACCGGATGGCCAAAACGTTTCCGATTTGGCTAAGGCAAAGCACGTTAAATACAATGGTTTGCCAATGTAAATGGTGGCTAATGGCCCATGCCTGTGCTGCCAGCGTAATACCGGCCATTAACAAGCCTACCCATATCATATCTATCGCCCGTCCGTTTCCAAACACGCTTTCGCGGGGTGGCCGCGGGGGACGGCTCATAATATCTTTCTCCGCCTTTTCAAACGACAACGATATTGCAGGCAACCCATCGGTAACAAGGTTAATCCATAAAATATGAATAGGTAACAGCGCTACCGGCAGCCCCAAAAATGGCCCTATCAACAGGGTCCAAAGTTCGCCCGAGTTGGTGGTCATAAGGTATTTAATAAACTTAAGTATATTGTCGTAAATACGTCGCCCCTCCCTGATAGCCTTTATAATGGTGCTAAAATTATCGTCCAGTAAAATCATGTGGGCTGCTTCTTTTGATACGTCGGTACCCGTTATGCCCATGGCTATCCCTATGTTGGCACGTTTAAGGCTGGGGGCATCATTTACGCCATCGCCGGTCATGGCTACATAGTGTCCCTTTTTTTGCAACGTATCTATTATTCGTAGCTTCTGTTCGGGGCTTACCCTTGCATACACCCTGATGTCTTCAATTTTTTGCAAAAATGCCTCTTCATCCATTTTAGCCAATTCGCCACCAGTTACTACTAACTGATCGTCGCTGTTTAAAATACCAATTCGTTTGGCAATGGTTTTGGCCGTTAGCGGGTGATCGCCTGTTATCATTACCGGAACAATACCGGCCGTTCTGCACTCTTCAACTGCCTGCTCAACCGCATCCCTTGGCGGATCGATCATGCCGGCCAATCCTAAAAATTGCAGGTCATTTTCGTGTTCGGTATTGGTGGTGTCGCCGGGCAGTTCGTTCCATTGGCGGTAGGCAAATCCCAAAACGCGTTGCCCCCCGCCAGCCATTGTATCAACCTGTTGCTGAAGCATTGCCTCATCCACGTTTGCACACCGTTGCAATAATACATCGGGGGCACCTTTTGTAAATGAAATAAAACCATTTTTATAAGGATGGAAGGTGGTCATTAACTTCCGATCGCTGTCAAAAGCTATCTCACCAACCCTTTCCCAAACCGTCGGTTCAATACTACATTCTATTGCTACTTCCAACAGGGCTACCTCGGTGCTGTCGCCGGTAATTATATTGTCGCTGCCCTTTTCGGCATCGTTGTTCAACGCAAACGAGTACATCAGCAACCCTACCTTTTCCTGTTCTATTACACTGCCTATCTCTTTGCGGGTATACAACTTTTCATTTACAAAAACCTGTTCTACATACATCTTGTTGCGCGTGAGTGTGCCAGTTTTATCGGTACAAATAAACGTTACAGAACCCAGCGTTTCCACGGCAGGCAACTTTCTTATAAGCGCATTAAACTTAATCATTCGCTTGGCGGCCAACGCAAGCGAAATAGTAATTACCGCAGGCAATGCCTCGGGTATTGCTGCCACGGCCAGCGATATGCTTGTCAATACCAATTGCACCAAATTTTCACCTCTCAGCCAGCCAGACACAAAAAACAAAATGCAAAGCAACAAAACCAGCACCGACAATTTTTTACCAAACGAGGCCATCCGTTGCTGCAGCGGCGTAAGCGACTCTCCCTGTTGTAACATACTGGCTATGCGGCCCAATTCGGTTTTCATGCCCGTGGCCACAACTACGCCGGTGCCCCTGCCATACGCTACATTGGTGCCTTTAAAAGCCATGTTACGCCGGTCGCCTATGGATACCTCCTCTTCGTCAATTTTATCGGTAATTTTTTCGCTTGCCACCGATTCGCCGGTTAGGGCAGCTTCTTCTACTTTTAAATTTACCGACTCTACCAGCCGCAGATCTGCAGGTACCAGGTTGCCCGCTTCCAACACCACTACGTCGCCCGGAACAAGCTCTACAGAGGAAAGAAAAGTTGAATGGCCATCTCTTATCACCTTTGATTGCGCCACCGCCATTTGCTTTAGCGCCTGCATTGCTTTTTCGGCCCGGTACTCCTGTATAAAACCAACCAATGCATTTAGTACTACAATTACCAATATAACAATGGTATCGGTCAGGTCGCCAATAAACCCGCTAATGACAGCAGCGGCCAATAATATAATAATCATTACATCGGCAAACTGGCTTAGCAATATGCCGGCAATGCTCTTTTTTTTCCCTTCCACCAATTCGTTGGGGCCATGCGTTTGCCGCCTGTTTGCAGCCTCGTTGTTCGACAGGCCATTTTTGCCGGTAATCAGTTCTTTAAATATCTCCTCAACGGTTTGGTTGTACCAGGGCATACAAACTATATTTTTATAAACAGGTAAATAACAAGCAAAAAATACAAGAGAATGATGATAAATGTATCGAGACTAAATAGCCATAACTGTTTTTTTCCCGGTTTAAATAATAAGCCTAAACCCACTACTGACGACATAATGATGACGATAAAAACAGACAACAAATTAGCAGAATCCAAGGATAAAAAAAGTGGACCGTTGCGATAGAAAAGATCGTCTATACCTAAAATAAAAATATTAAAAATATTACTGCCCAATAAATTACCCACTGCCAGGTAGGGGGCGCTCATTTTTAACGCGGCAAAACTTACAACCACCCTGGGTAGCGAAGTGGCTGCAGCTAAACATTATGTGGCAAAATTTAAGTTGATGACTTGCCTGCAAAATTGTTAAAATAAATTTTTAGATAACAGCTGCGACTTTTTAGTCTGTTGAAATAATTGCCACACCCGGTTCCAAAAAGTGTTTTCAAAAATCCGATTCAACCACATTAGCGCCATCTTAAGAGTTTTTTTGTACAAGCATTTGATTTTAAAGCTACATTCTTGCCACGCCCGGTTCAAAGTAAGTTTTTCATAGCATCAAATGGCATTTATCCCAAATTTGTCAAAAAGTTGAATACCATCTAAAAGGCACTTATTTATCACTAAATCATTCATTAAAAGTTACTAAAGGTTTTAATAACAGATCCTGTTCTCAAACTAATAACAATTTAATTTTACCGGCAGCGGATTATCTAACGCCTTTAGAGCAACTACAATCCTGGCCCTTTAAGTTAGGCAGGCTTATTTAAGTGCAATTGCCCAGGTGGACCGCCCAACTGACATCGGCCACCTACCCCGGTATAAGCCTGCAGGACCTGTACAATAAGCGTTAGCCGGGCAAGGGTTCATCTTTTAAATAAGTGGAATTGATACTCTTTAAAGGAAATATAATAGCGCACATGTGAACAGCCCTAATTATGCGCTATAAATAATGGCGTATCCAGCTCCTTCATTAAAACATCGGCCATGCTGGTTTTAAACCACCGCGAAATTTCGCTGCGGCGGTAAGCGCCCAATACCACCAGCTCGTTTTGTTTATGATGGCGCAGGTAAGCGGGTATGCTACCTTCGGCCTGCCCTTTTAAAACCACGTACTGTACATTCGGAAAATGGCGTTTTATAAACTCCTTCATCAGCTTATTATCGGGCACATGGTTACCCGTCACTTCCTCTTTTACTGACAGTACCTCTACCGGGGCTTTCAGCAGGTTACTAAATAGGTAGCTGAACATTTTAATTGCGTACAACGACGACGGGCGGCCATCGTACAACAACACAATTTTATCAATTGGCTTAAATACTTTAGGCACTACCATTACGGGACACTGCACATCGCCCAACAGGTCTCTCATAAAAGCCGTAGGTGGCTTTTCTTTTTTGGTGTTAAACGATTCTGTGGCATCCATTATCACCAGGTCGGCAAACATGCTTTCATGTTTTAGTTCCTGCAGCGCCACACTCTTATCGCGATGAACCGAAAAGGTAATCCCGGCTTTTTCGCAGGCCTCCCGAAACTGCTTCACTGCCTCGTCTCTTTTGCCTTTATCTGCTTCGTCTAATCTCTTTAATTCGGTAGTAGCATCAGTAGCCGACATAATTACCTTTTGCAGGTCGTAACTTCTATACACAAATTCATCTAAAAAAACACCTACCAGGTGGGCCCCAGCTAGCTGCGAAACCTGTATAGAATACTGGAGCGTACTTTTGGAAAACCTGTAACCATCAAATACTGCAATAAATTTTTTCATAAGTTGTTGTTTACTATCGCCAAAATAATTACCCGCAATACCAGCAAAAAAGTTGACGATTATTATCTAACCACCGTTTTAAAATTTTTAAAAAAAGAAAAAAATTTACAAACCCAAATGCCTTAACCAGGCCCGGGTATAATATTTATCAGGATATAATTTACCTTAAAAGCATCTTATTAACAATTGCGCTAGCAGCACAAAACAGTAAAATAAAAATAACGAGGATAATTTTTTGTATCAGGCTTTCTTACTTTGGAGACCATACTGACACTGCTTCGACTGCCTTTACGCGGTTGCGGTAATTTTTAAAAAGACTTTGCCATTGAATTTTTACCACCCCCAACACACCTTCTTTTAAAATGCCTTTATTCATTTTGGATGTGCCCAGCTTGCGGTCGCGAAAAGTGATGGGCACCTCAATTATTTTAAAACCAAGTTTCCATGCAGCAAACTTCATTTCTATCTGAAATGCATAGCCAACAAATTTAATTTCGTTTAGGTTTATGGTTTGTAATACTTCCTTTTTATAACAAACAAAGCCGGCAGTAGGGTCCTGCAGCGGCATCCAGGTAATCATACGGGTGTACATGGCCCCACCTTTTGAATAAAACCGCCGATCCCATGGCCAGTTCTCCACTTTTCCTCCCGGTACGTAACGGCTGCCTACGGCCACGTCGGCACCATGCTTGCAGGCCATGTACAGGTTCAGCAGGTCGTGCGGGCTATGCGAAAAATCGGCATCCATTTCAAAAATAAACTCATAATTACGGTCTATGCACCATTTAAAACCATGAATATAGGCTGTGCCCAGTCCAAGCTTTCCCCGCCTTTCTTCTAAAAATAATATGTCCGGATATTGCTCCACAAGGCCCTTCACCAGGTCGGCCGTACCATCCGGCGAACCATCATCTACCACCAACACATGAAACCCCTGCTCAAGGGCAAAAATCGTTTTCAATATGCTTACGATATTGTCTTTTTCGTTGTAGGTTGGTATGATAACGATCTTATCCAATTATAAAGTAGGTAAATTTTGAGGTGGGGTGAAAATACAATTTTAGTGGCTACAGGCGAAATGTTTGAATATCATAAAGCGCTATTAAACCTTTTTTAACAGCGAACGGTTCAAGATTTCAGTAAGCTTTTGTTTTGTATGCATGGGAAAGTCGCCCTTCATCATCCAGTCGTAGTACTGAGGCTCCGACTTTAAAACATCTTCTACCGGGCGGCCTTTGTGTTTTCCAAAGTTAAAAACCTCTACCCCGTTTATTTTTGTAAACCGGCGTGCAAAATCAACAAAATCTTCTTCGCCACAAAACTTACATATTGAGTCTACCGTGGCCCCTATTTGTGGGTAACGCTCAATTTGGGCGCACAAAATTTCATACGTAGCGCTGGCATCTACCTCGGCACCATGGGCACCTTCCAGTACTTTGTTGCAGTAAAATTTATAGGCGGCGCCAAGGGTTCGCTGTTCCATTAAATGAAACACCCGTTGCACATCCAATAACTTTTTACCATCAATACCAAAATCTAAACCCGACCTTAAAAATTCTTCTACCAGCAAGGGTATATCAAACCGGTTACTGTTGTATCCACCCAAATCGCAATACTCTATAAACTGTTTTACCTCGTTGGCTACCTGTTTAAACGACGGTGCATTTTTTACCATTTCGTCGGTAATGCCATGTATTTCGCTAACCTCGGCAGGTATGGGTATAAGGGGATTAATTAAACGCCTTTTTACCTGTTTTGTGCCATCGGGTGCTACCCTTACAATGGCAAGTTCAACAATACGGTCGGTAGCAAGGTTGGTGCCTGTTGTTTCAAGGTCAATAAAGGCAATAGGGCGGTCTAACTTTAAATTAATCATAATTGCATAATTGGGTGGTGCTGTAATAATACTAAATATAACAGTAATGTGGCTTACTTGCCTTTGCCAGGCCTATTTGTTGGCTGGTATTGTTGTGGTTTATTGTAACAACCGTGGTAAAGTAGTATTGGCCTTACCGGCTCAAAAAAATATTATACAGGTTGTTTAAATTTTTGACAAACTATTTTGTCAATGGCCATTCCATCAAAGGTGCCACTGCTCATTAATAACAAATTGGTTTGTTCCATATTTTGAGTAAGCAACCATTGCTCAAGCTTGTTTTTATCGCTCATTACCAACAATCCTTTTTTATTAAAACCGGCTACCACCTGTTCATCAGTAATGGGCGGCAATTTTTTTTGTTGTAATGCGTGATGGGAGTAAAACACTACCGCTTCGTTGGCCATGTCAAGGCTGCCACAATACTGCGGCAAAAACTGTTTTGAAAGGCTGCTAAAAGTATGTAGTTCAAGCACTGCTATAAGTTTATTATCGCCAAATTGTTGCTTAACCGCATTTACCGAAGCCTGTACTTTGCTTGGGGCGTGGGCAAAATCGCGAAAGAGATTTTGGTGCCCGCTGCCAGCTAATTTTTCTAACCTACGGGCTGCACCGGTAAAACCTTCCATAGCACTGGCAAATATTTGGGTATTTACACCCAATTGGCTGCATACATACATGGCTGCCTGCATGTTTAGCAAATTATGCTGGCCAAACACTTTTAGTTCGGTTTTGTGTTCGTTTATATTTGCCGTTACCTGCCCGTTGTTTATTTTATATTGAGGCAAACCGTAAGGTTGATAAGTTATGTTGGCCCGACGGGTTTGCTGTACCAACTGCTGAAGTGCGGTATCTGTGTCGTTATAAATAAGTATTCCGCCAGGCGCTACGCGTTCAATAAAAATGGCAAATTGCAGCAGGTAGTTTTCGTAGGTAGTAAAAATATTAATGTGGTCCCAGGCAATACCGGTTAACACAGCAATGTGTGGGTATAAAAAGTGGAATTTAGGCTTTCGTTCAATAGCACTTGCGGGGTATTCATCGCCCTCGCATACAATTATTGGTGCATCGGTAATGTTTACCGATTGTTCAAAACCCTGCAAACGTGCACCCACCAAATAATCAAACTGTTTTTGGGCATATTTTAACACATGCATTACCATGGCGGTAGTGGTGGTTTTTCCGTGGCTTCCGCCAATTACCACCCTTTTTTTATTTATACTTTCGTGGTAAATATATTCGGGAAAACTGTAAATTTTAATGCCTGCTTCTGTAGCCCTTTTTATTTCGGGATTATCGGCACGGGCGTGCATACCCAAAATTACTGCGTTTAAATCGGCCGTAATATTGTTTACATCCCACCCCATTATGGCTGGCAACAGTCCCTCACTTTGTAAATTTGTGCGACTTGGTTCAAAAATTTCGTCGTCGGAACCGGTTACCTGGTAACCCTTTTTTTTGAGGGCTATAGCCAATTGATGCATCACGCTTCCACCAATAGAGATGAAGTGAACTTTCATTTATATTACTATCTTTGAAATAATCGGTGTAATGTAACCGTTATTTAGTCAATTGAAACAAAGTATGAAAAAGACAATTTTAGCCATCGTATTAGCCCTGGTAATTGCCGGAACCTTATCTTCTTGTGCCTCGTCAAAAAACGGTTGCCCATCGCACAATCCACGTTATTTTAGATCGTAACGTTATTTTATCTGGTAACGTTAGCTGTAACAAGTAACACCTTCGTATTTTTGCATTTTTTGCAAAAACACTTATTTATTGTATGAACTGGATACCACTTACCAACGAAACCCAACTGGAAGAACTAAAATCGAAGTCGGCAGATAAACCGCAGGTTATTTTTAAACATAGCACCAGGTGCAGTGTCAGCAGCATGGCCAAAAACCGCCTTGAACGTAAAAGCTTGCCCGACCAGGCCGATTTTTACTATCTCGACCTGATCGCAAACCGCAACATTTCGTCAAAAATTGAGGATGATTTTAAAGTTTACCACGAAAGCCCACAAATACTGGTTATAAAAAACGGCAGCTGCACCTACAACGAAAGCCACTCTGGTATTAATATGGATGAAATATTGGACGAAGTTTCATAAGTTTTTTTAGAACATCGTGTAAAACTATTTATCGCAACAGCATCCTTTTGGGGTGCTGTTTTTATATTTGGGCGATGTATACCGCTGGCAATATTTTTATACCTTTTATTTAAGCATTATCAACGTTCGTGTTTTTTTAATTTGGCTTATAGTTTTTAGCTTTTTAACATCGATTAATACTCACTCAAAATATATTGTATGAAAATAACCATATTTGGAGCTACCGGAATGGTTGGCGGGCAGGTGGTAAAAAAGGCATTGGCAACAGGCCACAGCGTGGTAGCTTTTGGCCGCAACGTAAGCGACCTGATTGATAAGGACCTGGCCAGCGACTCCCTTACTGCGTTTAAGGGTTACATTTTTGACGATACCGATGTATTCAATGCAATTAAAGACAGCGACGGAATAATATCAGTACTAGGTGGTGCACCCGATGGAGAAGACAAAACCCGATCGCTGGGTATTAAAAATATTGTTACGCAAATGGGCAAGGCACATATAAAACGAATTGTAGCCCTTGGTGGCCTTGGCGTGTTAAATGCCGATGAAAACACACTAATTATTGACACCCCCAACTACCCCAAAAAATTTGTTGCAGTAGGAAGGGAACACCTGGCGGCATACCAATACCTACAGGCAAGTAATCTTGAATGGACGTTTATATGCCCCGCCGATATAAAAGAAGAAGCGCCTGCCGGCAACTACATCACCAGGATAAATTATCCACCGGAACCAAACTCGTGGAAAATAACAGCAGAAGATCTTGCAGCTTTTTTAGTAAAAACGGTAGAGAATAACGAATTTCTGCATCAAAAGGTAGGTATCTGTAGTTGATTAGCATTTTTTATTGCTGTGGCAGTCTTCACATTTATTTCATAAGCTTTTTCCGGTTTCTATTTTGCCACGTGGCTAAAATAACGATCAAGCTCACCAAGGTCAATTTGGGGTAATTGATGCTGTAGTTGCCGGGTTTTAAGCAACGATTGTTGAAGAAATTTTTGGTGGGCCACCGTGCCGGGCTGAAACGGCTTATGCCTGTAGGCATTTATTAACTTACGAACCTCTTGCATGGCTTTGCGGGTAGCCGCATCCATAAACGTGTCGCAAAACTTTTCAAAAACAAATTCGGTGGCAGCATAATTGGGGTGGGCAAGGTCAACGTCGTAAAACCGGTAATCGCGTAAAACATCCACCACCAGTTCGTATGCCGGAAAATAATAACAATGGTTAAAAGTGGCAATTATTTCGTGTACGGCCTCTATTAGTCTTGCCTTGCTACGGTTATTGTTCACAACCCCATCGCGCAAATGGCGCACGGGGCTAATGGTAAAAATTACCTTTATTGTTGGGTTAAAAACCTGCAGCTGGCCAATAATTGATTGAAGATTTTCAATTACCTGTTGTACTGGGAGCAACAACTTATTAAACATTTGTGCAGGGCCACGATGGCAATTGGCTACAGGCTGCCCGGTGCCTACCAATTGATAACTATACGATGAACCAAGGGTAACAATCATCCAGCGGGCCTGCTTTAAAAAATGGTGGGCGTTTTGTTGGGAACGATTTATAGTATCCAACACTTGCTGCTGATCCATTCCCGAAAAATGAGAATGGTGATGCCAGCTTAGCCACAGCTCGTTTAAATAAATAAGGTCGGTAGGTTGATAAACCTTTGGAGTAAGGTACGATTGCAGACTATTGCAAACACTTAACGGATTAAACAGTATACCGTGTGGGTTTTGACATGTCAAAAATTGGTGATCGGCCAGCCGCCCGCCAATATGCTCGGTAAAACACGAACCTATTAAAAATAATCTTTCACCATACTGTATGTGTTCAGCGGGTGCAGGTATATTAATATCGGTCATCCATTTCATAAGGTAAACATACGGGTACTAAATAAAAATTGTGGTTGCCAGCTGCCGGGCACGTTGCAATGCCTTATGGTCAATGCCGGTTAATAGTCCCTGCTGTTGTAAAAACACTACCATCCACTCCATGTTCATATTGCCTACCAGTTCGTTTTTTGCCATGGGGCAACCGCCTATGCCAAGTAATGCTCCATCAAACCGCGTGCAACCGGCCACCACCGCGGCTTCAATTTTTTGCTGCCAGTTTTGAGGCGATGAGTGCAGGTGAATACCTATCTGCACCTGTGGATATTGCAGGGCAAGGGTGGCAACAGCAGTACTTACCTGTGCGGGGGTAGCCACACCCACCGTATCGGCCAGCGAAACAGTGGTGACGCCCATAGCTGCTATTTCGCCTGCCCAACGTAAAAGTATCTGCTGGTCGTATGCATCGCCATAAGGGTTACCAAAGCCCATGCTAAGGTATACTACCAATTGTTTTTGGTGTAAAAGGCAAAGCTGCTGAATATCGGCCACCCGGCCCAGGCTTTGGGCAATGGAACTATTGGTATTAAGTTGCTGAAAAGTTTCGGAAATTGAAAATGGGAACCCCAGGTAATGCACCTTTTGTTGTTGCACTGCCTGTTCGGCGCCGCGCTTATTGGCTACAATTACCAGCAATTTTGTGTCGGTATTATTTTCAATGGAATTAAGCACCTGCAAGGTATCGGCCATTTGAGGGATTGCCCTGGGCGATACAAAACTTCCGCAATCAATGGTATGAAAACCCACCGACAACAGCGACTGCAGGTACGTTATTTTTTCAGCCGTCGGTATTATTTTCGGCCAACCTTGCATAGCATCGCGGGGGCACTCCACCAATTGTAGATTTGTTTTTTCCATTGCAAATTAAAGGTATCAATAACATGGTAAATCACTGGCTTACAACCCGTACTATAATAACGAAACATTAAAAGTTAAGAAATGGCAAAATTGTTTAAATACAAAAAGCCACCCAAATTGGGCAGCTTCAATATAGTAATAGCTGGCTATTGATTACTTTACAGCTAAAAAATCCTTCACTTTGTCTTTGTGAACAATTGCTTCCTTAAAAGTGTACGCACCGGTTTTGGGACTGCGTACAGCCTTTATTACCTTGCTCCAGTTTTTAGCTTCTGATGCTGCTTTTTGGTCTTTGGTTTTAATAGCCGTTTTTGCTGCTTTTGCCATGGTGTAAGTTTTTTAATACTCAGTTATAAATAATATTGGTTGTCTTGTTACAAGCAATCACAAAACACAACAATTACTATTTAATTTCTTTGTGTAAGGTTATCTTCTTTAAAATTGGGTTGTATTTTTTCAACTCCAAACGTTCAGGGGTGTTTTTTTTGTTCTTTTTGGTAATGTAGCGGCTAGTGCCGGGCATACCACTTGTTTTATGCTCGGTGCACTCCATAATTACCTGAACCCTACTGCCTTTCTTTGCCATTGTATAGGAATTTTAACTATTGTTAGATTTTGTTGCCTGCAGCACGCATTTCTTTAACCACGCTGTTTAAACCATTTTTATTAATGGTACGGATAGCTTCGCTTGAAACTTTCAAAACTATCCAACGGTCTTCTTCTACCAAAAAGAAACGCTTGGTTTGTAAATTTGGTAGAAACCTGCGCTTGGTCTTAATGTTTGAGTGAGAAACCTTATTACCTACAATGGGCCGCTTACCAGTGACCTGACATACTCTTGCCATGATTATTTTTTTTTCGGACGGCGAAGGTCGGGAAATATGACTAACTAACAAAACTAAATTTAGTTTTTTTCGCTATTATTTCAGAACCCATTCTAAATGAACCCGCAGGTGCTGTAAAAATAATTGTAAAGGCAAACAAAAGTTACCGACTGTAAGCATGTTTTATTACCCAATGCACACGGCAAACACATAAAACCCAAACAAAAATCAAAAATGCCAGGTTAGTATAATGCCTGTTTTCAATGCTACAACTATACCCAATTAGGTTAAGCCATGTTTATAAAGTACATTCGCCGTGCAAAAATATATCTATGGCTTTTCTTTCTGGTAACCTTGACTTTCTCGACCATTCCTGTGTAGCCTAACGCTCCCGGCTAATGCACTATATTACTTTACCTTATTAATTTTTAAAGGCATGATTACTAATAAAGCTTCACAGGCTGCTGCCAGCTATTTGGCAATGGAACAAAAATATGGCGCCCACAATTACCATCCACTACCCGTTGTATTAAATCGGGGCGAAGGGGTTTTTTTATGGGATGTGGATGGCAAACGGTATTTTGATTTTTTAAGTGGATACTCGGCCGTAAACCAGGGCCATTGCCACCCCACCATAGTGCAGGCACTTATTGACCAGGCACAAACCCTAACCCTTACCAGCAGGGCTTTTCACAACAACCTGTTGGGCGAATATGCCAGGTTCGTAACCCATTTTTTTGGCTACGACAAGGTACTGCCTATGAACACTGGCGTGGAAGCCGCCGAAACGGCCGTTAAACTGGCCCGCCGTTGGGGATATGTAAAAAAAGGTCTTCCGGAAAATAAAGCTGTTATACTTTTTGCAGAAAATAATTTTTGGGGCCGTACACTGGCTGCCATTAGTAGCAGCAGCGACCCGGTTAGCTACAAAGGTTTTGGTCCATTTATGCCGGGGTTTAAACTGGTGCCGTACAACGATACCGTAGCGCTTGAAAAAGCTTTGCAAAACCCGCACGTGGCCGCTTTTATGGTTGAGCCAATACAGGGCGAGGCCGGCGTAGTGGTACCCGGCGAGGGATATTTAACCAGGGTTAAGGCGCTTTGCGAAGAATACAATGTGCTAATGATAGCCGACGAAATACAAACCGGCCTTTGCCGCACCGGTAAAATGCTGGCCTGCGACCATGAAAATGTACGGCCCGATATATTGGTGCTGGGCAAGGCATTAAGCGGTGGCGTATTACCAGTATCGGCAGTGTTGGCCGACGACTATATTATGCTAAATATTCAGCCGGGCGAGCATGGCAGTACCTACGGCGGTAACCCGCTTGCGTGTAAAGTTGCCATAGCTGCGCTTACCGTATTAAAAACTGAAAATATGGCCGAAAAGGCCGAAGCCATGGGGCAGCTGTTGCGTAGCGAACTGGCAGGTTTACAATCACCTTTTATTACTAGCATACGTGGTAAAGGATTATTGAATGCCATTGTTATTAAACATTCAAACCCCGAAGCCGCCTGGGACCTTTGCGTGGAACTGATGCGCAACGGCTTGCTGGCAAAACCTACCCATGGCGATAAAATAAGGTTTGCCCCGCCGCTTACCATTACTGCGGCACAAATACATGAGTGCGTAGGTATTATTCAACAATCATTACAGGTGTTGGTGTAAACCCCAAACTTGTCATACTGCTATTTAATTTAGTCAAATATGGACATCCATCTTCACCACGAAGAACATATGGAAAGCAGTGACCTGCTGCGGGATATTGTAATTGGAATGAGTGATGGGCTTACGGTACCGTTTGCACTGGCCGCAGGGTTAAGTGGTGCGGTAGACAGTAACCACCTGGTAGTAATTGCCGGGCTGGCCGAAGTGGCCGCTGGCAGTATTGCTATGGGCCTGGGCGGCTTTTTGGCCGGCAAAACCGAAATAGACCATTACAATAGCGAACTGCGCCGCGAGTACGACGAAGTGGAACGGTTACCCGATAGGGAAAGAGAAGAGGTGAGGGAGTTTTTTGAACACCTTGGCCTAAGCCCCGAAGTGCAAATACATGCGGTGAACGAACTAACCAGAGACAAGGACCGGTGGGTTAATTTTATGATGAAACATGAGCTGGGTCTTGATAAGCCCGATGAACAACGTGCCCGCAAAAGTGCCTTCAACATAGGCCTCAGTTACGTTGTAGGTGGAATGGTACCCCTACTGCCCTATTTTTTTATAAAAGATACCATTGAAGCATTAAAAATGTCGGCTATTATAACGCTTATTTGCTTGTTTGTTTTTGGATTTTTTAAGGCTAAAATAACAGGCGTACCCCCTGTGGCCGGCGGTTTAAAAGTAATGTTAATTGGTGCCGTGGCGGCGGCCGCAGCCTTTGGTATTGCAAAGTTGATACAGGGTTACTAATGGCCGTTTATTAAACGGGGGTTACTCTTTTTTGTTGCTGATAAATGAATAGCTGGTGTGCAATTACCATTTAAATTTGTTATGGCAGGGGCACTGCAGGGCAAAAAATACCACCGTAAATTTTGTGCCGTTACTAATGGGCAGGCCGCTGGCAAAAGGGGTATGCTGCCGACAAAATAGAATGGCATAAAAAATTGGAGCACAAAGTGTATTGACTATTATTGCCCGGTTACGATAATTTACGCACCCGTATACCAAAGGCTTCGGCGGGGTTTTGTTGCAGCAGTTGTTTCAGGTGTTTGCTGGTTAAACCAAGTTGTTTTAGTTGATTGGTTAACTCGCCGGTAATAACTGTGTAGCCTTTAAAACTTCCCCCGTTGGGTTCGCCGGGTTTATACCATCCTGCATCGTGCGAAATCAATACCCTGTTCAGCAATCCCTGCCGGTGAAGCATGGCTATATTTTTTGCATCGTCCATAATATTGCCCCACCCTATACCATCTAAACTTACCCACGCTCCCATTTTAGCAGCTTTTATATACTGCTGCTTATCGGGCTCATTTTGGGCATGTGTCCACACAAAGGCCGATGGATGTACACCCATTTGTTGCAACACTTCTAATTGCTGAAAGGCAGGCACCGCAGGCCCTGTGTGCGAACAAATGGTAAGCCCAGTTTGCAGGTGCGTAATACCGGCTGCCGTAATTAGCCTGGTATGCAACGGGGACAAACTACCTTCATCCACGCTTATTTTCATAAACCCGGGTCTTACGTCGGTACCATCTATACCATCATTAAACTCGTTTATCCAGCGTTGGGCAAGCTGTTCGGCTGTTTCGGTAAAGGCCCATGCGGGCAGGTATTTATTGCTAACTGCCCCATAGTAGCCGGTATTGGTAATTATGTTTATGCCGCTGGCCTCAGCAAGCATTTTTAGCAACTGTACGTCGCGGCCCAAAAATGCCGGGGTACAATCCAACATAGTACGCACACCTGCCTTTTTTGCTTCTTGTATAAATGGCAGCACCCTTTGTAATACATCTTCCCGTTTCCATCTATCTGTGGTTATTTTATCGGCACCAATAAAATCAACCAAAAAATGTTCGTGTACCAGCGTTGTGCCCATTTGCCTGCACGGCAGCCGCCCATTAACGGTATTAATAGTATACGTATTGCCCGCAACTAACGGGGGTAACACTATTAAAAAAATACCCGACCGTATAAAAGTGCGGCGGCTAACCGTTGCATGTAAGGGGTGCAACATTGAGGTGGTTTTTTTCATACAGGCTTTTTGTTAAATTGATTATTATACATATTTGCCCTATCTATAAAGCTTTAAAGTTAGCCCAATCGTGTTATTGCAACAACCCCGGCATAGCAAGTTATTACCAGGCAATAGTTTTTTTTATGTAGAAAACAAACGCCGGTATGTGGGGTAACTGCATACCATTTAGCTAAACAATGCTTTGCAAATACCCCACAGGTAGTAAGCCCTTAATTGAGGTAGGGCGCTATAAAAGTTTGAATAATTACCAATAGTATAAGCCTTTACGATACTATAAATTTTTTATAAAGAATAAAACACTGAGTTGGCAAAGTGAACATTGTGACCTTATGTGTGCTAATTTGGAAATAAATTGTACCCAATGGATACGAAGCTGCCACTGCCAAACCTTATTGAACCCCTATTATTGCCCAACGACCCTACCGAAGAGATAAGACTGTATAAAGAACTGCAACAAAATTTTGTTGACCGGTACGAACAGATTTTTATGGACGATTTGGCCCACAAAACAGTCCTGATTATACCAAGCTTTACCCTTGACGAGGAAATACTGGCCAGGGTAGATGGCGTGCAGTATTATGAAGAGCGGCTGCTGTGCCTGCTTATGTTGTTGCGCATGCCTTACACCAGGGTTATTTATGTTACCAGCATGCCTATTGACCAGGCTATTATAGATTATTACATACACCTGCTGCCCGGCATTACTGCATACCATGCTATGCAGCGCCTTACGTTGCTGAGTTGTTTTGACGCAAGCAAGCGGTCGCTAACACAAAAAATACTGGAGCGCCCAAGGCTTTTACAGCGCATAAAAGACAATATACCCAGCACACAACTTAGCCACATTGCCTGCTTTAACGTGACCGAACTTGAACGTACGCTGGCGGTAAAATTACACCTGCCCATATTTGGTTGCGACCCCGACCTGTTGTACCTGGGTAGTAAAAGTACGGGCCGCAAATTGTTTAGGGCAGCTAACATAGCCATACCCGATGGGTTTGAAGACCTAAACACCAAAGCCGATATAGTAGATGCCCTTACCAGGCTAAAAACAGCGAAGCCTGCGCTACGCAAGGCCATTGTAAAAGTAAACGAGGGATTTAGTGGCGATGGCAACGCAGTGTTTAGCTACCATGGAATACCCGAAACTGGTGAACTGGCCGGATGGATAAACGATGTTTTACCCAACCAGTTAAAAATGGTTGGAAACGATATGGACTACGGAACCTTTCTTAAAAAGTTTGATGAAATGGGAGGTATAGCCGAGATTTTTATTGAAGGCGATGAAAAAACATCGCCATCGGTGCAGTGCCGAATAAACCCAACGGGTAATGTGGAAGTATTGAGCACCCACGACCAATTGCTGGGTGGCGAAAGCAACCAGGTGTTTTTGGGTGCTACTTTCCCCGCCAATAATGCTTATGCATCCGAAATTGGCATTTTGAGCGAAAAAATATCTTTTGAACTACAGAAGTATGGTGTAATGGGCAGGTATGCCATCGATTTTATATCGGTAAAAAATGGTAATGCATGGACACATTATGCCATAGAAATTAATTTACGTAAGGGCGGCACCACGCACCCCTACCTGATGTTGCAGTTCTTAACCCGCGGCAACTACAATGCCGCAGACGGCGAATATTATACCGCCAACAACCAACATCGGTACTATGTATGCAGCGACAATCTTCAGCAACCGCACTACCGCGGCCTTACCCCACACGATATGATAGATATAGCCATGGTGAACGGCTTGCTGTACGATAGCAGCACACAGGAAGGCGTTATTTTTCACCTGATAAGTACCCTTAGCCAGTTTGGCAAACTGGGCGTACTATGCATAGGTACCAGCCACGACCGGGCCAACAGGTTTTATAATAAAACAATTGAAGTGCTTGATAGGGAAGGAAAAAAAAACATGGCAGGATTGGTGGGGTAAAAGCATGCTACATATATTATTACGGGGTGTTATTACCCTAAAAGCCTATTTCGTTAAGGTTATATTTACAGATAAAGACAATCGAAAACACCGCTGGGTTATATACCGGCACCAGCGCTACACCTGTAGCGGAATTAAATAATAGTGATGGCAGACAAAAATGTGCAGTCAAAAAAGAAAGTAAGAACAAAAACGTTCATTTTGCGGTCAGTATTACCAAAAACCAATTGCGGTTAGCGAATTTAAAGAATAGAAGCCTGTATTTTGAGACGAAAAACTAAAGCGCTTTTAAAAGCAACCCTGGCGTAGCAAGATTGAAGGTTTAAAAAAAGTAGAAATATACCTGATTGTATAAGGAAGGTATTGTATCATAATTACGGGTTTAAAAACAGTGTAAAGGTTAACCGCTCAATTATCCACAATGGTAAATTGTTTACTCTTCAAGCTTGCAAAAAATGTATAATACCTCCAATAATAAATTTTATGATCAGCTTTAAACCATTTATACTATTGTTGTTATTGGCGGCATCCTCCTGCATTTTTGGCCAGGATAATGCGGGTAATAAATACGAAACAGCCGAATACAAAATTACCTTTCCTGCCCAACCTACGCTGTCAACACAAAAACTACCATCGTCCATTGGTGAACTATTATTGACGATTTCGGCGTACGAACCAAAGGACGCTGTAGACGAGAACCTTGCATATCTTATTATGGAAACTGACTATCCGGACTCTACTGTTCATTCGGGCAAGACTGAACTACTTGATAAATTTTTTCGTGGTGCTATTGACGGTGCCATTACAAGTGTAAATGGAAAACTGATAAGCGAGTCAACTATAATGGTGGGTATGTACCCAGGCCGAAGTATTGAAATTAATTTGGGCGATGGACAGGCAATTGTAAAGATGATGATGGTATTGCGGGAAAAGAAAATGATAATGGTGCAAACGGTAAGCGATACCGGTAATTATCCAAACAATGCTATTAATAGCTTTTTTAATTCTTTTAACCTAAAAAAATAAGCTGTGCAGGGGTTGGTCAGACATTTAATGTAATTTGGATGTTTTTAATTTAATCACTATCTCCATTATTATAAAATATGAAAATTTAATTAAACCAATTGCAGCAATATCAGTTGCAATTTTTCTTTTACTGAACACAAATCAGCGTATCATTAGTTTGTATCTTCCATCCGCGGTAAACTCATAATTCGCAAACTGAAAAATTTATACCATGGTTCAACTTATTGTTCTTTACCCCCAACCAACCAATGTACCACAATTTGAAACTGACTACACTGCACATGTAGCCTTATTGCATGAAAAAACGGGTATCCCTACCGATCAAAAACCCTACGCAGTTACTAAATTTCTTGCGGCCCCGGTAACGCCACACTATTATCAAATGTTTAGTATGCCGTTTGAAAATTTAAAAGCATTGCAGGCCACCATGGCCTCAACAGGTATGCAGGAAGTGGCGGCCGATGCCAACCGTATTTCAAGCGGTGGGCCTATAACTATATTAATAGGTAGTGACGACTAAACCGAAGGAAAGAATAGCTAATTTGCTTTCTTATAATGGTTCGGGGCTACACACATTTTTCAATACCCCATAATTTTCCTTATCATCTGCCATACTCGTTTCAGGTAATTGGTTTTATAAAAAATAACCTTTTACGCACATTTTGTATGAGGCAGCCATATGGGTTTTAAGCTAATTGATAGACTAGCGCATACAGGTGGGGTACGCTTTTGCAAATGTTTTTCTTTTTTAAGTTTTTGCCACAATTCAAAACCGCTGGTACTATTTAAAATTTTTTAATTGTTTTCAGTATACTGCGCAAAGTTATCAAGAATGGATTGCCAGCCGCTCTTTTGCTGATCGATGCTAAAGGTATTTTCAGCCTCAAAATCTTCCCTGATATTGGTAGCGTCCCCTTCACTTTCAAAGTAAATATTAACCAGGCGGCCATCGCTAAGCGTATACGATATCTGCTTTTGCGGTACCACATCGGTATACACGCCCTCAAAATCAAATCCCATATTGCCGTCCTTTGCTTCCATTCTGTTATTAAACTTGCCCCCCGGTTGCAGGTCGTTGGTAGTGCTGGGCGAATGCCAATCAGCCGATGCAGCATTCCATTTGGTAATGTGCTGTGGTTGCGTAAAATACTCCCATACCTTATCAACCGAAGCATTCACTTTAGACGCTATCTCAATAATTGTTTTCTGGTCGCTCATATTTTTACTTTTTAATTTTTACTTATCGTTTTTAATACTTTTAAAAAAAACAGGCTTCACTCCAGTTGAATACCGCCTATAATACAATAAATTAGTAAAGGTGCCGTAAATTATAATAAATACATATATTGTTGCAATTGAATTTGAAATTCTACACTTTTTAAAGCTTCACCTGATAAATATTTATTGATATATCAATTCATTTTTAAGATTTATGTCATGTACCAAAACTGATAAGCAACAAATAGTAATAGCTTTTGTACGAAATTTTATACTTAAAGTAAGACGGGAGAGAGCTTTGTTTGAATTGAACCATCCGCATAAAAGAAATTTATTTGTTAGACGTCTTCACCATTCATGGGCGACTGTAATTGACATTAAAAAGTTGACATTGATTGCTAAGAAGGTAAACGACTTTGATTATATACAAAAACATCTTAGGCTTAAAGACACAGAATTGATTTATATTATTTCGGACTACGACGATAACGATAACGAAATAATGGAGTTTAAAGAAGGTTTTAATAAGTGCCGGGGGAGAGGGATGGTTACTCTATTACTTACTCTTGATGCAAACAAATTATATCCTGATACAGAACAGGTACAAGGTGCACCAGACAAGTTTATTGGAAAAGCATTTTGATATAAGCACATCACTAATAAGCTACCTGCAAAAGCAACCGCACACATTCACCACCTCATTCCACAGAAATTTTATCTATCACCAGCGAAAAATCCTGCTCCTTTTTATTGCCGATTAAAAAAGCCATTTCCTCAATGGTATCTCCGGCAAAATTTGGGTCGTTTAGTTTTTGGCCCCTAAACGAAGGATACATGCTGCTAAACGGTATTTGAATGGTTTGCCATTCGCCTGTGGTGGCAAACCCGGCTATGTATGAAAATGCATGGTTCACCTTATCTTTTACCCTAAACTGGTATTGTTTTCCATCGCCTTTTAGCCTTATTAAAACGCAGCTGAAGGCTGATACATTTACTGGCGCCATCCTGCACCTTACCGACGAAAAGCCGCCGTTGTTTGCCAGCGAAACCCGGCCACTAAATACGGCATGCCCCTCGTTGTTTAAACCAAACAATCCTGACGACCTTCCACCCATTACCACATCGTCAACTACCATCCAGTTGCCGGTTCCTTTTTTCTCTCCAAAATCAATAATGGTTTGTGTATCCATGGTAAACAGACTTAAAAAGTATATAAATAAAAATGCCATAGCGATCGTTTTTAGCTTAATTGTCTCAACAAAAACCAATACAAATAGATTAGTAATAATTGTTAACCAACCTAAAAACGGTTTACTATGACCATTACGCATTTTATTTTAGCCAAATAGCAATACCATAAAAGTAGCATATAGTCGTTACCATTATAAACCGTTTGCGGTATGGCAATTAAACCTTCCGCCGGGTGGTTGGCCAACAACTACCTAATCATAAATAATACTTATGCTTAGGATAAAATAGATAAATATTGACTTATGTATTCATATAGTAATTTGCACCCGCTTTTAAAGCAGTAATAGTAACCTGCTAATGTGTTGAGCCTTTTTAAAAAAAGTCAACTACTTCCAAATCAACCACACCCATGAGCCAAACCGAGTTGTTTAGTCTATTTGCTTTATTATGTCCCGGCACTTTTGTTATTGTAGCCCTTTGTTCGTTTTACCAACCAGGTCAGCGGCCTTCAATGGTAAAAACAGGTAGTATCATTGCCGCATGGCTTAACATTATTGTTGCAATTGTTGCTTGTATGCTGGTGGGCCGGTATGGCTTACTTCAAAGCCCATTGGCAGGCTTTCAACAGTTTGGTTTCTCACTTAGGTTAGATGCGTTGAGCGTAACCATGCTTACCATGATCGCTTTACTTTCATTCATTATTGTAAAATTTAGCCTAAACTATCTTGATGGCGATGAGCGGCAGGGCGCCTTTTTGGGTCGGCTTTGCGCCACCATAGCCGCCGTACAACTGCTTGTGGTGGCGGGCAACCTTGGGCTGCTAATAGCTGCATGGGCAGTTACCAGTTTGCAATTACACCGCCTGTTGGTTTTTTATCGTAACAGGCCGGGAGCCATTATTGCTGCCCGCAAAAAATTTATAGTGGCCCGGCTGGCCGAAGTGTGCCTTGTGTTAGCAGCCATCTTATTATTTCGCCAGTTTGATACCGGCAATTTGGAACTCATTTTTACCGGTTTAAAAAACTTACCCGAAGGCCACTGGAATATTACTGTGGAAGTAGCAGCGGGTTTGGTAGCATTAGCAGCTATTTTAAAATCGGCCCAGTTTCCGGCCTATGGTTGGTTGATAGAAGTGATGGAAACCCCCACCCCGGTATCAGCATTACTACATGCAGGTGTTTTAAACGCCGGCCCTTTTTTAATTATACGTATGGCGTTTTTAATGGAACAGGCAACCATTGCACCGGTACTATTATTGGTGGCAGGCAGCTTTACTGCGCTGTTTGCCTCGGTGGCGTACACTACCCAACCATCGGTAAAGGTTGCATTAGGCTATTCAAGCGCGGCACATATGGGTTTTTCGTTAATGGTTTGCGGCATGGGTAGTTATGGTGCCGCTATGCTGCATATTATGGCCCACTCGTTTTACAAAGCGCATGCGTTTTTATCGTCGGGTAGCGTGGTAGAAGTAGCAAGAGCGGGCAAAATAACTATTCAGGAACGCCTTGGCAACCCGTGGCGCATATTGGCAGCGTTTTTAATTGCAGCAGCCATTTTTAGCGGGCTTGCATTTGCCTGGGGTATATCGCCCTCAACCGATTTTTCGCTGCTAGCCATTGGAGCCATTGTGGTATTAGGTGTTACCCAATTAATAGCTACTGCCCTTGACAGTGCAAAACCGTGGTACGCCACGTTGCGTGCAGGTGCCATGGCCTTAGGTGTTATAACTGCCTTTTTTACATTGGAAGCAATGATACGCATAACGCTACAATCGCAAATAACAATGCTGGCGGCTCCGCAGGCCCACATTATGTGGCTGGTGGCTGGTATTGTATTAATATATGCCCTCGTTATTCTGCTGCAGATAGTGTCGCCATTTTTAGCAAAAAATAAGTGGACATATGCTTTATGGGTACACTTCAGGCATGGGTTGTATGCCAACGCGTGGTTTGATAAACTGACCGGCGCCCTACGGCAGCGGGCTACCATCCTAAACAACTAAAGAGCATGAAAAGGCTTACCGTGTAGATAAAACATTCCATTCACAATTACTTTTTTTATACAAATGCATACAACCATAGCTACGCCTCAAACCAATAATCAACCCGCTATTAACACACCAAACAAAACACAACTTTTGAAGGCTATAAAAATTGCCTGTAAAAAAATTGCTCCCGTATGGCAGTTGGAAAATTATGTGGCCGTAAACCCCTACCTGGGCATGGCTAACGAGCATTTTAATGCAGTGGCTAATAGATTGCACATGGTAGCCGGCGCCCAATCAACCTTACCGGTTTTGTTTTATTTACAGGCACTGGCCCAGGGCACTTTGCAACAAAAAGACCTTGCATTTGCACTAAACCAACAGCAACAGATTGCGGATAAGAGCGTAACTAACTTTCTTAAAAATCTTGCGTTTATAGATGGCGACGGCGAACACAAAACACCCATTGACATTGTAAGCACCACTGCCACCCAATTAACAGGTAACGACTGGCAACGCTTGTACATTGACAGGGTGTCGGCATGGGCCTCGGCCTACTTTGACCGCTACCAGGCACGGTGGCAAACATGCAACAACCACCTGCCCATTTTTACCGCGTGGAAACAGGAAGCATCGCTTGACCGTACCCCCGGTATTATGGGGTTAAACGGTTTCAGGCAATGGGTAAAAAACCTGCCAAACGATGCGCAGGAAGCGGCATTGCTGGCCATAGAAAAACTTCAAATACCTGCCGACGCGGTTGAAATTTATTTGCACCGGCTATTAATGAGTATGGTGGGTTGGTCGTCGTTTGTAGCGAGGCTCGATTGGGAGGCTGGTCAACAACAACACGAAGAGGAATATCTTCAATCTTTTTTAACAGTATTGCTTTGCTGGGAAGCGGGTTTGCTACATACCTGCCCCAACGAGCGCCTGCCGGCCGCATGGGCCGAAGCTAAAAAACGCACTGTTTATCGCAACCAGCAACATAGTACGCAGGATAAGCTTGCCTATAAACTGGTATTGCAAAATGCGTACGACAGGGCTATACAAAACCGGCTGATCGCCAAAATAAATGCTACTATACCCACTATTACAACAACTGATGTAGCAGTGAAAGCAGTTTTTTGTATTGATGTACGCTCCGAAGTATTTCGCCGCCACCTTGAAACTGTTTCGCCGCAGGTGGCCACTATTGGTTTTGCCGGATTTTTTGCTTTCCCAATTAGCTATGTTCCCCTTGGCCACCACACCGGCATATCGCAATGCCCGGTTTTGCTAACTGCCAGCCACACCGTACACGAAGTTTTGCCTGGCAACAACCAACAGCAATTGGCCGTAGCAAAAAGGTCGCTAAGGCAACAATTAAATGTTGCATGGAAACAATTCAGATCGGGGGCTATTTCATGTTTTGGTTTTGTAAGCCCGGTTGGCTTAAGCTACCTGCCCAAATTATTTACCGACACTTTTGGCTTAACCCGCCCGGTGCCGCATCCGTTTAAACAAGGCATAGCCGCAAATAATGTTGGCAAAACAATTGTGGCACTTGAGCCATCGCCAATCAATCAATCTGCTTCGGGCATTAAATTGCAAACCCGCATAACCATGGCCGAAAACGCTTTAAAGGCCATGGGTATTACAACCGATTTTCCGCCGGTGGTGTTGATTGTTGGCCATGGGTCAAGTACGGTTAATAATCCTTACGCGGCGGGTTTGGATTGTGGTGCCTGCGGCGGTCATAGCGGCGAGGCCAATGCCAAAGTAGCGGCCGCAGTATTGAACGACCACGAGGTACGCGTGGCCTTGAAAGAAAGAAATATAAATGTGCCCGAAACCTGCGTTTTTGTAGCTGCCCTGCACGATACTACCACCGACGAAGTAATGCTTTGCAACGTTGAAAACATACCCCCAACGCATACCAACCACCTGAATCAATTAACCGGCTGGTTGGCCGATACCGGCAAACTTAGCCGTGCCGAAAGGGCCAAACGTATGATGGATGTATATGGCCCTAATACTGATAACTCCATTTTTGCCCGCAGCAAAGATTGGTCTCAGGTGAGGCCCGAATGGGGGCTGGCAGGCTGCAACGCTTTTATTGTTGCGCCGCGGGAATATACACTTGGTATGGATTTTAGCGGCCGCTCGTTTTTACACTCGTACAACTGGCAACAGGATGAAGGTTTTGGGGTACTTGAGTTGATAATGACCGCACCAATGGTGGTGGGCAGTTGGATAAACCTGCAATACTTTGCTTCAACTGCTGACAATAAGGTGTTTGGTGCCGGCAACAAAACCCTGCACAATGTTGTAGGCGGCGTTGGCGTATTGGAAGGCTTTTCGGGCGACTTAAAAACCGGCTTACCTTGGCAGTCAGTACACGATGGCACCAACTACCAGCATGAACCCGCCCGGCTAAATGTAATGATAGCCGCACCAATAACAGCCATGAATGAGGTGTTAACCAAACACCCCGACGTACAGCAACTATGCAATAATGAGTGGATATACTTGTTGGCCATCAACGATAATGGCAAGGTTACCCATCGGTACACAAACAATTTAACATGGGAAAATATTTAGCGCTGCTCACCTAAAAAACCAACACAGACTTTTTGGCGGGTGTTTTCCCCTTTAATCCAGGAGGTGCTGTGTATTTTCTGCCTTTGTTTATCAAAGGCAGTTTTTTTTGGCTATACCCTTATTAAAAACTTCAAAAGGTATTAATGTTTATAATAAAACATTAAGCGTACCTTCTCATTTATTGTTAAAGGGCAACATCCCACACTAAAGTTTCTTTCAGTTGCAATGTAATTATGCATTGCACAAACCCTTTACCAATTTTGATGAGTGTAATGGTAAGTTGCCTTATACAACTTTATAATATCTGTTAACTACGGCACATACACATGCTTACCCGCACTCCAACCATGCGGGCCCAACAACTTTTCGCCCGACTCTATCGCGCCTGCTTCTATTTGCGTGCCCATGCTGTCGTTCCAACGGTTTAAGAAACCAAACAAAGCCACCACGCCTAATATCTCTACAATTTCTCCTTCATCCCAATGGCTGCGCAGCCGTTCGGCTATTGCATCGTCAACGGAATTAGGAATATTGCTGCTTACGAAGGCAAAATCAAGAGCGGCCCGTTCGGCTTCGTTAAAGATGGGGTGTGTTTTATAATCCCAAATATTATCGAGTTTTTCCTGCGTGGCACCGTAACGCTCAGCGGCACGAATGGTGTGGGCCTGGCAATACCTGCAGCCGGCGGTTTCGCTGCTTATAAAACCAATCATCCGTTTAAGATCGCTGGTAACCCGCCCCTTGTTTTCCATTACTGCTTTATTCAACTCAATAAATGCATAGGCAATATGAGGACGATGAAACATAGTTTTGACACTATTGGGACAAAAACCAAGCGTTTCGTTATAAAACTCAATTAACTGCTGTAGTGCTATGTCGTTTTGATCAGCCGCGGGTAGTACAAGTGGTTGTTTCATGCAGCCAATTAGTAGGGTATAAAATATCGGTTATTTAATAGCAGTAACTTCTATACTGGTGGTGGACTTGCCTGTAACGGGTATTTTCATGCCTTGAACTTCTACGTTGCCCATGGTTTCTATTTCAACCGTTTTTTTAGCCAGCAAACCGGTGGTCATGTCCACAACAATAGTTCCTACCGATGTATTATCACTACTCATATTCATTTCCATGCCCTGGGTTTCCATTTTTTTAGCAATACTTCCTTTACCCGTAACAGAAAATTCGGCCATGTTATTTTTTACTGAAGCCAGCGTATAGGTATTGTACGATTTTATGGTGCCATCGTTAATTATAATGGTACTGTCGGTAAAAGTGTCTCCAACCTTAATGCTTTTGGCACTTTGAAAAAGGTTGAATGCCACCGAAGTACCATCGCCACCCAAACCCATTTGGCTCGTAAGGTTGCTCATCATATCTACCCCTACTTCTTCTGCTGCAGGTTTTACAACCGTACTTCTAATAATATTACCATTTTTATCAATCGTAAAAGTGGTGGTTTTGTCTACCATACCGCTCATTTGCTTACCCATGTCGCCATTCCTGTCTTCGGGTTTGTCGGAATCATAATTCATTTCCTGCCCCATCATATTGGCACTAAACACTATGCGCTTTGTGGTATTACCCGATTGGTAGCCCCCGTTTACCGCATCCTTAATTTCAAGCTCTTCAATTACCGTTGTTTCCATGGGTATTTCCATAGTTTGCCCCATGGCCTCCTGGGTAATGGACGCCTTTGTGTACGATTTTACCTGGTATTTTGCACCTGGCTTTAAAGTAATCCCTGGCTTATAATTTTGAGAAAACGCTGTAGTATATAAACCAACAGCCAACATCACACACAAGTATTTTTTCATTGTTTTTTTATTGTAGAGGTGAAGGTAGCAACAACCCACACTACCAACACCGCCTGTTTAGAATAATTAGTGATATTTTATCAACTGGTTGTAACGTATGTTAAACAGTTTAAACACCTGAATGTTTAATGCAATATTTAGTAATGTAGCATCACGTTTTTTACAATAGTTGATTAGTAAATAGCGAATGCCAATTAACAGGCATTGTTTCAAGGTGTCGTTCATATATCCAGTCTACAAATTTTTTTACCACCTTATCATCCATCATTCCCCAGTCCGTTTCATTGCCCATAAAATTGTTGGTGTACAACTGGCTTTGTATTAAAAACGCCAACTCATTGCTTTGCCGGGGTACATGTGGCTGTAATATTTTTACTGCTTCAACAGGGTTATTAGCGGCAAAAACAAACCCTTCTTTTGTAGCCTCTATAAAGTGCTTATAGCCGGTATTCTTTTCGTGCAGCAATTGTTTGGAGGTTGCCAATACGGGTGAGTATCCGTACGGCACATTATAATCATCCATAAAAAAACCATTTAGTGCAATACCCTTTTGGCGGGCTTCCACGCCTTCCCAATTATCAAAAATCCAGGTGGCGTCGGCTTTGCCGGTAAGTAATGTATCCCATATACCCGGTTTTTGAGGATACACAATCGTAAGGGTTGGTTCGCCACCATCATTGGCTATCATTTCTTTTACTATTTGGTCTTCGTAGCGGGCCTTGTACGAAGCGTACGTTTTACCCGACAAATCTTTGGGTGTTTTGATATCGTCCCTATCAAGGCAAACGATTTTACTGATATCCTGCGTTAACAGGGCGGCTACAGCTATCGCCTCAAAAGGTGTAGCCTTGGTTCGGTAGCTAATGATACTTTCTAACGGACAAAGGGCGAAGTCAACCTGGCCCATTTCCAACTTTTTGGCTGACGTAATTGCATAATTATCAATATCGGGGGTTATGATGCTTATTGATAACCCTCTGTTTTTAAAAAACCCTAACCTGTCGGCCACATAAAAACCCGTATGATTGGTATTGGCCGTCCAGTCCAGCGCAATGGAAATGTTTTTCATATATGTGCTTATTGTTTTATTACCAACTAAAATGCTTTGCTTTTTAGTAAAGATGCCTGCAAAATAAGGTGATGTTACCAGCAGGACTGGTTTTTTACTCTCATAGTACTTCTATCATTATTGCAGTGTATGTACAACCAAGTATCACAAATACATAATTGACGCTAAATAACGATCTGCAATCTGGTTCTAACATTTTGAAACCGGGCATTATAGATCTTTTCGTTTGTCGTTGCCCGCCCGGCTAACGCCCCGCCAAAGTGATTTAATCGGGCTGGCAGTTGCACGGGCGTTAATCTTTTGTACCATAGGTAATTTTATTCCGCCTTTTTTATCATGATTTTATATTTAGCATTGAGTGTACCAAATAGCAAATAATTGTTTGGACTTGTTAATACTATTTTTAAAAGCTATAAAGCAGCAAAGAAAGAGCAAATAAGAAAATATTGACTGATAGATAAATTGGCGCCAACGGCAGAAAACCGGCGCCGGCACCAATACCCACCAGTGGTTTAAAAAATAAAAATTGTATGGCTACAAATACGATCAGGCAATAGTCAAGCAACCGAAGCCATAAAATGAGGTAGTCATAATACGCATAAAAAAACCCCACAATTGCAGGGCTTTTTTTTTTAAATTCTTTATTGGAGTTATTTTATTATCTGGAACTTACCACTTTCAACAATACGACCGGTTTTATCGCGAAGTTGAAAAATGTACACCCCCCGGTAAAAATCGGTCAACGGAATAGAGGTTTTTGAAGAAACATTGGAAACCTCCGATACTTTTTTGCCAATAAAATTGTATACCTGTAAAACAAATCCCTTATCAAATGCTTTTTGAAACTCAAAATTAATAACAGAAACGGCTGGGTTAGGATAAAATTTTAACACTTTTACTTTTATCTCATTCACCTCCGGGTTAAATTTACCGGACTGTGCCTGCGCAAAAACGGTTAAACCAACAAATAAGATGAATAAAAGTAGCTTCATAAATAAATTTCTATCTATAAATTTAAATATAGCCAAAAATTTTAAATGATTTTCCGCAAATACAAAAGTACTGGTTCCTTTTTTAGTAAATGCATTTCAACTTTCATTTAAAAAAAACTTAATACTCCGCATTCAGCAGTGCTACAATTGCGTTGAAGTCAGGCTGATGGCCCGGAGTAGGGCAAATTTCGGCATATTGAACAATGCCGTCAGTATTAATTACAAAGGCAGCTCTTTTGCTTACGCCCTTATAGTCAAACGCCGGAAAAACATCGTACAACACTCCGTAGGCGTCTGATACTTCTTTATTAAAATCGCTTAGCAGGTCAAAGTTTAACTGCTCATCTTTTTTAAACTTATCCAACACAAATAATGAGTCTATGGAAATACCAATTACTGCCGCATTGGCATCGTTGTACTTGTGCATGGTGTCCCGTACACTGCATAATTCCTCGGTACAAAAGCTGGAATAGGCTAGTGGAAAAAACAACATTACTACGTTTTTACCTTTATAATCAGCCAAGCTAACCTGTTTTTTGTCGGTATCGAATAATGTAAACGCTGGTGCAATGTCACCTTTCTTTAAATCGGTCATAAATAATTGATTGAATATTTGATAATGCAAAATGGATTAAACCCGTTATCTAACCAAAAGTTTATGGCTTTATTATTTTAGAAAAGAACTGTATGACTACAAACGTTAATACTTAAAACTTAGGACATCTTACCGCATTGCGCGAACTGTTGTCGCGATCAAGAAAACCTGCATAGGTTATACTAAGTTCGGCTCCACCCCTGCTTTGGCTGGCTGTTTTAAGCTCCGACACGTTTACATCGTAACTAAAAGCAATAGAAAACGGGTTGTAATCAATTTTTATTGCGGGTATCAAAGCATCTTTCCAGCGCATAAAGGCGCCCATGTGCAGTGTATACGATGGCTGATTCATGTTTTCGCCCAGTTTGTACGAAAACATTACACCACCTATTGTTTCGTTAAAAGCGCCCTGCACGCTATGGTCGGCCTGCAAGGTAAAATAGCTATACTCGTTCATGCCAACCCTTACACCTGCTGAGCCTACCCATTTAGGGCTTAGTTCTATTGTTGGATTACTATAAAACGAGTTGCGTGGGCGGTTTAAATGGTGATAAGCCAGGCCTACAAAATAATTGTTCTCGTTGCTTTCGCCTATGGATGAATTGAAACTCATACCAACGCTTCCATCAAGGTATTGGTAATTGGCGTTGGTAAACGACTCACCATCGGGAAGTGCGGGATTATACCCGTTTCCATCAAAATGATTATTGGTAGTTACTTTACTGCGGTCGATGCGGCGCTGTACCAAACCACCCATAAAACCCAATGACAGGTATTTGTTTTTGTTGCCGCTGAGTGCTTTATGGTAGTTTATAGCTGGTAATACGTTGGTAGTGGTAAAGTTGGTTGAGCCAGCCCTATCGTACACCAACTGCAAACCGGTAGTTAAAAAATCGTCGCCGCTGCCAACGGGTTGCTTATACTCTAAATTAAATGAGCCTGTTTGGTAGGGAACTGTAACGCTGCCCCACTGGCTTCGGTAAACGCCCTGCAACCTTATATCGCCTTCAAAAAGCCCTGCAAGCGAGGGATTACGCAACAGGGGCGTTTCAAAAAATTGCGAAAAATGTACATCTTGCGCCGCGGTTTGCTGTAGTGCAACCACTATACATATAATGCTTAACGAAAATGTACGGTATAGTTTGTTCATGGTAGGGTTATTAGACTGCATTAATAACGTAAACTTCTTTAATTTATTGAATGAGGTGTATATTTCCTTTGCATTTTACTACCCGGCTGTTTTGGTACACCGTTTTGATAAAAAAAGTGTGTACCCCGCCCATACCATTAAACCCATTTATCATGCCATTTCAACCATCGGCGGGGATTGTTGCCAACCGGTTTCTGCATTCAAACACCTTTTGGCCTCCCCGATTAAATATTACAAAATAGTTGATCTGTACACTCCCCCTTCTACGTGGTAAAAATACGTTGTTAATTCCAGCGCCATTGGCTAAAAAGTATTGAGAATAAAAATACTCATGTTTGCGCAAAGTATTTTTAGGTTGATGCTATGGGTGTCGTTGCAACCGTAAATATAAAATACCAGCAGCACCAAGGTTGCATTGATTAATAATATTCAATTTTGTATATTATTAGTACAATCAACATCCACCGCAAGCCAGCCAGCATAACTTACCTCATTTGCTTAAACAAACGGCCTAAAGTAAAAGTGATGGTGGTTATAAAGCAACATTGGCACCAATATTAATGCTGTGGTATTTACACACGGCAATCATTATGATAGCAAAGCAGGTATTGTTGTAATTGTAGATGGGGAAATTTAAATGTATTATGACCTCCAAAAACAATCTTAAAGGCAATAACCCGCGGTCTCACTTTTATAAAATAGTGTTTTGCCTAAATTCAATAAACCCCGCTACTTTAATATACAGACAGCAAAAAAGCTCATTACCCCTCATTTTGTTATTAGCTCCAAAATAATTGGTCAGGGCTTCCCGATACCTTTCTTAAAAGTTGATGGTAAAAAACCAACCGTAATTCAAAATATATATGCCTGTTGAGGATTAAAGCAACTAGTCATTACCTATTTATTTTTTAACAACTGCCCCTGCTATAAAAACGGTTGCCCTTACTCAGTATCAAACCTATCAACCGTATGTATGCCCTTTACTGCCTGCAACCTGTTCACCAGTTCTTCCAGTTCTTCTTTGTCGTGTACAAATACTTTGATAGTACCCTCAAACAACCCCTCGGCCGATTCAATGGTCAATGCCGAGATATTTATTTTTAGATCGCCCGATATAATGCTGGTGATTTTGTTAACCATGCCCACATCATCCATACCTAATAATTTTAAGCCGGTTAAAAAGCTTATCTCCTTATTTTTTGCCCACTTGGTTTTTACAACCCTATGGCCATAATTGGCCAGCAGCCGTGGCGCATTGGGGCAGCTGTTGCGATGTATTATCAGGCCTTTGCCGGTGGTAACAAAACCAAATACATCATCGCCCGGTATAGGGTTGCAGCATTTGGCCAGCGTATACATTATTCTATCGCTGCTTTCGCCAAATATTATCAGTTCCGAATCCTTTTTGTTATAATGATGGCCCGTTTCGGCGGGCAGCTCGGGCATTAAAAGTTTTGCAGGTTTGGGGGCCTCCAGTTTATCGCCCAGCACATTAAACTCCTTCAAATCTTTTAGGTCGTTGACCTTAATGGCTACATTGTAAAAAAAGTCGAGAGGTGAGTTTAGTTTATAATAGGCAACCAATATATCAATATTGTGTTGGTTAAATGCTGCGCCCAGTGCTTCCAACCGCTTTTCTACCATGTATTTTCCGTCTTCGGCAACGGTGCGCTTAACTTCCTTTAATGAGTCTTTTATTTTAGCTTTGGCTTTGGCGGTAATTACCAGTTTTAACCAGTCGTCGCTGGGTTTTTGTTTGTTGCTGGTTATAATTTCTACCTGGTCGCCACTGCGTAGTTTGTGGCTAATGCTAACCAGTTTGTGATTTATTTTAGCACCAATACATTTGGTACCTATGGCGCTGTGTATGCTAAAAGCAAAGTCGAGCACCGAACTTCCCACCGGCAACATTTTTACGTCGCCTTTTGGTGTGTACACGTAAATTTCTTCGGCTAAAAAACTCACCTTAAAATCCTGCAAAAAGTCCACACTATCAGTATCCTGCGACAGGGCCTCGCGTATTTGTCCAAACCATTTATCAAAGCGGTCTTCATCGCCCTGGCCTTCTTTGTATTTATAGTGGGCAGCCAATCCTTTTTCAGCTATTTCGTTCATACGCAGGGTACGTATCTGCACCTCTACCCAGCGGCCCTGCGGCCCCATTACGGTAGTATGCAGTGCTTCGTATCCATTGCTTTTGGGGTTACTAAGCCAATCGCGCAAACGTTCGGGGCTTGGTGTATACTCATCGGTTATAATACTGTATACCTTCCAACAGTCTTCTTTTTCGCGATAGGGTGGCGAGTTTAAAATAATACGGATGGCAAACAGATCGTACACTTCATTAAAGGTTACGCCCTTCTTTTTCATTTTAGTCCAGATACTATGAATACTTTTTGGCCGCCCATGTATTTCAAAGTTAAAGTTGCCCTTAACCAGCTTGTCCTTAACCGGCCTGATGAATTCGTTGATATACCGGCTTCTTTCGCGTTTTGTTTCGGATAATTTTTGGGCTATTTCCTTGTAAATTTCTGGCTCCATATATTTCATGGCAAGGTCTTCCAGTTCGGTTTTTATGCTATAAAGGCCCATACGGTGTGCCAGCGGTGCATATACCCAAATGGTTTCGCTGCTCACCTTCATTTGCTTTTCGCGTTTCATGCTGTCAAGCGTACGCATGTTGTGTAGCCTGTCGGCCAGCTTAATCAATATTACCCGTGGGTCGTGGGTAAGGGTCAGCAAAATTTTTTTAAAATTTTCAGCTTGCTGACTGGTATTGGCAACGGTAGCTATTTTGGTAAGGCCGTCAACTATTTTGGCAATTTCGCTGCCAAAATCTCTTTCTACGTCTTCAAGGGTTACATCAGTATCCTCTACCGTATCGTGTAGCAAGGCGCAAATAGTACTGCGTACGCCCAGCCCAATTTCCTCCACACAAATCATGGCTACGGCAATGGGATGCAAAATGTAGGGTTCACCGCTTTTGCGACGGGTGGTTTTATGGGCTTCGGCAGCTATTTCAAAAGCACGGCGAACCAGTTCCTTATCGCCCTTTTTAATTTTTAGCCGCAATGCCCTTAGCAGTGCACGGTAATGCCTTAGTATTTCCTTCTTTTCCTGCTCTTCGTTTAAATTATATTTTGGGGCCTCCGGGGCCAATACAACTGCTTGCTCGTCCATACAATACGAATTTACGGATTGACCATTAAAAACTATTGGCAAAACTTTTTATGAAACCAGCATTGACAAATTAACAGGCAGCCGTTGCAACGCCTGTCCGGCTGGTAGGGACAGGCTCCGTTTTGCAGAGGTGACATTGGCGGCAGTTTATGCAAAGCTAAAATTGCAAAAATTATCTTTTTACTTTTTCTCAAATCCCCTACATTTGCCGCCCACCAGCGGATGTGGCGAAATTGGCAGACGCACCAGACTTAGGATCTGATGCCGCAAGGCGTGTAGGTTCGACCCCTATCATCCGCACTTTAACCCTTTCAGAAATGAGGGGGTTTTTTGTTTTTGGTGGACTTGGGTTCTGGTCTCTACGACTGTAGAGATGTAGGTTCATCCGCACTTGAACCCTTTCAGAAATGAAAGGGTTTCTATTACAAAGAGGATAAACTTTTATACTCTAAGCTTCGCAAGCTATAAGTACCTGTTTTACGATTTTGGGGTGAAGTGATTTACCGGCATGAAAGGGAACTACTACTCTTGTATTGTAGCGTTGGTATATTCGATGGCTACCTTTTGTCCTTACATGAACAAAGCCTGCCTTCAATAAAAGGCTTTCAGCTTCCCTTGCGTTTAAAATAATTTGTTTAGCCAATTTCAAACTCCATCGTAGTGGTTAATAATTCTTTTCCCAATGCCATGGCTATTTCTTCTTTAGACATTGTTTCAAGATAAAGCTCCACTGCCTCCTTTATGTTTTCGCTTGCTTCTTCAAAAGTATCGCCTTGGGAATGGCATCCGGGCAATTCAGGACAAAATACATAGTAGCCATCGTGGTCTTTGCTAAATATGATATTAACTCGCTGCGCCATATTTTTTTACTGTAAATATACAACGCACGTTTTAATCAACTTCCCCCAAAAATAGATGTGAGTTCAAGAATGAAGAGGTAGTTTTTTGCAATGATGTTGGATTAATTTTTTGTCCTTCCTGGGTATTTCATCAATTTCCCGAACTGTACACCCAGCATACACGCTGCTTTCACAAATTTAAAAGCATGTATTTTATCTTTTGCAGTAAGAACTAACGAAAAAAGACAACATCATAGGGTTGTGTGAATTTGTAAAAAAGCAACCACTGATAGCGGATAAAAGAAATGTGGTAGAGCGCAGTTTGATTGCTATGTGCTATACTGGTGGACAGCTACTGAAATCTAAATTCTTCGTTTATGTTTGATGATTAAGATTTACATAAAGGGTTGCCTCTGCCGGTACCAAATGTCTCTTCCGGTAATTAAATTTTGGAATCCAAAAAAGTTCTTTAAAATGATACTATATAACTCTTTAATTGGATCAGGTAGATTGTTTGTAAAAACTATTACAATTCACATTTGAGCTCAAGTGCGATGGGTTCGTTATTGCAATCTCTACGGTCGTAGAGACTTGTTTTCCGGAAAAATCGGACCTTCGAATGTTTTGGTTCCGAATTTCGGAACGCTGAGCCTGACACCCATTTGCCGAGGCAAACCCTTAGGCAATAACTGGTTTCAGAATGCCAGTATTAGTATTTGTAGGCTCGTTAGTTTTAACCTGGTTCAAAAAGTGTCATTGGCTGAGAAACCTACTGAACAAAAAACCCTTTTCAGAAATGAGCGGGTTTTTTGTTTTAGGTGGACTTGGGATCTGGTCTCTACGACTGTGGAGATGTTGGTTCATCCGCACTTTAACCCTTTCAGAAATGAGCTGGTTTTTTGTTTTAGGTGGGCTTGGGATCTGGTATGTCAGGTTTTCAAACGCACTTAACCCTTTTAGAAATGAGCTGGTTTTTTGTTAGACTTAGTAGATGCTTTCTACGGCCGTAGAGACTATCATCCGCACTTGAACCATTTCAGAAATGAGCGGGTTTTTCGTTAGACTTAGTAGATGCTCTCTACGGCCGAAGAGATGTAGGTTCGACCCCTATCATCCGCACTTGAACCATTTCAGAAATGAGCGGGTTTTTTGTTTTAGGTGGGCTTGAGATCTGGTATGTCAGGTTTTCAAACGCACTTAACCCTTTTAGAAATGAGCTGGTTTTTCGTTAGACTTAGTAGACGCTCTCTACGGCCGTAGAGACTATCATCCGCACTTTAACCCTTTCAGAAAAGAGCGGGTTTTTTGTTTTAGGATTGAAAAGGATAAATATCTATGGGCGTAGTTATAGGTTCAAATTCTATCATCCGGCAGCAGTCTTCATTTAACTATACCTTTTAACTGGTATCATTTTGCCCGTTTACTATCCATTTTACGCATTGCTCATTTTTACTTGTAGACTATATTACCTTGTAGATGATGATTTCGCTTTTAATAAAAATTGACCGTCTTAAAACTATGAAACAATCCAGGAGCTTTCTTGCCATGTTTTTCTTACTTGTTTCCATGCAGTGTTTGGCGCAACCAAAACCTAACGTGGTATTGATTTTGACCGACGACCAGGGTTGGGGCGACCTTAGTTTGCACGGTAATCCATGGCTTAAAACGCCACACCTGGACGGCCTGGCAAAAAGCGGTGCACAGCTAACAAATTTTTATGTAAGCCCGCTTTGTGCTCCCACAAGGGCAAGCATACTTACCGGCCGTTACCATTTAAGTACCGGAGTGGTTTCAGTTTCAAAAATGCTGGAGGTGATGGATACCGAAGAAACAACCCTGGCAGAGCTTTTTAAAGCCAATGGATATGCCACCGGTATTTTTGGCAAATGGCACAATGGGCAGCATTTTCCCAACAGGCCAAACGACCAGGGTTTTGATGAGTTTTTAGGATTTTGTGCCGGGCATTGGTCAAACTATTTCAATACCAACCTAAACCACAATGGACAATCCATTAAAACAAAAGGCTTCATTACCGATGTTTTAACCGATGCAGCTATCCAGTTTATAGATCGGAATAAGGCTGCACCTTTCTTTTGTTACATACCCTACAATGCCCCGCACTCGCCGCACCAGGTGCCCGATAAATATTTTAATAAGTACAAGGCCAAAGGATTGAACAATGAACTGGCCAGTATTTATGGCATGGTTGAAAATGTGGATGACAATGTTGGCCGCGTACTGAACTATCTTAAAAAAAATAACCTGGAGGAAAATACCATTGTGATTTTTTTATCGGACAACGGACCAAACGGCGTTAGGTTTAACGGGGTAATGAGGGGCATTAAAGGCAGCGTGCATGAAGGCGGTGTTCACGTACCCTTTTTTATCAACTGGAAAAACCATATTGCCGCAGGTAAAATAATTGAAACCCCCATGGCGCATGTTGATATTTTTCCAACACTCTCACAACTTTGCAGCCTCAATAGCATAGCCGGTAAACCGTTGGCGGGTAAAAGCTTTTTGAACCAGGTGTTAAACAACAGTAAGGCTGCAAAAGATGACCGGAATATTTTTACACATGTAAACTTTATGGAGTTGCCGGTTACCCTTAATGCAGGTGGTTTTCGCAATAACAGGTATCGTTTTGTTTGCGAAAAAGATACCGCGAAGCTTTATGACCTTGTAAAAGATCCGGGAGAGAAATATGATATTTCCGTTACTCAACCATCCCGCACCAGTAACTATTTAAACGACTACAGCACCTGGTTTACGCAGGCAACATCGTCGCTAAAATTTGAGAGGCCAATTGTACTTTCTAATATTGGGGCCGAACTGCCCACCTACGATGCAACGCTAACTAATGGTATAAAATTTAAAGAAGGCCACGGTTGGGCACACGATTGGGTGTCGGTTTGGAACACAACCACTGATAGCATAACGTGGCAAATAGATTGTACTGAACCCGGCAAATACCGGGTAGAATTAGCATATTTATGCAAGCCTGCCAATGTGGGCGCTTCCATTGAATGCCGCATAGGAAATAACAAGCAAATTTTTCAAATAAGCCAGCCATTCTATTCAAAACAAATAAAAAGCCCCGACAGGGTTACAAGAAAAGAAGCCTATGAAATGAGTGGTTGGAAACGACAACTTATAGGCACTTTTGATATTGGAGCCGGACTGCAAACCATCGTGCTGAAGGCTTTAAAGGTTACTAAAAATGTGGCTGAGGTAAATGCAATTAGGTTGATACGGGAGGACTAACAAAAAAGTAGAAGTAGCTGTAGCAAATTTTGCCCTGCTGGGGTCTCTTACTCCTGGCCTTGTGTGTGGCACGGACCCCGGCATATTTGGTTTTCGTTTTCTTGTCCTGCTGGGGGTCTCCTATTAATGGCCTTATGAATGGCACGGACCCCGACATATTCTTTTTATGTTTTATCTACTCTTGTCCTGCTGGGGTCTCCTACTCCCGGCCTTGTCTAGCAGCGACACCGGCATTTTCTGTTTACGTTATATCCACTCATGCTAGTATCTAATAAAAAAAAACATTCATCTTATTCTTTACAAAAAAAACTGCACTGCCATGTTTAAAATAGTCCCAATTTTCTACTAGCGGCCCTGCCCGTTCGGTTGGTCAGGCATTTACTCCCGTCGTAATTTAAATGATTGTCTGTTATCTTTTACTATGAGTGGTGCTGGTTAATATCTGCTAATATAGAAAGTATTAAGAGGTTTTGGTGGTTTCGTGTTGCACTGGCCAGCGAGGGTCCAGCAACACAAAAAGTTTACGATGCTTCATTAACTACTTACTGTCTTGTATAAGCCAATATTCTGTCATTTTCTATTATAATTTGGGAGGTGGAAAACCAAAATCAAGTTGCCATGACAAGCCGTTTATTGTATTTTTTATTATACTTGTCTCTTCGATTATTTCTTCAAATGAAGGCGGATTTTGTTCGTAAATCATCTGCTCTTTCATTGTATTAAAATCATCTTTCCAGGCGTTTATTACATCTGTGAGTGGTATTGGATTTATACTTTGTGGTATATGTACATTGTAATCTACACCACCAACCTTGTTAAATTTTTGTCGATGCTTTACGATGGTTTGGTACAACTCTAAGTTTCCAAGTGCTTTATACATGTAGCCAGCTTTGGCCAGTCTTATAATATCGTATAAATGTCTGCTCAGCCTATCTACCCGCCTCTTTTCCTTTGGACGATGAAATTCTTCGTGTAACAAAAATATTTTTTCTAAAACGTGCGTTCCGGGTTTACAGTTGGAATGGCAATTGGGGCTTGCGCAAATTCTTTGTCCGGGTATTCTTCGTCAAGCAGCGAGCCGAAGGGCTGTATGCTAAAGGGCTCCAATAATGAACGACAACCAATTTCTATTTTTATTGGAGCCAACACATATCCTGGTGGTTCAATTACGTTTGGGTAGTGCACGTATATGACCCGATCCCGGTCGTTAGCCTCGCCTGCTTCTAATTCCAGGTGCACACCCGCTTCTATAAAACCTTTGGCGGCCAATAGGTGTTCCAGCTCTGGCACCAGGGTTTTTTCAATATATTTTCCTGCCGTTTTACGCAGTGTCTTGCCCTGGGTTGTAGTTAGTTCCCCGCTAAAGCCAAAAAATTCCCTTCCTACGGCCAGGTCAATATCCTCAGAAAATCTTTCTATAAGCCTTCACGCCTTGCTTAGTGAAGTGCCACCTTTAAAAACCAGGTAATCTTTAAGTGAGGTTTCAAACATAACAGAAAGAGTTTGTACCACCCACCAGTCTTTTTCCGCCACGTAAGCAGACATACGGTTGTTTTCCGCAACCTGGATATATGCATTCCGTTTGGTTTCGTTTGGAACGTTCAGCCACTTAATCATTGGTTTTAATTTTAAGTGCTTTACGCATGATAATTCTTATCCATTCGGGCGCCAGTTTTATATCGTTCTCCAAACGATAAGGTTCTTCTTTTTCAAGGTGCTTTATAATAATGTCTATTTCACTTTCTGTTACCTGGTCTTTGCCTATTTCTTTTAAAGCCTGTATTACCAAACTGCTTATTTTGCCTATGGCTGCCAAATTTTTTGGCGTTGTTTTCTTAAATACTATTTTTCTTCTTCCCAAATTAATTTTTCTTGCCGTACCATTTGTAAGATATACCACATTGGCAGGCACCTGGGTTGATAGACCTAAGGCATTCATAGCCATAGCACCTGTAGGTATAATTTTAGCTTTGTCTCTCCGTCTTATTGCTTCGGCAATGGCTTCTGTACCTGGCTTAATTGTTCCAAGTATCGGATCCTTTTCAAGCCGGGTATAAACACCCCGTGCAACCCGATATATTTTTTCTTTTACAGCCAATCGCTGTAATGCTTTTGATACCGCTTTTGAAGAACCATATCTAATAAAATCTTCGGTAAAAAACAGCGAACCCCTGCCCGCTTTTACTACTTTTATAAGTATATCATCGTCAATACTTTGCATCACTTATACTGTTATATTATGTCGCAAAAGTAGCAAACAATTGAGCTAAAAGAGTATATCTTTTATCTAATATTTACCAATCGGTATTTATATTCATTCTCTGTGTTTGACCATCATACTACTGATTAGATTGAGTTGAATTGTTATTATGCTATTAGATTTTAATAAGCAGGAATACTTCTGAAACTGCTTTTCATTTAGTACCCGGCCTTTAACGTTCAGCTGGGTCTCCTATTGCTGGCCTTGTGTGTGGCAGGGAGCCCGGCATATGCTGATTACGTTTTATCAACGCAAAGCTCATAGTGCATCGATACAAAACCATCCATCTTATTCTTTACAAAAAACTTTACATAAGCAATTAAAAAAAACCTAACCGCCCAAAATGCAAGCGCATATTATTCTCGTTTAACCTTTATTTTACCGGAAAGCAGTCCTGCAATATTGAAAGATCAAAGTGTTTTATGCAGCATTTTGAACCATCAATATAACTCAGTAAAAAAGCATAAAGTATTAAAAAACCTGCAAATTGAAAGTCAAACTTTCAATTTGCACGTTTTGTTAGTAATTTTATTGAAATATGAAACCTTCCAATGCCTAATGTAGCAATTATAGCTCGAGACCTAATCAACAATTTGCAGAATGCACTGAACAATATGCCAGTGGTGGCCCTGGTGGGACCACGACAAGTGGGAAAAACAACACTGGCCTTACAAATAGCGGCGCAACGTACCGATAAAAAATCGGCCTACATCGATTTGGAACTTGACACTGATTTAAGCAAGTTGAGCGATGCTGAGAGTTATTTACGACGGTTTGAAAATCAACTGCTGATAATTGACGAAGTGCAGCGAATGCCCGATTTATTTAGAATTTTAAGAGGTTTAGTAGATAGTCGTAAGCGGGCAGGTGAAAATGCCGGACAATTTCTACTATTAGGGTCAGCTTCGCGTGACCCTCTGCAACATTCTTCGGAAACATTGGCAGGGCGGATACGCTACCTGGAGCTTTATCCATTATCGGCTATCGAAATATATTATACCGATCCGTTGGGATTTAACCCTGAAAAACTATGGTTTAGGGGAGGCTTTCCTAATAGCTACCTTGCTGACACTGATAATGAAAGCTGGGAATGGCGAAATGATTTTATCAGCTCTTATATTGAAAGGGATATTCCGTTGATGGGACCACAGGTTAGTGCCACCAGAATAAAACGATTTTGGATGATGCTGGCCCATTATCATGGTCAGCAGGTTGTATTGTCGGAGATTGGAAAAAGCCTTGACCTTAGCCATACTACCATAAAATCATACCTTGATATCCTTACTGATTTTTACATGGTAAGGTTAATACAACCCTGGTCGGGTAATACAAAAAAACGCCTGGTAAAGACCCCCAAAATGTTTATACGCGATACCGGACTACTTCACAAGTTGCTGAATATTTCTGATTTTGACATGCTTCTTGGCAACCCGGTAGCAGGGGCAAGCTGGGAAGGATTTATTATAGAAAATATCATCGTAAACCTTTCTAATAAATGGAGATATAGCTACTATAGAACCGCTACACAAACAGAAATTGACCTTGTGCTTGAAGGTCCCGGTAACGAAGTATGGGCTATTGAAATAAAAAAATCTGCTGCACCTTCAATTAAAAAAACATTTCATACTTCATGCGCCGAAGTGGGTGCAACACACAAGTACGTTTTGTATTCGGGTACGGAGCGTTTTCCGATGGCTGAAAATACGGAAGCAATTGGCCTGATAGAGCTACTGAAAATGTTAAGGAATAAATCCACTTAGGAGTAAGTATTGCCTCATGAGATCTTTTCTTTTCCTGCCGGGGTCTCCTATTGCTGGCCTTTCATTTGGCAATGCTTCTGGTATTTTTTTACTTCGTTTTATCTACTCCTGTAAAACCATTTGCCTTGTTGTTAACCATAACGCTGGTTGGCTACCATAATTGCCGCACGTTAGCCTATGCCAATAGCTAAAATTTTCGGTCGAAGTTGTGTTTATGGGTTCCATGCAGGGGTTCCTTAATTGGCAAACAAACCTTAGTAGGAGAACCCACCTGGACAAAATATTTACTTCAAACAACTCCTTCAACGTCAACATCCCCAAAACAAAAATCCCCTCCAAAAAAAGAAGGGGATAGAAAAAATATATCATCAAACTATTTACACCGCATCACTCAACGAACTAAACGTAAAGTCCCTGATTTTCATGGGTGGTATCATAGCACCGGCGTTACTTTCGCCGCTTACCGTACGCTCGGGTTTGCCCAACGTTTCCAGGTTGTTTAGCATAATAATGGGGCTTTCGTTAAACCTGAAATTCTTTACCGGAAACTTGATTTTTCCATCCTCAATGTAAAAGGTTCCGTCGCGGGTTAGGCCGGTAAGCAACAGGGTTTGCGGGTCAACCGAGCGGATGTACCACAAACGGGTAACCAGTATGCCTTTCTCCGTACTTTTTATCAGGTCTTCCAAACTGGCATTGCCGCCAACCATTATAATGTTGTTGGGCGACGGTACTGACTTTACGCCTTTTTTTTCGGCCCAATATCTAGAATAAAATAAATTTTGTACCACACCATTTTTTATCCAGTCCATCCGCTCCTGTGGACGGCCATCGCCGCTCCAGGTGGCTGCCGGAAGGGCGGTGTATTGCGGATCGGAATAAATGTTGATCCTTTCATCTACCAGCTTTTCGCCCAGCTTGGTTTTACCTCCTGGCTTGCTTAAAAAGCTACGGCCTTCGTCGGCACTGCGGGCATCCATGGCAAAAAACAGGTTTTCGAGCAGCGTAACAGAAGCTGCAGGCTCCAAAATTACCGTATATTTTCCCGGCTCAATGGCTTTGGCAGCGGCTGAACTCATTGCCTTTTGCGCCGCTATTTTTGTGGCAATGCCTACATTTAGTTCATTAACATCGTTGTAGCCTTTGCTGGCGTAGCCCGAGCCTTTGCCGTCGTTGGTGCGCATGGTTACATTAAAGGCAACATCGGTAGCGGTGTTGTAAGCAAACAATCCCGAACTGTTCATCATGGCCGAATAACCGGAGCCGTTTTCTAAAAAGCCGGCAACTGTCAGGTTGTTGTCTTTTGCTACCTGCAAACTTTCGGCTACCGCATCGGCCCGGTATTTTGGGGAAATGTCGGCCGTTGATTGTACAAAAGTTTTAGACTCTAAATACTGTTGCGGTCCCAGGTTTTTTACAAACTCAGGATTTTCGGGCGCCAGTTGGGCAAGTTCTTCTGACGTGCGCACAGACTTTTCAATAGCGGCATCACTAAACTCGTTTAGGGTGGTGGTGCCCGTTTTTTTACCGAACGACGATTGTATTACCATGGTGCTTTGGGTTACACCACCGCTGGTACTAACCGAGTTGCGTGCATAGCGAATATTACCCCTGTCGCCACCGCTAAGGTTTACTTCGCATTCATCGGCTTTTGAAAACGATAACGCTTTTTGCATCAGCGCTTTGGCTTCTTCTTTATTTAGTATTGGCATAATTAAATTTTTCGTGCAGTGTTAATAACGTTTACTCCATTAAAGCGGGCGGTGCTTGACCCATGCGATACGGCGCTGGATTGCCCCGGTTGGCCCTTACCATCAAAGAACGAACCACCAAGGCGATAGTCGCTTTTATCGGCCACGGCTGTGCACGAATTCCAGAACTCCTGCGTATTGCTTTGGTAGGCTACATCTTTTAGCATTCCGGCTATTTTACCATTTTTTATTTCGAAATATAACTGGCCGCTAAATTGAAAATTGTACCGTTGCTGATCGATAGAGTACGAACTATCGCCCACAATGTAAATACCCTTCTCTACATTTTTAATCATGTCGGCAGGGCTCAATTTTGCCGTGCCTGGTTGCAGGCTAACATTGGGCATGCGTTGAAACTGTACACTGCTCCAATTGTCGGCATAGCAGCAACCCTGCGATGCATCTAAACCTATGATATGTGCCTGGTCGCGAATGGCCTGGTAGTTTACCAATATACCTTTGTCTATCAAATCCCACTCTTTGGTTTTTACGCCTTCATCGTCGTAACCAACAGCGCCCAATGAGCCAGGTTGTAATTTATCGGCCATAATGGTTACCTCCTTACTGCCAAAGTTGAATTTTTTACTTTCCCATTTATCTAAGGTTAAAAAACTGGTACCGGCATAGTTGGCTTCGAAACCTAATACGCGGTCCAGCTCAGTGGGGTGGCCCACCGATTCGTGTATGGTCAACCATAGGTGCGAGGGGTCGAGCACCAGGTCGTATTTGCCTGCCTCAACTGATTTGGCCTTCATTTTTTCGCCTACCTGTGCTGCACCAAACCGGGCATCTTCCAACATATCGTAGCGGCCTTTGTACAAGGTTACCACACCTTTTATTTTATCCTGTGGCCGCGGTTGAAGATATTCGTACCCCATGCCCATAGGCGAACTAAACGCGTTGCGAGTTTCAAACTTACCTGTAGATTCATCTATTTTGGTAATATTAAAGGTGGGCCAAATGCGGTGTATATCCTGGTCGATGTACGACCCATCGGATGAGGCAAAATACTTTTGCTCGTTCACCAAAAATAAAATGGAGTTAACGTAACTGGCACCGCCTTTCATAGCGGCATCGTTTACACTCAATAACAGGTCTACCTTTTGTTTAACCGGCACGTCAAAGGCATTTTTTTCGATGGGCGTTTTCCAGCTAACCTCGCCGTAGCCTTTTTGTGGTGCCAGTTGTACGGGTTCGGTTAACAGCCTTGCGTTTTCTTTGGCAATAGATACTGCGGTTTCGGCGGCTTTGGCAATACTATCATTGTCCATGCCATCGGTGGCAGCAAAACCCCAGCTGCCATTGGCTATTACCCTTACCCCTACCCCATACGATTCAGTGTTTACAATGTTCTCCACCTTGTCTTCGCGGGTAACTACAAATTGATTTAAGTAGCGGCCAATACGCACGTCGGTATAAGTAGCGCCTTTGCCTCGGGCTGCGTTAAGGGCTACATCGGCCATGCGTTTTTTAAGTGCCACATCGGCGGGGCTCCAGCCTGCATCCAATGGTACCGCATGCCCAATAATTGGTATACCTGCCAGCATGGTGCCACCTAAACCCATACCTGCCATTTGAAGAAAGTTTCTGCGTTTCAAATTAGATAGATTTTATGATTGAAATTAAATGCACCTTTAAAATAAGAAAATTAACGGCCACCGACGTAATATTTTATAAGCGGTAGTAGTGGTTGATAAAAAACCGGTGGGGCCACACAAAGAGAGCCGGCTAAAAAGCCGGCTCCTAAAAATGAATGTAATTATAACAGGTGTAATGTTATTTTAAGAATGTTGTATTAAAAGCTAGCGGTAAATAATAAGTAATGAGTAATTAGCGTAGGCTGATAGCGCTTACTTACTATTCATTACTGACAACTTACCTAGTTATCCGTCATAAGTGCGTTTAACAATAACTCACTTGACGGGATAGGCCAAATGTAGCTTTGCCCTGATGGCGGTACTGCATTAGCACCTGGTTTAGCAGGCAACGACAAGCCCAACCTGGTAAGGTCGGTTCCTGCAAGGCCTTCACCCATTAACTCTATGCGCCTTTCTATTAAAATTGCTTCGGCCAGTGCTGTGGCATCGGTAAAATCGGCTGCGGTAAAAGTAGTAGTAGCATCGGACCGTTGGCGAACTGCGTTTAATAACATTATTGCCTGTGCATCAATGGTATTGTTGGCTCTTACTCTTGCCTCTGCAAGGTTTAACAACACTTCGGCATAGCGAATAACCGGTGCATAATCGGTAAATAAACCACCTGTGGGGTATTTGGATAAATAGCTTTTGCCACCCGATACAAAAATCATTGACTTACGCTTATCTGTTGCTTTCCAACCTACATTGCCAATAATACCGGTGGGCAGCAATGAATACTCGCCATTACCACCATTAAGTGCCGACGGGCCATAGTAAAATCCCAACTGGTTTTGAGTACCCGGCGTTTCGTTTGAAGCAAAAGGCATAGACAGGATTGACTCTGTAGTAGTGTAAGGTGATTTAAACACATTGGTAACATCGGCCTGCAATGCGTGTGTTACGCCCGAGGCTGCTGTATATGGCGGAGCTGCACTAACCATTTTATTGGCTTCGATTATAACATCAGCATACCTGCGCATGCTTAACAACACCCTTGTTTTAACAGCAATAGCAGTATTGCGGTGGCCCCTTATGGTATTAAGCAACGCGGAACTATTGGTTACAGCCATATTTTGCTCGGCAAAATCGAGATCGATTAAAATTTGCGTGTACACTTCGGCCACGGTGTTGCGGGCCTTGGCATAATCGTTTGGCCCTGTGTTGCCAGTTATCCTAAGTGGCACGCCGGGCTTGCTTCCATTACCATCCCAAAACGGACGGGCATATAACTGTATTAGCGAGTAATAACTAAGCGCCCTTAATAACCGTACTTCGCCCTTATAATTTTTGGAAAGAGCTTCCCCTACTATGGCGTCGCCACCGGCTGCCATACCTTCAATAAAAACGTTGGCAAGGTTTATAACGTAGTAAGCCCTTCGCCAATGGTTTTCTACACTGTTGGTAGAACTGTTGCTGGGGGTATAATTCCATACATCAAAACCTGTTACCACGTTGGTACGATCGTTGGAATAATCGCCACCACGTATGTCGTTAAAAATTTGGTAGCGTCCGCCATACATTCCGGCATTTTTTATAGATGCGTATACTGCACGCACCTGGCCTTCAATTCTGTCCCTGGTGGAAAAGGCCGAGAGATCGGAAATAGTGGTGGTGGGCACGGGGTTCAACCTTTCTTTACTGCAACCCAGCAATTGCAAAACAAATACTGCAGGCAAACATTTTAATATGATTTTTTTCATTTTAATCAATTTTATTCTGATTTAAAAATTAACATTAACACCTACAGTAAAGCTTCGTTGATTGGCTACTGTGTTGCGGTCAATACCAAAATTGGTTGCGCCGTTACCATTACTCGAAACCTCGGGATCGGGTCCTGGATATTCGGTAATAAACAAAAGGTTGTTACCCGACACATAAAAACGCAGGCTGGAAATATTTGCCTTTTGCAACAAACTGTTCTTTACGTTATACGACATAGTAGCTGTTCTTAATTTTATAAAATCGCCTTTAAAAACATTTATATCCAACGGAAATGCAGAACCATTAGAAATATTATCGCCAAAAATCGGTTTTGGAATCTCAGTTACCTCGCCTGGCTTTTGCCATCTGCTTAAAACGTCGGTTGAGTTGTTCCAAAAACGCTGGTCTCTTAAACCAGCATTGGTGCCATAGTAAATGTAGTTACCGCCCTGAAAGGTAAATAAGGCATCGAGGGTAAATCCCCTGTAAGTAAACGTGTTACTAAAGCCACCAAAAAACTTGGGATTGGTGTTTCTGAATACTACTGCATCGGCAGCACTAACTGAAGGGGCTACAGTACCATCAGCAAAAGCGAACCTGAACTGGCCTGCAGGGGCTACGTGCTGAAAATACACTTCGCGGCCGGCTTTATTTAGGAAGATTCGCTTTCCGCTAGCAGGGTCTACGCCATTGGTGCGGGTTACAAAAAGCATCCCGATAGGGTTACCCGGTTTGGTAATACTTGGATTTTCAAGACCACCCGTAGCCGCCACTATCTGGTCAATACCCACAGCAAGGGAGTTAACTTCATTTTTATTAAATGAAATGTTGAAAGAACTGTTCCAGGTTACCTCAGTGTTTGACACCGGTGTACCTGAAATTTCAATCTCCACCCCGTTGTTATACATGCTGCCTATGTTTTGTGGTATGGCCGAAGGCAAACCAGCACTTGGCGGCTGGGGTACAAATAGCAGTAATCCGTCAATATTGTTTTTGAAATAGTCAATGTTTGCCCGTAATTTTTCATTAAAAAATCCGAACGATACGCCCGCATCAAATTTTTTGCTGGTTTCCCACTGTAACAGGTTGTTGCCAACGTCGTTAAATGCAACCGTACCTGCTCCACCATATAAACCAGAGCCAAAGGTTGATAAGGAAGCAAAGTTACCAAGGCCACCAATGTTACCTACCTTACCATAACTTGACCGCAGTTTAAAACTACTAAAAACCTTGTCTAAATTAGCATTGGCCCAAAAGGTTTCTTTGGTTATTTCCCATCCGGCACTTACACCATAAAATGTTCCGAACTTATTTTGGGCTCCTAATTGTGAAGCACCATCGCGGCGCAGATTAGCTGTCAAAAAATACTTTAGGTCGTAGTTATATTGCACACGGCCAAACTCCGAATACAAATAGTTTTCGCCTATACCCAGGCCTGCGGCGTTAGGGGTTTGCCAGCCACCCTGAATGTTTTTAAACTCAGGATCGTTTACGCCAACCCTATTAACGCCAAAACTATTGTTATCCGATATTTGCTCTTCAACACCAACTAATAAGCTTGTATTGTGTTTACTGGCAAAAGTGTAATCGAACTGTGCAGTATTTGACCAAACGGTTCGCTTATTTTTTGAATAAGTACTGGTAGCAGATCCATTGCTTGAAAAGCCTTCGCCCGAAGTTGGCGAGAAGTACGACTCGTTATCAACATAAATGTAATCTATACCATAGTTTGAACGAAGCGTTAACCAGTTGAAAGGCTTTACCTGAACGTAAAAATTACCCAATATGTGGTTTGTTTCGCTGTTACCGCGGTTTTGATCTAACTGAATTACTGGGTTATTAAAGCCCACCTGGCCCTGTTTATTTCCCATAACACCAATTAAGGCACCCGAAAAATTATAGGTACCATTGTTATTAAAGGGAGAAATATTAGGAGCAGTAACCAACGCCACCCGGCCAAGACCAGCAGTAGAAAAGGCATCGCCCAGCGAACCGGAACTAACCGCAGCAAAGTTGCCTTCGTTGGAGTATTGTAGCTTACCGCCAAGGTTAATAAACTTGTTAGGTTTGTGGTCAAAATTCATTAAAGCCGATACCCGGCTAAAATCATTTCTTCTAATAATGCCCTGTTGATCGGTAAAGCCTGCAGAGAAATAATAGTTAGTAGCATCGTTAGCTCCGGACATGCTAATGGTATGGCTGTGCTGTATAGCGTCGCGGTACACAAAGTCAGACCAAAGGGTATTTATGGGCTTTCCATCGGGGCCATTGGTTAAAGCAAAATTATTGGTGGTTGCGTTAAACGTACCTGCGTTTGTTAGCGCTTCATTTTTATAATCGGTGTATTGAAACGCATCTAACATTGGTGGTAAACGCTGCACCTGGCTTAATCCCACCCAGCTATCAACGCTTACGCGGGCCTTGCCCGATTTACCTTTTTTGGTGGTTACAAACACCACCCCGTTTGCTGCGCGACTACCATAAATGGCGGTGGCAGCAGCATCTTTAGCAATGTCGATACTTTCAATATCGTTGGGGTTAATGCTTGCCAGCGCATTGCCCGCCGAGCTTGTTCCACTAAAGTCGCCGGTAAACGAAGGCACCCCATCAATTACAAATAAAGGAAACGAAGAAAGCGAAATAGAGTTAGTACCCCTGATCCTGATAACAGGGGTTGCATTTAATACACCACTGGGAATGGTTACCTGTACACCCGCAGCACGCCCGCCTAACGCCTGCTCAAAAGTTTGAACGGGCTTGCTGGCCACATCGCTGCCTTTGATAGACGCAATACTACCGGTTACTTCTTTTCGTTTTTGCGTTCCGTATCCAATTACCACTACTTCCGAAAGGCTGCTGGTAGCGGCCTGCAACTGTACATTTACAATTGCCTTGTTTGAAACCGGTACGGCTTGCACAACAAAGTTTAATGAAGAAATTTCGAGCGTTTTGGTTTGTGCTGAAATGGTAATGGAATACTTTCCATACTCATTGGTAGTAGTACCTGTACCAGCTGGTTTGGCAATTATAGAAGCGCCCGAAATGGGCACCCCCGACGGATCTGTTATAGTTCCGGTTAAAGTACGTGACTGCGAAAATGCCTGTGTCACCAACAGACAAACAACCACCAAGGCGGCTAGGTTTTTTCTCATGTGCTTAAGATTAGTTTGGTTAGAAAAATAAACTACTTAGACAAATCAAGAACTGAAATAGCTGCAAATAATTAACAAATATTTTAAGAATTTTTACAAAAATCATTTAAAACGATTAAAACGTACCCATATTGCGGGTGATAGAAAAAATATACTTTGTAAACAACCTGCCATATGCAAAATAAGTTGATGCTCCTAAAAACAAATAGTTGTGAATATACAGCATGCATTTTCAGGCATTGCCACAGTAAAATATTTTTGTCGATAACTTTCGTTTTATCAAATTGATTGGCTAAGCAAACAAAATTTAGTTAATAAGAGAGATCTTAAAAAACCAATTTATTGCGCACAAAACCGCATCATTTAAACTGGTAAAGATGAAATCGCTGATTTTTATGGGTAATACTAAATAGCTGCGATAGCTGTCAGCACTTATGCTTGTTTCGGGTTTGCTCAGGGCCTCTACCTTGTTGAGCATTATTACCGGGCTTTCGTTAGAACGCATATTTTTTATATGTTGTCCACCTTTGATGCATTTTGCCCCAGCAGGGCAACCTGTTGGTAGAACGCAAAAATTAAAGGAGTGTTTTACCCCAGCGGGGCAACCTGTTGGTAGCACCTATTAAGTTGATACGCACCTTGCCCCATCGGGGTAATATGTTGGTAGCACTCATTAAGTTGGTACGCACCTTGCCCCATCGGGGTAATATGTTGGTAGCACTCGTTAAGTTGATACGCACCTTGCCCCTTCGGGGTAATATGTTGGTAGCACTCATTAAGTTGGTACGCACCTTGCCCCATCGGGGTAATATGTTGGTAGCACTCATTAAGTTAACACGCACCTTGCCCCATCGGGGTAATATATCGGTAGCACTCAAGAAGTTGATACGCACCTTGCCCCAGCGGGGTAATATGTTGGTGGCACATGTACAGCAACGCGACATCATAATCACAAATTTTATACCTGGCAGCGAGCGCCTTTTACTTCTTAACAATGGCATCGATAATCGATCCCTCTACAAACAACAATCCCTTCCGAAGAAGGGATTGATTATTACATCTTAAAAATTACACCGCATCACTCAAGCTGGTAAAAGTAAAATCCCTGATTTTCATGGGCGGTATTAAATAGCTGCGGTAGCTTTCTACACTTATGCTTCTTTCGGGTTTGCCTAAGGCCTCTACGTTGTTTAGCATTATTACCGGGCTCTCGTTAAAGCGCATGTTTTTTATAGGAAACTTAACCTGTCCGTTCTCTATGTAAAAGGTTCCGTCGCGGGTAAGGCCGGTTAGCAATAATGTTTGCGGATCAACCAATCGTATGTACCATAAACGGCTGATCAATATACCCCGTTCGGTGCTTTTAATCAGGTCGTCAAGGCTGTCGTTTCCACCAGCCATTATTACGTTAGATGGAAACGGCACCGGTGCTACTTTTTGCTTTTGCGCCCAAAACTGGCTATAGGGCAAATTCTTTACTGTTCCCTTGTCTATCCATGTCATTTTCTCCAGCGGAAATCCTTCGCCATTCCAGGTGGCGCCGGGTAATTCGGTGTTAAATGGATCGGAGTAGATGGTTACCTTATCGTCCATTAGCTTTTCACCTATCCTGTTGCCGCCACCGGGTTTACTCATAAAGCTGCGGCCTTCGTCGGCACTACGTGCATCAAAACCACGAAACATCATATTTTCGAGCATATAGGTGGCCGCCACCGGCTCCAATATCACCGTATATTTTCCCGGCTCAATGGCCCTTGCACCCAGCGAGCCGTTGGCTTTGGATGAAGAAATTTTGGTAGCCGAAAACGTGTCGAGTTTTTTTACATCGTTAAAGCCACGGGCAGCATAGCCCGAGGCAGTACCTGCCTCATTACGGGTGGTTATGCTAAAAATAACATCGGTGTTTTTGTTGTAGGCAAACAGCCCTTTTGAGTTCATGACCGATGAGAAGCTATTGGTATTTTCCAGAAACCCTGCGGCCTCCAATTTGGCCTCTTTGGCCACGTTAATGCTTTTAGCCACCAGGTCGGCGCGGCTTTCGGGCGTCATGGCTGCAGTAGCGGGCACATAGGTAATGGCTTCTTTAAAAACTGCAGGGCCTTTTAAAGGCATATACTCGGGATTTTCGGGTGCCAGTTGCGCCAGTTCTTCGGAGCGGCGAACTACTTTTTCCAGCGATGCATCATCAAACTCGTTAATGGTGGCCGAGCCCGATTTTTTTCCATAGGTGCTGGTAACGCCGAGGCTTAGCGTACTAACATCGCCACTGGTGCTTATGGCGTTGCGGGCATAGCGAATGTTGCCACCTTCGGAGCCCGATAAGCTTACCTCGCATTCGTCGGCTTTTGAAAAAGCGATCACCTTTTTTAGCAGCGCCTGTGCTTCTTCTTTATTAAAAATTGCCATGTTGTTATTATTAAATTTTACGTGCTGTATTAATTACACTTACCCCGCTAAACTTAGTGGTTGCGCAGCCATGCGATACGGCGCTCACCTGCGAGGGCTGTCCCTTACCATCAAAAAATGAACCGCCCAGGCGGTAATCACTTTGGTCGCAAATAGCCGAGCAGCTATTCCAAAACTCCTGGGTGTTGGCCTGGTAGGCAGCATCTTTTACCATGCCTGCTATCTTTCCATTTTTTATTTCGAAGCAAAGCTGGCTGCTGAATTGAAAGTTATACCGCTGCTGGTCGATAGAGTAAGAATTGCGGCCAAACATGTACAATCCCTTTTCAATATTTTTTATTAGATCGGCAGGTTGTAAGGGGCTTTTGCCCGGCTGCAGGCTTACGTTAGGCATGCGTTGAAACTGTATGCTATCCCAACTATCGGCAAAGCTGCAACCCTGCGATGCGTCTAACCCCAAAATATGCGCCTGTTCGCGGGTAGCCTGGTAATTTACCAGTATACCATCTTTTATTATGTTCCATTCTTTGGCCTGCACGCCTTCATCGTCGTAGCCTACCGCACCCAGACTACCGGGCTGTTTTTTATCGGCTACAAAATTTACGAGGTTGCTTCCAAAATTGAACTTTTTGCTTTCCCACTTATCCAGGGTTAAAAAGCTGGTACCGGCATAGTTGGCCTCGTAGCCCATTACCCGGTCAAGTTCGGTTGGGTGACCTACCGATTCGTGAATGGTTAAAAACAGGTTGGTAGGGTCCAGTACCAGGTCGTACTTGCCGGGCTCTACGGGTTTGGCCTTTAACTTTTCGGCTACATGATCTGCCGCCATGCGTACATCTTCCAACATATCGTACCGCTTGTTGTAGAGAGTAAATAGGCCGTTTATGTTTTGACCAGAATCAGGCTGCAGGTACTCATAGCCCATGCCCATAGGCGAGCTTAAGCTGTTGCGTGTTTCAAACTTACCGGTTTGCTTATCGGTTTTGGTTACGGTAAACGTGGGCCAGATACGGTGCACATCCTGGTTTATATACGATCCATCGGTGCTGGCAAAATACTTTTGCTCGTTTACCAAAAACAGCGAGTTGTTTATAAAATTTACCCCGTTTTTCATGGCAAGGTCGTTGGCCTGCAATAGCAGGTCTACCTTGTCTTTTACCGGCACGGTAAAGGCGTTGGTTTGCATAGGTGTTTTCCAGCTTACCTGCCCATAGCCTTTTTGGGGCGCCAGTTGTACGGGCTCAGTAAGTAATTTTGCGTTTACTTTGGCTATTAGCACGGCATTGTTGGTTGCGGCCACAATACTGGCTTCGTCCATGTTGTTGGTGGCGGCAAAACCCCAGCTACCATTGGCTATAACGCGTATGCCCACACCATAACTTTCGGTGTTGCTAATATTGTCTACGCGGTTTTCGCGGGTAACCACAAACTGGCGAAGGTAGCGGCCAATGCGTACATCGGCATAGGTGGCACCTTTGCTGCGGGCGGTGTTCAATACCTTATCGGCCAGTGCTTTTTGTGCTGCCACATCCAAGGGCATTTCAAAAAAAACTGCGGGGCTAACGGCCCTGCCTACCAATGGTATTTGGGTAAAAAAAGTGGCACCCAGCCCTATTGCTGCATTTTGTAAAAAATCTCTTCTTTTCAAATTAAATGTTTTTTGCCGCTAAGGGGCTAAGGGATAAAAAGGCGCTATGGTTTAATTAAAAAAGGCGTGTTTTGTAAGATGTGTTTAAATTGAAAATTGATTTATAAATCAGTTCCCAAAATAGTTTTTGTTTTGTTGATAAGCGGTTTTCCGTACAAGAGTGCGACGCAACAATGCTGAAAAAAAACTTTTGCCCGGAACATAAAAAATTACTCGCGAATGGAAGCTTTGTAAAAACCAACCGTTGCCAATTGTACCGGCCCTTTTGCATCGGTAATGGTTAGCCTAACTTTTAAGGTTGAAACCGGATCGATACGTATTAATCGCTTATGGCCTATAGTGGTGCATTCTGCCAAAGGTTGCCAGCTAAGTTTATCCCAATACTCCAGTTTGGCCTTTACTACCTGCTGGCCGTTGGCAATATTTTCCTGTAGAAGTATACGGTCAAAGGTTGCCTTGTCTTTAAAGGTTATTTCGAACGGCTCGCCTACCGGACGGGTTATATAGCTACTCAATTTATTGTCGGTCAGGCTTCGTTTGGTTTTGCCGTCGGCCAGGTTGGTGGCAAAGGTTTCGTTTAAAATAGCCCTGAATTCCCTAATTGCTTTTACATCCGTTAGCTGCAACAAGCCCTGGTTATTGGGCGGTATGTTTAGCAACAGCAAACTGTTTCGGCCAACTGATTGATAGTAAAGATTTACCAGGTTGCTGGCGCTGCGCACCTTATCGTTTTCGTTTGCATGCCAAAACCAACCGGGGCGAATGCTTACATCGGTTTCGGCGGGTATCCAGTTACGGCCGTTTGGGTCGCCGGTGTTAAGGTATTTGGGTGCGGCTTTACCGGGGGCAATACCGGTGGTATCGATGGTGCTCCAGCAGGTTTCGCCGGCATTGCCCGCTTCGTTGCCTACCCAGCGCACATCGGGGCCGGCGTCGCTAAACATGACTGCATCGGGTTGCAGGTCGCGAACCATTTGCCAGTACCCGGCAAAGTCATACTGCATATCCTTTGCGTTTTCGCCCTTGGCACCATCAAACCAAACCTCGGCCACGGGGCCATAATTAGTGAGTAATTCTTTTAGTTGATTTTTATAATACTCGTTGTAAGCGGCAGTACCATAGCTGGCTTCGTGGCGATCCCATGGCGACAGGTAGAAGCCAAACTTTAACCCAAATTCTTTACAGGCATCGGCCACTTCCTTTACCACATCGCCCTTGCCTTCCTTCCACGGGCTGCTTTTAACCGAGTGGTTGGTGTATTGCGATGGCCACAGGCAAAAGCCGTCGTGGTGCTTGGCGGTAATGATGGCCATTTTAAAACCGCCATCTTTCAGGGCCTTTACCCATTGGCGGGCATCTAGTTTTTTGGGGTTAAAAATAGAGGGACTTTCAGTGCCATCGCCCCATTCCTTATCGGTAAAGGTGTTTACCGTAAAATGCAAAAAGGCCGTGGTTTCCAACGGCTGCCAGGCAAGCTGGCGGGGGGTTGGTGTGGGTTGGGCCGATGTAACAAAGTTGAAAAAACAACCGATTATAAAAATGGACAAGTACTGTTTCATAAAGCAAAAATGTATTAGGTAGCTTTAAATGTACGGCTAAAGTTGAATGCGAAGAAACAGCGTAAAATGTATTCTATTTTACCAACCGCCTTTTTTCCGTTTATTTTGGACCAAATTAAACCGGCTAATGTATTTGAAGGATTACACTATTAAAGTGGGCAAAGATGTGTTGATGAGGTTTCCCAAAAAAGTAGCCCGCTTATTTGAAGTAGCAGGAGAATTTGCTGCCTTCAGAAAAAAGAACGACGGCAGGTTTAGTGTGGCGGCAAAAGACGTGTATCCCTGCCTTGGCGACAAATTACCTAAAACACCTTTCGATCATCACTACACCTACCATCCTGCGTGGGCAGCCCGCATTTTGGCCAAAACAAGACCTGAATATCATGTAGACATTTCGTCCATTCTTAGTTTTGGATCGATTGTTTCGGCATTTATACCCGTTAAGTTTTACGATTACCGACCGGCAGATCTTAACCTCAGCAACTGGGAGTCTGGTTTTGCTGACCTGAACAAGTTGCCTTTTGAAACGGATAGCCAACCTTCGGTATCGTGTATGCACACCGTTGAGCACATTGGCCTTGGCAGGTATGGCGACCCTATTGACCCGCAAGGCGATTTAAAAGCCATTGCCGAATTAAAAAGAATTGTACAGCCCGGCGGCGACCTGCTGTTTGTAACGCCGGTTGGCAAACCGCGAATAGAATACAACGCCCACCGCATTTATAGTTATGAAATGATTGTAGAAGCGTTTGCACCATTTCGGTTGGTTGATTTTTCGCTGGTGGCCGATGCAGGGGGAATAATTAATAATGCTGACCCGGCCCTGGTTGCGCAGCAATTGTATGGCTGTGGCTGTTTTTGGTTTAAAAAATAATTAGTCAATTTATTTGTAAGAAATATGTTTACAGTAGGTACCACCAACGAAGCGAACAGGGTTGAATGGATTGAAAAAACGCTGAAAAAAATACCGGCAGGTGCCACTATTTTGGATGCCGGCGCCGGCGAGTGCCAGTTTAAAAAGTTTTGTGGCCATTTAAAATATACCTCGCAGGATTTTGCCCAGTACGATGGCACTGGCGAGGTAGGCCTGCAAACAGGCACGTGGGACAATACTAAACTTGACATTGTTTCGGACATTACCGCCATACCGCGGCCAAACGCAAGTTTTGATGCAATTATGTGTACCGAAGTGTTGGAACACGTACCCGACCCCGTGGCCGCGTTAAACGAATTACATAGGTTACTTAAACCCGGTGGCCAGTTGTTGATTACCGCCCCGTTTGCCAGCATTACGCACTTTGCGCCGTACCACTTTGCCTCGGGGCTGAGCCGTTTTTTTTACGAGCACCATTTGGGCAGGCTTGGCTACAATATATTGGACATGGATTTAAATGGAAACTTTTTTGAATACCTGGCACAGGAGGTGCGGCGCATTAAAAGGATGGCCAAAGAATATTCGGGAGTGAAGATTAGTTTGTTTGATAAGGTCATAAATCACCTGTTGTTATTGAGGTTACAAAGGCTGTCGGCAAAGGGCCAAAAAAGTAAAGAGATATTGTGCTATGGCGTGCATGTGTTTGCGCAGAAGAAATAATGGACGCTTACTATTTATATAATCTGACAAATTTTTTTACAAAAAATATTATCTGATTTTAAATAATTATAGCCTTATTGTATTAACTTATTGCTTTATTTTCAATGTTTTTGAAAACGAAAATTGAGTACCCCCATCATTTTTATTGATTATATTTCAATTGATTAAGTACATTTTCCGGGTATTGGATTTTGTCCTGTATTAGGACATATTTACTAGCAGAATGGACTTTATCAACATTCGTATCAAAGATTGAAAGCATAATATTAAAGAAGTATTTTCTGCCGTATCGTTGCCCACAATCTTACATAAAGAGTTTTACATAATACCAAAACTACCCATTACAACATGCAAAAAAAGAACCTTGCCTTTCTCACCCTCTTGCTCTTTAGCACGGGGATAGTAGAGCTAAATGCACAAAAAAGCATAGTAGCCGCCGGGGGGCAGGCTACCGGAAGTACCGGCTCCGTCAGCTACTCCGTTGGCCAGTTGGACTACCTTGCCATCAACACGGCAAACGGTTCTGTAGCGCAGGGCGTTCAACAACCTGTTATTCAAGTGCCGTTGCCTGTAACCTTGCTTGGTTTTATGGTAACCAGGCAAAACAGTAAAGTTTCGCTAACCTGGCAAACCGTAACCGAAATAAACAGCAGCAAGTTTATGGTACAGCGTAGCAAAGATGGTGTTACTTATACGGCTATAAAGCAAGTTGGTGCAGCCGGAAATAGCAATACCACTTTGCACTATGCTACTGAAGACCTGCAACCACTCTCGGGATGGAACTATTACCGGTTACAATTGGTTGACAAAGACGGCAGCTACATTTACAGTAAAGTTGGTGCGGTAAATTTTGACCTAAAAACAAGCTTCGCTATTATTTATCCTAACCCAACTAAGGGAAATGTACGACTTCAAATGACCAACGGCTATAGCGGAAAGTATACATACAAGGTATTTGATAGCCAGGGAAAACTGATAATGGTAAATACCGTTAGCAACGATAATACCAATATTAGACTGACGAGGTTTGCTGCAGGTAGCTACTATTTAAAAATCATCGATCAAAACAATCAAATTATTAAATCATTCCAAATTATTAAAACTAACTAATGAAAAAGATTTTATCCTTCCTTTTATCGGTTGCACTATCAACCTGTATTATGGCCCAGGCCCCATCTAAAATGAGTTACCAAAGCGTGGTACGAAACAGTGGCGGCCAATTGGTTACCAATGCCTCTGTCAGCATTCGTATTACGATTTTGCAGGGTTCGGCCAATGGTAATATCACCTACATTGAAACCCATTCCAAAACCTCCGGCGAAAACGGGTTGGTAAGCCTTGAAATTGGTGTTGGCACAGTGGTGCTGGGTACATTTAGCAGTATTAATTGGGCAAATGGTCCTTACTTTCTTAAAACCGAAACTGACCCGGCAGGCGGCAGTAATTATGCCATTAGTGGAACCAGCCAATTATTGAGCGTGCCTTACGCTTTGTATGCTGAAAAGAGTGGTAATAGTAGTGATTGGATTACTACAACTAACGGTATCTATTATCCTTCACCAAAAAATGTCGGAATACGGACAGCTCCAAGTTCAACTTCAGCCCTTACTGTCCAAGGAGAAATAAATGGAATAGGAAGTAACATAGGCCTATTTACATCGAACGATACTTGGCATTCTGCATTATATCTAAAAAACAACACCTCACAATATGGCTTATTAGTGGGTGGGCCAAATAACCTGGAACTTCTTCCGAAAAATTTTGGTATTGTAAATCTTACAAGAGGTACTAATCCTGCCATTTGGCCATTGGTAGTTAATAATGCGAATAATAATATCGGCATTGGTAACCCGGATGGATATCCTAAACCTGCCCGGTCAACTCTTCATGTTTTTAGCGGAGATGTTAATATTGAAAATATTGGCAATGGTATAATAATGAAATCACCTGACGGTCAATGTTGGAGAGTCACCGTTAGCAATACCGGAGCTTTTGTGAGTACTGTTATTACTTGTCCTTAAGTATGTTCTAACTGATATCCAGCCTCTGCTTGTCAGGGGCTTTTTATTTTACCTTCACACCAACTCCATTATATTCACTAAATATTTTACTAATGACCACAGATTTACATAATATTTCCGACGCAGTTGAATTTTACGACGACCGATACGAAGATGGTTATATGGAAGAATGGGACGACTCAAAAAAAAGGAAGGTCGGTGAGATCATAATATCAATGGATTTACCGGAATTTGGAAAAGCACTAGACTTTGGATGTGGTAATGGAGTATTCACCAATATTATAAAAAAACACCTCCCTAAATGGGAGGTTTTTGGTGTAGAAATAAGCCCGGTTGCGGTACAGAATGCGTCAAAAAAATTTCCTGAATGTAGCTTCTTTACCAATGAGACTGCACAGGATTATTTGCAACAATTCGATTTTTTATTTAGCCATCATGTTATTGAACATGTTCAGGATTTAGGAGAAACAATACAGCAGGTAAATAGTTACTTGAAAATTGTAAGCCACCAACTACATATTTTACCTTGTGGAAATGAAGGAAGTTATGAATATGATATTTGTATGCTTCATAAAAACGGAATTGAAAATGAAAAAGGAAATCGCTTCTTTTTTGAAGAGCCCGGTCATCTTAGAAGGCTGACTTCGAATAAATTGATTGATGCTATGAGGCAAATCAATTTTTCTATAAATAGCCAGTTTTTTGCCAACCAGCAATTTGGAGCCATTAACTGGATCACCAAATCGTCGCCTCGCTTCGTCAAAAGGCTTACAGATCCATCAAATGCTGCTGATGATGTTTCAAAAGATAAACTTTCTTCACTAAGAAAATACCTTTTAAACCTTACCTATCAGCAATTCCCCTACTCAAAGTATTGGATGATTAAATCTAAATGGTCAAAGAAAATTTCAGATAGAGTGATACTTGTTATACTTTTTTTTCCTGCAATGATTAGCAAAAATGTGTATGAAAAGTTTAATAAATTGTCAGACGAGGAATGGGAAAATCAAAAGCAAGAAAAAAACGGAAGCGAAATGTATTTATCATTTCAGAGAACGTAATCTATGATAATTGCGCAAATAACCGGAGGCCTCGGAAATCAAATGTTTCAATATGCAACTGCAAAGGCGCTTTCGCTAAAAACAGGAGCAACGCTTAAACTAGATCTTCAAAGCTTTAAAAGAGAAATTTTACCTGAGTTAGAATTGGAGAGGAACTTTGAATTAACGGCTTTTAAGAACTTTCAATATCAGGAAGCTACTAAAGAAGAAATTAACCATTACACTTCCAAATCTTTTCCTATCAACAAACTGCAAAAGTTGCTTCCGCCACATAAAAGAAAAATTTATAATGAGCGGGATTACACTTTTGACCAAAATTTCTTTAGGGCCAACAGTTCCATTTACATAAAAGGCCATCGCCAAAGTGAGCAATATTTCAAACCGTATGAAAAAGACATAAAAAATATATACAGGCTCAAAGAAGAACTAATTGATAGAGTAAAAACATTTGGAGAAGAACTCTCCTCAATTGAAAGCCTTTCTATTCACATACGCCGGGGCGATTACCTAAGGTTACCTATCATTCTGGACTGGCATGGAGTGCTTAGCAAAGAATATTACGCAACATCTATTGACAAAATAGTTTCTAAAAATCCATCAACCCAAATTTTTTACTTCGCCGACGATGTGGAATGGGTGAAAAAGGAGTTAGTCGGCGCCTATCCGGGGACAATCGTTTCTGGTAACATCGCCAAAACGTCTTATGAAGATTTTTATCTAATGCAGTCTTGCCGACACCAGATTGTGGCCAACAGTAGTTTTAGCTGGTGGGCGGCATGGCTTAATAGTAATAATAGTAAAACTGTAATTGCTCCACTAAAGTGGTTTAACAATGCACCTTACAACACAAAAGACCTGGTTCCAGTTAGTTGGCTAAGAGTATAAGATTTACACCACCTCCGTAGCCAAAGCAGCCTCCGGATGCACATTCGTTATTTCGCCGGGTTTGTGCCTGTGTTTAAACATCAACATAAACAGCACGGCTACTATAAGCGAGTAACCTGCAAAGGCCAGCCAAATGCCCTGCCAGTCGCGGGTATTGTCGGCGGCCACAAAATACTTTTGTATGGCATACCCACTAACGGTACTACCCAGCCATGCCCCTACTCCATTGGTCATCATCATAAACAATCCTTGCGCACTTGAGCGTATGGAGGGGTCGGTAGTGGTTTCAACAAACAGCGAACCCGAGATATTGAAAAAATCGAACGCCATGCCGTACACAATGCACGACATTATAATCAATATGGTTCCCACAGTGCCGGGATCGCCATAGGCAAAAAGCCCAAAACGAAACACCCAGGCTATCATCGAAAAAAGCATTACGTTTTTAATACCAAAACGCTTTAAAAAAAACGGGATAGCCAAAATAAACAGCGTTTCAGAAATTTGTGAAATGGACAAAACGATGGTTGAATATTTAACCACAAACGATCCCTCGTACGCCGGGTTACCTTCAAACCCACTTAAAAACGAGTCGCCATACATATTGGTCAGTTGCAGGGCAGCGCCCAACAACATCGAAAAAACAAAGAACAAGGCCATTTTGTAATTGGCAAACAACTTAAAGGCCTTTAACCCCAGTTGCTCCACCAGGTCGGCATTTTTGGCAATAGACCGTGGCGGCGGGCATTTGGGCAGTGTAAACGAGCATATACCCAGCAAAACCGCGGCAATAGCGGCTAAAATAAACTGGTTTGAATTGGCCTTGCTACCGGTTAGGTTGGTGGTCCACATGGCCACAATAAACCCCACGGTACCCCACACACGTATTGGAGGAAAAACTTTTACCACATCAAAACCTTCGCGCTTTAAAATGGTAAAGGCTATTGAGTTTGACAACGAAATGGTGGGCATATAACATACCATGGCTGCAAAAACCACGTAGTAAAATGTATTGGGGTCGCTTACCTGCGGCAGGTACAGCAATACAAAACCATAGGCAATATGCAGCACGCCATACAGGCGCTCGGCGTTGATCCATTTATCGGCAATAATACCAGTAAGGGCCGGCATAAACAGCGAAGCCAGCGCAAGTGTGGAGAAGATAGCTCCAAATTCAGAAAACGACCAACCCATTGCGTTTAAACAGTAGGTTCCTATGGTTATTAGCCAGGCACCCCACACAAAAAACTGGAAAAAACTCATCAGAGTCAGCCGCATTTTAATATTCATACCGGTAAAAAAGTTTTAGCTGGTAAGATAAAAAGATTTGAGGTACAAGAACTATAAATATGACTACAGGAGGTTTAAAAGATATTTAAAAAATGATGGGGAGTGTTACTTTCACGTTTCACGTTCTTTCACCATTGAACTTTCACGTTCTTCTTTCACTATCGACCTTTCATGTTTCGCGTTTGTCTTTCACTATCGACCTTTCATGTTTCGCGTTTGTCTTTCACCATCGACCTTTCACGTTTCGCGTTTGTCTTTCACGTTTGACCTTTCACCTTTCACGTTTCTCTTTTACCATCGACCTTTCACCTTTCACGTTTCTCTTTCACCATCGACCTTTCACCTTTCACGTTTCTCTTTCACCATCGACCTTTTACGTTTCGCGTTTGTCTTTCACCATTGACCTTTCACCTTTCACGTTTGTCTTTCACGTTTCTCTTTCACCATCGACCTTTTACGTTTCGCGTTTGTCTTTCACCATTGACCTTTCACCTTTCACGTTTGTCATTCACGTTTCTCTTTCAACTTCCACGTTCTTCTTTTTACTTTTTGATTTTTACTTAAACCCCCCACCAACCATTTGCTTCGCCACTTGTTACAATTCCAGTAATTTTGCGACACATTTTTTTAAACACGAATTATGGCTTTACCAATAGATATTATTGTTGACAATATTAAACATGCTGGCCTTCAAATGATAGGGCAGAAAGTTTTGCGGAACGAGCGTATTTCGTTTGATGACGGCGTATTGCTTTTTGAAGAAGCGCCCCTATCGTACGTAGGTGCGCTGGCCAATTACGTTCGCGAAGCAAAACATGGCGACCGCACTTATTTTAACCGGAATTTTCATATTGAGCCCACCAACGTTTGTGTGTTTTCGTGCAAATTTTGCTCGTACTCAAAATTATACGCCCATAAAGAAGATGGGTGGGAGCTGACCATTGAGGATATGCTGAACATCGTAAAAAAATACGATGGACAAGCGGTTACCGAGGTGCATATTGTAGGTGGCGTTCACCCAAAATTAAACCTGGCGTTTTTTATTGACCTTATTACCAAAATACGGGAGCACCGTCCCGACCTGCACATTAAAGGCTTTACGCCGGTGGAGTTAGATTATATGTTCCGCAAGGCAAAACTTAGCCCCGAGGAAGGCATGAAAAAGATACACGAAGCAGGATTAATGTCGCTGCCCGGAGGCGGAGCCGAAATTTTTCACCCCGAAGTTCGTAGCCAGATATGTGATGACAAGGTAGATGCTGATGGCTGGCTGCGTATACACCGTGCGGCACACAACCTGGGCATGCACAGTAATGCCACCATGCTGTATGGCCACGTGGAAAAATACTGGCATCGCGTAGACCATATGGAACGGCTTCGCCAATTGCAGGATGAGACCGGCGGCTTTAATACTTTTATTCCACTAAAATTTCGCAACAGCGACAACGAAATGAGCCACATAGCCGAAAGCAACGTAACCCAGGACATGAAGATGTACGCCATAGCCCGATTGTACATGGACAACTTTCCGCACCTGAAGGCCTATTGGCCTATGCTTGGCCGCCAAAATGCTCAGCTAACCTTATCGTATGGGGTAAATGATATGGACGGAACTATTGACGATAGTACTAAAATTTACAGCATGGCCGGCAGCGAGGAGCAAAACCCCAGCATGACAACAGACCAACTGGTAACATTAATAAAACAGGTAAAAAGGGAGCCCGTAGAACGCGACACCTTATATAATGTGATTAAAAATTATAAGAACCTGGTAAATGTATTAGAGGTGGAACCGCAGTTGAATTAGTGGTGAGTTGTTATGAGTTATGAGTTATGAATGAATTGGGAATAGTGAGTGCTTTGTCTAAACGCTGCTCACAACCACCACTCACCATTCACTTCTCACAACTCACTACTGACAACTCACTACTGACCACCCACAACCCACATCCCACAATTCAAAATTTAGCATCTAAAATTCAAAATAATTTCGCCACTCATAAATCTCAACCCACATCCCTCCATTCAAAATTTACCATTTAAAATTTAAAATAATTTCACAGCTCACATCCCTCCATTCAAAATTTAGCATCTAAA
>JBBRUR010000008.1:0-99878 GCA_038247635.1 Chitinophagales bacterium
GTAGCAGGCTTGCCAGGTTCGGTGGCATTGTTTATAATGGATGTAAACAGGTAGTTATGACCACTGAAACGGCCGTTGCTTTTACTGAACAGTTGTGTGTATTTGAGGCTTTTTATTTCGTTGCCATCTTTGTCGGTTGCAGTGGCTTCAACCAAATACCAGCCCGGGATTAAAAGGTTTGGCGGTATAGTGCCTTTGGTAGTTGTCGCGGTGTTTATGGTTGTACTATATATAGCTGCTCCCCTGGCCCAGGTAGCCTTCTCGCTTTCTCTTGCGTATTCATCTACGGGAAAAAATTGCTTGTATTCCATGGCTGAATAAATGTATTGGTCGGGTTGTGGCCAAAACCGTTTTCTTACCAGCCCGGCGGGTGCTGACAACCGGTAAAAATCAACCTTTACCGTAGCTGGCTGTTTGTCGCCTGCAATATTTTCAGTAACAACTGTAAAGGTTTTCAGGCTGTCGGCTTCGGCTGTGGCAGCAATAGTTAACAGTACGTTCAACGAATGATAGGCAGCCGCAACGGTAATGGTCTCGCTGCGGGTTTCGCCTGAGCGGTCGGTAATGTCGGCATGTACTTCAAAGTCAAAAACGGGTAGCGTAGCCTTGTCAATAGTTTCGTCGGGCAGTGCAGCAAATTTAATAGCAAACTTGCCCGAGGCGTCGGTAGTGGCTTCGCCAAAGGTGATGGTAGTTTCGGCCGATGACGGGCTTGTGCCTTTATACCATAGCCATGGGTACATAAACCTGCCTTTGCGGGTTACCCTGTATTTAATGTTGGCGCCATCCACCGTATTGCCGGCATAGGCTGTGGCGGTGCCGTTTACGGTTAGGGTGTCGTTCAGCCGGTAGGCGCCGCCGGGTTTTTCCAGCTCAATATAAAACGTGGGCCGCTTGTATTCTTCTACTAAAAAATCCCCATTAATTTCTTCGTCAAAAAAATCGGCGCTAAGCGAAAATTGGCCGGTTAGTGTATTGACAGGTAGTTTAAAACTACCCGCAAACGAGCCGTATTGGTTTAGCGATACAAGCACCGAATCGATAGATTGATCATTGGCATCCTGCAGGTACACGTACTCGCTATCGCTGCGGTTTAGTTTTGTAAATAGTTTGTTTTTTTGGGTGGTAAGGTCTTTGGTTAGGGCCAGCAGTTTAAAGTATACTACCTGCCCCGGCCGGTAAATGCTACGGTCTTTAAAAAAGTATGCTTTTGAATGGTCTTCTTCATAATCGTCCGCCTCATCTTTTTCGTAATCATCTGCATCATTGTTGTTGTAATCGGTATAGGTAAGCGGCCTTACGTATTGATCATTATCTAAAAGGAGCGTTTCGCCTGCATACTTTATTTGTAGGGTAATGTTACGGCTGTCATCTTTTTTTGTTGCCAGATTAAAGTAGCCCCTGGCATCGGCGGTATATTTTTCTTTAGGCTGTTGGCCGTACATGCGGGTCCTGTTGTCATAACCTCTTTCGTACACCTGTACCATTGCGTTAACCAGTGGTTTGCCGGTAGTGCGGTGCAGCACAAAATAGTCGGGGCCATTGTTTATAAAACTAATATCCGACACATGAAATGTGGTAAGAGAAAGCCTTGCGGTGTCAGAAAAATCGGCAGACGAGGAAGTCAGCAAATAATACTTTCCCGCAGGTAATGGGTTTATTTTTATTTCAGCAGCATGTTGTTGGTAATTGCTCAACTGCGGCAAAGCCTGTTGTTGTTGGGAGCCATAACTAAGCGTTGTAGATAATAGTACCAACGAGCGATACCCCCTCTCCCGTTCCATTACTTTTTCAATACTGTCTTCTAATGCCGGGGTTAGGGATATAATACGGTAATACATGGTTGATACATTTTTATACTGCACCAACGTTCTAAAAGGCAGGTTGGGCACATTTACCCGCTCCATAGTAACGGCTAATTGCCGGGCGTTAATTGAGTGGTACAGGTTGTACAGGTTTACATGCCCCTCGGTACTGTCGGTTAATGGTAAAAACTGGTTACATATCTGCAGCGCAGCAATATATTGCCATTGGTTTGCGGTGTCGGTTAATGGCTGGTACTGCCCGGCTTTTTGTGCATGCCACGCAGCTAGTAAATACCAGGCTTGCGCAGCATAACGGCTTGCACTAAAACGTTCGGCGGTGGCTTTAACGGCTACATAATACAAGCTATCCTTATTGGGAATATTGCCGTTATTGCGGGCAAAAGCAATACGCTCAAGGTCAACATCAATTAAAGCGGCGGTATCGTGTTGTGCCAGGTGAAAACAGGTTAGTTGTTGAAACAATTCAAGCGCCCTCCATTTATTGCTGGTACTGTCTAACGTAATTATCGAATAGCGGATAAACGTATCGATATTACCCAATGCAGCGGGGTTGGTTAATTCAAAAGACTGTAAAGGTTTGTTGATGCTGCCATCTTCGCTTTTAAAATAGTTTAGCGCCCTGTGTGCCAGCAGGTCGTACAGGGTAGGGCGCTCTGTTTTTGTGTTATACGGGGTAAGTATGGCGGCATAGGTGCCAATAGCAGTTTGCTTTAAGGGAGGGTCGTTTATTAACGATTGCTGGTACCAGTAACGAATGGTGGTATGCAGCTCGTTACTGTTAAAGGTGTTGATGTCGGCTTTGGTATAGTCAACGGTGGTACTGCGGTTGTAAAATTTCCAGCGGTTTTGTTGAAAAAAATTGTGATAGGTGCCTGCCAGCAAACTGCTGAGTATGGCTTTGGCCGATGGATCGGCGGTGGCAGCAATTTCTTTTTCAAGTGCCTGTACCTGTTGGTTAATATCGGTTTCGGTAAAGCGTTGCTCCAATGCAAAGCGGTATAACATCGCTTTTATCATTTGCGCCTGCAGCCCTCTTGTTTTGGCCTCGTCATAAATTGTGTTTACCATGGCAAGTGCCGACCGGCTTAGGTCTTGCGAAAGCACCATGGTGTCAATTTGTTTCCATTTATCGGTAAAAGAGTTGCCCCCTTTTTGGCCACTTGATGTAAGCGAAGTTGCCAATAAAGCCAGTAGTATGCAAAGCCTGCCCATAGTATTAAATTTTGTAAGCAAAGTAATTATACCAATAGTAGATGAATACCTGCCGGATATTACATAAAGAAACGAATAGAAAATTAAACTAATAATTGATGTGGGCTATCTAAGCATACCATCTGTTCTTAAATCAAAAACTATCTATCGCACCTCCTGCATATCAACCAACTTTTTATAAATGCCGCCGTGTGCCAGTAACTGGTCGTGGGTACCACGTTCGGCTATTTGCCCCTGGTGCAATACAATAATTTCGTCGGCATGCCTAATGGTGCTTAGGCGGTGTGCAATAACAATACTGGTGCGGTTTTGCATCATGTTGTTAATAGCATCCTGAACCAACCGCTCACTTTCCGTATCAAGCGATGAGGTTGCTTCGTCTAATATAAGTATCGGCGGATTTTTCAACACAGCCCTTGCAATAGTAAGCCGCTGTCGTTCGCCACCACTTAACTTACTGCCACGGTCGCCAATATTGGTTTGGTATCCGTCTTCTTTTTCAATAATATAATTGTGTGCATTGGCAATTTTAGCAGCGCTTTCAACCTGGTTGGGTTGCGCATGTTCCATGCCCAGGGCAATATTGTTGGTAATGGTATCATTAAACAATATTGGCTCCTGGGTTACAATGCCCATTTGTGTACGTACCGAGTGCAGGCTGTAGTCTTTTATGTTTACGCCGTCAATCAATAATTCGCCACCCGTTACATCGTGAAAGCGGGGTATAAGGTCGGCCAGCGTGCTTTTGCCTGCGCCCGATGAGCCTACCAATGCAATGGTTTTACCCTTGGTTATAGTTAGGTTTATGTTTTGAAGAATAATTTTATCCTCGTACTGAAAGCTTACATTTTTAAATTCAATGGTACTGGTAAAACTGGATAGTTGCAGCCCATTTTCGTTTTCGTCTACCTTAACCGGGGCCATTAGTATTTCTTCAATACGGGCAATGGCAGCACTGCCGCGTTGCATATTGTAAAATGAAGTAGATAACGATTTTGCCGGGCTAATGATTTGCGTAAATATGGCAATGTACGAAATGAACGCCTCGGCCTCAAGGCCACTGTTGGCGCTCAGTACCAGCCTGCCGCCAAACCATAAAATGCCGCATAGTACCAATACGCCCAAAAATTCGCTCATGGGCGATGCCAGGTCGCGGCGGTACTGCATTTTATTTTTTACTACAAAAATTTCGTTGTTGGTAGTGGTAAATTTTTTGCGAAGCAAGCCCTCGGCATTAAATGCTTTTATAACCCGCAATCCGCCCAGTGTTTCATCTAATACTGATAATACTTCGCCCAGTTTTATGGCCGCCACGTTACCCTGTTTTTTTAGTGAGCGGCTAATACGCCCAATAATAACCCCGGTTAGTGGTAAAAAAATAAACAGGAAAATAGAAAGCTGCGGGCTTATAAAAATAAGGGCGCCAAGTATTATGATAATGGTAAGCGGATCTTTAATGAACCCTTCCAAAGTGCCCACCACCGATACCTCCAGTTCACCAATATCGTTGGTCATCCTGCTCATAACATCGCCCTTGCGCTGATCGGTAAAATAGCCTATAGGCAACTGTAAAAGCTTATTGTAAAGCTCGGCACGCAACCGGGTCATTACCGCGTTTTTAATAGGGGCCAGCACGTAATACGAAAGGTATAAAAACATGTTTTTTAAAAAAACCGATACTATTATAATGAGGCAAATAAAAGCCAGTGCCACTATTGGCCCATTTGCGCCGTAAACAGCAATCAGGTGGCTTATTTGGTAGTTAATATATTCAATAACATCGCCAGAAGTATGAATGCCTTTAGGTGCCGTAAGTACCAGTGCCTCGGTTTGAAATATCAGGCGTAAAAAAAACGGCAATGTACCCAGCGAAACCAGCGAAAAAACTATGCTAAAAATGGTAAAAAAGAAATAAAGAACGATGCTTTTTTTGTAAGAAGACAGGTATTTAAAAAGGCGGGAGTATTTCTTCATCAGTGCTTTAAATGATACGGATTGGTACAAAGAAACTAATTTTACCCCGATTAATAGTATTTATATGACAGAAGGAAAACGACAAAAGCAGGTGGCCGCAGTGTTGCAACAGGAGCTGAATGATGTATTTATGCGGCTAGGGTTAACCATGGTTGACGGGGGTATGATATCGATATCGAAAGTGCAGGTAACCCCCGATTTGTTAGAGGCGAGAATTTACCTGAGCCTGTTTAAAGTGCAAAATGCCGACGAGGTAATGAAGAAAATAGAGAACAAAGCATGGGAGGTTAAAAAGGAACTGAGCGACAGAATAAAGCATCAACTGAGACGGATACCGGTATTGCAATTTTACCACGACGATACGTTGGACTATGTTTCAAAAATGGAAGAGATATTTAAAAAGATTAATGAAGACGACGGAACTAAAAATCAAACCGAAGCGTAAGCCGCCTGCTACCGGCATTTATTATCTTTTCATCTCCACTTTGGGTGCATTATGACTTTAATTTTTGCATGGCGATACTTTAAGGCCAAAAAAAGCACTAATGCCATTAACATAATTTCGTGGATAAGCGTGCTGGCCATTGCAGTGGGTTCGGCGGCACTCATTATAGTATTGAGTGTGTTTAACGGTTTTGAGGACCTGGTAAAGGGGTTATATGCTGATTTTTATGCCGATGTAAGAATTGCCCCTGCCAGCAACGCTAAGTTTTTAACCCTTACACCGGCACAGTTACAAGTAATAAAGGGTGTTAATGGTGTAACCGCCGTATCAATGATAGCCGAAGAAAAAGCAGTGCTGGTAAACGAAGGGTTACAAAGCATTATATTTTTAAAGGGGGTAGATGCTAATTATACCGGGGTAAGTGGGCTTGCCCAACACCTTATAAGCGGAAAGTTTATATTGGGCGAAACCGAAGATCCGTCGCTGGTATTGGGAGCTGGTGTAGAAAATGCAGTGGGTGTTTCGGCGGGCACTAATTTTTTACCACTTACGGTTTACCTGCCTAACCGTAAAGCCAATTCTTTTTTGCTTACCGAGGCACTTAATAGTTACAATGCCAGCGTTACCGGCAGTTTTGCGTTGCAGCAGGAGTTTGATAATAAGTATGCCATCACCAATATCGGTTTTGTAAAATATATGCTGGACCTTGGCGAGAACGAGTTTAGCAGTGCCGAAATAAAACTTGCCGATCTAAATACAACCAATAAAGCCGTAGTGGAACTTAAACGGCTATTGGGAGCCAAATACCTTGTACAAACAAGGTATCAGCAAAACCAAAGCCTGTACTCCGTAATGCAAATTGAGAAGTGGGTTATCTACGGTATTTTATCGCTGATACTTGTTGTGGCCGCCTTTAATATGATTGGTGCATTAACCATGCTGGTGCTGGAAAAACAAAAAGATATAGCCGTATTAAAGGCCTTGGGTGCTAACGATGCCTATATTCAACGAATATTTTTATGTGAAGGATTTGTAATTGCCGCTATTGGTGGTGGAAGTGGCATAGTGTTAGCTATTATCGTGTGCCTGATTCAAATAAAACTAAAACTGGTAAAATTGGGTGGTGGCAGTTTCATTATTGACTATTACCCGGTTAAGATGTTGCCTGCCGATTTTATTTTAGTAATAACCACTATAACCTGTATTGCCTTGCTTGCCGCCTGGATACCTAGCCGAAAAGCCAGTATGCAGGAATTTACTTTAAAAAGTTGACATAATAATTTGATAGGGAATACGTTATAAGGTAGATATCATTGTAAAATGGTACGTGGACATGCGGTAATTACGGCAAAATGCGTGAAAATCACCCAAATTTATGGTTTACATTATTTTAATAAACAACAAGGGTGCAATATTTTTCCGTCTGCTTAAAAATTGGTTATTTTGACCAATTAATCTGATATATATATAAATTTTAATTTAAAAAGGACCATCATGGAACAAATAATTATAGGTGGAATAATAGCTTTTCTTGTTACTTTTTATGTAATACCGGTCATAATTAAAGTAGCTAAGGCTAAAAAACTATATGATGAGCCAGATGGAGACCGGAAATTTCACAAAAAGCCAATACCGGCGCTGGGAGGTCTTGGAATGTTTGTGGGTCTGTCGCTAAGCCTTATGTTTACCCTGGAGTTTTGGAGCGATGGCCGCGAGTTCCAGTATTACATGGCCACTTTTTTAATACTTTTTTTTGTAGGAATCAAGGACGACATCATGGCATTGTCGGCCGCTAAAAAATTTATTGCGCAGGTAGTAGTGGCGGCCATCTTAATTTTTAAAGGTCATTTGCTCATTAACAACATGCATGGCTTTTTAACGCTTAACCATATTGAGTCCACTTTTAGTTACTTTTTGACCCTTTTTGCCATTGTAGTTATTATTAATGCCTTTAACCTTATTGATGGTGTTGATGGACTTGCGGGAAGTGTAGGTGGCGCCACCTGCCTTATATTTGGCGGTTATTTTCTTGTAAATAATAATATACCCTATGCAGTGCTTGGGTTTGCAATGGCCGGTAGTATCATTGCTTTTTTAATTTACAACTTTCATCCTGCAAAAATTTTTATGGGCGATACCGGATCGTTGTTAATTGGGCTGGTTAATACAATATTGGTACTTAAGTTTATTGAAACAGCACCGACCTATAGTGTTTTCCCTATTGCGGCTGCACCGGGTGTTGGTTTTGGCATAATGCTATTGCCGCTTATGGATACTTTAAGGGTATTTGGAATAAGAATATTGCATGGCCGCTCGCCATTTAGTCCCGACCGTAATCACCTACACCATATATTAATTGATAGGGGAATGGGCCATAGAAATGTAGCCTTATTTTGTTTGTTTAGCACCGTATTTTTTGCCGGTATATCTATTTTGCTACGTGGCATTGGTACAACCTGGCTTATTTTTTCGCTAATGGCTATTTTTTACTTTGGTGTGTACACCTTGCACCTTACCCGCACAAGGGTTAGGCTAAGAGTGGTTAAAGGCGCATCAAGCGACGAGCTAATGGATATAAACGAGCGCAAAGTAAAGTTTATATCGCTTTTTAACAGGGGGGCTGTTGCGGTAGATGAAGACTAAGGAACCTTAACCATTATAATTGAAGCAACCTGCATGGTTGCTTTTTTTGTGTACTTACCTGCCATTGACTTTAAACATTGAATACTTAGATTTGCCTTCTTAAAACGAAAGCTATGAACGAAGAACTGGATTTTATTATTGATGACGTAGATAGTTCGATGAAAAAAGCAATCGACTTTTTAGAACTGGAGCTGGGAAAAATAAGGGCCGGAAAAGCTAACCCACGTATGGTGGATGGTATTAACGTAGATTATTACGGTAACCCTACGCCCATTAGCCAGGTAGCCAATATAAATATCATGGATGCACGAACCATTAGCATTCAGCCATGGGAAAAAAATATGCTACAGGCCATTGAGCGTGCAATAATTGCGGCTAACATTGGCATAAATCCCCAAAACGATGGCATAAATATCAGGTTGTTCCTTCCCCCGCTAACCGAAGAGCGACGACGCGAACTGGTGAAAAAGTCAAGCGCCGAGTGCGAACATTCAAAAGTGGCTGTCCGCAACCTAAGGCGCGATGCGATTGAACAGGTAAAAAAAATGCAGAAAGATGGGTTGAGCGAGGACGAGGCTAAGGATGCAGAAAAAACCGTGCAGGAGGTAACGGACCGGTTTATTTTGCTTGTTGACAAACACCTGGAAGCTAAAGAGAAGGAGATAATGTCAATTTAATTAAAGTAGTGTTTTCAACAGTGTTATATTTATGAAAAGTAGTTTTATTCCATTAAAATACGCCACTCAGGAAAAGGCTGTTGAAGCAAAGTTTATATTACCACACATGTTAGTTTTATTCAATAAAATATACCTATGGATGTAAACCTGCAAAAATTAAATACCCGGCCACCCGAAAACGTTGAAAAGGAAAACATTAAAGAAAAAACGGGTAAGATACTTGCCAATTTAAAAGAGCTTCAAAATGTGTTTTATGCCAATGGCCGGCATGCGCTGTTAATTGTGCTGCAGGGTATGGATGCCAGCGGTAAAGATGGTCTCATTCGCAATGTTTTTACCTCCATGAACCCTCAGGGCGTGTCGGTTACGTCGTTTAAGGCGCCGTCTACCCTTGAACGATCGCACGACTTTTTATGGCGGATACACATGGAAACGCCGCAAAAAGGAATGATAAAGATCTTTAACCGGTCGCATTACGAAGATATTTTGATTACAAGGGTGCATAAATGGATTGATGACGATACTGCCATAAAACGAATGCAATCCATTAACGATTTTGAACGTATGTTGGTGGAGCAAAACAATACCACCATCCTTAAATTTTATCTGCATATTTCAAAAAGCGAACAAATGAAACGCCTGACCGAACGCCTGACGATACCCTCAAAAAAATGGAAATATAATGCCAACGACTTTAAGGAAGCGGAGTATTGGGATGAATATAGGATGGTATATGAGGATTGCTTTAAAAAATGTAATGAGGTGCCATGGACCATTGTACCCAGCGACCAAAACTGGTATAAGGAGTACGTGATTGCCAATGCCATTGAAGAAAAATTGTTGGCCATGAAGCTTACCTACCCCAATGCCGTAGAATAATTTTTTTCTTTTTGACTCTTTCATTATTAAACCCAAAAAACTACAAATTATGAGTTTTACTTCGGAATTCAGAGCGTTTGCCATAAAGGGAAACGTTATGGATTTGGCTATAGGTGTTATTATTGGCGCTGCGTTTGGAAAAATTGTAGACGCGCTGGTAAAAGATATTATAATGCCCCTTGCCGGATTAATTATTGGACCGCAAGGTTTTAGAAATTCCTATATTCCACTTTCAGGCGAGGTACGTGCTGCCCGTGCTGCCGACTTAACCCTATCGTTAGACGCAGCCCGCGAAATTGGCAATGTATTGGCATGGGGAAGTTTTATTACGGTTTGTATCGATTTTTTAATAATAACCCTTGTTATTTTTTTATTGGTAAAGACAGTTAATAATTTTAGGAAGGAAGAACCTGCAGCCGCTTAAAAAACGGGTAGTGTAGCCCGGTTATAATAACAAACTTCATTACATCCCGTTTTGATACATAATCAGGCGGGATGTTTATTTTTGATGCCTAAAACATGTAAGTGAATACAGAGAGTTACCATATAAGGTTGCCGCAGTTTGAAGGCCCTTTTGACCTGTTGTTGTTTTTTATTGAAAGAGACGAATTGGATATTTACAATATTCCCATTAATAAAATAACGACCGATTTTCTTAGCTATCTGCACCAGCAGGAAACCATTAATATTGAGCTAAGCAGTGAGTTTATTTTGTTTATAAGTACACTAATGCGCATAAAGGCCAAAATGCTGCTGCCCCGTAAAGACCTTGATGCGGCAGGCAACGAAATTGACCCACGGCAGGAACTGGTAGATAAAATTTTAGAGTACAAGAAGTTTAAACAGGCCGCCGCCGAAATGGCCGAAATGGAAGCCTTGCGCATGTTAATGGTTAAGCGTGGCAACCTTACCCGCGATCTTAACCTGATTGGCGAAGAAGCGGGTGAGGGTACCGAAATACAAAATATTAGTCTTTTTAAACTGATGAAGGCTTTTGAAAAGGTAATGCAAAAAGTGCACGATCGCCAAAACAAGCCGGTGCACACCGTGGTGCAATACAACTATACAATGGAGCAAAGCCGCGAATTTGTTTTAAATACGGCCAGCAAGGAAAAAACGGTTTCGTTCGAAAAGATGTTTGAGAGATGCAACGATCGTATACATGCTATTTTTCTTTTTCTTTCGATGTTGGAACTGATACAAATGAGCTATATGACCATTATAACCGGCGAGGGCCTAAATAATTTTATTATTGAATGGAACGAAAAACCCGATGGGAATGAGTTTGCTGCCGGGGATGGCCACCAAACCACCGAAGCCGGTTAGTTAAGTTCTATTCTATATAAAAATAATGACCCGCAGGTTTTACGCTGCATTGCTACAATAACGTTTCAGATAACTTTAGCCGATTACTAAAAAAATACCCCACTATTTTAAGTGGGGCATTGCCAGTTTATATTTTGTTTTGCTTAACCAGCTATTAAAGTACTCATACTAACTTGTACTTTCATTAACTGCCTTACTGCTTCTGCTATTCCTTGTGCATCGTAGCCACATTCGCGGTGCAGTTCCTTAAGGCTGCCGTGTTCAACTAAATGATCAGGAATACCCAGCATTTTTACATCGGCTTTGTAGCCATGTTCGTTCATAAACTCAAGTATTGCGCTGCCAAAGCCACCCACTATTGTTCCATCTTCTACCGTAACAATTTTGTTGAATTTGCCAAACACCTCGTGTAGCAGGTCCTCGTCTATGGGTTTTACAAAACGCATATCATAATGCGCCGGGTTTAGGCCTTGTGTTTTTAACTCTCTAATGGCCGCAGCAGCAAAATTGCCGGGGTGGCCAAACGATAAAATGGCCACTTCTTCGCCATCTTTTATTTTACGGCCTTTGCCTATAATAATCTCTTTAAAAGGTGTTCGCCACTCAGTCATTACACCTTCGCCACGGGGGTAGCGTATCACAAATGGTACATCAGTTTTTGGTAATTGGGCGGTATACATAAGGTTGCGCAATTCGCTTTCGTTCATTGGCGCGCTTATTACCATGTAGGGTATGCAGCGAAAGTATGCAATGTCATAAGCACCGTGGTGGGTAGGTCCATCTTCACCCACAAGCCCTGCACGGTCAAGGCAAAACACAACAGGAAGTTTTTGAATGGCAACATCGTGTACCACCTGGTCAAAGGCACGTTGCATAAACGAGCTATAAATATTGCAAAACACTCTTAAACCCTGCGTGGCCAACCCTGCACTTAAGGTTACGGCATGCTGCTCGCAAATACCTACATCAAACGAGCGGTGCGGCATTTTATCCATCATTATTTTTAGCGAACTACCACTGGGCATGGCGGGGGTGACACCCATAATGGTGGCGTTGGTTTCGGCAAGTTCTAAAATAGTGTGGCCAAAAACATCCTGGTATTTGGGCGGCTGCGGCAAGTCGTATTTTTTCTTTACTATTTCGCCGGTAATCTTATCAAACAAGCCGGGGGCATGCCATTTGGTCTGGTCTTTTTCGGCCAGCTCAAATCCCTTGCCTTTTACGGTAATAATGTGTAAAATTTTGGGGCCGGGTATTTCCTTCAGGTCGCGTAGGGTATCAACCAGTTTAGTAATATTATTACCGTCAATAGGCCCAAAGTACCTGAGTTTTAACGACTCAAAAAGATTGGAACTGCTGCTTACCATGCCTTTTAATCCATCGGCCAGTTTATGGGCCATTTGGCGGGAAAACCCTTTGCCCACGGGCAGTTTGCCCAGCAATTTCCAAACGTCGTCTTTAATTTTATTGTAAGTGGGGCTTAAACTTATGTCCGTCAAATATTCCTTTAGTGCACCAACATTGGGGTCAATGCTCATGCAGTTGTCGTTCAATACAATTAAAAGGTCGCTATCTGCTACGCCGGCGTGGTTCATTGCTTCAAAAGCCATTCCGGCAGTCATGGCGCCATCGCCAATTACTGCAACCGATTTGCGGTCGGTTTCGCCTTTATACTTTGCAGCCATGGCCATGCCCAAAGCTGCCGAAATAGAGGTGGATGAATGCCCAACACCAAAAGTATCATATTCACTTTCAGTACGTTTAGGAAATCCGCTAAGGCCGTTGTATTTACGATTGGTGTGAAAATTATCGCGGCGGCCGGTCAATATTTTATGTCCATACGCCTGATGGCCTACATCCCAAACCAGTTGATCGTACGGGGTATTATAGATATAATGTAAAGCTACAGTTAACTCTACCACGCCAAGGCTTGCTGCAAAGTGGCCTCCATGTACACTTACTGTGTCAATAATATATTGCCGTAGTTCGTCGCAAACCTGGTGAAGTTGTTCCCAATCAAGTTGCCTTAGGTCTGTTGGATTGTTTATGTTCTGTAGTAGCGGCCCTGGTGTAATTTCCATTCAGCAAAAAATATTAAGAATTGTAAAAATACTGATTTAGCGCAAGCCAACAGGATTGTGCCACTTTAACAACGTTTTTTTTAATACACTGTTTGATTTTAAGGTTTAAATTTTGCTAATTCGCCGCCAGTTCGCCAAATACAAGCATTTTAAGCCACTCCTCAAATAGCAGATAATATAAAGCAGCAACTTGTTTACTTTTAGGTTTATGATTCGAAATATTTCTAAATATTGGCTTTGCCAAATTGGTGGCTGGAGTACCTATATTATTGTTTACACCTTTTTTTTTCTTACCCTGCGTACACAGGAGCAGCCTTATTTTTATAAGGTATTGTTTTTAGATGCGTTTTTAGGGGTTATCGTCACACATATAATGCGCAACGTTATTAGAAAACTGGGTTTTTTAAGGTTACCGCTTGAGCAGCAGATCGTTTATATATTTTTAACCACCATTGGTTTTTCGTTTCTTTTTGCCTTTAGTAGTATTTTTGTTGAAGATTTTTTAAACTTTACCTCTGAGCAGTTTAAACAATACACCATGATCAATAAGACCATGCGTGCTTCGTTTGGCTGTTTTTTATTTTTGTTGATATGGAACCTTATATACTTTACCTATCACTACGTGGTAAAAAGCAGGCAGGAGCAACTTGACAAAATACGGCTGCAAAGCCTGGTGAAGGAACTGGAACTTAAAACCATTAAATCGCATATTAATCCACATTTTATTTTTAACGCCCTTAATAGTATAAGGGCGTTGGTTGACGAAAACCCAGAACGTGCCCGGCAGGCAATAACTGAGTTAAGCAACATTTTACGTAGCAGCATGCAAGCCGAAAAACTGGAAACAGCGCCCCTTGAGCGTGAATTGAATATTGTAAAAGATTACCTGGCCCTTGAATACATTAGGTTTGAAGACAGGCTAAATGTAGAATATGATATTGACGAGGACACACTAAACCAACCGGTGCCGCCCATGATGTTGCAAACGTTGGTTGAAAACGCCATTAAGCATGGTATAAGTAAACTGGTAAATGGTGGAATAATTAAAATAACCAGCGACTTTACCCAAGACTTTCATGAACTTATTGTGGAGAACACCGGGCGTATGAATGGAGATTTTAACCCCGACGGCTTTGGGCTGCACAGTACAAAAAACCGCCTGATGTTAATGTATGGCGATAAGGCCACTTTTAAAATTACCAACGAAGGAAATGACCGTGTGAAAGCCGTGGTGACCATGCCTGCAACTATTATTTTATAAAACAAACAACCAAAACATATGTCGGTAAAAACCATTGTAATTGACGATGAACGCCTTGCACGAAACGAGTTGCGTAAACTATTACAGGAGTTTAAAGAAATTGATATTATTGATGAAGCTGCCAATGCGCAGGAAGGGCTGGAAAAAATTGAACAGCACCAGCCCGACCTGATATTTTTAGATATTCAAATGCCGGGTAAAACTGGTTTTGACCTGTTGGCTGAACTGGTTAGGGCACCCCGCGTAATTTTTACCACTGCATACGATGAGTATGCGCTAAAAGCCTTTGAAGTAAATGCGCTGGACTACCTGCTAAAGCCTATAGAACCCAAACGGCTGTCGGAAGCGATTCAAAAATTAAGTGCAGATGACAACCGCGAAACCTACGGTTTTAGCAATGGTAGTGGCGATAGACAGGGATCGTTATTAACCGAAAACGACCAGGTATTTGTAAAAGATGGCGAGCGTTGCTGGTTTGTAAAACTGAACGAAATACGGTTGTTTGAAAGCGTTGGCAACTATGCCAAGGTATTTTTTGCCGCAAATAAACCCTTAATATTAAAGTCGTTAAATGCTTTGGAAGAGCGGCTGGATGAAAAGGTGTTTTTTAGGGCAAACCGAAAGCACATCATCAACCTTAGGTGGATTGAAAAAATTGAACCCTATTTTAACGGTGGGTTATTATTGGAATTGAAAGGGGGAGAGAAAATAGAGGTAAGCCGCCGCCAAACGGTAAAGTTTAAAGAAATGATGAGCCTTTAGGTTTAGCAAAAAAGATGAAGTTTATTGTAAAGTCGTTAGGTTATAAAGACCGCCTGGCGGTCTTTAATTTTAGTGTTGAAAACCAATAATTAACAATGAAGCAATTTTTATTAGCACTTTTTACATTGGCCTGTTACCCCGCTTTTTGCCAAAAGCAGTTGAATGTTATTACCGAAACCGAAACCCGCAAGCTGCTTGCAACACTATCGGCTAACGATATGGCCGGCCGAAAAACCGGAACAGAAGGTATAGAAAAGGCCGCCACCTTTATTGCAGAAGCATTTAAAAAGGCCGGGCTAAGGCCACTGCAGGGCAACACTAACTACCTTCAGCCCTTTACCATGATAAAGCCAGCCTTTAAAAGTATTGCCACTGTTTTAAATGGCAAGCCGTTAACCCAACAACAGGCAGTGGCATTTTTTTCGGAGCCACAATTTAGCGCATCCAATACATCGGGCTTTGAAACCATAGTAATAGCACCCGGCCAAAACTTTTTTAAAGAGGCACAAAAAATACTAGCGCTTAAAAACAATGTATTGGCTATGGTAGATACCTCGTTCAGCAAGGCTTTTGCACAGTTGCCAGGGTTAAAGCGTATGCAGTTTGCATCGCCCCATAAAACGGTGTTTTTGCTGGCAAGCCAACGGCCCGAAACCTGGAAAGTTGCCGCTACCCAGCAAATTACAGAAATAAAAATGGCCAACGTGGTGGGAATGCTACCTGGCAAAAGCAGGAAAAATGAAATGGTTGTTTTTTCGGGCCACTACGATCATTTGGGTATTGGCAAGGCGGTAAACGGCGACTCAATATACAATGGCGCCAACGACGATGCATCGGGCACTACAGCCGTAATGATGCTGGCGAAATACTTTAAGGCGGTGGGCAACAATAACCGCACGTTGGTTTTTGCAGCTTTTACGGCCGAGGAAATAGGTGGCTTTGGATCGCAATATTTTAGTAAGCAAATGGACGCCGACAAGGTAACCGCTATGTTTAATATTGAAATGATTGGTACCGAAAGCAAATGGAACCGGTCAACAGCATACATAACCGGTTATGAAAAAACCAATGTGGGCAGTATTATGGAAAAGAACCTGCAAGGCTCAGGGTTCACCTTTTACCCCGATCCTTACCCCGATCAACAACTGTTTTACCGGTCGGACAATGCAACGTTGGCACGGCTTGGTGTACCAGCACATACTATTTCCACCTCAAAAATGGACAATGAGCCCAATTACCACAAAGCCAGCGACGAAGTGAGTACGCTTGATGTTGCCAATATGGCCGAAATTATTAAAGCCATCGCCATTAGTTCAGCATCGATAGTAATGGGAACCGACACGCCTACAAGGGTTAAAGTAGAGGAATTGGCAAGATAAAATACCTCATCCCCGCATTGCATTGGTGCTTATAAACAGCCGGTGGTTACGCTTGGGTAAATACCCGGAATCAATAATTGGCAGATTAACTTTTTTATTCTCTCCATTGCTTTTACTTTGCCGGCTCAAATAAACTTCATGAACAAAAATTTTCTGCTGATTTTTAATATTGTATTGCTGATTTTGGTGATTGTGCTCTTTTATTTCCAGTTTTCGGGCAACACAAATAAGGCGGCCAATACTGCCAAAACAGTCCCGGTAGTGGGGCAGGAAGGTGTAGTGACCATTGCTTATTTTGAAATGGATTCCATTGAAAATAATTATGAATACCTAAAAGACGTTAGGGTTGAGCTACGTACAAGGGAACAGCAGTTGACCAGCCAGCTAAATGCCATGAAAAAAAATTACGTTGATAAGGTTAATAAGTTTAGACAGGAGGGGCAAAGCATGTCGCAGGAGCGGCAGGGCGCCATGCAGGAAGACCTTATGAGTGAGCAAAACCTTATTCAAACTAAAGAACAGGCATTAGGTAGCGATTTACAGGACGAAAGCATAAAAAAAATGCAATCGGTAAATAAAAAGATCGAAGATTTTTTAAAGGAGTTTAACAGTAACAAAAAGTACACTTATATACTTGCCAACCAACCCGGCTCCATTTATTATAAAGATGAAAGGTTTGATATTACAGGGCCGGTTTTAGAAGGGCTGAATGCATCGTACAAAAAAGCGAAAGCCGCCAAATAGTACCACATCAATAGTAGAAGATGCTGACTTATTTTCAAAAAAACAGTATTATTTAATAAGTACTTTGTTTACTTATCTTCATTCCCGTTGTGCACTTTACGCAACGGGATTTTTTTATTAAACTGCACGAATGGAATTACAAAACACTGCTGCCTTTAAACCCACCCTTGGCTTGTTTGATGCCACCATGATAGTTGCCGGAAGCATGATAGGCTCCGGTATTTTTATTGTAAGTGCCGATATTACCCGCAACGTAGGCAGCGGCGTTTGGCTGTTGCTTGTTTGGTTAATAACTGGTTTTATGACGCTGATAGCGGCCCTTAGTTATGGCGAGCTGAGCGCCATGTATCCAAAGGCAGGCGGGCAGTATGTATATTTAAAGCAGGCTTACAACCCATTAATTGGATTTTTATATGGTTGGAGTTTTTTTTCGGTAATACAAACAGGCACAATAGCAGCGGTAGGGGTGGCATTTTCAAAATTTTTGGCCTACCTGGTTCCTGAACTTGGAAACGAGTACTATTTGTTCAGCATACTTAATTTAAAAATTCACTCGGGTCAATTGCTGGCCATAGGCATTATAATGTTGCTTACCTATATTAATAGTCGCGGGGTAAAAGAGGGAAAGTTTATACAAACATTGTTTACTACAACCAAAATACTGGCATTGATGGGGTTAATTGTTTTTGGTTTTGTATTGGTAAAACACAGTTACCTGGCCGAGAACCTGCAGGCTGGCCTGGCTGCTTCCAAAGCTGTTGGCAAAGTAGCAGGCGAACCAATTGGGGCGCTAAATTTTGCCTGGGCCGGTATTACCGGCAGTGCATTAATGGGCGCTATTGCTGCTGCAATGGTGGGTAGTATTTTTAGTAGCGATGCATGGAACAACGTAACCTTTATTGCGGGCGAAATGAAAAATCCGCAACGCAATATAGGGCTAAGTTTATTTTTGGGAACGCTGTTAGTAACCGTAATATACCTGTTGGCCAACCTGATGTACCTGAATGTGCTGCCCATAGAAAGCATTGCCTTTGCCAGGGACGACCGCGTGGCAGTGGTTGCAGCCAATACTATTTTTCCATCGTCGGGTACAACCATTATAGCCTTGCTTATAATGGTAAGTACTTTTGGCTGCAACAATGGCCTTATACTGGCTGGCGCAAGGGTATATTACACTATGGCCAACGATGGATTGTTTTTTAAGCCAGCAGGAAATTTAAATAAGCACGGCGTACCCCAATGGGCCTTATGGGCGCAATGTGTGGTAGCTTCCTTTTTGTGCCTGAGTGGAAAATATGGCGATCTGCTTGACATGATATCGTTTGTAGTGGTGTTGTTTTATATGCTTACCATAATAGGCATTTTTATTTTGCGTAAAAAGTTACCTGATGCCACACGCCCATACAAGGCGTTTGGTTACCCTGTGTTGCCTGCTTTATATATAATAATGGGGGCTGTATTTTGCACGTTGTTAATAATTTATAAGCCTCAATACACCTGGCCCGGACTTATTATAGTATTAATAGGTGTGCCCCTTTATTTTATAGCGGTAGCCAATAATAAGAAAGCATGAACCGATGAATGTTGAACAACTTTTTACCCGGTTGGGCCAAATGAAAGTGGCCGTTGTGGGCGATGTTATGCTGGATACGTATTGGTGGGGGCATGTGGACCGCATATCGCCCGAGGCACCGGTGCCAGTGGTATCGCTTCATAAAAAAGAATACCGCATTGGCGGTGCAGGCAACGTAGCCTTAAACCTGGTAGCCCTGCAGGCTAAAACCATCTTATTTAGTGTAATGGGCGACGATGCAGAAGGCAATACATTAATGCAAATGCTTACCGATGCCAATATTAATTGCGGTTATGTTATTAAAACACCGGGGCGCCCAACTACCAATAAAACCCGGATAATGAGCCGCAACCAGCAAATGATGAGGCTTGATACTGAAGTGACCGATAATATAAATGATGAACTGGCAGCCGAAATGCTGCAATATTTTAAACATTACCTGGTTACCGAAACCCCCGATGTAGTTGTTTTTGAAGATTACAACAAGGGGGTACTAACACCTGCGGTTATTACTACAATGATAGCCTTATGTAAAAAGCACCAGGTATTAACCACCGTGGATCCCAAACGAAAGCACTTTTTTGATTACCATGGAGTATCCATTTTTAAACCCAACCTGAAGGAAGTTTATGAGGCATTGAATATTTTGGCCGAAGCGCCCTCAAAGGCGTTTTTACGAGGCGTTCATGCACAATTGCACAAAAAGCTGCAGCACGATATATCACTGATTACACTTTCTGAAAAAGGTATTTTTTACCAGCAACAGCAGCAATCGGCCATTTTTCCTACCCACATACGTAGCATAGCCGATGTAAGTGGTGCCGGCGACACGGTTATTGCAGTGGCTTCGTTGGTATATGCCGCTACTAAAAATATTGATTTGGCTACCGATGTTGCCAACCTTGCAGGTGGCCTTGTTTGCGAAGAAGTAGGCACCGCACCTATTAACAGGCAGCGCCTCATTAAAGAGTGTATACTGCTGTTACCGAAATATAAGGAGTAACACCACATTAAATTTAATAACCGCAATATAATTGGTTTCAAAGATTTGCATTCTACGCTGGCAATGCCATATAAGCTCAATATGAAAGGATTGTGATCCGCCGCGGCGGATAGGCAGCAACAATAATCCTATCAAATATTAATGCCTGATTTATAAAAAAACATTTTCAGAATGCGTCTAAATTAACCAACTAAAAAATATTATTGCCCTCCGCGGTTATCTACGGCCATAACAGGCGTTGCACCAAGCTTTTTTATTACCTGCATTACTTTAATGGCAGTACCAAGGTGTGCTGTGCTATCGCCATTAATAACCACCGATGGTTTGTCGGTTTCTTTTGCCAGGTAAGCTTTCAGTTCAACCTCCAGTTGCTCAATGTTTGTTTCCTTTTGCCCAATATACAGGCGCTGATCTTTATCAACAGTAACTACAACGGTTTGCTTGCTTTTAGTATCGCTTTTGGCTTTGGGGTTACTAACCTTTATAACATTAGGGTTAGCCAGTGTTGACACAATTAAAAAAAATAACAATAAGATGAAAAGGATGTCGTTTAATGCACCTGTTTGCACCTCTGGTTTTGCCTTCAATCTTTTTCTAAAATCCATGTTGGTAAACTATGCTTGTTGTTTTAAAAAAAACATTGATGCCAAAATAACACTGGTTCATTATAATCACCCACCAACATCCAAAAAAACCAATAAATAATAATAACCCCAACCATTTAACTCACAAATCACCACTCAGTATTCACCATTCACTACTAACTACTTACTACTGACCACTCACCACTCACCACTCACTAATCACCACCACTTACTACTCACCATTCACCACTTACTACTCACTACACACCACTCACTACTCACTACTCACTACCACCACTCACTACTCACTACCACCACTCACTATTTTCAATTCATAATTTAGCGTTTAACATTCAAAATAAAAAACGCATAACCGGCTCCCAACTAAAATCTTATTACCACCACTCACTACATACTACTCACACTCACTACTCACTACCACCACTCACTATTTTCAATTCATAATTTAGCATTTAACATTCAAAATAAAAAACGCATAACCGGCTCCCAACTAAAATCTTATTACCTCGTTGGCTCCTGCAGCACATCAATAAAATCTGCGCTGGCCGTTTCCATTTTGTTGGCGGTTTTGTCAATTTGGGTAGTTAAATAATTATGGCCAACATAAGCCATTAAGCCAATAATAAGGCCAGTAGCCGAGGTAATCATTTTAACATAAATACCCCCTGCAATACTGCTTAAAGTATACTCGCCTGTACTGCTGATACCATAAAACAACTGAACCATTCCTATAATGGTGCCTAAAAATCCAAACATAGGGGCAATACCGGCTATAAGCGACAAAATATTCAGGTTGCGTTCCATTTTATACATTTCAAGCCTGCCTACATTTTCCATACTTTTTTCTATGGCGTCTATCGGTTTACCAATGCGTTGCAGGCCCTTGTCAATAATGCGTGCTACAGGGTTATTAGTATTGCGTGCAAGTGTTCGGGCAGCTACAACATTGCCTGTAACAATGTTGTCGCGTATCATGCTCATAAAATTGCCCTCTATGCGGCTGGCATTACGTATAGCAATAAAGCGTTCAAAAAAAACAAATATGGCTACCACCAGCAATGCATACAGGGGGTACATGATCCAGCCGCCCTTATCCAGCAAACTCCACAACGATATGGTATCAGCTACCGGTTGTGCCACCGCCATTCGGGTAGTGTCTGCCAACATTTGTGTATTTGCCTGGAGTAATAGCCACATATTGAAAAAATTATTTTTTAAAAGAATTAAATAAAATGCAAGTTTACACACATTACCACAACATGTGTACGGCGTAGGCGAAAGTAGCGGGTTTATAATTGCAGCAAAGGCGGTGGGGCTGTTAAACTTTTGCTTATTTACGTTACCTCAGGCAGCGTTTCAGGCTAAGGGGCAATTGCTGCCGGGCAGCGAAAACAAATTAGTTGCAGGCCAGCTCAATAGGATTATTATGGCTAAGTGTATGTGCTGCTCACTACATAGCAAACCCTTCTTTAAATTATATGATAGGTAATGACAGTTGATTTATCCGTATCCACTACTTTTAAAATATTAATTGCTGTCAAATCAAACCATCTAACGAATGCAAGCCATCCTGGGTACCTTATTTCATTTAATAGGCGGTTTCGCCTCCGGTAGTTTTTACATGCCCTACAAAAAAGTAAGGGGCTGGCACTGGGAAAATTATTGGATCGTTGGAGGCTTTTTTAGCTGGTTAATCGTGCCGCCGCTGGCAGCATGGTTTACCGTTCCTGGTTTTGCTGAAGTTATAAAAGCAGCCTCTGCACAAACCATTCAGTTTACTTTATTATTTGGTGTATTGTGGGGCATAGGTGGTCTTACCTATGGCCTTGGCGTTCGCTACCTCGGCATGTCGCTGGGCAACTCGGTAGTGCTGGGTTTCTGCTCGGCCTTTGGTGCATTGGTACCATCTGTTTACTACAACTTTAATCCCGCCACCGGCAAAACATCCATTACCGATTTGCTAGCCAACACCTGGGGCCAGGTAGTATTGGCCGGTGTGGCACTTTGCCTGTTAGGTATATACATATGTGGGCGGGCAGGTACGCTTAAAGAAAAAGAATTGTCAAAAGAAGAACGCGAAAAGAGCGTAGAGGAATTTAACCTTACCAAAGGGTTGGCGGTAGCTATTTTTTCGGGCATCATGAGCGCCTGTTTCAACTTTGGTATAGAGGCTGGTAAGCCTATGGCCGAAGCTGCCGCTGCACAGGGTATGAACCGGCTGTTTGTAAACAATGTAACTTACGTAGTTTTATTATGGGGCGGGCTGGCCACCAATTTGCTATGGTGCGTGTTGCTTAATTTTCGCAATCGCTCGTTTGGCGATTATACGGACGGCAACAAACCACTTGCCGCAAATTATCTGTTATCGGCACTGGCCGGCACCACCTGGTACCTGCAGTTTTTCTTTTATGGTATGGGCGAAAGCAAACTGGGCAATGGCGCCAGTAGCTGGATATTGCACATGGCCTTTATTATACTGGTGGCCAACATGTGGGGCATTATTTTAAACGAGTGGAAAGGTGTTAGTACCAAAACCAAACGAACAATTACACTGGGCATTACTACCATCATACTATCGGTAATGCTGGTAGGATATGGCAATTCATTACAATAAATTTTTATCCTGATTAATACATCAATTATGGAAAATGTTGAAAGTAAAACAATTAAGGTTACTACCAACCATAGCACTACCGATTTTACCCATGTAAGTTATTTATGGGATCATCAAAAAGCCGCCGAACTGGAAGGCGATGAGGTAGCCTTGTTGGTCTACCGCTCTAACCTTTTGGGTGCCGATCTACGGCTCACCAATTATGGCGGCGGTAACACCTCATGCAAAGCCACTACCAAACATCCACTCACCGGTAAGCCGGTGGAAGTAATGTGGGTAAAAGGCAGTGGGGGCGACATAGGTACTATGAAGCGTAGCGGTTTGGCTGCTTTGTATGTGGACAGGTTGCGCAGTCTTCAAAATATATACCGTGGCATGGAGCACGAAGACGAAATGGTGGAACTGTTCAACCATTGCATTTACGATCTTGCTTCAAAGGCACCATCGATAGATACACCATTGCATGGTTTTTTGCCCTTTAAACATATTGATCATTTGCACCCCGATGCTGCCATTGCCATTGCCGCCTCTAAAGATGGTGAGCAAATAACCAATGCCCTTTTTGATGGTACTATTGGTTGGGTGCCATGGCAAAAACCGGGCTTCGATCTTGGTCTGCAGTTAAAGCAATGCCTCGACGAAAACCCCGGTATACGCGGCATCATGTTGGGTTCGCATGGGTTGTTTACCTGGGGCAATACCGCATACGAAAGCTATATTAACACCTTAGAGGTAATTGAACGTTGTGCCCAATACATACAGGATAAACTGGCCGCAAACGATGAGGTATTTGGGGGCGCCAAAATGAAGTCGTTACCTGCTGCCGAAAGAAAAAACAAGGCCGCAGCACTGGCACCCGTACTACGTGGATTTTGTTCGTCCGACAAACACATGATCGGTCATTTTACTGACGATGACCGGGTACTTGAGTATATCAACTCCAGCGATCTTGAGCGCCTCGCCCCAATGGGAACATCGTGCCCCGATCACTTTTTACGCACCAAAATTTCGCCGCTGGTATTGCCCTTATCGTCCGATCATGATCTTACCGATCAAACGGCGCTAAAGGAATTATTGGCCCCACTGTTTACACAATACCGCAACATGTACACGGAGTATTACAATACCTGCAAACACCCCAACAGCCCGGCCATTCGCGACCGTAACCCGGTGGTAATACTCTACCCCGGTGTGGGTATGTTTACCTTTGCTAAGGACAAACAAACTGCACGGGTAGCGGCCGAGTTTTACATAAACGCTATTAACGTAATGAAGGGCGCCGGGGCTATTTCCGAATACACCTCCCTTCCCCGGCAGGAAGCTTTTAATATTGAATATTGGTTGCTGGAAGAAGCCAAGCTACAACGCATGCCTAAGCCAAAAGAATTAAGTGGTCGTATAGCATTAATAACCGGTAGCGCCGGCGGCATAGGTAAAGCCATTGCTAAAAAGTTTGCCGACCAGGGCGCCTGCGTAATTCTCAACGATATAAATGCGGAGCGGTTGCGGGAGTGCTTTGAAGAGTGCAGGGAGCATTACGGAAAAGATACCTTTGCATCCGATGTGTTGGATGTAACGGACAACCAAAGTATCCGGCAAACTTTTCAAACAGCGGCCCTGGCTTTTGGAGGTGTAGATATTATTGTAAACAATGCTGGCCTCAGCATTTCTAAAACTATTGGAAACCATACCGAAAACGATTGGAACTTATTGTACGATGTGTTGGTAAAAGGCCAGTTTTTAGTAACCCAACAAGCCGTTGCCGTTATGCAGCAGCAGGCCCTTGGCGGCGATATTTTAAACATTGTAAGTAAAAACGCATTGGTAAGCGGTCCCAACAACGCCGGCTATGGTTCGGCAAAGGCAGCCCAATTGCACCTAAGCCGCTTAAACGCCGCGGAGCTGGGTAAAGACAAAATACGGGTAAACGTAATAAACCCCGACGCGGTCATTTTGGGCAGCAACATTTGGAGCAACGGCTGGGCCGAAGGACGGGCTAAAGCCTATGGCATTACCGTTGAGCAATTGCCTGCTTATTACGCCGGCCGCACCCTGCTTAACGAGGTCATTTTACCCGAAGATATTGCCAACGCCTGCTTTGCTTTTGTAGGTGGTTTGCTCGGCAAATCAACGGGTAATGTATTAAATGTTGATGGGGGAGTGGCGATGGCTTTTGTGAGATAAGATTTTATTTGATGGTTTTTTTTGGGTCGGGCAGTGGTGTTTCAGTGCTGCATTCTTGCGTCGCACACTTGTACTTTTAAATCATAGGGCAACATTTTTTAACGCCGAAAATCTTTTAAAAACGATAGTTTTTATGCAAACAATTGCCTTTGCCATGAAACTTTTACCTGCTAATGCGGCCGAATACAAACGGCGGCACCACGAACTATGGCCCGGGCTAAAGGAGCTGTAACAACAAAAAGGGATAGCCGATTATTCCATTTTTTAAAATGAGCATACCAACCAATTATTCGGCGTTTTAAAAGTGAAGGATGCCGCTCAACTGCAACAATTACCAAATAACGAAGTAATGCAGCGCTGGTGGAAATACATGGTTGATATCATGGAGAGCAACCCCGACAACTTGCCTGTGCAGCAGGCCCTGCAACAGGTTTTTTAATTACCTTAATTGTCAAAACATAACGATAGCCATGCAAATAGAAAAATATACCATTGACGATTTTAATAACAATCATTTAAAAGAGCATAGCAGAAGGCTGGAATTTGTAGCATACGACCTACCCAATGTAGGACCAATACTTCAAAAACTAATCGATTTTCAGGTGGCAATACCCAGTTGGGCATTGGGTACCGGCGGCACGCGGTTTGGCCGCTTCTCCGGTGGTGGCCAGCCCCGAAGCCTTCATGAAAAAATGGAAGATGTAGGTTTACTACATTCCCTCAACAGGTCGGGTGGCGCTATTTCGCTGCACATTCCGTGGGATGTGGCCGACAACGTAGCCGCCACCAAAGCGCTGGCTGCCCGGCACGGGTTGCGTTTCGATGCGGTCAATTCCAACACATTTCAGGACCAGCCCTTCCAGCAGCATAGTTATAAATTTGGCTCAATGCAACATGTAAACAAAGCAGTACGCCGGCAGGCCGTTAATCATAATATTGAAGTGATCGGGCACGGGGTAGCATTGGGGTCAGAGTCGCTCACCGTTTGGTTGTGCGATGGGTCGTCTTTTCCCGGACAGCTAAACTTTAGAAAGGCATTTCAAAATACGCTCGAAAGCCTTCAACAAGTTTATGAGGCATTGCCTTCCAACTTTAAAATGTTTGTAGAGTACAAAGCCTTTGAGCCAAACTTTTACAGCACCACGGTAGGCGATTGGGCACAGTCGTTGTTATACGCCTCCAAACTGGGCCCTAAAGCCTACACGCTGGTCGACCTTGGTCATCATTTACCCAACGCCAATATTGAGCAAATAGTAGCCCTGTTATTAATGGAAGGTAAGCTGGGCGGCTTTCATTTTAACGACAGCAAATATGGCGACGACGACCTGACCGTTGGCAGCATTAAACCATACCAGTTGTTCCTGATATTTAACGAGTTGGTAGACGGTATGGATGCCCGCCACATGAACCACGCTACCGACCTCGGCTGGATGATAGATGCTTCGCACAATGTAAAAGACCCGTTAGAAGATTTATTGCAATCGGTAGAAGCCATCATGATAGCCTATGCGCAGGCGTTGCTGGTAAACAAACCACAACTGGAACAAGCAAGGCAAAATAACGATGTAACCCTTGCCCAGGAAATCCTCCAACATGCTTATCGCACCGATGTGCGTCCGTTAGTAGCCCAAGCACGCCTGCAAAGCGGCGGCGCCTTAGATCCGCTAAAGCTCTTCCGCCAGCAAAACGTGCGTGAACTACTAATAAAAGAACGCGGCGCGAAAACAGTAGCAACGGGTCTTTGAGGGAGTTATGAGTTATGAGTTATGAGTTGTGAGTTGGCGAAGAGTGTATTTTAAATTTTAAATTTTGAATTGAAAGGAAAGCATCGTGAGTTGTGAGTGGGGATTTCTTTTATTTTGAATTATAAATTTTGAATTTTGAATTGAAAGGAAAGCATCGTGAATTGTGAGTTATGAGTTTTTTATTTTGAATTGTAAATTTTAAATTTTGACTTGAAGGAGAATTTATTTTGAATTGTAAATTTTAAATCAAAGGGAAAGCATCGTGAATTGTGAGTAGAGAGTAATTAATGTAGGAGCTACTACAAATCACGTATTAACATTTCACATTCCGTATTTGACGTCAAACAATTGACTATTCACTATTTACCATTCACGTTTGCCCATTCACCATTGCCTTTTTTACTTTTTACTTTTTACTTAATGCCGCTCACCCCAGTAATTGCCATCATCGATATAGGAAAGACTAACAAAAAATTGTTTCTCTTTAATCAACAGTACCGTATTGTGTATGAGCATGCGGAGCAGTTGGACGAAATTTTAGATGAGGATGGAGACGCCTGCGAGGATTTGGAGGCATTGCAAAAATTTATTGCCCAATCACTTGAGCGGATAAGTAATAATACCACGTTTGTTATCAAGGCTATTAATTTTTCAACCTACGGCGCTTCGTTTGTTTACCTTGATGATGAAGGCAAACCGGTTGCGCCCTTGTACAATTATTTAAAACCTTACCCGGCCGATTTACAAAATCAGTTTTATGATACCTATGGTGGTGAAGAGCAATTTTCGCTTCAAACGGCTTCGCCGGTACTGGGTAACCTTAACTCCGGTATGCAATTGTACCGGCTTAAGTACCGTCAGCCTGCCATGTATAATCGAATAAAGTACGCCTTACACCTGCCACAATTTGCGGCCTATCAATGTAGTAAAAAGCCGTTGGCCGATATCTCCAGCATTGGCTGCCACACCAACCTGTGGAATTTCAATACCAACAATTATCATCAATGGGTGTACAGCGAAGGTGTTGCAGAAAAGCTGCCACCTATCGCCTCATCCATCAATGTATGCACGGTAACGTTGTTTCAACGCAAAGTGCAGGTCGGCATTGGTTTGCACGATAGCTCGGCCGCATTAATACCCTATCTTAAAAGTTTCCAGGAATCTTTTGTGCTCATCTCAACAGGCACGTGGTGCATTTCCATTAACCCGTTTAACCAGCACCCGTTAACCAAAAGCGAACTACAACACGACTGCCTTTGCTATATGACCTACGAGGGCAAACCGGTAAAAGCCAGCCGCCTGTTTGCCGGGCAGGAGCATGAAGACCAGGTAAAAAGAATTGCGACTTATTTCCAGGTGTCACCCACGTTTTATAAGGCCGTTATTTTCGATCCGATACTAACACAAAGGTTACCTGTAGCTAATGAAAGCAGCGGGCAGCCGGTTAATAAATTCATGCAATTTTGTCCGTTTGGCCAACGCAATCTGGCTTCCTTTAGCGATGCTCCGTCAGCCTATCATCGACTAATGATGGATATTGCCGAACAGCAATTTCATTCAACCGGGCTGGTGCTGCAACGCACAGAGGTAAATCGCATTTTTGTTGATGGAGGCTTTAGCAACAACACCATTTATATGAACCTGCTGGCAGCCAAATTTTCGGGCTTGGAAGTTTTTGCTGCCAATATGCCACAGGCCACTGCATTAGGTACCGCCCTGGCTATTCACCACTGCTGGAACCAGCAACTTATTCCCAACAACTTGATACAATTAAAACGCTATGGAATAACCAATAATATAAACTAAGCCCTACATACAATGGGTGAGCAAGGTTTTGAACGCAGGTATGGAAATGTCTATGTATCCCACCTCAAACCCGTTTACCATTGCAATAACCTCATTAATTACGCAAAACGTGCGGGCTGGCAACAGGGCGCCCAAGGCCTAAAAAACCAAAACTGTTTTATTACGCTTCTGAATTTTTTCTTTTAAAACTATTGATGCGTTTAAAAAGTATATAACGGCATGGTTACTAAAAAATGGGCTGTCAATACTATCTTTTAAAACGGATTATTGTTGTTTTTGACTTCCATTACAGGCATACCGGCCGCTTTAGTTATTAAAACCAAATGTTCAATAAAATATTATTTTTACTTCCACGCCCATCTTTTACTTTTGGGACCAATAAATTTTTGTAGTGATCGCATTTGTAAGAGGAAAATTTGTGGTGAAAAACCCGGCGTTGGTGGTGGTTGATGTTAATGGTGTCGGTTACGAATGCCATATTAGTCTTAATACCTTTTCGGCCATAGAAGGCCACGCACAGGGCCAGCTTGTTACCTATTTGCACTTATACGAAAATGGTCAAACGCTGTATGGTTTTGCCGAACAATCAGAAAAGGAATTATTTACGCAATTGATCAGTGTTTCGGGGGTGGGTGCAGCAACCGCCCGTATGATGTTGTCAGGTATGAGGCCCGAAGAGATCATTAGGGCCATTGTACAAAGCAATGCGCGCCAATTGGAAAGTGTAAAAGGAATTGGTAAAAAAACTGCCGAGCGGCTCGTATTGGAATTAAAAGACAAATTGTCAAAACAAGCCAACGAATTTATAATTTCTGCTACTTCTAACAATAGGATGGAGGCTGATGCGTTAAATGCATTAATATCGTTAGGTATTGCCCGCCCAATTGCCGAACAGGCGCTTAAAAAAGCTATGGCTGCCAACCCTGATGCACTTTCACTGGAAGATTTAATTAAACTAGCCTTAAAAAATGTGTAGCCTATAGCTTAGAAATGTACATAACCAGCGTTCACTAACTTGTTCCTACATTCCAGATTATTGTTTCAGTTTCTAATGGTTTTATTGGCTACCATGCTGGCTGGTGCATCGGTGTACGCACAAAACAATCCTGCCGATACTTCAAAAAATTCCTCCGACACTGTTCACTTTCCTTTGCAGGACCGCCGGGGCGACCCCTTTAATTACAACAACCGTAACCCCTTTAATTTATCCGAGACAGGCCTGATTAAAAGGGATATAGAGTACGATCCCAAAACAAAACAATACTATATTGTTGAAAAAATTGGCACTTCGTATTATCGTACACCTACCTACCTCACGTTTGACGAAATGATGCGTATTAAGGGCAAGCAGATGCAGGACGAGTATTTTAGAAAAAGGGCCAATACCCTCAGCCTGTTAAACCGTAAGCCTGTTAAACCTAAGCTACGGGCGTACGATAAACTGTTTGACCGAATTTTTGGCGTTGGCCCCGATGGACTAAAAGTGGATATTCGCCCGCAGGGCAATGTAGACATTTTGGCAGGCTACCAGGGGCAGAATATTAAAAATCCTACCCTGCCCGAACGTGCCCGCCGAAATGGTGGCTTCGATTTTAACATGAACGCTAACGTAAATGTAATAGCCAACATTGGCGACAAACTAAAACTTCCTATTAATTATAACACCCTTGCCAACTTTGATTTTGAAAACCAATTAAAGCTCGATTACAAGGGTATGGATGATGAGATAATTAAATCAATTGAAGCGGGCAATGTATCATTTACTTCAAAGGGTACGCTTATACCCAGCGCACAAAGTTTGTTTGGCCTAAAATCGTCACTTCAATTTGGTAAATTGTTTGTTACCGGCGTATTTGCCAACCAGCGGTCGCAGCGTCAAACGCTGGCGTTGGCCGGCGGTGCAGCCACCCAGCGGTTTGAAAAAAAGCTGGATGATTACGAAGAGAACAAGCACTTTTTGCTGGGCCAATATTTTAAGGATAATTATAATAACGCCATGCGTAGCCTGCCCGTGGTAAATAGCCAGGTGCAAATATTAAGGTTGGAAGTGTGGGTTACTAACCGAACCGGCGCTACCACCGAGGCCCGCGATGTGGTTGGCTTTATGGATTTGGGCGAAGGCCACCCTTACAACCGAAACATACAAGGCAGTGGGCAGGTAACCTTGCCGGGTAATGGCGCTAACGACCTTTACTCGTTTTTGGTGGGCGATCCTAACAACCGCAACCCAACCCAAATAAACAGCCGCCTGTTGGCGCGTGGATTGCGCCCGGTTGAAGATTTTGAAAAAACTTTTGCGCGAAAGCTTACTTCAAACGAATATTATTTTAACCCACAGATCGGGTTTGTGTCGCTGGTGCAGCAGCTTCAGCCCGATGAGGTGATGGGCGTGGCCTACCAGTATAGTTACAACGGCAAAATTTTTACAGTAGGGGAATTTTCGCAGGATATAACCCTGGACTCATCCCGCCAGGGAACCCAAAAGGTGCTGTTTTTAAAATTATTAAAGGCTACCTCGCAGCGGCCTGTTTTGCCTATTTGGGATTGGATGATGAAAAACGTTTATTCGCTCGATTTGCCGGGCCTAACCCGCGAAGACTTTAAGCTTAATATTTTATACGAAGAGCCCAGCGGTGGTTTAAAAAGATTTTTGCCCGAAACTGATGTGTCAGCAGAAGGTAAACCATTGCTGCGCATCTTAAATTTAGACAGGCTTAACAACCAGAACGACCCCTTACCTGACGGCGTGTTTGATTATGTGGAGGGCTTTACCATATTATCGCAACAGGGTAAGATCATTTTTCCCTTGTTAGAACCTTTTGGCCGCGACATGGACTCGCTGGCTTTTAAATTTCAACCCCCAAACACAAAATACATATATAGCCAACTTTACGACTCCATAAAGGCTATCGCCCAAACCTACGCCAACTTTAACCGGTTTGTAATGCAGGGCACGGCTAAAGGCAACTCATCAAGCGAAATTTACCTCGGTGCCTTTAATGTGCCACCGGGTTCGGTAACGGTTTCGGCCGGTGGGCAGGTATTGCGCGAAGGCGTCGATTTTTCGATAGATTATAACCTGGGCACCGTAAAAATATTAAATGCAGCCATTCTTAGTTCGGGCATACCTGTAAGTGTTCAGTTTGAAAATAATGCTGGTTTTGGTATTCAGCAGCGCAACTTTATGGGGCTGCGGGCCGATTATATTGCCAGCAAAAAGCTGTCGGTAGGCGCTACCATGGTACGGTTAGGTGAGCGGCCATTCTTTACAAAAATGAACTATGGCGATGATCCCATCCGTAACTCAATGTATGGGGTGGATTTTAATTATCGGTCGGAGATGCCAAAGCTTACCCGAATATTAGATAAGTTGCCGTTTTACAATACCACCACCATGAGCACCATTAACGCTTATGGCGAGGCAGCGATATTAAAGCCAGGGCATCCGCCTCAAATTGGCAAAGGCGGTAATGGGTTAATTTATGTAGATGATTTTGAGGGTACAAGAAACAGCATCGACCTGCGATTTCCGTTTATATCGTGGGCAATGGCCTCCACCCCGCAAGGCAATGGCTTGTTTCCCGAAGCCACCCTTAACGATAATTTGGAGTATAATAAAAACAGGGCAAAATTGGCCTGGTACAATATTGAACCCATTTTGCAGGACAAAACCAGCCCCAATAGTCCGTTTAGGCGTAACACCCGCGAGTTGAGCGACCCGCGCATACGGGCGGTAGGCAACCAGGAGCTGTTTCCACAACGTACACCAGAACTGGGGCAAAATCAACTAGTTACCTTTGACCTTGCTTATTACCCTACCGATATTGGGCCTTATAATTTTGAGGCAAGGCCAGGCCAGGTTACCGCCGCAGGTAAATTATTAAACCCCCGTCAGCGTTTTGGAGGTATTATGAGGGCTATTGACCAAACCGATTTTGAAACAAGTAACGTAGAGTTTATTGAGTTTTGGGTGCAGGATCCTTTTATTAAAAATCAACGCAGTACCGGGGGTAAATTGTATTTAAACCTTGGCACACTAAGTGAAGATATTTTAAAGGATGGCCGCCGCTTTTACGAAAACGGGTTACCAGCACCCACCCAGCCCAACGCGGTTGATACGTCAGGCGTTTGGGGACGAACGCCGGTAAACCCAATACAGGTTACCACTGCTTTTAGCAATAACGAAAACGACCGCGAGTTTCAGGATGTTGGTTTTGATGGTTTGAACGACGATGGCGAAAAACAAAAACGAGCTGGTTACCTGTCTGACTTGCAAGGTAATTTTGGTTTAACCTCACCCCTATACCTGCGTGCTGCAACCGACCCAAGCAACGACAATTATCGTTGGTATCGCGACCAGGCATACGATGCCTCCAACACCGGTATTTTGGGCCGCTACAAAAATTTTAATAATCCGCAGGGCAACAGCCCCGTGGCCAATGCAGCTACCTCGCAATTTAGCCCGGCTGCAACCCTGTACCCCGATAACGAAGACCTGAACCGTGACAATACCCTGAACGAAACTGAGGAATACTACCAATATGCCATTGACCTAAAACCCGGTATGGACATTGGTAATACCCGTTACATTACCGACAAACAATCAATTACCGTACGCTATGCCAACGATAGCACCGGTGTTGAAAACTGGTACCTTTTCAGGGTGCCCATTCGCGACTACGACCAAAAAGTAGGCAACATACCCGACTTTAAATCTATCCGGTTTATGCGTATGTTTCTTCACGACTTTGAAGACAGTGTTGTGCTTAGGTTTGCCCGGTTAGACCTTGTGCGCAACCAATGGCGTACGTTTCAGTTTGAGGTTGACACCACAGGTAATTATACTCAAATACCCAATAATAGTGGCACCACTTTTAACGTATTGGCAGTTAACATTGAAGAAAACAGCAAGCGCCGCCCTGTAAATTACCTGATACCGCCCGGCATTGAAAGGGTGCAGCAGTTAAGCAATAACAATATCAACATTTTCCAAAACGAGCAGGCCATGAGTTTCCAGGTACGCGATTTACCTTACAGGCAAACCCGTGCGGCTTTTAAAACCATCAACCTTGACATGCGGCAGTATGGACAGTTAAGTATGTTCATCCACGCCGAAAATATTGTTAACCCGCCTGTGGTGGTAAACAATAATGACCTTACCGCAGTAATACGCATTGGTAACGACTTCTTAAATAACTATTACGAAGTAAAAATACCATTGAAAGTAACCCCGCCGTCGCCGCCCAATGGCTATCAAAATACCGATGCTGACCAGCGAAAAGTGTGGCCCGACAGTAACAGCCTCGACTTTAATATACAAGACCTGGTACAGCTAAAACTGCGCCGAAACCGCGATTTTCCGGCACAGATAAACAATTATTTTAGCGAAACCATAGGTAATAAAACCTATTCGGTAAAAGGCAATCCCAACCTTGGCGAGGTACGTGCTTTTTTAATAGGTGTGCAAAATAGCACCCCCGTGCAGGGAAAAGCCCTCAATGCCGAAGTTTGGGTAAACGAGTTACGCCTTAGTAAACTGGACGAAAGTGGAGGGTATGCGGCCCTGGGCCGTGTAGATATTGGGCTGGCAGACCTGGGTACTATAGCCGTGTCGGCCAATACTTACTCGGCAGGTTTTGGTACCATTGAGCAGCGCGTAAACGAGCGGTCACGCGAAAGCTTTTTGCAGTTTGATGTGGCTGCCAATCTTGAGCTTGGTAAACTACTGCCCAAAAAGCTAGGCCTGTCCATACCGTTGTACGCCAGTATAAACCAAACCATCCGCACGCCTGAGTACGATCCATACGATCTTGACATTTTGCTGAAAGAAAAAATAAACAATGCCACCGGCCGTAGCCGCGATTCTATACGTATTAACGCAATGGACCGAACGAGTATAAAAACCATCAATTTTACCAACGTACGTTTTCAGCCAGGCACAAAAACACATTTATGGAGCCCCAGTAATTTTGATGTAAGTTATTCGGTGGTAAAATTTCAGCAAACAAGCCCGCTTATTTTAGATAATAATGTGTCAAAAACAAGGGTTGGCCTTGGCTACACTTTTAATTCGCAAACAAAATATATTGAGCCTTTTAAAAAGATTATTAAATCAAAATCGCCCTGGGTGGCTTTTGTAAAAGACTTCAACTTTAACCTCAGGCCCTCGCTGTTAAGCTTTAGGGCCGACATTAACCGCCAGTTTGGCGAGTATGTACCACGAATTGTAAACAGCTTTGATAATAAGGTAGAAAGGGTAGATACCACCTACGATAAGTTTTTTACATTTGACCGGTTGTATAATATGCGGTGGGATTTGAGCCGATCGCTAAACGTTGATATTTCGGCTACCAACAATGCCCGTATTGATGAGCCACAGGGACGTATTGATACCAAAGAAAAAAAAGATATGATACGGGGTAATTTGTTGGATGGTGGACGTAATACTTTGTACCAGCAAAGAGCGATTGCCAGTTACAATCTGCCGCTTTCAAAAATTCCGTTTCTTGACTGGATTAACAGCCGGTACAGTTTTGGCACCAACTATACCTGGATAGGTGCCAGCCGGCTTGCGCTTTATTTAGGTAATACACTGGAGAACGGGCAGGACAATAGCCTGAACGGCGAGTTTGACTTTGGCCGGTTATACCAAAAGTCGAGGTTTTTGCGCGCTATTGAGCAAGAGCCCGACCCCAACAAACCCGGTGGAAGAAAAGGTAAAAACGACTCGACCGCCATTGCTGACCCCGGTGCAGGAAAAAGTGCGCAGTTAAATCCAAACAATACTTTAAAACCCCGAAGCGAGATAACTAAAGGATTAAAAGGAAAAGCACGTACACAGGCATTACGCAAATGGCGCAAACAGCGCCGCGAAATACGCAAGGCAGCAAGGCTGTTAAGGCGTTCGCAACCGCTGGAAGTTGGCGGGCTGGTAAGGACCGGTGGCCGCCTGCTTACCATGGTTAAACGTGCCTCGGTTAACTATAGCGAAAATTACCGCAGTCGTGTGCCTGGCTACACCGATAGTACACAAATACTTGGTCAAAACTGGAACAGTATGGCCCCGGGCCTTGATTATGTTTTTGGTAAACAACCCGACACCAGTTGGCTGAACAGTAAGGCCGCACAGGGTTTAATAACCCGCGACACTACCTTCAACTTTATGTTTAGGCAAAGTGTAGACAGGCGCTTAAGCTTTACTGCCCAACTGGAACCCATCAGGGAATTTACCATTGATATAAACCTTGATAAAACGTTTACCAAGGATTATACTGAGCTGTTTAAGCGCATAAGCGATACCGGTAGCTTTCAGCACCTTAGCCCGCTGGCACAGGGTGGCTTTAATGTATCGTACATAGCTTTTAACACGCTTTTCCAAAAAACCAATCCCAACCAGGTAAGCGAATTGTTTAAAAAGTTTGAGGCATATCGTATTATTTTGTCCGAAAGGCTGGCGCTTTCCAACCCTTACCAGGCGGGCCTTGGTAAAACCCCCGACGGATATTTTGTAGGGTATGGACGATATGCACAGGATGTGTTGATCCCTTCGTTTATTGCTGCCTACACAGGTATTGACCCAAAGCAGGTTGGCCTTATTCAGCAATCAAATCCTAACATTAAAAGCAATCCTTTTAAAAGTATTAAACCTAAGCCTAACTGGCGGGTAACTTACACAGGTTTAACACGTAACGAAACGTTGGCAAAAACCTTCAGCGCCATCACCTTTACGCATGCTTACACGGGTAGCCTTGGTATGAACAGCTTTAACAGTGCATTGCTGTACCAGGATCCGTTCAGGTTTTCGGCACCGGGCTTTATCGATACTGTGTCGGGCAACTTTATTCCTTACTTTTTGGTACCCAATGTAACCATACAGGAATCCTTTGCTCCATTACTTGGTATTGATATAACCACCAACAACCAGCTAAATTTAAAAATGGAATACCGCAAAAGCAGACAGCTTAGTTTAAGCCTGGTGGACTACCAATTAAGCCAAACCAATAGTACCGAGTGGACAGTGGGCGGCAGCTTTAGGCAAAAAGGATTTAACCTGCCCTTTAAACTACCCTTTACCAAAGGTAAAAAGCTGGATAATGACATAAGCTTTCGGCTTGACCTTACCATGCGTGATGATGCTACCAGCAACAGCCGTATTGACCAAAACAATGCTTTTAGCACCGGAGGACAAAAGGTGTACACCATTCAACCCAGTATAGACTATGTGCTGAATAACAGGGTCAATTTAAAGTTCTTTTTTGATCAGCGGCGGGTAATACCTTATATTTCTACCTCGGCACCTATTACTAATACCAGGGCGGGCTTACAGTTACGGATATCGCTGGCACAATAGTGGGCCGATATTACTGCATTTTTATACGCAGATTTTTGCAACAGTGTCGGTGATTTTTAAATCGCAACCTTTGCCTTTAAGCAAGAACCTTGTGTTTAAAGCGGGCGTTTTTAAAACTGTGCAGTTGCCTTGTCAAAAAATCCAGGCCAGGGGTCAATCGCCAGGGTGCCGTGCTTGGGATGGACATGAAAACGTTGAAAAATTTTTGTTACTATTAATCAATGTTGTTTTCTATTTTCGCTTAAAGGTTTTGGCAATTAGTCTAAAGTTTTCTAAGTTTCTTAGTTGGTCTTCTCTTGCCTGTCCAACAATAAGGTAATAGTATCCCTTGTCATTAAAAATCATAACCTGGTAAACCAATGTGGGCTTATCATCCTTTGTTTTACCATGGGCAACAATTTCGTACCCTTTCATATTGTCTATGGTAATTTCTTGTATTTCTTTTATATCACTAAATTCTCCTCCCGGCAGTTTCTTAAGCCTTTCAAGTGTATACTGCTTTTGATTTTGAGCGGTAACCTTTGCCACGGAATTACTTACAATGAGGGTGGGTTGCCGGGTTGGCATTTTTCCGTCGGTAGAAAAAAGCAAACTTCCCGACATGTATTTTATCAGTTTAAAGTCAGTATTTGAAATATCTACTGTGAAAGTAGCTGCGTCTAACGGATTGTCAGCCTGATCTGAATTGAAAACGGTTGAGAGTAGGGCATTTTTTATTTCGTGTTCTATTACTTTGTTTGTTTCAGGGTAAATGCCATTCACTAAAATAGTCTGTTTTGTATCGCCAAAAATTAATATCTGTTTTAGGTATTGAGTGCCGTTTGCCATTTGTTTAACCTTAATAAAAGTTGCTTTTAAGTTATTAAAATCAACGGTTTGTTTTTCCAGTAAGGTCATGCCTTTTAACAGTAAAGCACCTGCAGTAAATTCGTCAACCAATGGCTGATATGCGGTAGGTAGCTCGTTTATCATTATAGATGCTCCACTTTCCACCTGCCAAAATCCACTGAAATTAGTAGCCGGTTCAAAATTGTCAGGTGGTATTAAGCTGCATTTTGTACCTGCAACTTTAATAAGTCTTTCTGTTTGCCCAAAGGTTAAGTGCACAACAAATAGCGAAAAAAATAAGAGCGCGGATTTCATAGTACGATGGGTGGTAATAGAAATTGAAAAGTACGTTTACTTACAAGTAATGGTCAGCCTTAATTCATCTGCAATTGTGCAGTGGCCTTTTTTTGCTGATAGGCTACTTCTGTTTTTTCGTGTTCAATAAAGTACATATCAATATCGCCAATGTTTTTGGCATTAACCTTTCCACGATAACTGCATTCAAAGTAGTCTTTAATGGCATCGTACATTGACGACGATATATTGATTTTTTCGATGGACCCATTGCTTTCCATGCGGCTGGCAATGTTAACAGTACCGCCCCAAATATCGTATGCATATTTTTTGCGGCCTACCACACCTGCTACCAATGGCCCAATGTGCAAGCCTATCCTTACGTTCCAGCTTTCAAGGCCGGAGGCCCGGCGTTTTTCGTTCAGGCTAAAAATAAATTTTTGAATGTCCATAGCCGCCTTTACAATTTTATAGGCATGGTCGGGGTCGGCCGATGGTATGTTGCCTGCACACATATAAGCATCGCCTATAGTCTTTATTTTTTCAAGATCGTACCGCTCTATTATATTATCAAATTCCATAAAGCAGGTGTTTAATTCCTCTACAAGGTCGGTAGGCGATAGTTTATCGGCAATGGCAGTAAAGCCCTTAAAATCGGTAAACAATACCGAGGCTTCGTCAAAATGACGCGGTTTAGATACACCCGTTGCTTTTAATTCGTCGGCTATTTCTTCGGGTAAAATATTTAACAGAAGGCCTTCAATTTCATCTTTTTGTTTATCAAGTATTTCGTTGGTTCTGGCCTTAGTGAGGTAGCCCCGATAAATAATAAAAGCAATAATGAGTATCAACACCATCACAATAAGAAGGCCAGTGCGGGTTTGACGCGCAACCTTTACCTCTGCTTCTTTCAACGATTTTTCTTTGGTTAGCAGGTTTATTTCACCCTCTTTTTTAAACATGTCAAAGTCAAACTGCAGCTTGCCTAGTTTTTGGGCTGCCATTTCGTTGTATAAAGTATCGCGGATATTGGCATACCTGGTTTGGTACTCAAAGGCATTTTGGTAATCGTTTAGGTTGGAGTAAGCTAAGGCGGTTTTTTGATAAAGGTCTTTTAATTCAACATTGGCATGCATTTCTTCACCTAATAAAATGGCTTTATTATAATCATTGAGTGCCTGTTGGTAATTTTTTTGACTGGCGTACACATCAGCAGTGCCATGGTAGCTGCGTATAATTTGTAATTTATCGTCAGCCTTTTGCGATATGGCCAGCGCCTTTAAATGGTTTTTTATGGCCAGGTCGTTCTTGTTATTTTTAAGGTATAATTTGCCAATTCCATTATAAGCAAAGGCTATGTTGGTGCCGCTGCTTTCTGTATTTATAGCTTTTTGAAAATATTCCAGGGCTTTAGCTGTGCTATCCGCATCGGCGTAAATTTCGCCCAGGTTACCAGCAATTACCACGTATGAGGGCTTATTGTCGGTTTCGAGACATAAGGGGAGTGCCTGTAAAAGATATTTAATTGCTACCGGATCTTTTTTATTGTAGTATATAGCGCCAATAGTAGTCAGTGCCGATAAGATCCTCAACTTGTCTTTAGTCTTTTCTGCTATTTTTAGCGATTGCAGGCAGTAATCCAGCGCTTTGTCGTCCACCCCCTGGTCAAAATAAATGGCACCAATATTATTAAGCAGGTTGCTGGTACCTATATCATCTTTTATCGCTTCAAATATGTGTAACGATTGGTTCCAATAGTCAAGTGTTTCCACATATTTACCCTGGGTGTAATACACCAGGCCAATATTTTTAAGGGCGTAGGCTTCGCCTTCTTTAAAATTTATATTTTGCGAAAACCTAATAGCATCTTTGGCCATACGAATGGCCCGCGCTGTATCGTCACCAATGTGGCTTTTACTTTCTTTTATAAGTTTATTGATGTAGGCGGTATCCTGCATTTCTTGTGCAGGCAGGGTAGTAAACAAAAAACAAATGATAGAAGTGAACAGTAAAAATGAAATTTTCTTCTTCATTTTGTTAAGATATAGAAAAAGACTTAAAGGTTGATATCAAAATAATTTGAAGGCTTTAGTACAACCGGAAGGTCTTTGTCCAGCATTTAAAATTTAAATAACAATATCAATATAAAAGCCCGGACCATCGTTATCGTTATATTAAACTAATATAACAATTTCGGGCACCGGGCTTCTATTTCAAGGTTTGCTGTTTCAACTTCACGAACCTCAATATTCTTTTCTCTTATGTTAGCGTGTTTACATTAATACAATTACCAGAGACCATTATTTAGCCCAATGGCTTTTCCTACAAACCTAAAAATTTATGACCAGATGTAGATTTTAAAATGATGTTTGACTAAAACTTTTGCATAGCGCAAGTTTTTTAGTAAGAAGGAGTATACAACACCTCCTTCTTACCATAAAAACTACATTTTTATAAACTTGAAAGTCTTATCGCCATCAATTGTTTTTGCCCTGATGATGTACACTCCTTTTGGCAAACCTGAAATATTCAACTCGAAAAATTTGTTGTTTATCTGCCTGATACTGATGTTGGATTGCAATCTGCCAACCGCATCAACTAAGGTTATGTCTTTTGCAGAAGTTACCTCGTTACCCAACTGAACCCTAATTGTATTAGAAGCCGGATTAGGGTAAATTGATTCTTTTAAGATTACTACCTGTGTGGGTTTAACCTTGGTTTTTGTTGTAGCGGGTTGAGAAGATCGTCCTGAAACATTATCACCTTCTACAGTAATATTTGATGTGCAGGTAGATGAGTTGCCACTAGCGTCTGTTACTTGCAATGTTACCTGGTTAACACCAATGTTTGCACTTGAAAATACAATTTCCGAAGCAGTTGATGGAGCAGGTTGGAAGCCTGCTATTTCATATACATAGTTACAAGCGCCACCACCAAATCTAATACCACCAATCAACGGTACTTCATTATAATTAATATCTAATGCAAGTACCTGGTTCTGGGAATTAAAATGACCTGCGTTAAATTCAACAGCGTAAGGAGCCTTATTTCTTAAGTAGAATGCATTGAATGCATTACTTACAACATTATTACCAATGGTAACATTTGAACCACTGCTGATTACACTAACAGGAATAGTTAAAGCAACATTACCATTTACGTCTAAGATTTGAATGTCAAATGCCAATCCTCCATGCACAATAAATATCTCTGGTCCTGCTCCCGGAACAATTGGTGCATCAAAGTTTACTCTATGATTTACGCCAACCGGATCAGCGCAATCTTGCAAGGCAGTGCCCAAATCAAAATCGCCCAAAACTCTTAAAGCGGTTGATTCGGTCATAGTGGTTGCAGAAACATCCCAAAACCTATTAGCATCACCGCCAAGTGTTGGGTTTGCTGTAAGTGTTGATAAATCCAGGGTTGACCTTATCGCATTTGCTGGCGTTAAAGTATTCTGTTGCCCATTATAAGTATAAGTAATTCCTGTAATACTTCTTCCATCTCTTGTACCACTGTTAACAGCAACAGTTCTTTGCCCCCCATTACCTCCTGCCGCATTGGCTATGAATTGATAAGACAATGGTTCACTACTATTATCGGTACTTTCATTATTTACAGATGTTGCATTTACAGTTACAGTGCCACCTGAACCTACATTAACTGTAATAGGTTGGCAATTGGCTGTTGGGGCCTGATTATCTACGGTAACATTTAATGTACCGGGTACAATAACAATATTATAATTGCTTGAGTTACATGTTTGAATATTGATTGGATAAGAGCTGGTGGAAGAAGTAGGAACAGCAGTAGTACTGGCTACAATATTATTGTTGGGTACTGTGCCTACAATAACAACTGCAATGGCATTGTTAGGGTCGTTATCAGGAAGGCCTGTACCCCTGTCGTAACAACCAAATTCCCAACTTGAATTTTGCGTAATGTAGTATACACCCGGCGCTGTGGGAGCATTAAAGGTTTTATTTAAGGTTGCATTTTGATTAAGAAACGAACCACTTATATCAAAACAATCAGTAAAAGTGGTTCCACAATCATCATTCCGCATACCAATGTATAATTGGGTTATGCAACCCGGACATGAATTTGGTGGGTTGTTATATACAGTATTTCTATTTCCTGTCAGGGTAACAGATTCGCCCGGATTGACAAATATTACATTGGTACCGTCGTTCAGTTTTACTTCGGTATATGTGCTAACCCTGGCTAATTGATCAATAATTTTTATAGATGGCGGGGTGACATAAGTAGGTATAGGCAACTCGGATGCTATACAAACTGAACTTTCAGTATCGGTGCCTGATAATCCGTCATACAATAAATCTAAAGTAGGATTAGCTTCGCCAAGTATTCGTACTTTATCTACAGCTGTTATAGTGAGGGTTTTTTTGGAAATGCATAGTTCACCATTTTGGTAGGTAATGAGATATTTTCCGTTTAGTGTGGCCCCACCCAGTGGTATAATATCGTAAACACCTGCCGGCGAACCAATAACAGCATTGCTAACTATGGATGGTTGCTCAGTAAGTATACTTAGGTCATCACCATCCTGTAGCCCAAACACATCGTAAGTGAGGAGAGGAAATTCATCGCCATAAACACTTGTTTGATTTCTAGGTTTAATTAGTAATACAAATTGATTTGTAACCTCAAAATTTCCATTCTGTAAAATGATGTCATAATTATCAGCACTACCTCCGCTAAGTGTTATTGGGTAATTACCTGCTGGTGTAATTAAACCAACTTCTGTAGTTATCTCTGGTTGAACAATATCCTCAATTGTATCATCGTAAGAAAGCCCGGATGCGGTTATAGTTAATGCTGGATTCTCTGTACCAGCTACTTTGGTTATGCTATCTGCTGAAATTACCAATGGGCGTGGCGTTATTACTACATCTCCCAACCCATAGGTAACCTCAAAATTATCATTAACAAAAGCGCCGGGTATTAATTTCTGCGTTCCTACATTTAAGCCGGTAATCATGTTAACGGCAAACATGCCCCCCAGCGAACCTCCTTGTAAATTAATATCATCCTCATCTACAATAGCTACCGTATTGGCATTATTTGCATTGCCGATTACGCTAAAATTATTTACCAAAGGTTGTAACTGACCGTTTACCAATGCCCTAAGCTGGCCGTTGGCAATAATAAGTTCCTGGTTGTTTACCAGGGCCCGTAATTGTCCGTTTGCCAAAACTGCATTTACCAGTGGTTGTAATTGCCCATTTACCATAGCTCTTAATTGACCATTGGCAATACTTTCCCCCTCATTTACAATTGCCTGTAATTGACCATTGACCAGGGCCCTTAATTGCCCGTTGGCTACCACAGCAAAAGTTAACTGCCCGTTTACAATAGCCATTAACTGGCCATTTACCAAAGCCAATAACTGGCCGTTTACCATGGCCTGTAACTGACCGTTTGCAATAGGTATATCCTGGCTGTTTACAATTGCCCGTAATTGGCCGTTTGATATTTGCTCTACACTTTCTACCGGTTGAAGATCGCCATTAACAAGCGGCTGTAACTGTCCGTTTACAATTGCCCTTAGCTGGCCATTAACCAAAGCTTGCAACTGCCCGTTTACAATAGCTCGTAACTGGCCATTTACAAGGGTAAGGTCTGCGTTTACAATGGCTCGTAGCTGGCCATTTACCATGGCCCTTAATTGCCCGTTAACTATTGGCAGAAGTTGTCCGTTTACTATTGCTCTTAATTGCCCATTTAAAAATTGAAGTTCTCCTACTTTTTCCAGTTCATTAACAATGGGTTGTAACTGCCCGTTTACCAATGCCCTTAGCTGGCCATTTACCAACGCCCTCAATTGCCCGTTTACAATTGCCCTTAACTGCCCGTTAGTCAGTATTACGTCTTCTGTTGGTATATCGGTAACAACACCGTTAACCAGTGCTTTTAATTGTCCGTTTACGATTGCCCTAAGCTGCCCGTTAACAATTGCCCTAAGCTGCCCGTTTAAAAGTTGTAAATCCTCTGCCAATTGTAATTGCCCGTTAACAAGCGCCATTAACTGACCATTTACCAGCGCCATTAATTGCCCGTTAACCAGTGCCATTAATTGCCCGTTTACAATAGCCCTCAACTGCCCGTTAACCAGTGCCATTAATTGTCCGTTTACAATCGGCATTAACTGGCCGTTTACCAGGGCCTGCAACTGTCCGTTAACCAAAGCAAGCAGTTGGCCGTTAACAATGGCCCTTAACTGGCCATTTGGTAATACTTCCATTTGTACCGTACCATTTACTATGGCTCTTAATTGTCCGTTGGTAACCGATAAATCAACCGTTATGTCTGTGCCATTTACAATAGCCCTCAACTGACCATTGGTAATAATTACCCACTCACCATTTACCAAAGCGCGTAACTGTCCATTTTCAAAAACATAGTCTTCGGCCAACACTTCTACTTCATTTACAATTGCCCTTAGCTGCCCGTTTACTAATGCCCTAAGCTGTCCATTAACCATTGCTAAAAGCTGCCCGTTTACTATGGGTTGCAACTGGCCGTTGGTCAAACTGGATTTTGCAGCACCATTTGCCAGAGATTTTACGCTTAATACACCACGCTGGCTACTTTCGTTTACCGCTGCAACCATTGGTGACTCTGCCGGATTGGCCTTGTAATTAATAAAGGATTGCGCAGTTACATCTACCAAAAAGCGTTGATCTGCAAATTCTTCGTTTGACAGTTCGTTTACAATTGCCCGTAATTGTCCGTTGTTGATGCTAAACTTTCTGGCATTGCGCACTGCCTGAAAACTTGCCATGGCACTCATATTGGCCAAATCGGCTACTGAAAAAGACTCTTGTTGATTAAAACCTTTAATTACACCCAGTGCATTATCGGCAATGTATGTTTTATGCAATGTTTTAACTTCATCCAACAGGTTTGTTGTACCGGGTAGCGTGCTATCCAATTCGTAATTGTAAGTTATTTCCCCTACATAATCCCCATATTTAATCTGCTTACTACCAGGGGTAATTTTTAAATTCATTTTGCCTACGGTTAAGGTGGCCGATACAAAAGTGAAACCATATGTAGCCGTAATAGCAGCATCTACCACATTGTTATTATTTAAAGGCGTTGTACGCGATGGTACAATACCATATAACCCAATTGAGCTGGTGGGGGTGGCATTGGTAAACAGAGAAATGTTATTGCCATCCAGCTTTAAATCTGCCAAAGTAACACTGGTTTGGTTAATGGGTACGCCGTCAACAAAAACATCAAAGGTTAATGGGGGGTTGGCCTGTGTATATTTTCTGCTTTTATTTACGGCCTTTACAGTCACATCTTTTGTATTACTAAAAAAGCGAAGGGCTTCGGACAAACCACCGTCTAACCCACTGGCACTTTTTGCCGGATTAAATAGTTGAATGGCCGGATCTGTAGCAAGCGGAAACGCTGGAATAATGCCGGTAGCTTCCGTTTTGTTGGCAGAAACAATTGTATTTGAAATAGCCTCGCCATTAAAATATATGGCCGTGTTATCGCTTAGGTATTCCCCGGTAATTTTAATTGGAAAAGGATCGGTACCGTTTGGAATTAAAGCTGCAGAAGCAGGTTGCCAACCTTTAACAATCGGGCGTGCATTGGCTACACTTTGCACTGCAGAGTCTGCCCTGACAAAACCGTTGCCTCCGGTAAAATTGTGTGTAGCAGGCAGGGTAGGAAACTTGCCGGCAGAATTTTGAAGCAGCGATCTAATTTGATCAGGTGATACGGTAGTTTGCAGGTCAAATTTCTTTTTTGCCTGAACTAATAATGCACCCACCGCGGCGGCATGTGGTGCCGAAGCTGATGTTCCAAAAAAGTTTGGATAAGGGTCGTTATCGTTAAACCCGGCTGGTTGTGCACTTAAAGTAACGGTGGTATTGACACCGTTAGGTGCTACCAGGTCAGGCTTTAAACGGGGCGCATAAGTATTGCCAGCCCCTAGCGTAAAGGTGCCACCACGGCTTGAGAAAGAGGCAACTCCGGGAAACACAGGGGTAAATTGAGGGATATTGCCAAATAACATTGCTCCTACCGCTATACATCCTACAGCATTGGGATGCCCAACAATGGTAGAAGGCGCGGCGTTTTTGTAATTGTCAATTACCCCATCGCCTCTAAAAATTATATACTTAAAACGAACGTTAGTATTGGTACCCCCTGCGTTGGTAACAATTACTTTGGCCTCTGTTTCTTCAGTAACAATAAATGGACAAACCTCATAAGGATCGCCAAATAAATTGCTTCTGTTAAAACCAAATAAGGTAAAACCATTGGCGCCCACCAGGTACAAATCAAGATCGGTTTGTACTCCGTTAGCACTACCTAAGGAGTGAAAGTCATCGTTCCACTGCAAAACAATGGTATAAGAACCTGGTTTTAATTTTAATGTTTGAAAAATTTCGGCGTTGGTAGCCCCAAACCTGTGTACCGTTGCAGGGGCAGGAATTACTGATGTATTGGTAACCCCCTGAAAAATACCTTCGTATGACCGTTCGCCAAAATTGCCAGCCGAAGAAAAATAATTTACGCCCTGGCTTACTACAGCATTTACAGTATTAGCCACCACGCCATCCCGTAAAAAAGGTTCTGTTATATAAGTAATGTCGTCTACTATTACATCGCATTTACCACCTGCTAAATTTACATCTGCCAGTTCGGTAATTCCTTTAGCAAAATTGCCTGCGGTTATAAATCCGGTTCTATAAGCCAGCCTGGCTTTTGGTGCAACGTCATGTACAATTTGAAGCATTGCTCTTCCTTCATCATTGCCTGGAGGAAAATCGAGCAATACCTGAACTGGTTCAGGATTATTGCTGGTTTGCCCATTGGTTTTTGTGCCTGGCAGGTCTCCTTCGTTAACATCAGTTTGGGCTGCCTGTTTACTATTATAACTGTCAGATAAAACGCCCACTTTTACCCCTGTACCATCTACCCCAAAACGATCTCTAACTTTGTCCGAACGCATGGCGGTGTCGCCCTGGGTAATAGTTTGCCCTGCATTATTTAACGGAGGGTAAAGTGGTCTAACATATTCAATAAGGGAATTATTATTTAAAGTAGGCAACAAGCTAATGGGGAAGAAGCCAGAAATAACATAAACGTGTGGACCATTGTCAACTATACCAGTCATACCTGCGGCTATCAACTGGTTTCTTAGCGTTACATCATTTGGTATTTTACTAACTACTTCAATAAAAACGGTATTGCTCTGTATGCGAAACGTAGTATTGTCGGGTATAATGCTAATAATAGGCGAATTGGTTGCCAGCGAAAACAACTCCGCTCCAATTTTATTATTTGGGGTATTTACCTTGCCACCCGGTGGTGGCGGGTAATAAGGACTAATAAAGTTGGGTTCTATGTTTAAAGGAGAATAGGTTATGGTGGTAAAAAAATCCATTTTTACACTAGTGCCACTCCATAATGCGCCGGTAATAGTATTTTTAAGACCCTTAATATCAATATCTCTAAAAGGAGCCCAAACGGTACCTATCCAGCTTGAATTTGGCCCGGAAAGTATAAATGCTGCATCATTATTTTTTGAACCTACCGAATGCACTTCGGTATAAACCCTGTCAGGAAAGTTTCCGTTAACCATTCTTGTAGTAACATCGCCCCAATCGGCTTGCCTGATAACGAAAATATTGATGGTACCGGTGGTGGTATTTTTAAAGTCAAAAATTATTTGGTTAGATGGCCCTGAATTTTTAACTGAGGTGAAAATATAATTGCCTGGTCCTGAAAAGGTAATGGTTTGTCTGCCTCTCAAATTAAGGTTTCTATATACGCCGGGTATTATTGTTCGTGGTGCTACAATGTCTACCGTTCCCAATTTATCGTCAAAAGCCGTATTAACCGGCATTATTGGAAGAACTGGTAAAACAAAAGTATTACCGATGCCACCACCTGGTATAGGGCCCTCGTAATTGACGTTGCTAGGTGCAGGTACTTTAACACTACCCGTTACTTTACTAGCAAAAAAACCACTATTACTTTTTAATTTCACCATTCCGTTAGCTACAATATTGCCGAAAAAGTCAGATTTAACTTTAGAAGAAATTACCTCTCCTCTAAAATTAGTGGAAGCGTTGTTGGCGGTTAAATTACCTCTGATTGTGGTACGAGCTCCCAAGGAAATCTCATTTCCGCTTACAATATTACCAGTTACGTCTAAATCTAATTTAGCATCTACCGTGTGGTTACTACCTATATTCCCTACAATTGTTGTTCGACCGCCAACAAAAACGCCTTGTTTGCTATTAAAACTGGATGAAGGAGCACTTCCGCCCCAAACGGCAAACTCTTTTATTTTTAATTGTGTTGCTGTTGTTTGCGCAATTATGCCAGTACAAAACAGCATACACGCAAAACCAATAAGACACCAATATTTTTTTACACAAAAAACAGGCATAATAAAAAGTTTAATTTGAGTTGATTTGGAAATTTATAAGTTCAAAATAATGGTAAACCGTTTTTAAAAAATTTAGAACAACGCTAAAAACCTATACAGGTTAAGCAAAGCCGACTTTGATAAAATATTGAATTGGTTGAAGGGGTGTATGAAACAGGCCAACGTAAAACAAATAAAGTATAATTTTTATTAGCTTACATACTAAAAATGAAGACTTCTAAATTTGTCTTTATCGATTACTTTACTGTGTGATGTTCAGGTAAAAATTTCGCTCACGGTTCAACAAAAAGTCTTTCAACCAATAGCGGTTTTTTAATGAAGGCTAAAGTTCATAAAAGGTTGTATATTAATTATTAAAGAAGTGCGATGGCATGTGGGTATTTTGTAGGAAAGATTGGGAAGAAGAAGTACATAGACTCTCTATAAAACAATTTTTTTGACAATCGGCTTTCAACTATTAGAATCCAGTATCAACCTAAACGAACATAAATTATAGTAAAATGTATTAAATTCATCTGCTAGTAAATCTACTGTTTTTCCAAGTATATTATTCAAATAAAATCTGTTAACACAAATAAAAAATTTCTATTAAATTTGAAATAATTGCACTTCAACGGTTCCTCTGCTGTCTGAATATTTTTCTTCTTCACCAAAATCAACTTATTATGAAACAAAATTTGGTACTAAAATGTATCGGTAGCCTCTTTTTACTATGCACTGGTGTTTTTCAACTTCAGGCACAAGTTACTACAGCAACCATTAGTGGGCAGGTAACCGACAGTAAGGGCAAACCGTTGGAAGACGCCACAGTATTAATAGAATTTACCGACGCAGGTATTAAACGAACGATGGTAACCCGTGAAAATGGGAGGTTTGTTTTGGGTAACCAGCGTGTTGGAGGCCCCTATCGGGTAACAGTTACCAGTGTAAACTTTAGGGAGTCGGTCACCGATAACATTTTTCTTGACCTTGGCACAAACAATAACCTGGTTATAAGCCTGGCCGATCAATCGGGTCAAATGCAAAACGTAACGGTGAGCACTGTTGGTTCAAAAATTTTTGATAGTAAGCGTACTGGTGCCAGTACCAACATTAGCAATTCGGTATTGCGCAACCTGCCCACAATTAGCCGGTCGGCCGATGATTACATCAGGTTAACCCCATCGGCATCACCTACTTACAATGGTATTTCGTTTGCCGGCCGTAATGGACAATACAATAACTTTTCGCTGGATGGGGCAGTATTTAATAATCCCTTTGGCCTGGATGCGCCCACCCCCGGCGGGCAGGCCAGCGCACAGCCCGTTTCGTTAGATGCCATTGAGCAAATACAGGTTAATGTGGCCCCTTACGACGTAACACAGGCAGGTTTTACAGGTGCCGGCGTAAATACAGTAACCAAATCGGGCAGCAATAAGTTTTATGGCACTGTTTATAGTTTTTACCGCAACCAAAGTATGACGGGTAAAAGGGTAGATGGCAATAAATTGGTGGTACCTGACCTAAGCCAATACCAGGGAGGTTTTGCCTTTGGCGGCGCTATAGTAAAAAATAAGTTGTTTTACTTTGTGAATTTTGAAACTGAACAACGAACAGATGCAGCATCGTCATACGACGCCCAAAATGGTAGCAATATAGGTAAAACCAATACCAGCCGGGTGTTGGAGGCCGACCTGGTTTCGGTAAGCAATATTTTGCGTAACCGCTTTGGCTACGAAACCGGCCCATATCAGGGGTACACACTTAACCAAACCAATTATAAGTGGCTTGCCAAAATAGATTGGAACATAAATAACAAAAATAGTTTGTCGTTTACCTATAATGGGCTGGATGCCTCAAAGGAAAAGCCTGCACACCCCAGCGCAATAAAAAGGCGTGGACCCGACTTTACCACCCTACAATATCAGAATGCAGGATACACCATATTAAATAAGATACAATCGTTTGGTACCGAACTTAAAACCAATTTTAATAGTACTTACAGCAATAAATTACGACTGGTGTATACGTCGTTTAACGATAGCCGTGATCCCTTTTCCACTCCATTTCCCAACATTAATATCACCAAAAGCGGGGTATCTTATATTGTAGCGGGCCACGAGCCTTTTTCTATAAATAACCGTTTAAACCAGGATGCCTTTCAACTTACCGACAATTTTACTGCTTATTTTAAAAACCATACAATTACGGGTGGCATATCGTACGAGTCGTTCAAGTTTGGCAACTCGTTTAACCTTACCGGCTACGGGGCCACTTTGTTTTCCGATTTTGACATCAACACCTTTATAACCCAGGTACCCATTGGCGGTAACACCGTATTTGGTGCTTACCCTTTGGATGTAGATGTAAATTTTGCCCGCGAAAGAGCTAAGTTTAATGACTGGACCTGGTACTACCTCACTGTTGCCCAGGCTTCTGCATACGTTCAGGACGAATGGTCGGTTTCGCCCAAATTAAAACTAACCTATGGCCTGCGTGCAGACAGGCCCGATTATTTTAATGCCAGCTTCCGTAGCCCTAATATAAATGCCAACGGAAGTTTTGCAGGCAACTACACCACTGGTGAGCCTACTGTTCAAAATACCGACCAGCTAACCCTGTTTGACCCAAGTGGCAACCGATTAACCAACGGAAGGGGCCTTGATGTTGACAATACCCGTTTGCCTACCCGGAAAATTCTGCTTTCGCCACGCATTGGTTTTAATTACGATGTAAAAGGCGATAAGACCTTACAAATAAGGGGTGGTACAGGGTTATTTACTGGTCGCTTTCCGTTTGTGTGGATAGGAAACCAGGTTGGTAATCCATTTAGCTTTTTTTATAATATTACCGATAAAAACTTTCAATGGCCGCAGGTTTGGCGTACAAACATCGGCATCGATTTTAAAATTCCCTCGGGAACAGTTTTTACCACCGACCTATCGTACACTAAAGATGTAAACGCTATGATGGTGCGCAATTATAAATTAGGTACGCCAAAAGGTACCCTTAACTCAGCCACCGGCGACCGCCGAAAGGTATACCTGCCTACCGACCAGGGTACGGCCAATACCTATGCCTTTACCAATGTTAATGCGGGTTACCAGTTTAACTGGTCGTTTCAGGCACAGCAAACTTTTAGCAATGGGCTGTTTGCTATGTTTGCTTACAACTACCTGGTGGCTAAAGATGCCAGCTCTATATCGGCCGAAATAAGCAGCGATGCTTTTGATCGTAACCCCATTTTAAACAATGCCAACGAAGCCCGCAACAGCACCAGCCTGTATGGCAATACCCACCGTTTTTTTATTGCGGGTTATAAAAAGTTTACCTACGGAGGCCCGCAAAAAAAACTGGCTACCACCATTAGTTTATTTAGTACCTGGACCTCAGGTGCACGTTTTGCCTACATATATGGAGGCGATATAAATAACGATGGCACCGCCAGCAACGACCTGATGTATGTACCAACCGATGCCGAAATAGGTGCAATGAACTTTACCCCGGTAACCGATGTGCTGGGTAATGTAAAAACACCCGCCCAACAGCGCGACGGGTTTAAAAACTTTATAAACCAGGATAAATACTTAAGCAGCCGCCGTGGCCAATATACCGAAAAATATGCCGGCGAAAACCCCTGGAACAGCCAGCTAGACCTGAGGATTTTGCAGGATTTGAAGTTAAACAGTACTGGCAGAATGCTACAGTTAAGCCTGGATTTTGTAAACCTTGGTAACCTGTTTGACAGCAACTGGGGAGTTCGTAAATATGCTACTACCTCCGGCTATTTTCAGCCAATTTCGGTTAATTACAACAACAATGCGCCAACCTACCAGTTCGATCCATCGCAAACACAAACCTTTATTACCAGCCCTGATTTGATTTCGAGGTGGCAGTTTCAAATTGGTTTGCGTTACATTTTTTAATCCGTACCCTATACTTTTATTAGGATGGCCGGCAAGTAATTGCCGGCTTTTTTATTGGGTTAAAAAAACCTTTTGGTAGGGGAGATTGACAATTGGTATGTGAAAAATACCTTTTGAGGTGGATGCGGAAATATAGTAATGTAATTGAGCAATCAAACAGCTGCCTTATAAACCTCAGAACTACCTACCCTTATAGTCTGAAATACACTTAAACCCGCAGCGTAAAAGCAGCAAATAGCACGTTGGTAAAAGCCACCCGGCTAATAGCCCCGCCCCAATGAGGCCAGTCGCACAGGCATTGGGATGGGGGTGCGACGTTCGCCCGGCTGGCCGTTTATACGTGCAACGACCGTATGAGCAAAACTATTATAACCGGCCTAAAAATTAAATTCGCCGCATTTTAATTTACCACAGGTAAGCTGTTCTAAACCTGCTGTAAATAAAAAGGGCATGTTACCAATTTTGTATGGAACATGCCTTTTTTAAAGTATAGTTGTATAAAATTAAGAACCGCAACTATCACAACCATCTTCCATACTGCAGCCAGGCGCATTAGTTTGGGTTGGTTCAATAGTACTATCTGTTTGTACGGTGTTAGTGGTGTTAGTGGATTTTGGTATTACTGGTTCTACTTCTTTACTACCCTGTTTTTGTACCGTAAACTGTACCGCCTGTGCGGCTGCCTGTGTGCGCAGGTAATACATGCCTGTTTTCAAACCTTTCTTCCAGCCATAAAAGTGCATGGAAGTAAGTTTGGATGTGGTAGGATTATCAACAAATAAATTAAGAGATTGCGATTGGCAAATGTAGGCACCCCTATCGGCAGCCATGTCAATAATATTACGCTGCTTTATTTCCCACACTGTTTTATATAACTCTTTTATGTCGGCTGGTATTTCAGTTATATTTTGAATGGAACCATTGGCAGCAATGATTTTATTTTTCATGGCGTTATCCCACAAGCCAAGCTGCACAAGGTCCTTAAGCAGGTGTTTATTCACAATAATAAATTCGCCGCTTAACACTCTTCTTGAATAAATATTACTGGTATAGGGCTCAAAGCACTCGTTGTTGCCAAATATTTGCGAAGTTGAAGCCGTTGGCATTGGTGCAAGCAGCAACGAATTTCTAATGCCAAATTGTTTTACTTCGGCCTTTAAAGTTGCCCAATCCCAACGATCTGATGGGGTTACACTCCACATATCAAATTGAAAAATTCCGTTGGATACGGGCGAACCTTTGAACGTTTCGTAAGCGCCATGTTGTTTTGCTAAATCTTTGCTGGCTGTCATGGCAGCAAAGTAGATTGTTTCAAAAATATTTTTATTCAGCATTTTTGCCAGCTCACTTTCAAAGGGCAAGCGCAACAAAATAAATGCATCAGCCAAACCCTGCACACCCAGGCCAATAGGGCGGTGTTTCATATTGGAGGTTTTGGCTTCTTCAATTGGGTAATAATTATTGTCTATTACCGCGTTTAAATTTATAGTTACCTGGTAGGCAACTTCGTATAATTTTTCATGGTCAAATTTTCCATCTATCACAAAACGTGGCAATGCCAACGATGCAAGGTTGCATACCGCAACTTCTTCGGGCGATGTATACTCTAAAATTTCTGTGCAGAGATTACTGCTTTTGATGGTGCCTAAGTTTTGCTGATTGCTTTTTGCGTTGGCGGCATCTTTATAAAGCAAATAAGGGGTACCTGTTTCTATTTGCGCCTCTAATATTTTAAACCAAAGCTCCTGTGCTTTAATTGTTTTGCGTGCCTTTCCCGCTGTCTCATATTTTTTATAAAGAAGTTCAAATTCCTTGCCCCAGCAGTCGCTTAATCCAGGGGCCTCGTTGGGACAAAACAGGCTCCAGTCTTCATTTGCTTCCACCCGTTTCATAAACAAATCCGAAATCCATAGAGCAAAAAATAAATCCCTTGCCCGCATTTCTTCTTTGCCATGATTTTTTCTTAAATCTAAAAAGGCAAATACGTCGGCGTGCCATGGCTCAAGGTAAATAGCAAAAGCACCTTTGCGCTTGCCGCCACCCTGGTCAACATATCGTGCCGTGTCGTTAAATACACGAAGCATGGGTATAATGCCGTTGCTTGTTCCGTTTGTGCCGCCAATGTAGCTACCAGTAGCCCTAATGTTGTGAATAGCTAAGCCAATACCACCCGCGCTTTGCGATATTTTTGCCGTTTGTTTTAAAGTGTCATAAATACCATCAATGCTGTCTTCCTTCATTGTTAGCAAAAAACAACTGCTCATTTGCGGTTTGGGCGTGCCAGCATTAAAAAGGGTTGGCGTTGCATGCGTAAACCATCGCTCACTCATTAAGTGGTACGTTTTAATGGCCTCATCAATATTGCTTTTGTGTATACCTACTGCAACTCTCATATACATGTGCTGCGGCCGCTCGGCAATTTTTCCATCAATTTTTAACAGGTACGACTTTTCCAACGTTTTAAAGCCAAAATAGTCAAAGGCATAATCCCGGTCGTAAATTATGGTACTGTCTAAAATGTCAGCATGGTTTTCAATTATTTGCATTACATCATCGGCTATTAACGGTAATAACTTACCTGTTGGCTTATCTGTATATTGATGCAGCTTTCGCATGGTTGCTGAAAACGACTTAACGGTGTTCTTATGCAGGTTGCTTACGGCAATTCGTGATGCCAGTATTGCATAGTCAGGATGGGCAATGGTTAACGATGCTGCTGTTTCGGCAGCAAGGTTATCAAGGTCGGTGGTTGCTACTCCCTCAAAAATACCATCAATCGTTTTTTTTGCCACGTCAATTACGTTCACAATCGGGCTTAGGCTGTAGCTTAACTTTTCAATTCGGGCGGTTACTTTATCAAACTTTACGGCTTCTTTTTTTCCGTTTCTCTTTATTACAAACATGATGGTGTAGATATTAATGCGGTTGGTAAAAAATTAGAAGTCCTCACTTATCGAAAATGCCTGTACTTCATTGTTGTTCATTACGCCGGCTTTTTGGTAATCACCTACTCTTTTTTCAAAAAAGTTGGTTTTTCCTTGTAATGAAATCATTTCCATAAAATCGAATGGGTTTGTTGCATTGTAAATTTTTGTATACCCTAATTCGTTTAACCAGCGGTCAGCAACAAATTCTATATACTGTTGCATTAAATTAGCATTCATTCCTATAAGTCCAACAGGCAAGGCCTCGGTAATAAATTCTTTTTCAATAACAACCGCATCGCTTATTATTCCGTGAACCTGCTTTTCGGTTAGTTTATTTTGCAACATGCTGTACAGTAAACAGGCAAACTCGCAATGCAAACCTTCATCGCGGCTAATTAGTTCGTTGCTAAAGGTGAGCCCTGGCATCAAACCTCTTTTCTTTAACCAAAAAATTGAGCAAAAACTACCACTAAAAAATATGCCTTCTACAGCGGCAAATGCTACCAGCCGTTCAGCAAAATTTCCGTTGTCAATCCAACGCAACGCCCATTCTGCCTTCTTTTTTACGGCAGGTATAGTATCAATGGCATGAAAGAGCTTATGTTTCTCAGCCGGATTTTTAATATAAGTATCAATTAATAAAGCGTATGTTTCGCTATGTATGTTTTCCATCATTATCTGAAAACCATAAAAGCATCTTGCTTCTGGCAATTGCACTTCACTCATAAAATTTACCGCAAGGTTTTCGTTTACTATTCCATCGCTGGCTGCAAAAAATGCTAACACATGACTAACAAAATGGCGCTCACCATCATTCATATTGTCCCAGTCTTTGCCGTCGCCACTTAAATCAATTTCTTCGGCTGTCCAAAAGCTAGCTTCATGTTTTTTGTATTGCTCCCAAACCTTAGGATAATTGATAGGAAGTATAACAAAGCGGTCTTTGTTTTCTCTTAGTAAAACCTCATCCTCGTATTGCATAGTAAAATATTTTTAATGGTTACCCGCGGATGAAATGCATAGTGTTGAAAAGTTGAGCCGACATTAAGGCGGCCTAAACCATTAATACCTACGCCTTTCACCCGAAAGCTTTGTTAGATGTTAATTGTTGGCAGGTCTTCTGACTTACTTCTTTGTTTAATGCCTTCCCATTGCTTACAACAGTGGCCTGATTAATAAACTACTTTTAGCGAAGTTTACAGCTACGGAAATAGTTTAGGATTTTCACCAAATTCCCTTTTAATGTGGTTGCTTTAAAAAAACAACCATAACCAACGTGGATACAATAATAAAAAGTAACACCAATGTAAGGCGAATGAATTGTCCACCATGTGTTGAAAACCGATATAAACCTTAACGGTAGGGCATTGTAAAACCTGAGTAAGGTTAATGGATGATTTTATTTATAAAAATAAAGGAAAGTTCAGGCGCATTTTGTACGCCCGGTGGGCATATGCCAAGCCAGAAAAACAATTAGATTTCACGCTAAGTACGCTTAGCAAAAAAACTTTTGATAGCCTACAAATTAAAAAAAATTTGCATGCGCCCATAGTTTGACTTGTGAAAACTGTTTAATTGAGGAGATATCGTGCTAGGAACTGGTTAAAAATAAAATATTCTTCAACAAAATAGCCAGCCCTATGTACCATCGATAATGGAAGCTTAAAAAATGTCCTTCAATTTTATATCTCATTGATTTACAAGTGAATAAGCAAATTTACATGGATGGTTGTGGGGAGACTGTATTAATGGGTGCCACAAACCAGGACTACTGGCTTTGTCGCCTTTTAAGTAAAACATTGATGGGAAAGGAATAGTAATGTATCAGCACTCAAACCTTATGAATGTAAATAAAATAAAATTTGCCAGTCAACGTCAGTACTAAACTGCTGCGGAAATGGTAACCGGTGCACTGTGTACAGCCGCAGCCATTTCCTTAATTATACTACTATCTTTTTCAATAGCATTGCCCACCACAATCACGTCTGCGCCGGCTTTACAGTTCAGATAGGCTTTTTCGGGGGTGTTTATACCTCCGCCTACCAGTAGTGGAATTTCAATATGCCTGGCCACCATTTCTATCATACTTTCCGTAATTGGGCGTTTAGCGCCGCTTCCGGAGTCCATATAAATAAGTTTCATGCCTAGCATTTCGCCGGCCATGGCTGTGCAAAGGGCAATTTCATTTTTATCGCTGGGTATAGGTGTTGCATTTGATATATAAGATACAGTAGTTGGTGCGCCACCATCTATTACCATGTAACCTGTAGGCATAATTTCCAGCCCGCTGCTGCGCACAAATGGGGCGCTCACTACGTGTTGACCAATTAACAGTTCGGCATTTCTGCCAGAAATTAGAGAGAGGTATAAAAGCGCATCAGCGTATTTGCTTACCTGGCTGCTGCTTCCCGGAAAAAGCACTATAGGCAGGTCGCAAATGGCCTTTATTTGGCTTACACATTCATCTAAATGATTGGAAATTAGCAAACTGCCACCTACAAACAGGTAGTCAACCTTTGCTTCAAGGGCCAGCCGAACCAATTGTTCAATTTTGGCATTGTCCACTTTGTCTGGATCTATAAGTACCGCAAACGACTTATGGCCATGCTGTTTATTCCGTAAAAAATGCTGATAAAGCTTATTCTTCATTCAATTAATTATCGGTGGTGTTGCAAAAATGCTAAAAATTTTTTGTTTAAAATATTTAATATACACAATTGTGCCATCCCACTATTTGCAATGCTTTGTTTCTTAGCTATATATGGTATTAATCAAATTGCACAAATTACCCTCTTTTAAGTCAACTGTATATATCTTTTTTGTTACCTGATCGTTTTAGGGGTTCAAGGTATTGCCAGTTGGTTTGCGGCGTTACAGTTTTTTTATATACTACCGTGTTACCCACCCGGATTTTCTAATTATAATAACGGTAGTTTAATAATTATGCACAATCTGGTTCTTTTATTTTGGAACCGGGCTTTATAGCTGCTTTCATTAGTCGTTGCCCGCCTGGCTTACGCCCTGCCAGAATGATTTTGTCCTAAGGGCATTGCATTTTTGTACTGTTGGTAAATTTTATTTAGCCTTTTTTATCATTACTTTAAATTCAGCGCTGAGTGTAACAAATAGCCGATGACCATTGGTAGTTTTAAGGTACGTTGCATACCTAACCTCAAAACTTACCATAAAAATTTGACGGCTTATGTATAATTGTTTAAATAATCAGGTCCATAGCCTTACCTGACCTTAACGGAAAAAATGCCCTGCTTTTTTTTAAATAAAGCTGTTTGTCACCAAATGCGTTGCCCTTTAGGCATTTATAATGTTGAGCGCTTTTTGTCCACAGGGTGGGGATATCATAAGCTTGATTTGTACGAAATGAAAGAATATTTTCGTCCACCCGCGCCGTTTTTTTGGGGATCTTCAATACTCTTCTTTTAACCTAAAAATTTTCCTTCATGACTTCTACAGCTGCCACCGGCCTTCAATTTCAGCGGCGATTTACCAAAGAGGGTATTTCGCCATTCGATCAGTTCGAATACGACTATCGCACCAGTGTTATCCGCAATCCTACAGGAGAAGTGGTTTTTGAGATGAACAATTGCGAGGTTCCCAAACAGTGGAGCCAGATTGCGACTGATATTATTGCGCAAAAGTATTTTAGAAAGGCTGGGGTTCCTCAACCAGATGGTACCACCGGCCGCGAAACATCGGCCAGGCAGGTGGCCCATCGTATGGCCAACTGTTGGAAGGTATGGGGCGAACGATATAATTATTTTGCCTCGCAGCACGATGCACAGGTTTTTTATGAAGAGCTGGTTTATTCCATTCTAAACCAGGCTTGTGTGCCTAACAGCCCACAGTGGTTTAATACCGGTTTGCACGAAAGCTACGGCATTACCGGCCAGCCCCAGGGCCACTATTATGTTGACCCAATTGATGGCGAACTAAAAAAGTCGACCTCAGCCTACGAGCGGCCACAGCCACATGCATGCTTTATATTAAGTGTAGATGACGACCTGGTAAACGAAGGCGGTATCATGGACCTTTGGGTACGCGAAGCCAGAATTTTTAAATATGGATCGGGCGTGGGTACCAATTACAGCAACATAAGGGGCGAAGGCGAAAAACTGAGCGGTGGTGGCACCAGCAGCGGTTTAATGAGTTTTTTAAAGATTGGCGACCGTGCAGCCGGGGCTATTAAATCGGGCGGTACAACCCGTAGAGCAGCCAAAATGGTATGCCTTGACCTTGACCACCCCGAAATAATTGATTTTATTGATTGGAAAGTAAAGGAAGAAGATAAAGTAGCTGCTTTGATAAACGCGGGCTATGCCAGCGATTATGAGGGTGAAGCTTACCGCACTGTATCGGGCCAAAATTCTAATAATTCGGTACGTATTCCCAACGAGTTTTTTAAAAAACTTGAAAAAGGCGAAGATTGGGAGCTGAAGGCCCGTAGCGATGGCCGCACCATGAAAAAAATAAACAGCCGCGACCTGTGGAACAAAATTGCCCATGCCGCCTGGCGCTGTGCCGACCCCGGTTTACAATACAATACCACTATTAACGAGTGGCATACCTGCCCCAAAGGCGGCGAAATAAGGGCATCTAACCCATGCTCTGAGTACATGTTTCTTGATAATACTGCGTGTAACCTGGCGTCGGTTAACCTGCGTAAGTTTCATAACAACGATAACAACATATTTGATGTAGATGGCTTTGAATATACCTGCCGCCTATGGACAGTAGTATTGGAAGTATCGGTATTAATGGCGCAGTTTCCATCAAAAGAAGTAGCCCAGCGGTCGTTCGATTACCGCACCCTTGGTTTAGGCTTTGCCAACCTGGGTAGCATGTTAATGGTTAGCGGTATTGCCTACGATAGCGAAGAGGCCCGTGGAATTGCGGGCGCAATATCGGCCATCATGACCGGTACCAGCTACCGCACCAGTGCCGAGCTTGCCCGCCACCTGGGTGCCTTTAGCAAGTTTGAAGAAAACAGGGAAGATATGCTGCGGGTATTGCGCAACCACCGCCTTGCAGCCTACGATGCTGATACGTACGAAAACCTTAGCCTGAAGCCACAAGGAATAAAAGCAAAATATTGCCCCGATTATTTATTGACTGCTGCCTGTAAAGCATGGGACGAAGCAGTGGAAATGGGCGAAAAGCATGGCTATCGCAACGCGCAAACCACCGTAATTGCACCTACAGGAACCATTGGGCTGGTAATGGATTGTGACACTACCGGCGTTGAACCCGATTTTGCCCTGGTAAAATTTAAAAAATTAAGTGGAGGTGGTTACTTTAAAATTATTAACCAATCGGTTCCACTGGCACTAAGCAACCTTGGGTATACCAATAAACAGGTTGATGAGATTATTAATTATGCGGTAGGAACCGGCACATTTGAAGACGCGCCGTTCATTAACGCAAAAACACTCGGCGAAAAAGGCTTTCTGCCCCAGGAAATTGCCCATCTGAATAAATCAGTAAAGGCAGCATTTGAAATTGGTTTTGTATTTAACCGTTTTGCTTTAGGCGAAGCGTGCCTGCAGCGCCTTGGTTTTAAACAGGAACAATACAACGACTGGAACTTTAACCTGCTGGAAAAACTCGGCTTTACCGACGAAGAGGTTGATGCAGCCAACGATTTTATATGCGGAACAATGACGGTTGAAGGCGCCCCTCACCTTAAAAATGCGCATTTAAGCGTGTTTGATTGTGCTAACAAATGTGGTAAAAAAGGCGAACGCTACATACATGCTTATGGCCACATACGTATGATGGGTGCTACACAACCTTTTATTAGTGGTGCCATAAGTAAAACCATTAACCTGCCCAACGAGGCCGTAGTGGAAGAAATTGCCGATTGCTACCTGATGAGCTGGCAAATGGGCTTAAAAGCCAATGCGTTGTACCGCGATGGAAGCAAGCTTAGCCAGCCGTTAAGTAATAAAAGTGATAAAAAGAAAAAGGACATTAGTACCGAAGAAAAGGGGGCGGAAGAAAAGGTAAGTGAAGAGTCGAACATTGTTGATATGAGCAAACTTACCGTTGAGGAACTGTTGGAAGAGGTGACCAAGCGTATGCACGAAAGCACCGATACACAATTAAAGCGCCAGCTATCAAAAATTGTGGAGCGTAAAAAACTGCCGGCCAAACGCCGTGGGTTTACCCAAAAGGCCAAGGTAGGCGGCCAGGTGATTTTTTTACGTACCGGCGAATTTAACGATGGTACTTTGGGAGAGATCTTTATTGATCTTGCCAAAGAAGGCTCTACGCTTCGCAGCCTGATGAACTGTTTTGCCATCTCAATTTCAGTTGGCCTGCAATATGGTGTTCCGCTAGAAGAGTTTACTGAAAAGTTTGTATTTACCAAGTTTGAGCCGGCAGGTATGGTGGATCATCCAAACATTAAAACAACCACCTCGCTTGTCGACTTTATTTTCCGTTGCCTTGCCTACGAGTACAGCAACCGTACCGATTTGGTACATGTGCTTGACAAACCTGAGGTAAGTAACCTTGGCCAGGATGACAACCTGCACGAACTGAGCAGCATACGCATTACCCCTGCCCGCCCGTTGGCCAATGCAGCGCCTTTGCCGGTGGTGCAAAAATTGCAAAAAGCAATGGCAGGCAAAACCGATAGCAGCCTTGATGCAGTAAATGCCGCCGCTAAAAATATGCAAAGCGATGCGCCTGCCTGTAACGTATGTGGCCACATTACCATGCGTAGCGGCACCTGCTATAAATGCCTGAACTGTGGTAATAGTATGGGTTGTAGCTAAGCTGTTCTAATTCATAAATGTGGGTGCGTGTGTAAGCACTACAAATAAGTTAATTTACGATTATAAATAAAAACCTCCTGTTTCTCAGGGAGGTTTTTACTTTGTTCAACAAAGAAGAATAGCCGCCTGCGTTTGGTTTTCAACAAAATATTTGCCTTGTAAAAACAAGAGCGTTATTCAAAGCATACAAATATTTACGGCGGTCATCGTTTCGCCAATGACTAATAGCTGTAAAAAAAGCACGGCAAATAATACTGTATTAGCGAAACGTACGTTAAGTAAAAAGGCTTTGACCACCGCTTCAACTGATATTAGTAAAAACATAGAGGACAAATTTTGAATTAGCACTTTAAATGAATAACCTTTAAAAATTTTAATCTGCTAAATAAAAACGGGTAATATTTTTTTGAAAGCAACCATTTGGACAATTTTTTTGCTAATTGGTTTTAGGATCTTTCAATTAGGATTTAGAGTTTATTCTATTTTTATGATCCGGAAAACTATAGATGGATCTCAAAACTCCGATAGTTTAGTGCTGATAATAAACGAACCGGCGATTGAGCAAACAGTAAGCACCCTACTGTTTGCCGTATGGATTATTTGTTTTTTAGTTTGGTTTTATATTTCTTACAAAAGAGCGCAAAAACATTCCAGGCAACATTTTTCTTTCAAACCCGGGCTTGCGTTGTTCTCGTTTATCATCCCCTTCTTCAACCTGTTCGCTCCCTATAAAATTATGCATGAGATTTGGTCGGCAGAAATTAGAGACCCTCAATAAGAAGACAATGGAAAAAGGTTGATAAATACCTGGTGGTTCTTAAGCCTTGGTTTAGTGGCTTTCGCTCGATATTTGAACTATAACTTTCAACAATAACAGAACTGAGTGAATTTAAATATGCCGAATACTATTTTATTATTTTTTACGGCATGAGTATTCATTATTTCTTTTCCCTCCGAAAGCGCTTAATAATGATCAATTATGAGCAAAACTACCCACACGCGTCTGTTAAATTGTAGACCATGCAATACGCCTGCCTGTAATGTTAGTGGTTACATAACCATGCGTAGCGGCACCTGCTATAAATGCCTGAACTGTGGTAATAGTATGGGTTGTAGCCAAACGAAACATCTTAAAAAAGTATTAATTTATTAACAGTTAAAAACCTCCTTAATTATCACGGGGCCTGTGCATATCATCAACTGTATAAACTGCATGCCTTCTATTAATATCACTTTTTTTTAATACCTAAAAGTCCCCGGCGTTGCTAAAGTTCCACGCAAAAAAAACTGTTACTAACCTCTTTTTACCTTAACAAAACCCCAGGTCCTGGCATCTTCGCAACCACTTCAACGTTAGTCATTCTGCATCCGCCATCAAAAATATTTGGCCATGCACATGCAAACGCAAAATGTTGGTACTATCAACCAAAAATTAAATTGTTGCCTCGCTATTATCTTTTTACCATTATTATCAACTTTTAAAAATTTAATTCGCCCCCTGTTCGTTTTAAGGCTACATCCTAATTATATTTATTTTCTATTCACCAGCAATATATGATTTTAAATTCCCGGAAAATTTTTCTTTGGGCATTACTATTTATGGGCCTCAGGGCTACCGCTCAGCCTGTTTTGCCATCGCTTAACAGCGCTACTGTTATTAAACGTGGTGGCGAACTGTATGGCCAACAAATGTATAAGGAAGCTATTGCCGAATACCTGAAAGTGCCACGCAACGATACCAATTATGTTGATGCACTGCGCGACATTACCTATGTATATTACCTTGACAGTAACTATGTTGAAAGCCTTGCCAGCGCAAAAAAAGGGTTAAAGTTTTTTCCCAACCGGGCCGATGAGTGGTACAACCTGTTGGCAAACGCCTACGATGAAACGGGCGATCAGCAAATGGCCATTGCGTTTTACGACTCGGTTATTAACCGCTACCAAAACGCTTACCAGCCATGGTATAATAAGGGTATTTTGTATTACGATAAAGGCCAGCTAAACAAAGCCAGAGAGTGTTACCAACGTGCATTATTGATTAACCCATTCTACTCATCGGCACACTACCAATTGGGCAAAATAGCTTACGAACAGGGCAACCTGGTGCCTGCCGTACTAAGTTTTGTGACCAACCTGTTAATAAACCCTAACAACACCTACCGAAATAATGTGGTTACCCGGTTATCGAACATTGCCAAAATGAGCGATGAGGCAGTAAAATATGCAGCAACTAAAAAACCATCGGCCGAAAACGATTTTGAACTTATACAGGAAATTGTTGCCAGCAAACTGGCCCTCGACCCAAAATACAAGGTAAAGGCAGGGATAGATGATCCCATTGTACGGCTGATACAGGTAATATTGGAAAAACTGGAATACGACAAAAACGACCAAGGCTTTTGGATGCAATATTATAACCCGTTTTATACGGGGCTACACCTTACTGACAGTTACGAGCCCATGATGTACCACCTTTTTAGTGGCCTTGAAATTAAAGCCGTTGATGCCTTTGTTAAAAAAAACAAGAAGGCTATTGATGCAATGATACCCCAGGTAAACAAATATTTACTTAAGATAAAAGAAACCCAACAGCTAATTGCTGATGAAAGGAACAAGCAAACCATTCGTTATTCTTTTGAAGCCGATGACCTTATGGGTAAGGGAAAAATTGAGGGTACTGGCAAAGAGGCAAAGGAAGTGGGTGATTGGGAATTTTATTATTCAAATGGTGCGCTGCGTTCAAAGGGAAATTTAAACAGCGATGGTAAAAAAAATGGTCCATGGAAGTTTTACCACCGCAACGGGGCGGTTAGAGAAAGTTCCAGATGGTTAGAAGGCAAAGCGCAGGGAAAAATTTTGGTGTATTACGATAACGGCGTGTTAGGCGGCGAATACGAGTATGAAAAAGGTGAATTACAGGGGCTTACAACTGAATATTATTTTAACGGGTTGGTAAAAAATACCTGCCAGTATAAAGCGGGTAAAAAAAATGGATTGCTGACCGAATATACCTCGGCAGGTATAAAAAGTTACGAAGGGGGGCATACCAACGATTTGGAAGAAGGCCAGGTGATTTTTTATCATAAAAATGGAAAACCATCAACCATATACCAATATGCAAATGGCCAAACTGTTGGCCCGTTTACCAGCTACTTTGTAAACGGCAGCAAAAAAATGGAAGGTACTTTTACCAGCGATAAACGCACTGGTGCATGGAAGGAGTACTTTAATAGTGGCAAGCTTAAAGAGGAATACCTGTACGATAACAACGAGTTGACGGGTGCCTGTACCTCGTATTATTACAATGGAAACCCTGCTTATAAATCCAATTACCAAAAGGGAAAGCTTAGCGGCACGTACCAGGATTTTGGTTTAGACGGAAAACGATACAGTATCAGTGTATACGATGGAGGCAAGCTAAAAGAATTGCAATTTTTTGATAAACAAGGTAAGTTGGTAAGTACTGCCAACGTACGCAATGGCGGGGGCAATTTTGTTTATTACGATGAGCATGGAGTAAAAGCCAGCGAAGCCTTTTTTACCAAAGAGGGTACCCGCGAAGGCTTATCAACATGGTTTTATAGAAATGGAAAAATCAGTACCACCGAAACCTATAAAAATGGTGAACTTGAAGGAGAGAAAATTAGTTATTATAAAAATGGACAGGTATCGTTAAAAATGAATTATAGTAATGGAAAGGAGCATGGAAATAAAGAGTTATTTTATATAAATGGCCAAAAGCAATATGCAGGTATGTGGCAAAACGGGGAGCCCGAAGAAACACATTTACAGTACAACGAATTGGGTACAGCCGAAGCAATGCTTAACTACCAAAATGGCGAATTAAGTGGCTTTACTGAATATTACCATCCTAACGGTAAAAAAGATTACGAGCAGTATTATACCAATGGCTGGTTGCAATCCGTTACACAGTTTGATACGCTTGGCGGCACCCTGTACCACAGCAGTTTTGCCAATGGAAACGGCGCTTTTGAATTAAAAAAATACAATGGCAAACCTTATATATCTATCGGTTGCAAAGCACATTTTTACAATGGCGAACACACTATTTTGTTTGATGACAACAATCCTTCGTCGGTTTATTATCACAAAAATGGAACGCTAAATGGCCCTTTAAAAAACTATTACTATGGCAATAAGCTTAGTTACGAAGGCAACTATTTAATGGGCGAACAGCAGGGTCGCTGGAATTTTTATTACGAAAATGGCAAACTCTCCTACACCGAAACATACGACAATGGCCGGTTGAACGGACCAGTAACCCTTTACAACGAAGACGGTACCATGGACAGGGAAATAACCTATAACGAGGGCGAAATGGACAGTACCTACAAAATGTTTGGCGATGATGGGCAGCTACAGTTAATGCTTAATTACCAGCAGGGTAAACTGGTAAGTTATTCATATAACAATAAAAATGGTCAGCTTTTACCTGCTATACCTATAATAAATGGAACAGGAACCGTAACAGCCTATTATAAAAATGGCGAAAAAAGCGCTGAATTTGGGATTGAAGAGGGTGAGCAAAATGGCCTACGCAAACTTTATTTTTCCAATGGCCGTTTAATGTTACAGGTTACCAGGGTGTTTGGATACGACCATGGTGCCAAAAAAATATTTACAAAAGAGGGAAATTTATACAAAGCACAAAATTATTATTACGATAAATTGCATGGACCAGCCATAACTTATTACCCCAATGGAAATATAAGAGCCGAAGAAAACTGGTACCTCGGCTTTTTGCAGGGCGATAGTAAATTTTATGATAACAATGGCAAGCTTACAGAAACGAGGACATTTTATTTTGATAGTTTACAAACAGTAAAAAAATAGAGAATGCATTGCACAAAAAGAAAGGGTTGGTATTTACTGTTAGCAGTTTTAATTTTGGTGCAGGCCTTGTATGCCCAGTCGGTACAAGAGGTACAAAAACGCTACGCCAGCGAAAACGCCGTGTTTTTAAATAATGAGCGGGAAACCAACATTTATTTTAAAAATGAGGAACCTGTTGCCGAAACCGCCGAAAAAAGCGACATGCTGATACTTAGCGACAGGGCCAACGGTATGTACAACAAAAACAGGGTATACCATGGCAGCTTTAACCAGCTACTAAGCCTTGAGGCGTATACCAGCGTGCCAGATGGCAATAAATACCGTACCATAAAAGTGACAGAATTTAAAGAGCAAAACGCTACCAGTAACAGTGTTTTTTACGACGATACCAAAGAGTCGGTGTTCGATTTTCCATCGCTGGTAAAAGGCGCCATTGCCACCGAAAAGCATACTGAATTTAACAAGGACCTGCACCTGTTGATCCCTTTTTATTTTAGCAGTTACCTGCCGGTGGCCAATGCAAAGTACACTGTAACTTTTCCCGCAGCCATACAGGTTAAATACATTATAAAAAACGATGTAGGTAATAATGTTAAGGTAGCGGAAAACAGGCGGGGTAAACAACACTCTATTCAATTTACCGCAAGCAACATTACTTCGCTCGATCGTTTTGGCGACGCACCTTCAAGGGCCTATAGCGAGCCGCACGTTATTGTATACATAGCCAATTACAAAAACAGCCAGGGTATTGAGGTGCCGTTTTTAGCCAATGTAAACGACCTGTATGCCTGGTATAGTAGCCTGGTTAAAAATGTAAACGCAAGTACTGCAGCAAACATCCAACAACTGTCCGATAGCCTTACCGCAGGCATATTTTCCGAAAAAGAAAAAACACGCCAAATATACCGCTGGGTACAAAATAATATTAAGTATGTGGCCTTTGAAGATGGTATGGAAGGCTTTGTGCCGCGGCAGGCGGCCGATGTTTGCAATAAGCGATATGGCGATTGTAAGGATATGGCCAGTTTGCTTACCAGCCTGCTAAATGCAGCGGGCATTAAAGCATACCTTACCTGGATAGGCACCCGCGATATTCCTTACGATTATGACGATGTGCCGCTACCTATTGTAGACAACCATATGATTTGCACAGCCAGCGTTAACAACGTATGGATTTACCTTGATGGAACAGATCCCAACTGTATTTTTGAAAAGCCCAGCAAGGCCATACAGGGCAAGCAGGCATTAATAGGTATTAACAGTAAAGATTTTACTATTGCAAGGGTTCCCGAATTAACCAACGACCAAAACCTGTTGTTAGACAGTACCAATATTACCATTGGCGATAAAGGTATTACCGGCAGCAGCAGTGTATATTTTAAGGGCTATTTTGGAGTTGATCTTTATAATACCCTAATTTATCGCGATAGCAAAGACCTGCTGGATTATGTAAAAGGAAGAACACTTAAAGGCAGCAATAAGTACATATTGAACAACTATGAAGTAGAAAGATTTAACCCTTTGGAAAAGATTGTGAATATTAAGACCAAATTTGAAGTGCCTGATTACGGCAAAAAAATTGCCGATGAAATATACATAAACCTTGCATTGGATAATTATGGAAACACAAGTATGCTCGATACCCTGAAGCGTAAAGTAGCCGTAGACAACGATTTTAGATTTAATGTAAAAAACTACACCACGCTTACCATTCCCGACGGGTACGATGTAGGGTTTTTGCCTGCCAATTACGATTTTAAAAATAGTTTATATGCCTTTAGTATACAGTATAAAAAAATGCCGGGAAGCATAGTTGCAGAGCAAATATTTACTTCCAACGTTATGATGCTTGAGCCACAAAATTTTGGCCTCTATAACCAGGCTATTAAAGAGCTGAACACCCAGCGGAAACAACAGCTGGTATTAAAAAAGAAATAACCTTCTACTAATAATATGATGCATAAATTATCCCTAACCCTTGCAGTGTACTGTATTACCACTGCTGCCATAGCACAATCGTTTGATTATTCAACTACCATACGTTGGTCCGATATTCCTGAAAAGCATGTTATAAACCCTGCTTTTGTTGGCGAGGCGGCAGTTGGTATACTTGACTACAGAATAATATTGTACAAATCCGACGGCGAAGAACTGGGCATGTATACCTCGTACCATAAAGTGATAAGGATAAACAACGACAAGGGTATTGAAATGTTTAACAAGGTATATGTACCCCTTTATGCCGGTGCGGAGTTAAGCGACCTGAAAGCAAGGGTGATTTTAAAAAACGGGCAGGTAATAAATGTACCTGCTGACAAGGTAAAAGAAATAGAAGAAGATGGCAGAAGATATAAATTGTTTGCGATGGAAGGGGTGGAAAAAGGCGCCGAGATAGAATACGCTTATACCATTAAACGCGGTACATCTTATTTTGGAACTGAGATGTATCAGTCGGCTGGAGTACCTTATCAGCAGGTAGTATTTAAGTTAATTGTACCTAAGTATTTAAAATTTGATGCAAAGGCATTTAACGGGTTTAAATTAAGTACCGATAGTATTATAAACGAGCAACGGGTAATTGCTGGTTACGACGAAAACGTAGTTGTACTGGAAGATGAAAAGTATGCCGAGAAGGAAGCCTATTTAAAAAGGGTGGAATATAAGTTAAGTTATAATTTATCGTCAACGCCCGATGTCAGGCTATTTACATGGAAAGAATTTGCCAAAAGAACCTTTAATAATTTTACCACTCTTCAACCAAAAGATGAAAAGCCACTAAATGTATTTATTGCTAAAATGCCTGTTAAACCAGCCATGGGCGAAGAGGAGAAAATAAAAGTAATTGAGCATTTTATAAAAACCAATATTAATGTTGATAAAAAATTAATTGGTGAAGATGCCGGCGCCATAGAGCAAATAATGCGTACGAAAAATACCGATGACAATGGTATTATTCACCTATACGCAGGGGTATTTGAAAAGCTGGGAATTAATTACCAAATAGTATTTACAGGCCGTAGGGACTCTTACCCCATTGATGAAGCATTGGAAAACTGGAACCGCATTGAAGAGACCATTTTTTACTTTCCACCTACCAATAAATACCTTGCACCTGCCAGTGTTGAACTGCGTTACCCTTATATACCCGCCTACTTTGCTGATACCAAAGGGCTATTTTTAAAAAGCACTACTATAGGCGACTTTAAAACCGCCATTGGCGTTTTTAAAAAAGTTGAAATAATACCTTTTGAACACCATGCACATAATATGGATGTTACCATAAAATTTAATCGTAGCATGGATACTTTATTGCTAAATAGCCGCCAGTATTTAATGGGGTACAGTGCCACCGAATTGCGCCCTATCTACGCATTTTTACCAAAAGATAAACAGGACGAAGCAAATATTTCCATTGTAAAATCGGTGGCAAACAGTACCGATATTACCAATATAAAAGTTGAAAACGTATTGTTAACCGATGTGGAGGACAGCAAGCCTTACACTATTTCGGCCGATATTAAAAGTACCGAACTGTTGGAGAATGCAGGCAATAAAATACTATTTAAAGTAGGCGAGGTAATTGGGCCACAGGTAGAAATGTACCAGGAAAAGCCAAGGCAATTGCCGATAGAGTTGCCCTATCCGCACGTGCTGAACAGGGTAATTAAAATGGAGATACCAGAAGGTTACCAGGTAAAAAATTTGAACGACATAAACATCAACATCGAGCATAAGGAAGAAGGTTTGGTAACCATGGGTTTTGTAAGCAGCTACGAAAAGGAAGGCAACATAGTAACCATAAAAATTTTTGAAACGTATCGCAACACCAGTTATCCGCTATCTCAATTCGAAATATTTAAAAAGGTTATTAATGCCTCGGCCGATTTTAATAAAGTAGTATTGGTGTTGGAAAAGATGTAGATGACAAGGCAAAAGATTTATTGAAATGAGAAGATGTGCGGTATTGTTTTTAAAATTATTAAATGGTTACCTTTTGCATTTGGCAAACACCGGGTATGGCAAATTGTCAATGCTAAAAACGTAAGGTGGCAAGTAGTGCACGCTTTATCTTAAAACTTGTCCTGCCGGTATAAACGGGTTAGTCAATAAATTTTCTCTTTACTACTGTCAAGCATTTTTTATCCAGATATTTTGGTTAAGTACATTAATTTATTGTAAATTATTTATTTAATCATTTGGTAATTTAAAAAAAATCATAATCTTTTTAGCTTCGCAAAATAAATCTGACTAACACTAAAATTTATTTTGTGAGAAAAAATTACTCCAAATGGAAAATAGCTATTTTCCTGTTTGCCTGTTTATTTCACCTTGCCCAATCGGTAGCCCAAAACACCCCCGGTATAAAAGGCCGCGTAGTAAATGAGGCTGGCAATGCACAGCCCGGTGCAACCGTAACTGTAAAGAATGCCGCAAAAAAAGTGAACCGGGTTACTCAAACCGACAACACAGGCAATTTTGCATTGCAGGGTTTAGAGGTGGCTACCGCCTACACAGTTACTATCACCTATGTAGGATATGCTGAATTGGTGCAGGCGTCGGTTATTGCATTGCAAAATGGCGAAATCTTAAACTTTACCTTGCAGCAAAAGGTCGTAAATGGTTTAGACGAAGTAGTGGTGGTGGGATACGGTAAGGCCGCAAAAAGAGATGTGACCGGTGCTGTTAAATCCATCAAAGCTTCGGAGTTTAACAAGGGAATTATCAACTCGCCCGAAGAATTATTGCAGGGTAAAGCATCGGGCGTAAACGTAACCTCATCATCGGGGGAGCCGGGCGGAATTTTAAGTATTTCAGTTCGCGGTCCCGGTGGTATACGTACCGGCGTAACCCCGCTTTTTGTAATTGATGGGCTGGCAATCGACAACACATCAACTGGTGGTGCCACCAACCCCCTTGCCTTTATTAACCCGCAGGATATTGAAACGATAGACGTTTTAAAAGACGCATCTGCTACCGCTATTTATGGTGCCAGGGGCGCCAATGGAGTAATCCTGATTACTACTAAAAAAGGAAAGACCGGCTTTAGTGCTATTACCTATTCCTTTAATGGTGGTACAAGTACAGTTGCCCGTAAACTTCCGGTATTTAATGCGGAGCGGTATAGGAAGGAAGTGGTTGCCCTTGGTGGCGTGCTGGACGACCTTGGCGGAAATACCGATTGGCAGGACCAGATATTTCGTAACGCATTTACGCAAAATCACAACCTTGCAGTGTCGGGCGGGGCCGATAAATTTAATTATTTCGGCTCGTTTGGCCTCCAAAACCAGGAGGGTATTTTAAAGAAAAATGACTTGAAGCGATATAACGGCCGGATTAACCTAAGCCAGAAAATATTAAACGACAGGGTAGTATTAGAGGCAAATCTCAGTTCCAGTAACACGGTCAATAACCGTCCACCAATTCAAGGTCTTATCGGCACCGCCTTGTCAACCAACCCTACCATACCCGCTTATAATGCCAATGGAACTCCCAATCAGTTTCAAAACGGCCTGAACCCGCTCACGCTTCTTGATCTTGAAAAGGATGTTACCACCATTAACCGGGTTTTGGGAAATTTAAGCGCTACCATTACTATCATTAAGGGTTTGGAGTATAAATTAAATTATGGTATTGACAACAGTACCTCTACCCGCGATCTTCAATCACTACCCAATTTGGTTCCGCTACGGTTAGGTGGGTTAGCAACCATCAACAATAATAACCGCAATTCATTAATTGAAAATTATGTTACCTACAACAAAACTATTGGCAATCATAAGTTTACTTTATTAGGCGGTCATTCCTTTCAAAAAATATTTGTACAAGGCAGAAACTTTAGTATCAGCCGGTTTCCCAATTCAAATGTTGAACCTATTTACAACCCAGGCCTTGGGCAGGAACTTACGTTAGCCAATAACCGGCCGGGTGGATACGCCTTTATTAACGAGCTTCAATCATTTTTTGGTCGTGTTAATTATCAGTTTAAAAACCGCTACCTGCTTACCGCTACGGTCAGGGCCGATGGATCGAGCAAATTTGGAGATAATAACAAGTATGGAACGTTTCCTTCGTTTAGTGCTGCGTGGATAGTATCGGAGGAAAATTTTATGCAGAATATGCCCTTCACCAACCTTAAACTGAGGGCGGGATGGGGTCGTACGGGTAACCAGGAAATTCCACCAAAAATCACCCAGGCCTTGTTTACATCAACAGTGTCGGGCACCACCAGTTATCCCTTGTTTCCGTCGGGCCCTTACCCCGGTGGCACCTCGTTTACAAGGTTAGCCAATCCCAATATTCAATGGGAGGTATCCAACCAAACCGATGTGGGTATTGACTTCGGCTTAATGAAAGGAAAGTTGAATGGAACAATCGACTTGTTTAGAAAAGTATCAAACAACATTTTACTCGAAATAATTCCTGCCGACCCTGTACAGCCTGCAACTACCGTTTGGGCCAATGTACCAAACATGGAAATAATAAATAAAGGGGTTGAACTGGATTTAAACTTTAAATCGTCGGCAGGTGCCTTCGATTATACTATTGGGGGCAACCTTACCCTGATCGATAATGTAGTAATTAATTCTCCATACTCGGTTATACCGTCGGGGTCCGCCTCGGGGTCGGGCCTTACTTCGGCCACCGTTAATGGCTATATAAACAATCAGCCTATTGGTACCTACTTTTTACAGGAGTTTACTGGTTTTGACGCCAATGGTTTAAGTATGTATCGCGATACTAATAAAGATGGTGTAGTAAACGACCGCGACCGGGTAGCGGTAGGTACAGCGTTGCCCAATAAACTATACAACCTATATGCAACGGCGGCTTTTAAAGGCTTTGATATGTCCATCAATTTTAATGGTGTTGCAGGCAATAAAATTTACGATAACACTGCCAACAGCAATTTTTACAAACTACTGTTGTCAAAGGGCGTTAACACCACGGAAGAGGCCATTCAATTTCCACAGGAATCAGTAAACAATGCGGCCCCGGTATCCAGCAGGTTTGTAAAAGACGGAAGTTTTTTTAGGCTCAATAACCTGAGCTTCGGCTATAATTTTAATACGCTTAGCTTAGGTATTGACCAATACATTAAAAGTATGCGGGTAAGTATTACCGGTCAAAACCTGTTTGTGGTTACGCCTTACAATGGTTACGATCCCGAAGTAAATACCGACCGCGCTATCAACGGCATTTCATCGTACGGAATCGATTTTTTAAGCTACCCCAAAGCAAGTTCGTTTTTGGTGGGCTTAAGTGTAACCTTTTAGAAAGTAATCGTTTACAAAAAACGTCAAACCGCAGCTTAATGAAAAACGTGCCTCTTAATATTTTAAAAAATTAATTAATGAAAAATATACAATGCGTATTGTTGCTGTTGTGCTGTATGGCATTAACACTATCGTGTACTAAATTAAAAGAAGATGTGTTGGACGAGTCGTCAATAACCGGCCAAACGGAACAACAAAGGGCCGAAGGCCTTATTGCCCCGGTGTACGCATTGCTGCCAACGCTTTACCAACATACCACCTATTTTGCGCTACAGGAAATTTCAACCGATGAGGCTATACTACCTTATCGTGGTGGTACCGATTGGGGCGACAATGGAATTTATATTGCCATGCATTCCCACAATTTCACCACAACCGATCCCAACATTCGCAACGTTTGGAATATTCTTACTACCGGTATTTCGCGTAGCATCTCGGCCATCAGTTCGTTACCAGCTAACACCAATGCATTGGCAAGTGTATTTTTGGCGGAGGCCAGGGGTATGCGTGCTTATTATTCACTGCTTACGTTGGACTTGTTTGGTTTGGTATTGGTAAAGGAAGACCTTGGTAGTGTATCGAAAATATTACGTGGCAACGATGCAGTAGAATACATAAAAAGCGAGCTGTTGGCTATAGAGCCAAACCTGGCAGCAAACGTTGGCCCCGGAAGATTTAGTAAGGCCGCCTGCTGGGCAATATTGGCGAGGCTTTACCTGAATGCCGCGGTTTATAGAGATGTGTTTAATACTAATATTACCCACCGGGCCGAGGATATGGATAAGGTAACGGAGTACTGCGATAAGGTGATCGCCTCAGGTCAGTTTCAAATGTCAAACGACTATTTTAGCATTTTTGGAAACAATAATCACAACAACAAAGAGATAATTTTTGCTATAGATCAACGGGCTGATTTAAACGGTCACAATCGTTTGGCTTACTTCTCTTTATCGGGCGACCAGTTTCCACTGCCAGAATTTCCTGGTGCAAATGGTACCGATGGCCCATCCATTACATCTGACTATTACCGTACATGGGTTAATGCTTATGCCCCTGTGGACCCCGCTGCTGCTGACCCACGTTTTTTTAAACAAAACCTGGGCATTTACTCCAACCCCGGCGATAGTTGCGTACCAGCCGAAAACTTTAATATCAATAGAGGTATTCTTCGGGGGCAGCAATTTGGTCTTATTCGTCGCAACGGTGTATTTGTACGATGTGCCAACGGAAATATGAAAGTGGGAAAACTGTTTAATGAAACAAGAAACCGCCCCAACCAGCCAGTGGAGTTTATTGAAAAGGTTGACTTTACCACAGTTGGTAGCGACTATAGTACTGGTTACCGCGTGGAAAAATATGAGTTTAGCCGCAAGTCATCAAGCGGGCGCAACTTTGGCGAAACCGATATTATTATTGCAAGGCTGGCCGATGTATACCTGATGCGGGCAGAAGCTAAACTGCGCAAAACCAATGATGCCGCTGGCGCGCTGGCCGATGTAAACCTGGTACGCGCAAGCCGCACCGGCGGCGCCACTCCGCCACCTGCCCTTACCACGCTAAACCTGGACCTGTTGTACCGCGAAAGGGGCTTTGAATTTTATTGGGAAATGCTGCGCCGTACCGACATGATTCGCTTTGGAAAATATGAAGGTACCTGGACCGAAAAAAGTAACAACAATCCACAAAAAAGACTTTTTCCAATACCGCAAACAGCTATTGACGGGGCTAGTAACCTACCCAACTACCTTGTACAAAATCCGGGGTATTAATTTTACAAAATAAGTAAGGCAGCGGTAAGCGTAAAATATTTTATCGCTGCCCTTTTTTTACAATGACGGATGTTTTTTTAAATATTTTTTGAAGATGTTGCAGTATAATAAGTTGATGCATAGCTGGTTGACAGCGCATAAAAATGCTATACAAGATAGCGCCTCGCGGCCATTTTACTGCAGGTACCTTTACAGCTTCGGTAATCTTTTCAATTCAAAGGTTAACCATAATGCACCACATAATTACTAACGAAAGTGTTTTTTTAACCCGAAACCAGCGCCACTTTTCTATGGCTCGTTTTATTTTACTTTCGATATGGTTGGCAATTATTGGCATGGTTGCTACCTCTCAGCCCAAAACATATACTACCCAAAACGCCCACGCCCACAACGACTACGAGCACGACAGTGCCTTTACACAGGCCTTTAACAGTGGCTTTGGTTCCATAGAAGCCGACGTGTACCTGGTAAACGATCAGTTAATGTTGGCTCACCACCGTACTGGTATAAAGGATGGATATACCTTACAGGCAATTTATTTACACCCTTTGCAACAGCAACTAAAGCTAAACGCAAAAAGAACCGTGCGTTTGTTGGTAGATATTAAGGACAATTACCCTGCTGTGTTGGCTATTTTACAAAAGCAACTACAACCTTTGAGGCAATTACTTTCTACGCCCACCAACCAAGGTCAGCTAACTATTATTATTAGTGGCAATAAGCCACCACCACAAGACTTTGATAAATACCCCGATTATATTTTTTTTGATAATCATTTTGATGTGGCCGTTTCCGCCAGTAAACTTAGCCGGGTGGCCATGATAAGCCTTTCATTCAGCAAATATTTTTTATGGAATGGCAAATCCACCCCCGATACTTTAAAGGTTAAGCGGGTGCAGCAGTTGGTAGATTCAGCGCATTTGCTGGGCAAACCTATTCGTTTTTGGGCAGCGGCCGATACGCCAATGTCGTGGCAGTTACAAAAAAATTTGGCCATCGACTATATTGGCACCGACCAAATTGAGAAACTGGCCGCATGGCTAAAAACGGTGCAGTAAAAACGCGGGAATGTCATTGTTTTAAACTGCCATATAAAACCTATTCGCAACCACTATTTTGTACCTGAATCCCCCGGGTATGGCTGCAGCCCCTTTGCATAAAACCACAATATCCGGTTCATGGCATCGTCGTTGCCATTATCTACTTCTTCTTTAAAGGCTTCTTTGGCCGATAAAATGGCCATTTCTTTTGCTTTACCCGTAAGCGATGCAGTACCGGGGTTCATTTGGTTAAGGGGTATGTTGTTAATTAATTGCGTAAAACGGTTTCCACCAGCCACCTTTTGGTTAGTAAAACAATCGCCCATGGTTTTGGCAGTTGCGTCAATCACATTCATGGGCGGTATACCCAAAATTTGCTCAATGGTGCGTACCATGCAGGTTTGGTTGTAGGTGGTATTAATAAGTCCCGGTTTATTGTAGGGGCTTACTACCATACCTACCGTTCGGTACGGCGATACATGGTCCCAGCCGCTTTGGCTATCGTCCTGCGTTATAAAAACTACTGTGCTGTCCCAGTATTTACTATTGGTAATGGCTTGTATTATGCGGCCCACTGCCAGGTCGTTGTCTGCAACCATGGCACTGGGCGTAGGCCAGTTGGGCGAGGTGCCGGCAGTGTGGTCGTTGGGCAGCGAAAGTACCATTAGGTGGGGCAGGTTGTTGTTGGTTTCATACGCTTTCCATTCTTTTATAAACACGTCGGCCCGCATCTGGTCGCTAAAAGTCATATTGTCGCAATCGGGAAAGTTGGGCGAAATAAGTGGCCGCAAAGGCGCAATGGTCGTTATGTTATAAATTGGCGGCAGGTTATTGGTGGTGTACAGGTTGTACATATCGCTCCATTTAAGTTTCCGGTCGTACACGGTAGTGCAGGCCTCGCCAAATACCCGTACCGTTTTGCCATGGGTTACCGCATGGTTCCAAATAAAGCCCGATTTATTGTACACCAATGCATCTTCCTGCCGGTGCGGATAGCTGCGAAACCAGGCCCGCACATTTTTTTCAACATAGTCGCTTACCATTGCGCCATCAGTCCATTGGTGGCCTTCGGCCGACGATTTGCCCGACGCATAATACTGATCCATTAATCCGTACCGGGCGGCAATAGCATGTTGATTAGGAGTAACATTTTGGCCAAAAATACAATAACTGCTATCGCCGTTGCCTTGTGCTATATCGCCAAATACCTGGTCGTAGGTTTTATTCTCCTTAATTATATATACCACGTATTTAAATACCGATGGCTCGCCTATGCGTTGCGGCACCGGTAGTGCAGGTTGGTTGGCACGGGCTGGTTGAAGGGTGGCGTTCATACGTACCTGCATGTTTTGCACCTGTACACGTGCTGTAAATTTCTTTAATTGTTTTTTGCCTGGCAAACCCACAATGGATATCGAAGCCAGTTGTTTGTGGATACTATAGGCGTTGGCAGGCACCACGCCTGCATATTTTAGCTGGCCGGGCGATGATAATACGCCGGCACCTCTCGCCTCAAGGTTGGTGATCAGCAATTTATTATTAACCAGGGCCATACCCGACGGGTAAGCTTCGGTAGGTATATAGCCTAATACCTTTATGCCGGTTTGGCCAGCCGTTGGTAATTGCAATACGGCCACCGCATTGTCAAGCCCATTGGCTACATAGGCTATTTGCCCGTTGGGATGAAAACATAGCGCATTAGGGGTGCTGCCAACCGATACCGAACCAGTGGAATACAACCCAACAGGTGTCGTATTTTGTACCTGTAGTGTACTGGTGTTTATTTGCGAAATATTGTCTGAATTGCCATTGGTTACATACACATCACTACCTTTTATGTTTGGTTTAATGGCTGTTGGATGCAGGCCCACCGGTATTTCCTTCAGCAGCTTTCCGTCGGGTAAAGCATATACCGAAACACTACCTTTTTCGGTGGCGCCGGTTGTGGGGTTTGTATACGCATCGCCCCAGGGTATACCGGCGTGTGGCAGGGTTGTGTCGGTTACCAATGGTCCGGCCCAGTTGCTTACAAATAATTTTTCATTAGCCAGGCAGGCACCAAAAGGCGCATTGCCGGTAGTACTGGTCCAAACCAGTTTTGTTGTAAGCAGTTCGTATTTCCGCACCTCGTTATTGCCGTTTAGCGTGGTATACAGGTACGGTATGTCCTGTTCTACCGAAAAAATAACTTCGTTGGCAAGCGCATTACTGGCAGGTGGTTTTGCCAGCAGGGTTATAGCCGGTGACAGCGATATTTTTTGTCCATTCCATGTTGCTATCATCACTTTTGATCCACCGCGTTTGGAAGCCCCCCACGCTATATAGGTAGTGCCTTTATAAGCCAAGCAATTGATACCACTAAAGGTGCCCAAATAATTTTGGTACAGGCTGTCCATTTCATACTCCCAACGGTAAATAATGGCTTCAGTCTGCATGTCAACTACAGCAATTCCATACCGGTCTTCAACCACTATTTTATTTTCGCCCGGAATAACTGCTGCGTCCAGGCTATGGTTTTCAAGGTTGCCATTGCCATAGGTTAGTGTATTGCCAGCCGAAAGTATTTGCCGGTTGTAAGGCATTTCTATAAGCTGTGCCTGCGCAATGTTTAATAAAAGAAATACACAAAACGCAATGGTGGTTATCAGTTTCATAGTATGAAAATAATGGAATAATAACACCCTTCCTTGTGTCACAATTGAAATAAAGAATTGGTAACGTGACCGCCAAAAAAAACAGTGGGAATTTGGATAAAAAAATAGATTGTTTACCGTAAAAGCTTGCATTTTTAGCAGGAGGCGTATATCTTTAAATCACTATATATCTGGCAACCTTTTGGCGTGAAATTGTTTTTATCTTAAACTAAGTGTATAAAAAATATTTGTTTACTCCTTATTGGATTGTTTTGTTTTTACGGGGTTGTAAATGCGCAATGGACAAGTACGGTAAGCTGGCCCGGTAAAGCTATTGGTACGGCTACTACCGAGCCGGCATTGAAACAAAAGATTTCAATTACCGTGGGAAGTAATGGCAGTGTTTATGTTTTTTATGGTCTCAACTTTTTTAATAACCGGGATGCTATGTATGCAAAACGCGTAAATCCGGAAGGGGTTTTGCAATGGGGCACAGAACTTACTGCCAGAGATTTGAATGGTAATTTTGTGGTAGAGGATGTGATAACTGGTGGAAACAACGGGGCCTGTATTTTGGGAACTTTTAACAGTCAGGCCGATAATCAAAATGTATTTCTGCAGCGCATAAATAGTAGTGGAAAATTTACCATGCAGGCGGCAGGTGTAAAAAAAGCAACAGCACTACAGGTTTAGCAGCCACGCTGTGTAAACGCACATATGGCATCAGGTTAAACTTAGGGCAAAATATCAGTACGCTTACCATGTTAACACAATAACCCCCAGCGGCAGGTTCTGCCTTCCCTGGATTGCCTTAATGGCGATCTGGGGTTTTTTTTTGCCATCGCCATAATTTGCCTTAAAGCTAGTTCCAGAAACACTGTAAGCCAATTTCGGCCTGGTTTATGTCCATTAGGCCAACATTTAAATTAAATAAAAGGAAATGCTATTTGCCCGGTTTAAGCTCGGGTACAAACAACACCGCATCGGCCACCACTACCCCGTTGGCATTTTTATTGGTGATGGTTACTGTGGCCATATTTTTATTGTTAACATGCATAGTACCAAGCGAAGCCCATTCGCCACTTGTTTGGCCCTCTACCTGTATTTCGCCTGTGTTTACAATCACTTCTCTTGTTACCGGTCCATTTTTTATATAAATTGTTACATTGCTGCTGCTGTTAGATATTTTTGGAAAGTAGGCGTAAAGGTGGTAGTTGCCCGGCTGTGAAATTGCGGGTATAAAAGTTATTTCCTTTGTAGTTTTTGCGTTGCCCTCGTCGGTAAACATCGATGGTCCATAACAGCCTTTGGTAATCCTCAGCCAATTGCCCTTTACCCTAACGGAGGCTGTATCATCACTGTCAACCAGCACCTCGTTAACGCTATTGTTGGCTAATGGATTGCTGCGCAACATTGCCTGCAATTGGGCCACATTTACCTGCTGTACAGTTTGCTTTTTGTTAATGGCCATTACAGCAGCCGTAGCAGCCGACTGCGCCAGCACCATAAACACCGGCTCCATTCGTATAGAGCCATACGCAATATGTGTGGCCGAAAGGCAAACCGGCACCAGCAGGTTGGTACATTCAGTTGCTTTTGGAATAATAGACCTGTACGATACCGGGTAGGGTCCAAATCCACCAACCTGTACATCGCCTTCGTTTTTAACCATGCCATTTACTATCAGCCGCTGGCAGTTGTGGCTGTCCATGGTGTAGGCTGCCATACCAACTCCGTCGGTTACTATTGCTTTTCCCTGGCAGTTGGCCTGGGTCATAACATAGGCTCCCTTCATGCGGCGGGTTTCGCGTACATACATTTGGGGGCTAAAGTTTCCGTTGGTCATATACTCATCTTTGGGATAGCCCCATTGCAACATCATAGTACGCAGGTAAGCGGGCATACGTCCGTCGTATGCAATAAAGTACAACAGGCCTTTTACATAAGCTTCGTGAACCTCTTGAATTTGTTTTCTTTCTTCGTATCCGGCTTCGGCATAATTGTAATTCATACCAATCATGTCGGTGCTAAAAGCACCATTGTTATTTATATCAGTTTTTTGGTTTTGCATCAGGTTAATGTTTAAAAAACCCTCCAGGTCCGTGGCGGGTTTCTTTTCAAGCACCCTTAACAGCAGCTCATATTTTAATGCATCGTAGTTGGCGGGTTTTGATATCGGCAGCTGGTTAGCAGGGTTTTTGGTAAGGCACAACCTAAAGTTATAAGCTTGTAGTTTTTTGTCGCCCGTACCTTGTAGCTGTAGTGGCTCGTTGCTAATACCCCACAGTAAACCGCTGGTAACGTCACCTACAATTTTGTAAGGGTCCACCCCGTTAGGAAACTGGTGTTTATCCATCAGTTGTACCCCATTATATGTTTCGTTATACAGGCTGTTGTCTTCCCTGCCAACAAAATAACTTACACCGGCTTTGGCCATCAAATCACCCTCGTACGAACAATCGATATAAATTTTTGCTTTAATTATTTGGTGTCCCTTGTTGCCTGGCGCATCACTTTTTTCAACTACAATACTTTCTATAGCTTCTTTGTTTTTTTTTACCGAAACAACGTGGTGCTGAAATAGTATTTCCAAACCTGCCTCACTTACATACTGTTTAAAAGTTTCAGTAGCAACATGGGGTTCAAATATCCATTGTTCAAATTTGCCATAGTGGTTGCCAATGCGACGGTAAAAATTTCTTGATAAGCCAGTGATCGCATACTTGTTGCCAATATCGGTATAGCCAAGGCCACCTGCCGATAGGCCACCTATATATTTTCCCTGCTCTATCAGCAAAACGGTTTTACCCATTTTTTTTGCCGTGTAGGCTGCAATTACACCGCCCGAAGTAGCGCCATACACCACTATATCGTATTGTTTTAGTGCCGCGGTTTGCCCGCGGGTTTTATTAGTGGCAACAAGTAAAAGCATGGTTACTATTAATTTTATCATAAGGTGCAAGGCTTTGGTCGTATTATTTAAGTGAAATGCTTATCAGCTTCACTATTTTAAAAGTAGCTGACAATGGTGTAGCAAAAAGGCAGGGGAAGCCGCCAGGATATAGATAACCTGTTTTATAAAAAAGTAGAACCGACCGGACTCGAACCGGTGACCTCTTCCATGTCAAGGAAGCGCTCTAACCAACTGAGCTACGGATCTTTATTAATATTTGTACCTGCCTGCAATGGTAAACTAAAATAGGTATAAATACGGCGGGCTTAATCAGTAAAATCCTTTTCTTCGGGGCCGGCGCTCGATCGTTGTATGTGGCCGGCCTCACCAGGTAACTTATCTTTTTGATGAATGGGTTTTTCAGCAGTGCCTTCCACCAGTTCGGTTGTAATAAAAGTGTCGCTTTCGTTTAATATAAACCCGCCCTCTTCTATTTCGGTCAAATCTTTTTTTTGCGTAGCCATTTTTATTTGTTTTTGGTATAGCGAATATATTACTTTGATTTATTAAATGGTGGGTAAAAGGTTGTTTAGGTAACAGTGGCAAAGTGCACAAAGCCCTAAAAACTATTTTTAACTTTCAATCACCACCATCATAATGTTATCCATGGGCGGCTTTATAAACATATTGGCCTCTTTACCAGTTGTGGCGGGGTTAAAAATATTGGGCAGGGGTTATTTTTAGCCGCATTATTAAATATCTATCTGATATTGCCATACTGCCTGTGGAATGTATTACTTTCAAAGCCTGTTTTTGAAAAAAAGGCACTTGTTGGCAAAAAAGCCAGGGTGATTATAACCTAAAAAAATACACCGCCCGTTACGCTATGGAAGTATTTATTGCTTATGACAAAAAACTGGTAATACAAGCATTGAGATACCATTTTATAAAAAGGCCCGAAATACGAATAATGATGATCATGATCAACGTATTCGCTTTGTTTTCTGCAGCCTTATTCTATTTTAAAAGGGTATCGCCTGTGGCATTTTTGATCAGTTCGTTTTTATGGATAGTATTAATGATTTCGTTTTGGTTTGTGCTACCCTACAGTGTATATGGTAAGGCGGCCACCTTTAAATCAACCTTTACCATTAAGTTTAAAGAAAACGGCATTGTGTTGGAAAGCGAAAAGGGCTTTATGGAATGGGGGTGGAAAAAGTTTACCACCTATTTTGAAACACCCCATTTTATCCATCTATACTTTGATAGCAGGTCGTTTTTTTTAGTGCCCAAGGCGGCTTTTAGCGGCCCCGAAAGCCTCAGCGACCTTAGGGTATTGCTTAACCGGCATATTAGCAAAAAATAATTTACAGCTTTTTTTCCATTTCGTAGTGTGGTATGGTTACCTCTTCAAATTCCTCGCCGCTTACGCTATAGCCCAGCTTTTCGTAAAAACCTATGGCTGTTTTGCGGGCATGCATAATAATGCGAGTGTTGCCCCTGTCGCGGGCATTGTTTTCGGCAAATTGCATCATTACGCGGCCAATACCTTTGCCCTGTAACCCTGTTTTTACTGCCATTTGCCTCAGCCTAACAGTTCTGAGGCCTGCTTTAGTAAGCATACAGCAGCCCAACATTTCGTCCTCTTCAAATGCGCCAATTAATAAATCGTTTTTTTCTTTTTCAAGTTCATCGTCAGTAAAAGTAAGGCCTAATGGTTTGCGTAATATTTGCAAACGCATTTCTACCATCTGCTTGTATTCTTTGGTGCCGTGATCAATTATTTTTAGTGGCATATGTGTTAGAGAGTATTATTAAAGATACTGTTTGCATTTATTACACCGATGAGTAACTTTTTAAATGCCCGCTTCGTTTGCAAAAAAAAATATTTATAATTTGTTTTTTGCTATGGCTCTATTATTAATAATTTATAATCACTATCCGTACGCTGGTGCTTATATTTTGGAACCGGGCTTTATAGCAGTTTTTACCAGTCGTTGCAGCCTGCTTTATTACCATAGCGGCGCACTCTTATACTGTTGGTAATTTTATTCAGCCTTTTTTATGATTTTATATTCAGCATTGAGCGTACCAAATAGCGGCAAGCGTTTAATTTATTGCATGGTTGATGGCCTTTTTGGTAATTGCTTTCAGGTAAAAACTTGCTCTAAATGGCATAATTGTCCCGTTTAGGCCATAATTTTTGCCTGCCAAATAATAAGTTTTGGGCTACATTTTTGTACATATTCAGTTTTTTACCACTTATAATGAACAGAAAACACAGAAAATAGGAATTAAATAGCAGCTTTTTTTTAGTTGACAAGCTGGCAGAAATAAATAAAAATCAGCTATTTCGTTGCTTGTTTGCCAAAAATTATATTTTTGCACCCGTAACTAAACTTTATAACAATGTCAGACATCGCAACAAGAGTTAAAAAAATAATTGTTGACAAACTGGGAGTAGACGAGGCCGAAGTAACTACCGAAGCTAGTTTTACCAACGACCTGGGAGCAGATTCGTTAGATACTGTAGAACTAATTATGGAATTTGAAAAGGAGTTTAATATCTCTATCCCTGACGAACAGGCAGAAACCATTACCACCGTAGGACAAGCTGTGGCTTACCTTGAAGAGCATGCTAAGTAATTGGCAAAACACATCTTGGAAATAATTTTTTTTGAATCCGCCTCACAAAAGCTTTTAGCCGCTGTAGGCGGATTTTATCACTTTAAAACGTTGGGTTAAGCCGTATGCAATTAAAAAGAGTAGTTGTTACAGGAATAGGTGCCATCACGCCATTGGGAAATAACCTGAATGATTATTGGGAAGCACTTATTAATGGGGTATCGGGCGCTAATATGATTACTCAATTTGATGCTGCTAAGTTTAAAACGAAATTTGCCTGCGAGCTTAAAGGTTTTGAAGCTACTGATTATCTTGACCGTAAAGAGGCAAGAAAAATTGACCGTTTTACCCAAATTGCCCTTGTAGCCAGCGATCAGGCTGTTGCCGATGCTGGTATTTCAAAAGAAAGCGTAAACCCCGACAGGGTAGGCGTAATTTTTGGAAGTGGTATAGGTGGTCTTATCACCTTTCAGCAGGAGGTGGTTGAATTTGCCAAGGGCGATGGAACACCACGGTTTAATCCTTTTTTTATTCCCAAAATGATATTGGACATTGCCGCCGGGCAAATAAGTATTCGCCACGGTTTTAGAGGTCCAAATTTTGCCGTTGTAAGCGCGTGTGCTTCGTCAACAAATGCAATTATTGATGCTTTCAATTATATCCGGCTTGGAAAAGCCGATATTATTTTATCGGGCGGAAGTGAAAGTGTAATTAGCGAAGCGGGTGTAGGTGGCTTTAATGCCATGAAGGCCCTGAGCGAACGCAACGATGAATTTGCAACAGCCAGCAGGCCGTACGATAAAAATCGCAATGGTTTTGTAATGGGCGAAGGAGCCGGGGTATTAATTTTAGAAGAGCTGGAACATGCCATTGCAAGAGGTGCAAAAATATATTGCGAAGTAGCGGGTGGTGGCGCCACGGCCGATGCATACCACATTACCGCACCACACCCCGAAGGTTTGGGTGCGCAAAATGTTATGATTGCTGCATTAGATGATGCGGGAATGGATATATCCGAAATTGATTACATAAATACCCACGGCACCTCCACACCGTTGGGCGACGGGGCCGAAATAAAAGCCATTTTAAATGTATTTGGCGGTCACGCTTATGGCCTTAATATCAGTTCAACCAAAAGTATGACCGGCCATTGCCTGGGCGCTGCGGGCGTTATTGAAGCCATTGCCTGCATTAAAGCGGTTGTACACGATATTATACCGCCCACTATTAACCACTTTACCGACGATCCTGAACTGGATGCGCGCCTTAACTTTACCTTTAATACCGCACAAAAGCGCACCGTAAAAGCTGCTTTGAATAATACCTTTGGCTTTGGTGGCCATAATGCGGCTATGATAGTAAAAAAATATGTAGCTTAACGGAGTGGAAATCTTAGACAAATTTTTTGGTAAGAAGGATGTCAAGCTATCCTTTGAGAAGCAGATTGAAAATGTGTTAGGCTTAAAGCCGGGCAACATCTCCCTTTATACTACCGCTCTCAGCCATCGATCAGTAAAAGAAGGAGCTGACGAAAACAATGAAAGGCTCGAATACCTCGGCGATGCCATTTTAAGTTCAATTGTAGCCGATTATCTTTTTAAAAAATACCCCTACAAAGGCGAGGGCTTTTTAACTGAAATGCGCAGCAAAATGGTTAATCGCTCGCAATTAAATGACCTTGCTGTTAAAATTGGCCTTAAAAAAATTACCCTCTATAACAAATTTGACGGATCGTTAAAAGGTAGCCAGATATTTGGCAATACCCTGGAGGCACTGGTAGGCGCGGTTTACCTTGACAAGGGCTATTTAAAAACCCATAGATGGATTTTAAAGCACATCATCATTCCCCACTTATATGTTGATGACCTGGAGAATATTGACATCAACCTAAAAAATAAATTAATTGGCTGGGCCAGTAAAAATGGAAAGGTGCTAACCTTTGTTACCAGGGATGAAAAGCTTGAAAGTAACAGGCGCATTTTTACTATTGCAGCAGTGCTTGACGGGCAGGAAATTGCGATTGGCAAAGGATTTAATAAAAAAGATGCCAGCCAGATAGCTGCTCAATTAGCTATTGAAAAGCTTGAGCTGTAGCATGAAATAATAACAAATAGCTACGTTACTATTCAAATTGCAAAAAATAGCCCTGTGCTTGAAAGTTTTTTATTAAAGGGCGAAGAAAAACATTATGCTTTATTAACTAAGATGTTGCTTTCTGTAACTTTTACCCATTTGTAGCTGTTAAAAACTAACCCGCTATAAACCGATACCTCGCCAATAAACGTTTTGACATAAAGGGTGGGGGTAGCAGTTTTTATAACAACCTATATGCAGCACTGTGCTTGTTAATGGTAATAAATCCCGGCAAGTTGTCTACATCATCAAACAACAAAACGGTGGCTTGTTTGGGAAAATCGCTTATCCAGATAGTAGTATGGTAATTTGCTATTGTAACAGGTACAACGCTTAGCTCGTTTTTGACTGTTGCAATTACCGGCTGCCGAAGCAGGATAATAAAAACTATAAAAATAGAGAAGGCAAAATAGTATTTGTGCGAATGCAAAGTGTTGCCCATGTAATGTTGTTTTTTTTCTGTTGAGTTTTCCATAGGTATGCTAATGTCAAAACTTATTGGCGTTATATGGTAAAACAACGCTTAACTGCGTGTGTTTTACCCATTAATAGGCTGGTGGTTAAACAGGGAAAATTGTAATTAAAGGTTTTTTACAAATTAAACATGTAGTTGTCAAAACTTTTAAATTGACTTAAATGCCAAAACATTGATATTGAGCCAACTATTTTTATTGGTTGATAGTTAGGTGTTTAATGCTTAATTTCTTCGCAAAGCTCTATTAAAACACCATTGGTTTCTTTGGGATGCAGAAACACAATACGCTTATTATCAGCACCATTTTTAGGTATTTCACTAACAAATGCAAAGCCCTCATCACGCAGTCTTTCTATCTCTTTTTCAAGATTTTCAACTTCAAAAGCAAGGTGGTGAATTCCCTCACCTTTTTTTTGAATGAACCGTGAAATTATCCCATCGTCCGCCAAACTTTCCAATAATTCAACTTTTGTTTCCGCTTGTTGAAAAAAAGCAGTCATTACTTTTTCACTTTCTACCATTTCGGTTTTATAACAATGAGTGTTCAGTATTTTTTCAAATAAGGGTATTGCCCGTTCCAGGTTTAAAACTGCAATTCCAATATGCTCAAGCTTTATCATGTTAATGTTAGGTTTTAATGTGCAACGGCGGGCCTAATGGTAAGTACCGGCCTCAAATTTATAAAACCCTTTGGTTTACTTTTATGTTTACAACATATGATAAAGCTTCCGGTTTACCTTGACAATAATGCCACTACCATGTGCGACCCACGGGTGGTGGAGGCAATGTTGCCCTATTTTACCCAACATTTTGGTAACGCCGCCAGCCGTAGCCACCAGTTTGGCTGGAGTGCCGATGCAGCCGTTGAGCTTGCCCGCGAACAGGTAGCCATGTTAATTGGTAGTGAGCCTAAAGAAATTGTTTTTACCAGCGGGGCAACCGAAGGTGACAACCTTGCTATAAAAGGTATTTTTGAAACGTATGCAGCCAAAGGCAATCATATTATTACGTTGGCTACCGAACACAAGGCAGTGTTGGACACCTGTGCACACATTGAAAAAATAGGGGGCGAAATAACCTACCTACCTGTTGACAACAACGGCATGGTAAACCTTGCTTTGTTGGAAGCGGCTATTAGGCCAACAACCATTTTAATTGCCATAATGTATGCCAATAACGAAACGGGCGTTGTTCAGCCAATGCAACAAATAGCCGCTATTGCAAAAAAATACCAAATACTTTTTTTTAGTGATGCGGTACAGGCAGTGGGCAAAATACCGGTAAATGTGCTAAGCGATGGCATTGATATAATGGCCTTTACTGCACATAAAATGTATGGTCCCAAAGGAGTAGGGGCTTTGTATGTACGCCGAAAAAACCCACGGGTAAAACTTACTGCCCAAATAGATGGCGGCGGCCACGAACGGAATATGCGAAGCGGTACACTAAATGTACCCGCTATTGTTGGATTTGGCAAGGCTGCGCAAATAGCTTTCAAGCAAATGGCCCACGATGGTGTCCGCTTGCAGGATTTAAGAAACAGGCTGGAAAAAGGATTATTATTAATTGAGGACACCCAAATTAACGGCAACCCCCAACTAAGATTGCCTCATGTTACCAACGTTGCTTTTAAAAGGGTTGATAGCGAAGGCCTGCTGATGGGTGTTAATAAAAACATTGCATTAAGTTCTGGCTCAGCTTGTACCTCTGCATCAATAGAGCCTTCGCATGTGTTAAAGGCAATGGGTTTCTCCAACGAAAGGGCGCATGGTTCGCTCCGTTTTAGCCTGGGCAGATTTACTACCGCTGAAGAAATTGATTACACACTTATTCAAATAGAAAAAGCAGTAGCAAAGTTGAGAGACCTTACGCCGCGATAAACTTATAGACCTTTAATAATCTTATACCTGGTTTGGAGCGTTTTAGTTGTTAGATATTGATTACTTAACTTTGCTGTAATTTAAATGATATTATATGATTTTTGTAAGCGATAAAGCAAAAACAAAGGTGGGCGAATTGCTGGCTAATGCCAGTAAAGATGGCACAGAGCACTTTTTAAGGGTGTCGGTTGTAGGCGGAGGCTGTTCGGGATTGAGCTATAAGCTGGATTTTGATAATCAACACAAACCTATGGACCAGGAGTTTGAGCACAATGGAATAAGGGTCGTTACCGACCTTAAAAGCTTTTTATACCTTGTAAATACTACGCTCGATTTTTCTGACGGCTTAAACGGCAAAGGCTTCTTTTTTGAAAATCCAAACGCCAGCCGAAGCTGCGCCTGCGGCGAGAGCTTTTCAGTTTAAAATAACAAAAAACCGGCTTAAAGCCGGTTTTTATTTTATTAACATTTAAGCTATTAATTTTCGTACGGAAAATTCCTGGAAACTTTACGCATCATACGCTCCATTACCTGGTTACCACTTCCCATTACATTCTCGTTCATTTCTTTTACAAACCGCCATAGTAATTCGCCATCTTTACCGTTATAAATTTGCATTGTTAACGTGCCGTTACCTGTAGTACTAAACGCCGAACCCAATAACAAGCCTTTTGCAATAGCACCCCCATCGCTTGCGGTACGCTGGTAGGCATAACTGCTTTTAATTACAGCATCCACCCCCAAAATTTTACAAATGCTGTCCATTGTCATCTCGTTTACTTTATCAAAAACGCCACTTTGTTTTAGCAATGTGTTGGTACGTTCAACGTCCTGAAAGTTTACGGTGTAGTTATTTCCTTTGCGTAACAGGTAGGTAAACATACCCTGTTGCATGTTGGCAGCACTGGTTTGTTCATCGGCTTTATTGGCCGCCTCATCGTACTTTTTGGGAAGTCGTTTGTAAGTAATGGTTGCCGCAAATGGCAGGATTGCTACTTTTTTATGACGAACAACCTCTGTTTGCAACGATGGGGCACTATATACCTGCTTACTCGACTCAAATTGTGCTATGGCCTTGCCTGTTGTGGTCAAAACTACCAGTACTACTGCTATCTGTTTAATCATATTAAATTATTTTATAAAAAAACAGAAAGATAAGTGTTTTACCACCTTCTGTTTCTATTTTACTATGTTATAAACAAATAAAATAAGGGCTGGCTAATTAAGCCAGCCCTTTGCATTTATATAGAGGAATTGTATTACAATTTAATACCAAGGCTTATACTTACTACCCTGTTTTTGTTATTATCGTTGGCAGTATTATCTGTTCCTGAATTAAGCTTAGCCAGTCCATAACCATAATTTGCACTTAGCATGTATTTACCAAAATCAATGCCGGCCAATGCATTAAAACCATAATCAAATCTTTTAATTTTGCCAAAGCCTTCATTTTCTTCCTGCGACGTACTGGGGTCATCGTTACTAAATACAATATCGTCGTCTGATTTAAATGTTACTCCAAATATCTTTCCCCCGGCCTTTTTTTTACCGGCTACACCCATAGCCACGTAAGGACCTGCACCAAAAAATACGTTTGCAGCACCTGTTAACGGAATTTTGCCTACCAAATTTACAGGTAACTCAACATACATGGGGTTAATTGTAGCCCGGTAATAATTGCTGCCTGACTCACTACCCCGCTGGGTTTTTGATCCTTTTCCGCTATATATTATCCCAGGCTGTAACGACAAATACTTTGAGAGGGGGAAATCGGCTAATATTCCAACGTTAAATGATGCCAAAGTTTTGGCTTCTTCAATATTGCCGCCATCGGTAATAGTAACATTGGCAAAATTTACTCCGCCTTTTAAAATTATTCCGCCTTTGTTGGTGGTGGGGGCTGTTTGCGCCACCGATGCAATGGTAAACATACATGCTGTTGACACTGTAAAAAAGTACTTCTTCATATTTATCTATAGTTTAATCTCCCCCTTTTCTAAAATTGTGCCATGCATTATTATTGAACGCCATTTTAGTAATGTCAACGTACCTAAATTAGGTTATTGGTTGTTTTAAAGCGATCTGTTTTTTTGAGAAATTATCCCCCCTACCAATAATATTTTAGCGATTACAATATTCCTAAACAGCCTTCCAATTTATACCTTCACCTTCAACTAAAAACCTTTAATCACCGTTGGGAATGCAGTTAACGGTAACAAATCCAGCTTGTTTTTTAAAAGGGTGAAAATTTAATTTCAATAATTATTGAAAGTTTAAAAAGTTATATTATCTTAGTGTTGTGAAACTGGAACAAGCAAAACTGGAGTTCATTCAAAGCTGGGGCGTATTGGGTAGCCAATGGGGCATTAATCGTACAATGGCACAAATACATGCGTTGCTGTTGGTTGCCGCGGTACCACTTTCGGCCGAAGAAATTATGGAAGCATTAAGCATTAGCCGTGGTAATACCAATATGAATGTTCGCGAATTGATGGATTGGAACCTGGTGCAAAAAGTAATTGTTGCCGGTGAAAGAAAGGAATTTTTTAAGGCAGAAAAGGATATTTGGAAGGTAGCCACCATAATAATGTACGAACGCAAAAAGCGGGAACTTGACCCGATGGTAAAAGTGTTAGCACAACTACAGAATATTGAAGGAGACACAAGTAATGATGAACATAAGGCGTTTACTGAAACAGTTGGCAATATTTATAAGTTTGCCGGCCAGGCCGAAAAATCCCTCAGTACCATTATAAAGGCCGAAGAAAACTGGTTTTGGGGGCACTTTTTGAAATTGTTTAAATAAGCAAGTACCAGATTACTATGTCTACGCCGGTTTTCCGATTCTTTTTTGATAATTCAATTTCAAATTTTTCTGAAAGTATCATAAAATTAATTAAACTATAATCAATTATCATGAACTACATCATTGTCACTTATTGCCTTTACCTGTTTATTACTATTTGCCTTACCATTTGGGTAGCTCGCACCCTATTTAAAAATGGTAAGGTGTTTTTAATTGATATTTTTCATGGAAATAAAGAACTGGCCGACAGCGTAAATAACCTGCTGCTGGTAGGCTTTTACCTGGTAAACCTCGGTTACGTGGTGTGTAGCCTACAGTTTATTATACCACAGTAAACATTCAGCAGGTAATTGAAAGCCTAAGCATTAAAACCGGTTTTATTATTTTGGTATTGGGTGCAATGCACTTTTTAAACCTATATATATTTTATAACCTACGCAAAAAGGCACAGCAATTAATTATACGTAATGCAACTGGCACCTTACCCAAGGTGTAAGTTTTACAAATAAAGCATGTCTATAAAAAGAAGACTAAATACTTTAAAACATGGATTTAAAAACATTTAAAATATTTGACGTTTTAGCCCAGCTGTTAATAATTGTGGTGTTTTTGGTAGGCAGTTTTTGGGCTAACCAGCAATGGATGTTGACTGGCTATTTTGTAGTGGGCAGTTGGCAGGTGCTAAGTATGTTAATTCATCAGATAAATAAATGGCATTTGCAAAAGGGTAGTCGTCGTTGGTATTATCACATTATTGCTACAACAATATTAATTATTATAATACTTGCTATCATTATACCATCACTTTTTATGGTTTGGTTTATAATGCTGGTGGCAGCACCAATAATGGCCTTATTCTATGCCTTTATTTGCTATCGCGAAGTATTTCATCCGGTAAAACGTCCTCTTCATTTTATTTAATCACCAAAAATGAAAAGTAAAAAAATAGTGATTGCCGGCGGCAGCGGTTTTATTGGGCAATATCTCGCCCAATATTTTTCGACAGCTAATCAGGTAGTAATATTATCGCGACAGTTGCCCGTTGTACAAAATAATGCCTATGGTTTTCAGCAAATGCAAGCTAATAAAAATATTTTGTGGGTAAAATGGAGCGGTGTTGACGGAGGTGAATGGGAACAGGTAATTGAGGGCGCCGATTTGCTCATAAACCTTGCGGGTAAATCAGTAAACTGCCGATACACGGAGGCCAATAAGCAAGCCATTTTTGATAGTCGAACCCTGTCAACCATTGCACTTGGGCAGGCAGTTGCCAAAGCTGTGCATCCACCCAAAGTTTGGATCAATGCTTCAAGTGCAACCATTTACCGGCATGCTACCGACCGGCCGCAGAATGAGCTAAACGGCGATATTGAAAACGATTTTAGTGTACAGGTTTGTAAACATTGGGAACAGGCTTTTTTTGATGCACCCGGCACAACTACCCGAAAAATAGCATTGCGCATGGCTATTACATTAGGTAAGGGTGGGGTAATGGTGCCTTATTGTAACCTGGTTAAATGGGGCCTGGGTGGCAAGCACGGTAGTGGAAAACAAATGTTTAGCTGGGTGCATATTTACGATGTTTGCAGGGCCGTGGAGTTTATTTTTACTAATACCCAAATGCAAGGTGTTTACAATGTGTCGTCGCCCAACCCTGTAACCAATGCTACGTTTATGCAACAGGTACGCAACACGCTTGGTGTGCCTTTTGGTTTGCCGGCTACAAAAGGTATGTTGGCCCTTGGTGCATGGGCATTGGGTACCGAAACCGAATTGTTATTAAAAAGCAGGTGGGTAGTGCCGACGCGTTTACAACAGGCTGGCTTTACTTTTGCGTATACTACGGTACCCTTAGCATTACAAAACATTATGCAAGGCGGGCAAAAGAAAGTTTTATAAATTCAATATAGCCTGCTAAAAATGCTAATACAGGCAAAAAATAAAAATGATTTAGCAAAAAATAAATGATTATGGACAAAAAGAAAACAGTGGTAATCGGCGCATCTTCTAACCCCGAACGATATAGTTACCTGGCGGTGCATAGTTTACGCCAACGTATGCACCCGGTAATTGCCATAGGAAACAAAAGCGGAACTATTGGCGAAACTGACATTATTACACATAACCCAACCGAAGAAGGGGTTGATACAGTTACCCTGTACCTAAACCCTGTAAATCAAACCAAATACTACGATTATATTATTGGACTGCAACCTAAACGGTTAATTTTTAACCCCGGAACTGAAAATGATGAACTTGCCAAACTAGCCGAAAAGAACGGCATAAAGCCTGTAGAAGCTTGTACGTTGGTGTTGCTAAGCACGAACCAATATTAAATATATCCCTACAAAAACCGCAGCGATGTGCTAGTTATGGTGGTTTTGCACGTTTGTTTACAAATAATTAATCGCAAGGCAAGTATTGCATATCAAATTAATGGGTAAATTACACAAACCCAATTTATTATGCTTTGGAGAAAGTTCAGTGGGGAATCGATTGATCTTCCCATTAAAAGTGCAGTAGAAGCTGCTATTAAAAAGGAAACGCAAAAAGGCTTTAAACTGAAGGTGTGTATTGGAACCGACAGCCAGGTAAAGGGCAGCGAAACCGAGTTTGCCACTGTAATTGTTTTTGTACGGCATGGCCACGGTGGCTTTATGTACATCCACAACGAAAAAACGCGGCAGAAGTACAGCATTAAAGAACGTATGCTGGTAGAAGTGGCTAAAAGCATTGAAATTGCTTACGAACTTTGCACCCTGTTTACACAATATGATGTAGATATGGAAGTGCATGCAGACATTAACACCAACCCCCAATTTAAAAGCAACGATGCCTTGCGTGAGGCGATGGGTTATATATTAGGTATGGGCTTTGCATTTAAAGCCAAACCTGAAGCCTTTGCCAGTAGTAGTTGTGCCAATAAAATGGTTAATTAATAGCTTTTAGCCTTTACTAATTAGCGGTTAGGTATTCTTGAATAGCCTTCAGTGTTTGTCTTTTAGCTTATATCGCTTTTTTATTTTTTTTGAAATATCACTTAGCTTAAGTTCTTTTACCTTTAGTATATAAACTATTTAGGTTCGGCTAATAATTATTAGTTAAAATCTGTTAACCTGGACATGTTGGTGAATTCGAAATTAAAGGTTCATTGTTTATTCTATTTTCAAATTTTTAAGTAGAGCCAACTACTATTGTTTAATATTGAAATAAGATTTACTGCTGGGTTAGGTTTGCAAGTTTTTTCTCAAACCTTTTGTTATCTGCAGGGTTTCAATTTCCGACCATTGTAGCGTATCCGCTAGTAAACAGTTACTGAACTCAACATGTATCACTCGTCTTTTATTATTATTTGTTGACCTCTTTGATGCATGAAGAAGAAAAGGTTTCATAATCATAATTCCACCTTTTTTAACGCTGCAATTGGTTACTGTTTCTTTTGTCCAGTCAATTGTTTCAGTTCTATAAACACCTTTTAAGTGAGATGAAGCAATTACTTTTAATGCTCCGTTATTTTCGTCTGTGTCGTCAAGATGAATACGAATAGTATAGTTATTTTCTAAAATGTCAAGTGGTGGTTGAACCGCAAATTGATTCTGTTTAGTTGTCCAAGGGCCTTAGCCTGCAAGGTCGAGCCTTTTATTAACTGAAATACTCAGGTCTTGGTGGTAGGCCAAAAACCAATTAGATTGCCCCGGCTTGTCAAAGTAAATAGACTTGGCAACAAAGTAATCAATACCAAAAATCTGTGAAATAACTAAGTTAAGTTTTACATTAAATAGTATATTAAACGCACCTGGAACTTCTTTAAAAAATTGTCTGATTGCAAACAAATCATTTGTTTTTCTAAAAGTTGGATTGGTATTGTCAACCTGCGCAATAGTCTGAAGAATTAGATCGATTTCTTTTATGGTAAAAACGTTTTCAATAATTGCAAATCCTTTTTCAGAAAGTCGTTGTTTGATGTTGTAAAACGTTTCCATATAATTTTATTTGTAATTAGTAATTATCAATTACGTTTTATACAAAGGCTTTAAGCTATCGGCTATTGGCTATTCCCTTCTTCCCATTCTTTATTGCACATGTCAATAAAGGCCAACATCTTATCTCTTCCGCTTTTTTTAACTGCGCTGCTTAAAAAGTGCTGAGGCAAAAATTGCCAGGTTTGCCGCATACCATCTAAAAAAGCTTTTATATTGGCCGAAACCATCCGTTGATTTTCCTTATCAATTTTTGTGAATGCAAGAGTAAATGGTATTTCCCAAACACCAAGTTGATTGGCAAAATCAAGGTCAATTTTTTGGGGCGTATGGCGGCTGTCAATCAACAAAAAGACGTTTACAAGGCTGGGGCGTTTGCGCAAGTAATTTTCAATCATCTGCTCCCACTTGCGGCGGCTGCTAATGGAAACCTTTGCAAAGCCATACCCCGGCAAATCGACTATAAACCATTGGTTAGGTTTTTGGTGTGGCTTGTGGTTGTCGGGTAAACTTTTGATTTCAAAATGATTGATCATTTGCGTTTTGCCCGGCGAATTGGACGTTTTAGCCAGCTTTTGCTTATTGGTAAGCATATTAATAAGCGACGATTTGCCCACGTTGCTCCTACCAATAAATGCATACTCCGGCCTGTCTGCCGGTGGGCACAATTCAAAATCGGGGCTTGAAATAACGTATTCAGCAGATGAAATGATCATTGGTGCAAGGTAAGCAGATGAAATGCTCTTAGAATTTTTTCCATAATTCATCTGCACAAAATGTGAAAAATATATAGGCAACCTGTCCACATCGCAATACATCAATTGATACTTGTGCGTCAAAAAAGACATATGAACGAAACTGAAAAAGCAAATTATTCAATAATGCACCGCTTGGATATTTTGGATGAAACGCTTGGTATAACACCAGACATTGCAAAAAAAATAGGTGAAATGGCAGGAAAGGTGCAAAAAAAGAAAAACAGCGTCGTAATGGAACTTTAGGAACTAATTAAGAAATATCCCCATATTCTCCAATGTAAAAATTATTTATCGGTGATGTTTAATCAGCAGGGAAATCCGAAAAAAGCGAATGAAATACGCTTGTAAACGTCACAAAAACTTCCTGAATTTTTATATGGCAGATTAAACGTGGCTTTTAGACATATGTTTGATAAGGAATACGATAAAGTACCCGAAGTATTGGGTAAAGACCTGGAAAAAGGTGGTCTGTATTTAAACAGAAATGAGTTTAGTTATGATGAGGTGTTAAGCTTCGATAAGGCTGTATTGCTATATTACATTAATACAAATAAAAATGATAAGGCTGAGGAGCGTTTAATTAGAATGCTTAATCTTAATAAAGACAGCCAACATTCAATGTGGGCCAAAGACGGTATGATTGCGTACAGGTTGGAGCAGCGCATAAAACAAAAGGAAAAAGCAAAGGCAATGAAGCGGAGCGTGACGGTGGTTGCCGCCAAAGTGGTAGAGGAAACGTACGAAAAGCCCCGGTTTAATCACGATATTATTGAACAACTTTATTGTAATAGTTTGAGAATACCTCACACAATTATTACTGAAATACTCAGCCTGCCAAAACAAACAATATTCCATGATTTGCATGCTGAAGTTTAAGACACCATAGCACGTTTCAAACACTTTGAAAACACGCTTTATAGCCCCACAACGCATGAGCTTTTAATGCATGCTCTGAGCCTGATAGGCGAATTACAATTGCCGGAAAGTTTATCGGTAGTGTTTGACATGTTGCGGCAAAATGAGAAATACCTGGATTTTTGGTTTAAGGATTCACTTTCTGAAAATGCAGAAAAATGTGTTTTCTCCATAGGGCTGCATCAGACAGAAGAATTACTTGCATTTTTAAAGAAGCCCGACAGGTACGTTTTTGCAAGAAGTGCTGTGGCGGAGGCGGTGGCAAAAATAGCGTTACACTATCCTGACAGACGGTCGGAAATTATACAATGGTTTAATAATATTTTTGGGTTTTATATTTCGCAAAAAAATGATGATCGTATTATAGACACCGAGCTGATAGGTTTAATGGTTTGGGATTGCCTGGATATTAATGCAAAGGAGCTTATGCCTGTTATTGAAATATTGTATGCTGAAGCACTGGCAGACATAGAAATATGCGGAGACTGGAATGATGTTAAAAAAGGTTTTGAACAGCCCCTGGAAGATAAATTAAACCTTAGGAGAAACATTTATGAAAAGTATGAACATATCCTTGACGGCTGGGATAATTATAATTTAGAATCAGTGGTGGACGATGATGATTTTTCCAATGATTTTGAAGAAGTTGAGGATGAGGATGACAATCATTTTTATAAACTTGAAGAGGAGGTGAAGGCGATACCAGCCATTTTGCCTAAGCCAAAAGTTGGCAGAAATGCACTGAGTCCGCTCGGCATTGGCAAAAAGCTTAAAAGGTGCTGCGTAAAAGATTGACAAAAGAAGGAGGCAAAACTTTTAATAAATTGGTTTTTTTTAAGAAGTAGCGATAAATTGTAGCCATATCGTTAAAATCAAAAGCCTGAATATTGTTTTGCTCCTTTTCTTGTTTATTAAGAAGTGTTGATGCCGGATATTCTTCAAAATTGGAGCTTGAAATAAGGTATTCGGCAAATGAAATACTAACCGGCGCATTATAAGGAAATAGCGTAGACAGTAAACGGTACAAAAGCTTGCAATGCCGTCTCACGAGTTATCAATGGATTTAATTACCGAAGCTTCAATCAAATTATGCCTGGGGTAAATCTTTAACTTAATTGGGTAAAATTTTTTTAATATGAATATTAAACAAGAGCTTATCGCAAAAATTTCAGACACAAGCGATAAAAAATTGCTGTTGCTTATGAAGGGTGATTTTGATTACTTCACTCATTTTAACGGGACGAACATAACTGATGATTTTTCCGCGGCTCATTAAACCTACCTGATAAATTTACATAGTGAGCCATTTGGTTCAAACACCCTTTCTTAAAACGATTTAGATGATGCTCTACAACAATGGCCTATGAAATAATCTATATAAAGCGATTTTTAAACAAGCAACTCAAATTATAAAACTACCTGAAAGCAATGGTTCGGTAGTATTTTAAGCAGCCATAGAGCCGATATTTAAGCACTGGCTATAAAGCTTTTTTATTTTATTGCAATTCAGTTCGAGACCTAAGTTTGAAAAAATTGTTTCAGTCAGAAACTTGTTA